>NZ_JBVHRI010000005.1:0-544587 GCF_055566975.1 Streptomyces sp. NPDC027189
TGAAGTCCCGCCTGGCCGTCACAGCCCTGAACAACGCTGTTGCCCGGCGTGGACACGTCGCCGGGTGCATTCTGCACAGTGATCGCGGATCGCAGTTTCGGTCACGGAAATTCGTCCGGGCGCTCGATCGGCACCGGATGGTCGGATCCATAGGGAGGGTCGGGGCGGCAGGCGACAACGCGGCCATGGAGTCCTTCTTCAGCCTGCTGCAGAAGAACGTCCTCGACCGTCGGGCGTGGGCCACCCGCGAGGAACTGCGGATCGCGATCGTGACCTGGATCGAGAGGACCTACCACCGGCGCCGCAGACAAGCCTCGCTCGGCCGGCTGACCCCCATCGAATTCGAGACCGTCATGACCACACCGGCCCTCCAGCTCGCGTGACCGAACCTGTCACCCAAACCTGCAGCAGACCCGATCCTGGATGAACATGGTGAACTAGGAGAACCCCCCGGAACCTGAAGGTTCTTCGTCAGCGGAGGGGGTGGTGAGGCCGGATCTTCCGGGCGGCCCGTTGCACACGGCACTCCCGGCCCGGCTCGGGTCACCAGCAGATCGTTCCTGCTGACCTCGGCTACTTCTCCGTCACTTCTGGTGCCGGAGCTACGGCAGTCGGGCACGACGCTCCCCAGTTCGTCTCGAACGGGTCACTGAGCTTGACCCTATAGCCCGCCGTGCCTGCGCTGCTATGTGCCCCGCTATCTCAGACGGCGATGCCAGGTATGAGTGCTACTAGTCCTGACAAGAAGCTGCCCAGTGCTGCGAGCGTGACGAGGGTGGCTTTCCCATCTGAGAACAGCCCGGAGCAGAACTCGCGCACTCGCCGCCGGAAGATCAGCATCTTGAGCTTCTGCCAGCGGTGCTGATGGATGTGGCAGCCCATGAGGATGCCGCTGGCGTTGTTGCGGCAGCCATCGGTTCGTCCTCTGACTGGTGCCCCACAGGTCACCGGAGCTTGGAAGAAGGACCAGAGGAGAACCAAGGTGGACAGCGCGATGATCACTGCCGGGCCTGCTGCTTCATTGATCCACGCGGCGATGGGGAGGGCAACTTGTCCCGGAGGGCGAGGGCCATCGCGTCGGTGAAGTCTTCGAGCGCGTCCCGGTAGGTGAGTTGATCGAGGTACTCGTACACCTTGTAGTACCTGGTCGGACCATCGATCAGGGCGGGCGGCACCCCGAGCGACACCGATCGGGCACGACACACCCGTCCCGTCGACCACAACCTGTCCGAACCCTTCATCCCCTTCCGGAACGTCTGCCTGCACGGGGACTCACAAACCCCGGCGGTCCACATCGGGGTACTCGAACAGCCGCGGTTGCTGGGCGACGCCCACCGAACTGCTGGTCCGGTGGGCGTCGTGCTGCCGGGCTCAATGTGATCTCAGTGGGTGCGGACCCACCACTCGATGACGGTGAGAGCGACCGGCCCGAGGGCCGCAGAGAGACCGATCACGGCGCGACGAGAAGCTTCCCGCCAAAGCGTCAGGGGGCGGTTAGCCACGTTGTGAGCCGCGGGCTTCCCTTTTGCGGGTCGACTGATGCGGCGACGGTTGGCCATGAGGTTTCCTCCATGGATTGGTGTGGCTTGCCGGGCCCGGCGCGTGAGTCGACTCTGACGAAGTACGGCCCGGACTGTCTCAAGTCGCGGGCGGATCGGATGGAGCAAGCCCTACGCTGCTGGTCATCGCGTCGCCGATCCGATGCTCGTCGTGCCCGCATCGGGTGCTGGGCGCTATCGGGCGGGTAGCGATTGATGAAGAGCACATGGGGGGCGAGCGGTGGGGACGCAAAGCCGGGAGCTGTACACGCGACTTCGGGGTCTTCGAGAGCGAGCTGAGGCAGCTCGCCGCAAGCAGCGCAAAGCATGGAGCCTCAACGCCTTGCAGGCGAAGGTGCAGAAGGAGCGCCTGCCGGGTGCATGCGAGTTCCGTGGCAACCGAGCGAGCGACTGGGCTCCGAGAGACCCGGATAAATTCAAGCTGCCGCAGCAAGGCAGCGACGACGTGGTCGTAGCACTGGTCATCGTGTGGTCAGAGTGGGCCGGCGAGAACGTCGAGGAGAAGTGGTGGCGCGCACAGTTGGAGCGGGCCCGCAGGGAGCAGGCCGAAGAACGACTCGCTCAAGCTGGTTCTGGAGACAGAGGGCCACGACCGCAGACCGTAACGATCATGGGGGCTGCGGAATTGGAGGTGCACCCGGCCGCTCTACCTGACCGTGTTTCCGACCATTCACTTCCGGAACTGACTCCCTATCTTTCTCGCCCTCATGACAACGAGCTTCGTAAGGCTCTCGCTCCTGCCCTGGCCGGCGGCCCGTCGATCCTGGTGATGCTGACGGGCGACTCATCAACCGGCAAGACCCGGGCTCTCTATGAAGCGCTCTGCGATCTCGCTCCTCATCGCCCGCTGTTGCGCCCCCGCAACGCCGTAGAACTTCTGGAGTTGCTGCGGAGTGCGTGTGCCGTACCGAGCACGGTGCTGTGGCTCAACGAGGCTCAGCGGTTCCTGAACGGCCATGACGGCGAGCGGGTCGCTGCGGAGCTGCTGACTCTGCTGCACAACCAGCCGGGCATCGCAGCCTTGGGCACGTTGTGGTACGACCCTTATTGGATTGAACTCACTCAGCCGGGCGTCCCAGGTGATCCTCATAGCCACGCACGTGCGCTCCTCATGGGCCCTGTCACCCATCGCATCCCGGTCGCTGCTGTGTCGTCAGAGGAGGATCAGCGCCGATGGCGGGAACTGAACAGGCAGCAGCAGGATCCTCGGCTGGAGGGAGCACTGAACGCCGGAGCCGTCGACGGCAAGGTCGTACAGCACCTGAGTGGTGGTCCGGAGCTTTTGAAAGCCTTCCTGGAGGGCCCTGGCGTCCACTTCACGCCTGTTGAATATGCATTGCTCACCGCCGCCCTCGATGCGCGACGCCTTGGCCATGCGCCCCCGTTGCCGGCTACTTTGCTCGCGGATGCCGCCGACGGTGTCCTGACCAACCGTCAGCGGATGGGCGACGTAGACTGGGCAACAGAGGCGTTGGACGCATTGAGCACCGGTCAGCGTTCCAACGGCCGCCGCACCGATATCCGGCACACCTTAACCGCGTTGACTGCCCTGCGTGTCAAGTCCGGAACCCCAGCCCATTACGAGCCGGCCGATTACCTCGACCAGCACACGCGCCACCGCCGCGCCGATCAGCTCGGAGCCCCCTCGCTGTGGCAGGCCATGCTCGAGCACATCACCGACCCTGATGCTCTGTACAGGGTTGCCGGCGCGGCCGATCGCAGGGGCCTGCACAAGCAAGCGGCCCGGCTGTTACGCAAGGCCACCCTCGCCGGCCATTCAGAGGCCCCAAACGCCTTGCTCCGTCAACTCAATGCCAGTGGTCTTGACCCCTCTCTCCACGCGGCAAACTGGATCGTCAGGCATGCCAACGTCACCGACCCGCGTTCAGTCGGACGGCTGCTGCGGGAGCTGCGGAACGGCGAGGCTCACGAAGCCGTGGAAGTGCTCGGACAACGCGCCATCACCGAAACCCATCTCCCCAACCCGGGGGCGGTCGGCCAACTGCTCCTGGAAATGCGGGAGGCGGGGCTCCTCGGCGCCGCGGAAGCCCTCGCACACCGCGCCGCGACCGACTCCCATCTCACCAGCCGGGGCTACGTGGGTCAGTTGCTGCGGGAGCTGAAGAAAGCTGAAGCGCACGGTGCGGTGAAATTCCTGGCGAACTACGCCGCCACAGAAATTTCCCTCACAAGCCCGGGTTATGTCATCTGGCTGCTGCGAGAACTAAGGAGGATGGAAGCATATCCAGCCTTGGCGATACTGGTGCATCGCGCCACCACCGAAACGCCACTAATGGATGCTGCCGTCGGCGCTCGGCTCTTGCGAGAGCTGCGGGAAACCGGCGCACGGGAAGTTCTCTTGCCCCTAGCGCACCGTGTCGCCACCGAAACCCCATTAAGAGACGCCAGTGCCGTCGCCCAACTCTTTTTTGAACTGCGGCGCGACCGGGTGACCTCGTCTGCCGATGTGCAGAAGGTCGTAGCGGCCCTTGCGCACCGTGCCACCAATGAAACACAGCTGGCGGATGTCGGTGCCGTGGCTCGGCTTCTGCGGGAGTTGCGGGAGGCGGAAGCACATGAGGCCGTGGCAGCCCTTGCGCACCGTGCCACCACCGAAACGCTGTTGACGCGTGCTGGCTCCGTGGCTCGGCTTCTGCGGGACTTGCGGGAGGCGGGCAAACATGAGTCCGTGGCAGCCCTGAGCCACCGCGCCATCACAGAAGCACAGCTGACTCACCCGGAGTCCATCGGCCGGCTTCTGGGGGAGTTGCGGGAGGCAGGCGAACATGAGGCCGTGGCAGCCCTGGCCCAGCGCACTGCGGATGAAGCCTCGATGGACCTGGACCGGGTGGCCCAGCTATTGCGAGGGTTGCGGGAGGTTGGCGGACATGAGGCCGTGGCAGCGCTTGCGCACCGCGTCACGACCGAAACGCCGCTGATGGGTGCTGGCTCCGCGGCTCGGCTTCTGCGGGAGTTGCGGGAGGCGGAAGCACATGAGGCCGTGGCAGCCCTAGCCTCCTCGTTTCAGTTGGGTCGGCTGAGCTGGGTTGACTGTGGAGGGGCCGTGGCTGTCGGCGGGTGGGCATGGCTGGGGCCCGGCGCTCGGGTCGGGTGCTCCGGGTTCCTCGGGTCGTGGGTGGGCAGAGGCAGCGCCGTTGGTCAGGTGGCCGGCCTCGGCAGGGCCGCAAGGCGGGCGAATGCGTTCGCCAGTTCATGTCGCCAGGGCCAGGTGGCGGCAATCCGCAGGTGGAGGCGGCGGCCTCCGCGGGTGATGCGGGCGGCGGCGTGCAGCAGCCGGTAGCGGAGCTTCTTCGGCTCGGCGGAGACCAACTCGCCGTCCAGCAACAGGGCCTGGGCCCAGGCGAGCAGGTCGACGGCGGTCAGGGACAGTTCCAGCCAGGCGGCGTTGAGCGCGAAGTGGCGGGAGGGGAAGCGGCCGAAGCCGGTGGTCTTGCCGCAGCGGATGCGGTCCTCGACGCGGGCGTGTGCGCGGTGGCGGACCTCAAGCTGCTGCAGGGAGCCTTCGCCATAAGGAGTGTCGGTGAGGAAGACCTGGTGGCGCATGCCCTCGTCGACATCGAACAAGGACAACTGGGCGCCGGGGTGAGGGCGCTCGCGCCGGACGATGATCCGGGTGCCGTCCGGGTGGTCCGTCAGGTCCACCATGCCGGTCAGTTCTGCCACTTCAGCGCCAGTCCGCAGGGTGCCGTCCTGCTCCAGCGCGGGGTGCCACAGATGGTCGGGCACGGCTCGGATCGCGCGGCGGATCGGATCGGTGACGGGATGTCCGACGGAGAAGGAGGTGTGGATACCCCGCTCACGGAGTGCTCGGATGTGGGCGAGGAAGGCTTTCGCGCCTCCGGCACTGTCGGCGCGGATGAGGATGGTGGTGCCGTGGCGGTGGGCGTCGGGGACCTGGGCCAGGGCCGCGTCCAGGACGGTGATGTGGTCGGCGGCGGTGTTGGCGCCGGCATTGCCCGGCCGCAGTAGGCCAGCCAGGGCTTCGCCGGTGTTGTCCAGGAAACACAGCAGCGGGTGGTAGCCGAAGCCGCGTTTGTAGGTGGCCGCTGCCTGTTCCTTCTCGGAGTGGCAGGTGACCAGGGTGGCGTCGATGTCCAGGACCAGGCCGGGCAGGTCGCGCCCGCCGGCGCGGGCCACGGGTATGCCGCCTGTGGTCTCGGCGGCTTGCAGCCAGGCGACTTCCCGGGCGGTGGCCCTCGCCGAGCGCAGGCGGGCGAGTGCGTCCGGGCCGATGCCGGCCAGCAGACGCCAGGCGGTAGCAGTGGAGGCGACCGGGCCGAAGACTTCCGCCTGGTCTCGCAGCAGGGCCAGGTCCGCTATCGCCTGGCCACCGTCGGCGAGCATCACCGCCAGATCGACCGCGATCCGCCCGGGGCCGTGCCCGGTGCCACGCGGCCGCAGCTTGCGCAGTGCGTCCGTGAACGCGCCGGTCAGGCCGGTGACATCGGCGAGATCGGCCACCAGGCGGGATCCGGCGTGACTGACGACCCCGCGACCGTCGGCCGAGACGACAAGCTTGGGACGTGACCCGGTAGTGTGCACGCAGAAAGTGCCTTCCTGCTGTGGTGACAGAAGCCCTAGACAAGCCTCATCATCCCAGCTCAGAAGGCACTTTCGCGTTTCCGATCAAGATCCGGACACCGCCGCAACTGAAACGCGGAGGCTAGCGCACCGTGCCACCACCGAAACGCCGCTGACGCGTGCTGGCTCTGTTGTCTGGCTTCTGGGGGAGTTGCGGGAGGCGGGTGAACATGAGGCGGTGGCAGTCCTGGCACGTCGCGTCGCCGCTGAAGTACAGCTGATGGACCCAGAGCCCGTCGGGCGGCTTCTGCGGGAGTTGCGAGAGGCGGGCGATCATGAGGCGGTGGCAGTCCTGGCACGTCGCGTCGCCACTGAAGTACAGCTGACGGACCCAGAGCCCGTCGGGCGGCTTCTGCGGGAGTTGCGAGAGGCGGGCGATCATGAGGCGGTGGCAGTCCTGGCAGATCGCATCGTCACTCAGAATCCACGCGCGGACTCACGTCCGATTCCCCTTTCGGAGTGGAGCCTCCGAGAAAGGGAAGACACGCAAGATGCCGCGGTGGCTCTAGTGCGAGAGTTGCGCCAAACAGGTGAGCACAAAACGGTTGCGCTCCATGCCCTACGAACAGCGGTTGAAGTCCCTCTTACAGACCTGGGTTTCGTTGTGTGTGTCCTGCGGCGCTTGCGGGAGGTGGAAGCCCCTAAAGCCTTGGTGGTCTTGGCCCGTCGCGTTGCCGATGAAGTGCAGTTGACGGAGGCAGGCTCGGTTGCCGCGGTTTTGCGGGAGTTGCGGGGTGTGGGTGCGGACGATGCGTTGGTGATGTTGGCCCGTCGCGTTGCCGCTGAAGTGCAGTTGACGGAGGCAGGCTCGGTTGCCGCGGTTTTGCGGGAGTTGCGGGGTGTGGGTGCGGACGATGCGTTGATGGTGTTGGCCCGTCGCGTCGCCGCTGAAGTGCAGCTGGCGGATCCGCGTTTCGTCGCTCGGCTGCTACGGGAGCTGCGAGGGGCGGGAGCACATGAAGCCAGGGCGCACATGGCATACCGGGCTATCCGGGAAATGGACCTGAAAGGCTCACATTGGATGGAAGAAGTTCTGGGGGAGTTGCGGGGTGCGGATGCGGACGATGCGTTGGTGGTCTTGGCCCGTCGCGTCGCCCGTGAAGTGCAGCTGGCGGATCCGCGTTTCGTCGCTTGGCTGCTGCGGAAGTTGCGGGGTGCGGGTGCGGACGATGCGTTGGTGGTCTTGGCCGGGCGCGTCGCCAATGGAGTGCAGTTGACGGACGTGGGCTCGGTTGCCGCGGTTTTGCGGGAGTTGCGGGGTGTGGGTGCGGACGATGCGTTGGTGGTCTTGGCCGGGCGCGTCGCCAGTGGAGTGCAGTTGACGGACGTGGGCTCGGTTGCCGCGGTTTTGGGGGAGTTGCGGGGTGTGGGTGCGGACGATGCGTTGGTGGTCCTGACCCGTCGCGTCGCAGCTGACGTGCAGCTGACCGATCCGCGTTTCGTAGCTCGGCTTTTGCGGGCGTTGCAGGGCGCGGGTGCGGACGATGCCACCGAGGCCCTGGTGCATCGCGCCGTCATCGACACCAACCTCAGAAACCCCGGCTATGTTGCTGGATTACTGTGGGCGTTGCGGGAGGCGGGTGCGCACGACGCAGTAGCTGCACTGGCACACCGGGCAGCGACCGAAGCCGACCCCACCAACGCGGCCTATCTTTCCGACCTACTGAAGGCGTTGCGGGGCTCAAGAGCCCACGAAGCGGCTGAGATGCTGACACGCCGCGGCGTGAACGCTGGCGCGCTCGCCACGGTGCTCCCATATGGACGAGAGACCGATGGTCGTCCCGCGGGACCTTGGACTTGGAGCGATCTATTCCGGTAACGCTGAGCATCAATTTCAGCGTTACCCGGTGCCGCCTTCAGCAACTGCCCGATCTGCGCTTCCAGAGCTCGTCGCTGTTCGTCCTCGGGTCATGCCTGGGCCACCCCGCAGTACGGTCAGTCGGCGGTGATCTCGTTCCAGTGAGCGCAGGATGTGCGGCATTGTCCGGGCGGCGTCCCGGATGACCGCGGCGTCCTTCGCGTCGGTCGTCGCCTGCTCTTGCCGACGTTCAGGCCGAGGAAGACGCCCAAGTCGAGCGTGACCGACGGGAGTAGCTGACCATGCCTCAGTTAACTCGCTCTATTGGACCGCGCTCCGCGCACGGCTCGTCTACTCAACTAAATGCCGCTCCAGGCGTTGCCCCTCCAGGAACGAAGGGCCCGACTCGGCTACTCAAACGAGTGGCTCCCGTGGTACATCTGCCGAAGCGTTGACTCCAATGCTTCAGTCATCGCATGGCGGGACGTGCATGCGGTCCGCGCACCCGATCGGGCTTGATTCGCCAACCGGGGCACGCCCATGGTGGCCAACCCCGACGCGCTCCGGACACCGCTCCGACCACACCGAGGACGCCCTCAGCCAGCCCCTGACCGGCGAAGTTATTACCGCATGAATGGTGGTTGATTGATGTCAGCGGGCACGCGGCGAACCCCAACGTGGCCTCCTTAACCGCGCCCCTGGACCAAGGCGACGAGCAGCAGCTACCAGGGCCGCGAGTCCCGAAGCGGATCGTGTTCGCCAACCGGCGATGTGCCGGCGCCCTGTCATCGAGCCCCGCAGCCCGGCACCGGCACCCATGACCCGCGAAGCCCTCGCCGACGTGAACCCCTCCTCCAATCAAGCAGCGTCAACCGCCATGCCCCTACCAGCTCCCCAGGTCACGCGCGGTCAACCGGCGCACGCCCGTGGGTGACCAACCCGACGCACGCCGGACACGCCCATGACCGTACCGAGTCGAGGGGGACGAATACGAGTCCTGGCTGAGCCCACTCCTGAAGGACTGAAAGCAATGAGTAGTGACCTACGGCAGCGGGCTGGATCAAGACAGAGGCAACGGACGAAATGACTCGGGCGCCAAACCGCAGCGCGATCAAAGTGTTTGGAAAATCCGAGAATTGGTGTCGTCTACCTCAACTCCACCTCAGAAGATCAGCGGAATCTTCGCTACCGGCATGACCCTGACATACGGTCAACGTATCCGAACTGCCACGAGGGCAGTCCCCACCGGATAGGTGTCTTGTGGACATATCTGCACGTCGCACCGTCTTTCTCTCCTCTACCGCGCTGCTGCTCTGTGCGGCCTTGACCAGTCCCGCGCTGGCGGCAGACGAGAGAACGACTCCTTCACCCTCGGCCTCTGCACCGGCCGATGACACGGTCATCAACACCGCGCCGCCCGAGGAACCTGAGGAAAACGTCACCGAAGTCCCCGAGGAAGCGGTCACCGAGCCGGCGGAAGAGTCTCCGTCCCCGGGCAACTCGCCCAACCGCCCGGACTGTAGCCCGACTACGTTTATCTACAAACCCACATCTCAGGGCAACAAGTACCACAGCGGTGTAGGGCCCACGAACGCGAACTACAACGGCACTTCCAGGACCGCCAGGTCGACCTTCACGTCGGAGGTGACGGGCTCGGTAACCGTCGGCGTCAGTGGTGAATTGGATACCTCGATCAACACCATGATCGCCAAGATCGAGGCCAAGTTCAACATCAATCTGTCATTGTCGCTCACGGCCAAACTCGGCAACTCGATCTCCGTAGACACGCCGTCACACAAGACCACCCACGCCAGGTACGGCGTCTGGCGGCTCAAGCACACAGGCCAGAGCTGGATAGTCCACGCCAATTGCACGTCCACTCCGAAGCACACCGTAGTCAGCTACTCCCCCTACCGGGTCGGCTGGTACCTGTGGGAAAACTGAGGGTACTCACGGCGGCCGGAGGGCTGGCAGCAGTAGTGGTGCTGGCTGGCTGCACCAGTGGCCAGGACGACGCCTCGCCCCCTGCCCACACGCCCTCGTCTCGTTCTGCATCGTCGCCCACAGGGTCGCCTGGCCGTGCCGAGCACGTTCCCGGAGAGACCGTCACCAAGGCGCCAGTGCTTCCAGACGGCAAGGTCGTAGCACAGGCCGCGAACGCCAGCGGCAACCGAGAACTGGAGATCCGGGGCGGAATCAAGGCCGGTGCACTCTCGGTCCTCGTGAATTGCGAAGGCCAGGGAAAACTGACCGTCTCCGTGCAACCGGTCGGGTTGAGCTTTCCCCTTGAATGCGTGGGCGGAGAGGTCAGCAGCACCTTCAACCAACTGGGCCTGAAGCGCTCCCGCGAACAGGGCACGGTGAACGTTACCGCTCCGTCCAGCGTTCACTGGGCACTCACCGTCGGACAATAAGCGAATGGAGCCCGGCAACGATTGCTGGGCTCCATTCCGCCGACCTGTTGGCGCCGTCAAGTACGGCGGACCTGGTCCCTACTCGGATTCGGTGGGTGGCTGAGAGGCTTTGAGTCGGCTGGCGACGTAGCTGGCGCGATCTCGCCCGTTGAGCTTGTGCCAGCTGTGGGCCGTGCCGTCGGCGAGGCCGAGGAGATCGGCGAGCATCTTCCAGTGGACGGCGCCGACCATGACCAGCCAGGCCCCATTGCGGGCCTTGCTGGTGCTGGGGATGCCCAGGCGGGTCAGTCGTCTTTGCAGGGTAGTGCCGCAGACCGTACCGAGGATTCATGGCACGGGACTAAGCCGGGGCGGATGGAAATACATCATCTAGCCCCCTGACCAGCTAAGTTAATACCGCATCAGCAAGACTTGACTGAAGTGACCAGCGGGGCGGTCACGTTGTTCGGGATCTCGGCGGCTGGGCTGGTGGCGGGGGCGATGCTCAAGGAGCGGCCCCTGGACAAGCTGCTCGCGGGTGTCGTGATCGCCGGGACCGCGCACTTCGTCAACCTCGTGGATGTGCGGCCCGGGCGGGCCGCCGGTGCCGTGCTCGCCCTGGGCGCGCCCGGGGTGCTGCGCGGCGGAACCGCCGGGCAGTTGTCCGCCGCGGCGATGGGGGCCGCCGCGGCCGTGCTCCCCGATGACCTCGGTGAGCGCGCGATGATCGGTGACACCGGCGCGCACGCACTCGGTGCCGCCCTGGGCACCGCCATCGCCGCGGGCAACGGCCGCGCGGGGCTCATCGCCCACGCCGCGGCACTGGTGGCCGCGACGGCGTACGGGGAGAAGGTCAGCGACGCGGCGCGCTCACTGGGGCGCGCATGACGAACTGAGCGAGCGGCGTGCTTTGTACGAGCGGCGTGCTCTGTACGGGCCCCAGGCCCCAGGCCCCAGGCCCCAGGCTCCGGGTCCCGGGCTCCGGGCTCCGGGTCCCGGGCTCCGCGCGTGCCCCTGGGCTCCGCGCCTACCTCCGCCCGCAGACGGCGCCTCTGAGTGCAGGGTGCCGTCGCCCCGCCCCACCCCAGCCTGCCCGCCGACCAGGTCGGACACCTGCCACCACGCGCCGCACGGCGCGCCCCGGCGCGCAGATGACGGCAAGCACGCACCCCCAACGACCCACACCCCCAGCGCTTCGCGGCGCGCCCAGCGACCCACCCCCAATGCCTCCCGGCGACTTCCCAACCCCGCAGCGCACCCAACGCCCCGAACGCCCAACACCCAAACTCCACCCAAATCCCCCGCACTTCTCACTCGTGTGAGTGACTACTCCTGGCGAGTTGCCCTAGTCGTCGCGACCGTCGTCCGGCGGCGGTCCCGGAACACCCGTGCGGCCTGGCATCCTTGGCGTAGTACGCGGAGCACGACGTGCGGTACACCCCACCTCTGCGCGATCCTTCTGTACGTTTCTTCGTGACCGTCCGACGCCGAACCAGGAGCCCCGGCCACGTGAGCCACGTGAGCAGCCACTCACCGCACGGCCAGTCGCCGCTGCGCACCGTGCAGGTGCTCGGCGGCGGGAGCGCGGGCAGCTGCGCGCATGTGCGGTCGCTGGCATCGGGGCTCGTCGCCCGGGGTGTGCGGGTCACCGTGTGCGCTCCCGCCGAGGCCGATCGCGCGTACGGGTTCACCGGCGTGGGCGCGCAGCACGTTCCGGTGCCGCGCAGCAGTGACCCGGCCTCCGTGGCCGCGCTGCGGACGGCCTGCGCGGACGCCGACCTGGTGCACGCGCACGGGCTGCACGCGGCACTGCGGGCCGCGCTCGCGGTGAGCGGGCGGCGCGTGCCGCTCGTCGTCACCTGGCACACGCGCTCGCACGCGGAGGGGGCGCGGGCCCATCTGCTGCGGCTCATCGAGCGGCGGGTCGCCAGGGCCGCCGCCGTGGTGCTGGGGACCTCGTCCGACCTCGTGGACCGGGCCCGGGGCAGGGGAGCGCGCGACGCACGGCTCGCCGCCGTCGCCTTCCCCGCGCCGCGCACGCCCGTCGAGCCAGGCGACCCCGACCGGCTGCGACACAAGGCGCGGGCCGAACTCGGCGCCACCGACCGGCCGTTGCTCATGGCCGTCGGCTCGCTCGACCGCCATCGTGGTTACGACACCCTGCTGGACGCCGCACGCGCCTGGCGTCGCCTCGATCCCCTGCCGCTGCTCGTGATCGCGGGAGAGGGGCCGCTGCGGCCGGTTCTGCAGCGCCGTATCGAGGACGAAGGGCTGCCCGTCCGGCTGATCGGCCGGCGCGAGGACATCACGGAGCTCCTCGCGGCCGCCGATCTCGCACTGCTGACCAGCAGTTGGGAATCCCGCTCCGTACTCGCGCAGGAGGCGCTCCACGCGCGCGTGCCGCTCGTCGCGACCGCGGTCGGCGGCATCCCCGAACTGGTCGGCGACGCTGCCGAACTCGTCCCGTACGGTGACGCGCTGGCGCTCGCCGACGCCGTCGTACGCCTCCTCGGCGACCCCGGGCGCCGGGAACTCCTGAGGGCGAAGGGGGCCCGACAGGCCGCCACCTGGCCCACCGAGGACGAGACCGTGGCTCAAGTACTGAGCGTCTACGACGAGTTGACCCAGCCCAGGCCCCTTGGTTAGAGGACGTCCGAGCTAGGGGACGTGTCGGCGCGCCCGCAGCGCCAGGCTCAACGCCAGGACTGTCTGCGGGTCGTCCAGGTCCGTGCCCAGCAACTCCCCGATCCGGGCGAGGCGGTTGTAGAGGGTCTGCCGGTTCAGATGCAGCTCGCGGGCCGTCTCCGCCTTGCGGCCCGCGTGGGCCAAGTACGTCTCCAGGGTGGGAAGCAGCGGAGGCTTGGAGCGGTTGTCGTGGTCGCGGAGGGGGCCGATCGCGCGGTCCACGAAGGCCGCCAGATCCGGGTGGTCGCGAAGGCGCCACAGGAGCAGGTCGATGTCCAGGCGGCGTGCGTCGTACCACGGGCGGTCCGTGAGGCCCTGTGCCGCCGTCGCCGTCTCCGCCGCGTGCCGAAGGCCCGCCGACGCGGCCGCCCAGCCGCCCGCGACCCCGACCACTACCACCGGCGGCTGCGCGCCGGGCCGCTGCATGCCCGCGCGCTCCACGCCCGCCCGCAGCGCCGCCGCGACCCGGTCCGCCACGGCCGCGCGTTCGGACTCCGAGCGCAGGCCCAGGAGCAGCGGGACACGGCCCTCGACCGGTCGTACGCCCAGAAGGACCGGGACTCCCACGGAGGCGAGCTCCTCGGCGACCGCGCGGGCCAGGACCGCCCAGCCGCCGCCGGGGGACAGGCCGTCGGCGAGCCGCATCACGACCGGCAGGAGCGGGCTGTTGCCGGGCTTGAAGCCGAGCACGCGGGCCTGCGCGGGCGCGTCCTCGGCCTCGATGCGGCCCTCCGCGAGGTCGGTGAGGAAGTCGCCGCGCCCGCGTGCCGCGAGCTCCTCCTCCTGACGGGCCTGCATCAGGACGACGGCCAGGATGCCCGCGGCCCGCTCAGCGGCGATCCGGTGCACCGGCGCGATGGGGGAGTTGACGGGCAGGAGGACCAGTCGGGCCCGTACCGAGCCCGTGCCGGGGCCGCCGCCGGGCACGTCCACGAGGGTCGTTCCGGTGGGCGGCTGCTCCTTGTGCTGGCCGCGCAGCCCCTCCCACACCTGGAGCGGATCGGCGCCCGCGGAGCCGGCCCCGGCGGCGTACAGGAGCTGGCCCTCCGCCGTCTCCAGGAAGACGGGGTTGCCGCTGAAGTCCGCGAGGATGCCGAGGACTTGGGGGACTCCGCCGCCGCCGAGGAGAGCTTCGGTACATCGCCGGTGCACTTCCTCGGCCTGCTGGAGCAGCGCGTAGTGGCCGTTGACGATCTCGGTGTGGATCTCCTCCGTGACCGTCACGAAGGGCACCTCGCGGTGCAGCTGGACCAGTGGGAGGCCGGCGCTGCGTGCCGTCTCCACGAGGGCCGCGGGCAGCCGGGTGAAGCGCGGCCCGAGCTCCACGACGAGCGCCGCGATGCCCCGCTCGGCGAGGGTGCGGACGAAGGCGCGCTGGTCGGCCGGGCGGGTGCCGAGGCCGTAGCCCGTGGTCAGCAGGAGTTCGCCGCCTTTGAGCAGCGAGGCGATGTTCGGGACCTCGCCCGCGTGCACCCAGCGCACGGTGCGCTGCAGCCGGTCGGCCCCCGCGAGGATCTCCGGCAGCCCGCTGCGCAGCCCGGGCAGTTCCAGCGCCCGCTGCACGGTGATTCCGGCGCCCTGGGTGTCGTAACGGCTGTCCATACGGCTGTCCATGCAGCGGACGCTACCCGCGGTCGCGTTCCGGGGACATATCCGACCGGTTACGGGAGCCGACCCGGGCGACATGCACGCGACAATGCGTCGCCCCTGCGCCCAAATTGCGCGACCTCGTGTCTGTTGTGGCGTGCGTCACCACCCCGCCACACTGTCGCATCCGCAAGGAAACAACGAATGATCTTCGAATTTCGTTGAATCGACAGGCTCGGAGGGGCGGGAATGGCAGAAACGCGCACGCGAGAGGTCCATCGACTCAAAGCGAATTCCGTAGGTCTGGTCGGCGTCGTGTTCATGGCGGTCGCCACCGCCGCGCCGATCACCGCGATGACCGGCAACCTCCCCATAGCCGTCGGTTTCGGCAACGGCACGGGCGCGCCGGCGGGCTACCTCTTCGCCACGCTCGTGCTGACGGTCTTCTCGGTCGGATACGTCGCCATGGCCAAGCGGATCACGGCCGCGGGCGCCTTCTACGGCTACATCTCGCACGGGCTGGGCCGGATCGCCGGGATGGCCTCCGGAATGCTGGCCGTGATGGCGTACGTCGTCTTCGAGGCGTCCATCGTCGGTGTCTTCTCGTACTTCGCGAAGACCACCGTCCACGACCAGCTGGGTGTCGACCTGCCGTGGATCCTCTACGCGGCCGTCATGCTCGCCGTCACGGCCGTCCTGTCGTACTTCGACATCAATCTCACCGCGAAGGCGCTCGGCGTGATGCTGATCGCCGAGATCGCCGTGCTGTTCGCGGTGGCCACGGCCGTGCTCGTGCGGGGCGGCGGCCCCGACGGCATCCCGGTCGAGCCGGTCAACCCGGTCAATGCCTTCAAGGGCCCGAGCGCCGGTCTCGGACTCTTCTTCGCCTTCTGGTCGTGGGTCGGCTTCGAGTCGACGGCGATGTACGGCGAGGAGTCCCGTGACCCGAAACGGGTCATCCCGCGCGCCACGCTGATCTCGGTCGTCGGTGTCGGACTGTTCTACATCTACGTCTCCTGGATGACGATCGCCGGCAACGGCCTGAAGGGCTCGGTGAAGGTCTCCTCCGGCACGAGCCCTCTCGACCTGTTCTTCGACCCGGCGCACGCCTTCATCGGCGCCTGGGCGGTCGACGCCTTCCAATGGCTGCTGATCACCGGCTCGTTCGCCTGCGGGATGGCCTTCCACCAGTGCGCGTCCCGCTACCTGTACGCGATCGGGCGCGAGGGCTTCCTGCATCCGGCCCTGGGCCGTACGCACGCGCGGCACGGCTCTCCGTACATCGCCTCGTTCGTGCAATCCGTCATCGCCGTCGCGCTCGTGTCCGCCTTCTGGCTGACCGGGCAGGACCCGTACGTCCACCTCTACACGCTGCTCGCGATCCTCGGCACGATGGCGATCCTCATCGTGCAGACGCTGTGCTCGTTCGCGGTCATCGGCTACTTCCGCAAGAACCACCCCGAGGACCGGCACTGGTTCAAGACCTTCACTGCGCCCCTGATCGGCGGGATCGGCATGATCGCGGTGGTCGTGCTGCTGGTGCTGAACCTGGACACCGCGGCCGGTACGGCGGCGGACTCGCTCTTCTTCAAGGCCATCCCGTGGATCGTCGGCCTGGTCTTCTTCGGCGGCCTCGGCCTCGGGTTCTACCTCAAGGCCCGGCAGCCGGAGCGCTACGACATCATCGGCCGGATCGTCCTCGAGGACGCGGCCGAGCGCACGGGTGACGCAGTCAAGGAACCTTTCACAACCGTCTGAGGAACTCCCCATGTCCCGTACGAACTCGTCCCGTACGAACTCGTCCCGTACGAACTCGTCCCGTACGACCTCGTCCCATGCGAACGCGGCCCGTACGCACACGATGCACTCCCTGCGCACCCTCGTCGCCGACCACGCTGCCGCCCGCCGGCTCGGCCTGCCCGTGGAGGAGGCGCGCGTCACTCGGCGCTCCCTCCTGAAGGGCGCGGCCGCCCTCGCGGCGACCGCTACGGCGACCACGACCGCGAGCGTGGCGGCCGCGCCCGGAGCCGCCGCCTCCTCCTCCTCCGCTCCCCGTATCGCCGTCGTGGGCGCCGGAATCGCCGGGCTCACCGCCGCCCTCACCCTCCACGACGCGGGGTACGCCTGCACGCTCTACGAGGCCAACCCGGATCGCGTCGGCGGCCGCATGTACTCCCAGCGCGACCACTGGGCGTACGGCCAGACCTCCGAGATCGGCGGTGAGCTGATCGACACCAGTCACAAGAAAATGCTGGAGCTTTGCCGCCGCTTCGCACTGCCCACCGAGGACTTCCTCGGAGGCGGCCCCAACGGGGCGGAGGAGGTCTTCTGGATCAACGGCGAGTACTACGCGCGCGATCAGGCCGACGAGGACTTCAAGGCGGTCTACCAGGCCCTCCACAAGGACCTCCAGGACTCCGGCGAGGTCTTCTGGAACCAGACCACGGCGGCCGGCACCGCCCTCGACAACATGTCGCTGTACGACTGGATCGACTCCCGTGTGCCGGGCGGCCACGGCTCGCCCCTCGGACGGCTCTTCGACGTCACGTACAACGTCGAGTACGGCGCCGACACCGTCGACCAGTCCTCGCTCGCCCTGGTCCTGCTGATGGGCTACCAGACCAATCCCGGCAACTTCAACATCTGGGGCCTGTCCAACGAGCGCTACCACATCACCGGCGGCAACGACCAACTCCCGCACGCCATGGCCGACTTCCTGCCCGACGGCACGATCCGCCAGGGCTGGTCCCTCAACGCGGTGAAGGCCAACAGCGACGGCACGCAAACGCTTACGTTCACCGAATCCGGCGCCACCCGCACGGTCACCGCCGACCGCACCATCCTGTGCGTGCCGCTGCCGATCCTGCAGCGACTCGACCTCACCAAGGCCGCCTTCGACACCCGCATGACGAACCTGCTGCGCGACGCCCGCATGGGCTATTGCACCAAACTCAACATGCAGTTCTCCAGCCGTCCTTGGCGCGGCACCGGCGCATGGCCCGGCGTTTCGGCGGGCGACTGCTTCACCGACACCGAGGTCCAGCAGACCTGGGACACCACCAAGGTCCAGCCGGGCACGGGCGGCATCCTCCTCCAGTACGGCGGCGGCAGCCTCGCCAAGTCGCTGACGCCCGCGAGCCCGTTCTCGTACGAGAGCGATCCCTACGTCACCGGCCTGGCCGGGAAGTACCTCACGGACATCGACGCCTTCTTCCCCGGTACGTCGGCGGCCTGGACCGGGAAGGCCCAGCTCTCCGCCTGGCACCTCAACCCGCACTCCCTGGGCGCCTATTCGTACTGGCCCGTGGGCTATCTCCACCGGTACGCGGGCTACGAGGGTGTCGCCCAGGGCAACATCCACATCGGCGGCGAGCACTGTTCTTACGACTTCCAGGGCTTCATGGAGGGCGGCGCGACCGAAGGCGAGCGCGCCGCGCGGGAGGTGATCGCCGCCCTCGCGTAAACGCTTACGAAAACGTATGCGCAAGCGCTTACGCGGGCGTCCGCGCAATCGTTTGCGCAAACGATTGCGTAAACGCTTACGCGGGCTTGATGTTGTGGTTGAAGCGGAAGACGTTGTCCGGGTCGTACTCGGCCTTCACGGCGGAGAGGCGCCGGAGGTTCTCGGAGCCGAGGCCGGCCACGACCCGGTCGCCGCCTTCGTCCCCGATGAAGTTGAGGTACACCGCGCCGGTGCGCCAGGGGTGGACTTCGGCGCGGACCCGCTCGACCCACTGGATGCAGCGCTCGTCGTCGGCCGGGTCCTCCCAGATCCCGAAGGGGTGCACGCACCAGGGCGCGTCCCGGTAGGGCACCGGGAACCGGGCAGGGCCCGAGGCGATCGCGCCCCCCTGGGGGAACAGCATGTGCTGGGTTCCCGTGGGCACGGGCACGGACTCGCCGAGGGCGCAGAAGACGTCCACGACTTCGTCGGGCAGGCCCGTCAGATACTCCGCCGACCAGTGGTTCCGCAGACCGGGCGGGTTGTCGAGCATGCACTGGAGGTCGGGGTAGGGGAGGGCGGTGAGAACCTCGGCCTCGTGCGGCAGCGCCACCAGCGGCTGAGCGAGTATGCGCAGGTCCTGCTCGCCGCCGACATACGTGAGGAGAGCGGCGATCAGCCGCTTGCCGACCATGTGCTCGGGGACGAACTCCTCGGGCGGGCCTGTCGTATACATGAAGACGCCGCTCACCTCCGACGGGCCGTTCTCGATGACCTCGCGGTAGATGCGGAGCACGTCCGGGCCGGCATCCGGCTGGTACATCAGCAGGGCGATCGCGAGCTCGGGGAGCGGGTGCAGCTTCAGGGTCAGCGCGGTCGCGACGCCGAAGTTCCCGCCGCCGCCGTGCAGCGCCCAGAACAGCTCGGGGTTCTCATGGTCGGTGGCCAGAACCGTCGAGCCGTCGGGCGTCACCAGTTCGACGCCGAGCAGGTTGTCGACGGCGAGGCCGAAGGTCCGGTCGAGCCAGCCGTTTCCACCGCCGAGTACGAAGCCGCCGACGCCGGTGGTCGAGACGCGGCCGCCGGTGGTCGCCAGGCCGTACGGCTGGGTGGCGTGGTCGAGGTGCCTCATGAGGGCGCCGCCCTCGATCCGTACCGTCTCGGAACCGGGATGGACCGTCACCGTGTGCATCCTGCGCAGATCGACGACCAGGCCGTTGTCGTTGAGCGACATGCCCGACACGCTGTGGCCGCCGCCGCGCACCGCGATCTTCAGGTCCAGCTCGCGCGCGAAGCGCACCGAACGGGCGACATCGGCCTCGCCCTCGCACTGCGCGATCACGGCGGGGCGCCGGTCGATCATCGCGTTGAAGATCGTCCGGGCCTCGTCGTACCCGGGATCGTCCGGGGCGAACACGTCGCCGACCAGATCCGCGCGGAGTGCGGCGAGCGCCGCGCCCGCCTTCGAAAGGGGAGCCATGGCGGCCGCCCCCTTCCAGCAGGGGACAGGACCAGTTTTCAGCGTAGGCGGTCTCCCGGCCGGACGGCGTGGGAAGCCGAGGGTCGTCGGTGGCCGGACGCGCGGTTCCCCACGCCCCTCACGGGGCGCGCGAACCACCACTCGCCGTCAGCCGCCGTACGCGCCGCTCGCCGTCAGCCTCAGTGCCGTGTCGATCAAGGGCACGTGGCTGAACGCCTGCGGGAAGTTCCCGACCTGGCGCTGCAGCCGCGGGTCCCACTCCTCGGCCAGCAGACCGAGGTCGTTGCGCAGTGCCAGCAGCTTCTCGAACAGCTTGCGGGCCTCGTCCACGCGGCCGATCATCGCGAGGTCGTCCGCCATCCAGAACGAGCACGCCAGGAAGGCGCCCTCGTCGCCCTCCAGACCGTCCACGCCCGCGTGTTCACCGGCGGTCGGGTAGCGCAGGATGAAGCCGTCCGTCGTGGACAGCTCGCGCTGGATCGCCTCGATGGTGCCGATCACGCGCTTGTCGTCCGGCGGCAGGAAGCCCATCTGCGGGATGAGAAGCAGCGAGGCGTCGAGCTCCTTGGAGCCGTACGACTGCGTGAACGTGTTGCGCTCCTTGTCGTAGCCCTTCTCGCACACGTCCCGGTGCATGTTGTCGCGCAGTTCGCGCCACTTCTCCAGCGGGCCGTCCGCGTCACCGGACTCGATGAGCTTGATCGTGCGGTCGACGGCGACCCAGGCCATCACCTTGGAGTGCACGAAGTGGCGGCGCGGGCCGCGAACTTCCCAGATGCCCTCGTCCGGCTGGTCCCAGTGGTTCTCCAGGTAGCGGATCAGCTTCAACTGCAGGAGCGAGGCGTAGTCGTTGCGCGACAGGCCCGTCATGTGGGCGAGGTGCAGGGCCTCGGTGACCTCGCCGTACACATCCAGCTGGAGCTGGTGGGCGGCGCCGTTCCCGACGCGTACGGGAGTCGAACCCTCGTATCCGGGCAGCCAGTCGAGCTCCGCCTCGCCCAACTCCCGTTCGCCCGCGATGCCGTACATGATCTGCAGGTTCTCCGGGTCTCCCGCGACCGCGCGCAGCAGCCACTCGCGCCAGGCGCGGGCCTCTTCGCGGTAGCCGGTGCGCAGCAGCGAGGAGAGGGTGATCGCGGCGTCGCGCAGCCATGTGTAGCGGTAGTCCCAGTTGCGTACGCCGCCGATCTCCTCCGGGAGCGAGGTCGTCGGGGCGGCGACGATGCCGCCCGTGGGCGCGTACGTCAGGGCCTTCAGCGTGATCAGCGAGCGGACGACGGCCTCGCGGTAGGGGCCGTGGTACGTGCACTGCTCGACCCACTCGCGCCAGAAGTCCTCGGTGGCCTCCAAGGACTGCTCCGGCTCGGGCAGTCCGGGAGGCTCCTTGTGCGAGGGCTCCCACGAGATGGTGAAGGCGAACCGGTCACCGGGCGCCACCGTGAAGTCGGCGTACGTGGTCAGCGCCTTGCCGTAGGTCTCGCAGGCGGTGTCGAACCACACCGAGTCGGGCCCGGCGACGGCGACCGTCCGCCCCTCGTGCTTGTGCACCCAGGGCACCACGCGGCCGTACGAGAAACGCATGCGCAGCGCGGAGCGCATCGGCACCCGGCCGGTCACGCCCTCGACGATGCGGATCAGCTGCGGTGCGCCGTCGCGCGGGGGCATGAAATCGGTCACACGGACCGTGCCGCGCGGGGTGTCCCACTCGGATTCGAGGATCAGCGAGTCGCCGCGGTACCTGCGGCGCGCCGCCGTCGGCGGTTCGGCATCGGCCGAGTGCGCCGGGCCGAGCCGCCAGAACCCGTGTTCCTCCGTGCCGAGCAGCCCAGCGAAGATGGCATGGGAGTCGAAGCGGGGCAGGCACAGCCAGTCGACTGTGCCGTCCCTGCAGACCAGCGCAGCTGTCTGCATGTCTCCGATGAGTGCGTAATCCTCGATGCGCCCGGCCACGTGCATCTCCAGTCGAACGGCCACGTCGCCCCCCGAGGGGCGGTCGCTCTGCGGTCAGGGAACGTTGTTAATGCGGAACGTCGGTTGATGGGGAACGTCAGTTGTGCGGAACGATGGTCATGTGTCGCTGCGAGACGTCAATTGTCGGTGCGATTGGCATTGCGATTGTCGTTTCGAAACGAACTGACGAGCTCTCGTTGTTCCGGGGTACGGGCGGGGATGGTGCCGTGTGCCGGCCGGGCTCGGCAGCGAGTGTCCGAGCAGGATACGACGCACGTGGAAGATCCGCGTGCCGCTCCCGTCAACCCGGGTGGGCCGATCGAGTGAGCGCCGTGTGGGGTCTGTGCCGACGTGTGTGCGGAGCGTGGCCGGAAGCGGTCTCGTCCCGTCGCTGATACCCTGGTAGCCCGTGGACCGGTGGGCAAGAAACCCCCGAACCGCAGCGACGGCACCTCCGGAAATCTCCGGACCACACGCCGGTACGCACCCCAGACCGCGACCACGGGAGCCCCCTCTTGGCCATGCCGCCCAAATCCACGACGACCAAGCACATCTTCGTCACCGGGGGTGTCGCCTCCTCCCTCGGCAAGGGCCTGACCGCCTCCAGCCTGGGCGCGCTGCTCAAGGCGCGGGGTCTGCGGGTCACGATGCAGAAGCTCGACCCGTACCTGAACGTCGACCCGGGCACCATGAACCCGTTCCAGCACGGCGAGGTGTTCGTCACCAACGACGGCGCCGAGACCGACCTGGACATCGGTCACTACGAGCGCTTCCTCGACGTGGACCTGGACGGCTCGGCCAACGTCACCACCGGCCAGGTGTACTCGACGGTCATCGCCAAGGAGCGGCGCGGTGAGTACCTGGGCGACACCGTGCAGGTCATCCCGCACATCACCAACGAGATCAAGCACCGCATCCGCCGTATGGCCACCGACGACGTCGACGTCGTCATCACCGAGGTCGGCGGCACGGTCGGCGACATCGAGTCCCTGCCGTTCCTGGAGACGGTCCGCCAGGTCCGTCACGAGGTCGGCCGCGACAACGTATTCGTGGTGCACATCTCGCTCCTCCCGTACATCGGTCCGTCCGGGGAGCTGAAGACGAAGCCGACCCAGCACTCGGTTGCGGCGCTGCGCAACATCGGTATTCAGCCGGACGCGATCGTGCTGCGCGCCGACCGTGAGGTGCCCACCGCGATCAAGCGCAAGATCTCGCTGATGTGCGACGTCGACGAGGCGGCCGTGGTCGCGGCCATCGACGCCAAGTCGATCTACGACATCCCGAAGGTCCTGCACACCGAGGGTCTCGACGCGTACGTCGTGCGCAAGCTGGACCTGCCCTTCCGCGACGTGGACTGGACGACCTGGGACGACCTGCTCGACCGCGTCCACAACCCGGTCCACGAGATCAACCTGGCGCTCGTCGGCAAGTACATCGACCTGCCCGACGCCTATCTGTCCGTGACCGAGGCCCTCCGCGCGGGCGGCTTCGCCAACAAGGCCCGCGTGAAGATCAAGTGGGTCACCTCGGACGACTGCAAGACCCCGGCGGGCGCCGCGGGGCAGCTCGGCGACGTCGACGCGATCTGCATCCCCGGTGGCTTCGGCGACCGCGGTGTCTCCGGCAAGGTCGGCGCGATCCAGTACGCCCGCGAGAACAGGATCCCGCTGCTCGGCCTCTGCCTCGGACTGCAGTGCATCGTGATCGAGGCCGCGCGCAATCTGGCCGACATCCTGGACGCCAACTCCACCGAGTTCGACTCCGCCACCGCACACCCGGTCATCTCCACCATGGCCGAGCAGCTCGACATCGTGGCGGGCGAGGGCGACATGGGCGGCACCATGCGCCTGGGTATGTATCCGGCCAAGCTCGCCGACGGTTCGATCGTGCGCGAGGTGTACGACGGCAAGGAGTACGTCGAGGAGCGCCACCGTCACCGCTACGAGGTGAACAACGCCTACCGCGCCGAGCTGGAGAAGAAGGCCGGTCTGCAGTTCTCCGGCACCTCCCCGGACGGCAAGCTCGTCGAGTACGTCGAGTACCCGCGCGACGTTCACCCCTACCTGGTCGCGACCCAGGCGCACCCCGAGCTGCGCTCTCGCCCGACCCGCCCGCACCCGCTCTTCGCCGGCCTGGTCAAGGCCGCGGTGGAGCGCAAGACGGGCAAGTAACACAACGGTTGTACGGTGGCCGGGGTGCGTGTCTTTCGAGGTGCGCGCCCCGGTCTCCGTCGCAGCCTCGCTGTGGCCGATTTCTTTCGGCCGTGACCGGCTCTTTTGTACGTGTGGGAAGGACAGGCCATGACGCTCAAGGACACCGCCGAGGAGTGGGAGGTCCGAGCGACCGAGACTCCCTTCAAGGGCAACAAGACCTCGGTGCGCACCGACGACGTGGTCATGCCCGACGGATCGGTCGCCCGCCGCGACTACCAGGTCCACCCCGGTTCCGTGGCCGTCCTCGCCCTCGACGACGAGGGCCGTGTGCTGGTCATCCGGCAGTACCGCCACCCCGTACGCCACAAGCTCTGGGAGATCCCCGCGGGCCTCCTCGACATCCCGGGCGAGAACCCGCTGCACGCCGCCCAGCGCGAGCTCTACGAAGAGGCGCACGTCAAGGCCGAGGACTGGCGCGTGCTGACCGACGTCTACACGACGCCCGGCGGCTGCGACGAGGCCGTGCGCATCTTCCTCGCCCGCGACCTCTCCGAAGCCGAGGGACAGCGCTTCGAGGTCGAGGACGAAGAGGCCGACATGGAGCTGGCCAGGGTCTCCGTCGACGAGCTCGTACGGGGCGTGCTCGCCGGTGACCTGCACAACAACTGCCTCGTCGTCGGCGTCCTTTCCCTGGTCGCCGCGCGGCACGGCGACGGCCTCGACGCGCTGCGCCCCGCGGAGGCGCCGTGGCCCGCGCGGCCCTTCGAGGTCTGACCCACCTCTGACGCCACCCCGACGCCATCAGTCCTACGATCGCCTGATCCGATCGGGGGACGTGTCCGCCGCGCTCCTCCCAGATCGTCGCAGAGCGTGAACTAGGCTCTGGAAACGCCCGAACCGGAGTCCCGGCGGGCCCCAGCGTGCAGTGGGACGGGAGTGTGGCCCGTGGCGGATCAGGCGGTGGACAACGGCGGCACGAAGGTGTCGGCCAAGGGGCAGCGCCCGGCTGCCGGGTCCGCTCCTACGGAGGGTCAGTTCCTCGGCCGTACAAGAGAGTTGAAGGAACTCCGGGCCGACATCGAGCGCGCGGGCCTGGACACCCTCTCCGGCAGGAAGGCGCCACGCGCGCGCGTGCTGCTCATCGCGGGCAAGCCCGGCTCGGGCCGCACCGCGCTCGCCGAGGAGCTCGTACGGCAGGTCGCCGAGAGTTACCCCGACGGGGTGCTGCGCGCCCGGCTCACCGAGCCCGACGGCACCCGGGTGCCCACCGAGCGCACCGCACGGGAGCTTCTCTCCGCCCTGGAGCGGCCCACGCCGCCCGGGGCCGCCGACGACGACCTGACCGAGGCGGTGCGCGAGGCCCTCGCCACCCGTCGCGTGCTGCTGCTGCTCGACGACGCGGCCGACGCCGAGCAGGTCGACGCGCTGCTGCCCGCTACCCCGGAGTGCCTGGTCGTCGCCGTCTCCGGCGGACCCCTCACCGGCATCGCGGACGTCCGTCCCTGCACCCTGGGCGGTCTGGACACCAAGTCCGCCCTGGAACTCCTCGACCGCTTCACCGGCTCGGTGCGCATCACCGTCGACCCGCTCGCCGCCGAGGGCCTGGTGGAACTGTGCGCGGGCCAGCCCGCCGCCCTGGTACTCGCCGGCGGCTGGCTCGCGGCCCGCCCGCAGTCCGCCGTCGCCGACCTGGCCAAGCATCTGCGCAGCGACGGTGAGGAGGGCTCGCCGCTGGCCCGTGTCCTGCGGCTCAGCTACGCCTCACTGCCGAGCACCGCCGCGCGGATACTGCGACTGCTCTCGCTGGCCCCCGCCGGCCTCATCGACCCGCACACCGCGTCCGCGCTGGCCGGCTGCTCGGTGGGCACCGCCCGCACCATGCTGGACGACTTCGCCGCGCTCGGCCTGATCCGGCCCGTCGAGTCCCCGCTGCCCCAGTACGAGGTGCCCGGCTGTCTGCAGCCGCTGCTGCGCGCGCTCGCCGAGACCCACGACCGCCCGGCCGAGCTGCAGCTGGCCCGCGCCCGGATGCTGGAGCGGACCGTGCGGCTGCTGGTGTCCTGCCGCGCCATCACCGAGACCGACAGCTCGCCCGCCCGCGAGAAGCTCGCCGGAATGCCGCGCGCCCTGCGCTTCCCGAATCCCCGGGCCGCCGCCGACTGGCTGCGCGTCCGGCAGCCCGCACTGCTGGCCTCCGCCCGGCTCGCGGTCGCCGACGGCGAGCTGGACACGCTGGCCCGCCGCCTCATGGCCGCGCTGGTGAGGGCGATGGTCGCGCACGTCGGTACGCGGGCGGCGGCGCCCGAGCTGTACGGCATCCACCGGCTCGTCCTGGACGTCGCCGAGCGCCGGAACCTGCCCCGCGAGAAGGCCGCGGCCCTGCTGAACCTCGCCGATCTGGACGCGCAGACCGGCCGTACGGCCGAGGCGCTGGCCCGCTACAGGGCCGCCCTGGACGCCGGGCGCGAAGCAAATGACCCGTATGCGACCGGCCGCGCGATGGAATCCGTAGGCGGCGCCCACCAGGAGCTGGGGGACTACGACCGGGCCGCCGACTGGTACGGCAGAGCGCTCGCCCAGCGGCTCGCCCGCGACGAGCGGGTGGACGCGGCCCGCCTGTACGGCCGGATCGCCACCGCGAACACCTACGCGGGCCGCTACGGCGAGGCGCTGCGCAACTGGCGCGCCGCCGTCAGCGGTCACCGCAAGAACGCTGATGTGGCCGCCCAGGCCCGGGCGTTGAGCGAGCTGGCGCGGGTCCAGGAGTACGCGGGGCGGCCCGAGGAGTCGCTGCGCACCTGCCAGGAGGCGGTCGAGTGGGCCCGGCGCGTCGACGACGTACGACTGCAGGCCGCGCTGCAGCTCAGGCTGGCCGACACCCTGGACCGGCTCGGCGACCCGGCGGCCGCCAAGCTGCACCGCGGCGCGGCCGAGCGAATGCTGGGTGATGAGCTCCTCGAGACCGCTTCGGTCAGGGAACAAGGTGCTAACGCCTACGAAATCCGCAGTACATCCGCAGAAGATTGATGCAATGAAAGGCTAGACAGAGAGAACACCTTCATTAAACTGGCTCTGCCGCACCTTCTCCTGCGGTGTCTCCCGATGTGCCCCCGTACATGTGGGTATGTCTTGTAATGCACCACATCCCCTGAGCCAAGGACCGTGATCGACGTGAAGGTCGGTATCCCCCGCGAGGTCAAGAACAACGAGTTCCGGGTGGCCATCACCCCTGCCGGCGTGCACGAGCTGGTGCGCAACGGCCACCAGGTCTTCATCGAGCAGAACGCCGGCGTCGGCTCCTCGATCACGGACGACGAGTTCGTTTCCGCCGGTGCGCAGATCCTTCCCACCGCCGACGAGGTCTGGGCCACCGCCGACCTGCTGCTGAAGGTCAAGGAGCCCATCGCGGAGGAGTACCACCGCCTCCGCAAGGACCAGACGCTCTTCACCTACCTGCACCTGGCCGCCTCCAAGGAGTGCACGGACGCGCTGATCGAGTCCGGCACCACGGCGATCGCCTACGAGACGGTCGAGCTGCCGAACCGCGCGCTGCCGCTGCTCGCTCCGATGTCCGAGGTCGCGGGCCGTCTGGCCCCGCAGGTCGGCGCGTACCACCTGATGCGCGCGGCCGGCGGCCGCGGCGTCCTGCCGGGCGGTGTCCCGGGCGTGGTCCCGGCCAAGGCCGTCGTCATCGGCGGTGGCGTCTCCGGCTGGAACGCCGCGCAGATCGCCATCGGCATGGGCTTCGACGTGACCCTGCTCGACCGCGACATCAACAAGCTGCGTGAGGCCGACCGGATCTTCGGCACGAAGATCAAGGCCGTCATGTCCAACTCCTTCGAGCTGGAGAAGGCCGTCCTCGACGCCGACCTCGTCATCGGTGCCGTCCTCATCCCGGGTGCCAAGGCGCCGAAGCTGGTCACCAACGAGCTCGTGTCCCGGATGAAGCCGGGAAGTGTCCTTGTCGACATCGCGATCGACCAGGGCGGCTGCTTCGAGGACTCGCGTCCCACCACGCACGCCGAGCCGACCTTCGTGGTCCACAACTCGGTCTTCTACTGCGTCGCCAACATGCCCGGCGCTGTGCCGAACACCTCCACCAACGCCCTCACCAACGCCACGCTGCCCTACATCGTGTCGCTGGCCAACAACGGCTGGGTCGAGGCGCTGCGCCGTGACCCCGCGCTCGCCAAGGGTCTCAACACCCATGACGGCAAGGTGGTTTACCGCGAGGTCGCCGAGGCGCTCGGCCTGGAGCACGTCGAGCTGGAGACCCTGCTCGGTTAAGTCATCAACGGGTAAAAGGCGATACGTCAACACAGGTCGTCAGCCCAGCGCACCCGGCCGGACCTTGCTCGACAAGGTCCGGCCGGATGTGTGTCGGGTCACTTTGCGACACTCGTTCAACTCGCCACGAACGTAACTCTTCAGCCGATTCGCACACCGGTGAAACCTGCCGTGCGACGGCCTTACGCCCTTGACAGCGGGGTGTTCGGTTGCCGACACATCGGGTCGGGTCCGGCGGATTGTGTTGCTGCGGACCGGTGACACGCCATAGAGTCGCCAACCGTCGGCATGGTGCCACGCTGACCTATCTAGAAATTTCCTGGTCACCAAGGAGGTAAGACGACTTGTGAATGAGTCGACATTTTCTCCCGGGGGTGGTCAACCAGGAATGCCGGCGCGGGGCCAGAGCCCCACGGGGCTCGAGGCTGTCGGCTCCGTCGCTGTCCGAACCTTCGCAGCCCAAAAGAGTCCCCGGATGACTCAGACAGCACACCAGAGCATGGATGGCCATCACGTGAACGCCATGGCCGGCAACGGAAGTGGCGAGAACCGCACCCACTTCGCCGACTACGACGAACTGCCCGAGGGGCACTTCTACGACCCCGACGCCGAGTACGAGCCCGATCCGGAGTACGCGGCCACGCTCGCGCCCGACGCGGCCCGCCAGCGCCGTGAGCGCGTCGGTCCGACCGGCCGCCCGCTGCCGTACTTCCCGATCCCGGGCCCGCTGACCGACCACGGCCCCGCGAAGATCATCGCGATGTGCAACCAGAAGGGCGGCGTCGGCAAGACCACGTCGACCATCAACCTGGGTGCCGCGCTCGCGGAGTACGGACGCCGGGTCCTGCTCGTCGACTTCGACCCGCAGGGCGCGCTGTCCGTGGGTCTCGGCGTCAACCCCATGGAGCTCGACCTCACCGTCTACAACCTGCTCATGGAGCGGGGCATGGCGGCCGACGAGGTGCTCCTGAAGACGGCGGTCCCGAACATGGACCTGCTGCCCAGCAACATCGACCTGTCCGCCGCCGAAGTGCAGTTGGTGAGCGAGGTCGCCCGTGAGTCCACGCTGCAGCGCGCCCTGAAGCCGCTGATGGCCGACTACGACTACATCGTGATCGACTGTCAGCCCTCGCTCGGCCTGCTGACCGTCAACGCCCTGACGGCGGCTCACAAGGTGATCGTGCCGCTCGAGTGCGAGTTCTTCGCGCTGCGTGGTGTCGCGCTGCTCACCGAGACCATCGAGAAGGTCCAGGAGCGGCTCAACCCCGAGCTGGAGCTCGACGGCATCCTCGCCACGATGTACGACTCCCGCACGGTGCACAGCCGTGAGGTGCTCGCGCGCGTGGTCGAGGCCTTCGACGATCACGTCTACCACACGGTGATCGGCCGGACCGTCCGCTTCCCGGAGACCACGGTCGCCGGTGAGCCGATCACCACGTACGCGTCCAACTCCGTCGGTGCCGCCGCCTATCGCCAGCTCGCCAGGGAGGTGCTCGCCCGGTGTCACGCCGAGTGAGTCTGCCGGGGGCCGACGAACTGTTCCGTACCACCGGGGGAATGGCGCTCCAGGCGTCCACGCCCTCACGCCGGACCAACGGCGAGGCCCGGGTGCCCGCTCCCGCGGGCGAGAGCGACCCGGCGGCCGCCGGGGAGGACGCGCCCCAGTCGGTGCCCGTCCAGGGCGGTGACGGCGAGGGCGACGAACACGTCGCGGCCGACGCCGAGTCCGACGCGGGGGAGTCCCGCAGCCGGGGCGCCGCTCCGGAGCGCTCCGGGCGACGTGAGGCGGCGCAGGAAGGTTCTGCCCCCGCCGGGCAGTCCTCCCGCGGCAAGCGGGGGCGTGCCGCCAACCGTCGGCCCAGCGGGCGGGAGCGGCACGACGAGAAGATCACGGTGTACGTGTCCGCCGAGGAGCTCATGGATCTCGAGCACGCCCGGCTGGTGCTCCGCGGGGAGCACGGACTCGCGGTCGACCGTGGGCGGATCGTCCGCGAGGCGGTTGCCGTGGTGCTCGCGGATCTTGAATCCCGGGGGGACGCGAGCATCCTCGTACGACGGCTGCGTGGGCGGTAGCGGTAGCCTGCGACGGCTATGACCTCGAACGACGTCCCTTTCCCCGCCGGTGGCTCCGCCGGGCGTCGGCGTGTGCTCGGGCGGGGGCCCGGGGCGGCGCCGGCTCCTGTGGAGGAGCCGGTTGTGCCTCCTGTGGAGGAGCCGTTTGCGGCTCCTGCGGAGGCGGAGCCCGAGGCTGCTCCGCCTGTGGTGGAGCCTGAGCCGCCTGCGGCGGAGGGCGAGTCTCCGGTCGGGGTCGATTCTTCGGGTGCGGACCGTGGGGCGTTGGGCCCGCCCTCCCCCAAGCTCTCGGCTCCGCTCGAGCAGGGGGAACCCCCATCGCCGGGCGGGACGACTGCCCGCAACGCCGCCGGAGCTGCCGAGGAACCGCCTGCCGCCGAAACCGTCGCCGAGCCCGAAGCTTCCGCCGAGCCCGGTGACGGAGTCTTCAAAGTTCGGCTCTCGAACTTTGAGGGGCCCTTTGACCTGCTGCTTCAGCTGATTTCGAAGCACAAGCTCGATGTCACCGAAGTGGCGTTGTCCAAGGTCACCGATGAGTTCATGGCGCACATCAGGGCCATGGGGCCGGACTGGGACCTCGACCAGACGACCGAGTTTCTCGTCGTCGCGGCCACGCTGCTCGATCTCAAGGCCGCCCGGCTGCTGCCCTCCGCCGAGGTCGAGGACGAGGCCGACCTCGCGCTGCTGGAGGCGCGGGACCTGCTGTTCGCGCGGCTGCTGCAGTACCGCGCGTACAAGCAGATCGCGGACATCTTCAGCGCGCGGCTGGAGGAAGAGGGCCGCCGCTACCCCCGTACCGTCGGCCTCGAAGCCCATCACGCCGAGCTGCTGCCCGAGGTGGTCATCAGCATCGGGGCGGAGGGATTCGCGAAGCTCGCCGTGAAGGCGATGCAGCCCAGGCCCAAGCCGCAGGTGTACGTCGACCACATCCACGCGCCGCTGGTCAGTGTGCAGGAGCAGGCCGGGATCGTGGTGGCGCGGCTGCGGGAGCTCGGGCAGGCCAGTTTCCGCGCGCTCGTCGAGGACACCGACGACACCCTCACGGTCGTGGCCCGGTTCCTGGCGCTTCTGGAGCTCTACCGGGAGAAGGCCGTCGCGCTCGACCAGGATGAGGCCCTTGGGGACCTGGTGGTGCGCTGGACGGGCGGGGACGGGGACGAGCAGCCGACCGTCACGGACGAGTTCGACCGGCCGCCCGAGGAACCCAAGGACGAGGCCAAGAAGGAGAAGGCGTGAGCGAGGAGACCACCGAGATCCCGGCAGGGCTGCGCACCGTCGCCGACCTCGATCTCAAGCCCGCCCTGGAGGCCGTCCTCATGGTCGTGGACGAACCCGCGACCGAGGAGCACCTGGCGAAGATCCTGGAGCGGCCGCGGCGGCAGATCGCGGACGCGCTGCGCGAGCTGGCCGACGAGTACACCGTGCAGGCCCGCGGCTTCGAGCTGCGGCTCATCGCGGGTGGCTGGCGGTTCTACACCCGGCCCGAGTACGCGGCGGCCGTCGAGCGCTTCGTCCTGGACGGGCAGCAGGCCCGGCTCACGCAGGCGGCTCTGGAGACGCTCGCGGTCGTCGCGTACCGCCAGCCGGTCAGCCGTTCGAGGGTCTCCGCGGTCCGCGGAGTGAACTGTGACGGTGTGATGCGCACCCTGTTGCAGCGCGGTCTGGTCGAGGAGGCGGGCACGGAACCCGAAACAGGTGCGATCCTGTACAGGACGACGAACTACTTCCTGGAGCGAATGGGCCTGCGCGGCCTGGACGAGCTCCCGGAGCTCGCGCCCTTCCTCCCCGAGGCGGACGCGATCGAGGCAGAGACGCAGGAAGGGGTTCCGTCGTTCGATCCGGATGCTCCTGACGCTCCGGGGACAGACGACGCAGACGACTAGACGGAACTTTGATGCGAAGCAGCGGCAGCGGCAAGAGCGGTGGGCGCGGTAACTACCGCGGAGCCGGCAACGACAGGGACCAGAAGCAGGGGCAGGGCCGCCCCAGCAAGCCCCGCCCCGAGGAGCGCCGCTACGACGTGGGCCCAGGCGCCTCCAAGGACGGCCCGAAGTCCGGGCGCGGCAGCGCTGCCCGCGGCGGCGCCAAGGGCGGACCCAAGCAGGGCCAGCAGCGTGGCGGCCGTACGGAGCCCGCGCGCTCCCGCGAGTACGAGACGCGGGCCGAGGAGCGCAACCGGGACCGGTACGCGGGCAAGAAGGACATCAAGCTGCCCAAGACCTTCCCGGGCGCCGAGCAGGAGGGCGAGCGCCTGCAGAAGGTGCTCGCGCGCGCGGGCTACGGTTCCCGCCGCGCCTGCGAGGAGCTGGTCGAGCAGGCCCGGGTCGAGGTCAACGGCGAGATCGTCCTGGAGCAGGGTCTGCGCGTCGACCCGGAGAAGGACGAGATCAAGGTCGACGGGCTGACGGTCGCGACGCAGTCGTACCAGTTCTTCTCGCTGAACAAGCCCGCCGGTGTGGTCTCGACCATGGAGGACAACGAGGGCCGTCAGTGCCTCGGTGACTACGTGACGAACCGCGAGACGCGGCTCTTCCACGTCGGCCGGCTCGACACCGAGACCGAGGGCGTCATCCTGCTCACCAACCACGGTGAGCTGGCCCACCGCCTGACCCACCCCAAGTACGGCGTGAAGAAGGTCTACCTCGCGCACATCGTGGGCCCGATCCCGCGCGACCTGGGCAAGCGGCTCAAGGACGGCATCCAGCTGGAGGACGGGTACGCGAAGGCGGACCACTTCCGGGTCGTCGAGCAGACCGGCAAGAACTACCTGGTCGAGGTGACCCTCCACGAGGGTCGCAAGCACATCGTGCGCCGCATGCTCGCCGAGGCCGGCTTCCCGGTCGACAAGCTCGTGCGCGTGGCCTTCGGCCCGATCACCCTGGGCGACCAGAAGTCGGGCTGGCTGCGCCGCCTGTCGAACACCGAGGTCGGCATGCTCATGGCCGAGGTCGGCCTCTAGGCCGCACGGCCCCCTGGGTCTCGCGCGTAAGACGGCCGGTCCCGGAACTTCTCCGGGACCGGCCGATTCGTTTTCGCCGCTCCGCCGGTCTGTACCGGTGAACGATCCATCGGTGCGTGCCGGTGGACGATCCACCGGTGCCTGCCGGTGAACGAAGGGAGCGGGGATGGCCATCACGACGGACCGCGACGAATTCGTACGACTGACCGATCCGTACCGACGGGAGCTTCTCGCCCACTGCTACCGCATGCTCGGGTCGGTCGACGACGCCGAGGACCTCGTCCAGGAGACCTATCTGCGGGCCTGGCGGTCGTACGAGGGGTACGAGGGCCGGGCGTCGGTGCGCACCTGGCTGCATCGGATCGCCACGAATACGTGTCTGACGGCCCTGGAGGGCCGTGTGCGCCGCCCGCTGCCCTCCGGGCTCGGCGGGCCCTCAGAGGGGCCTGAGGAGCCTCTCCCGGCCCCTGCGACGGATGTGCCGTGGTTGCAGCCGCTGCCCGACGCGCTCGTCGACCCGGCGACGGTGGTGGCGGCCCGGGGGAGTCTGCGGCTCGCGCTCGTCGCCGCGCTGCAGAACCTGCCGGCGCGGCAGCGGGCCGTGCTCATCCTGCGGGATGTGCTGGCCTGGCGGGCGCCCGAGGTCGCCGCCCTGATCGGCACCTCCACGGCGGCCGTCAAGAGCAGCCTCCAACGCGCGCGTGCCCGGCTCGACGAGGTGGCGCCCGACGAGGAGCTGGTGACCGAGTCCGACGTCCCCGGGGACCGCGAACTGATCGACCGCTACATGGCGGCCTTCGAACACGCCGACATGGACGCGCTCCTGGGGCTCCTCCAGGACGGTGTCGAACTGGAAATGCCTCCCTACTTGGAGTGGTTCAGCGGCAAGAAGGACGTGCTGCGGTTCCTGGAGACCCGGGCACACATCAGGGGAGGGCTGCGGATGCTTCCCACGCGCGCGAACGGGCAGCCGACCGCGGCCATGTACCAACGCGGCGCCGACGGCGTCTTCAGGGCCCACTCCCTGCAGGTGCTCACCGTCGGGCGAGCGGTCGAAGGGGCGGTCGGGCGAGTGGCCGAGGACGCTGGGATCGCGCGCATCACCGTCTTCCTCGACCCGGGGCTGTTCGCACGCTTCGGGATGCCGGCGGTGCTGTCGTGAACACCGGGGAACTGCTGGAGCGTTCGCTCGCGTACGCCCTGGGAAGCGTTTCCGCCGTCGTACCCGGGAGCCTGGAGCGGGTCACACCCTGCGCGGAGTGGGACCTGAGGGAGCTGCTCGGGCACCTCGACGACTCGCTGGACGCCTTGTACGAGGGACTCACGGGCAGGCCCATCGGGCTCTTCCCCGGAGGGCTCTTCCCGGGAGGGCTCTTCCCGGAAGCGGCCTCCGATCCGGTCTGTGGCTTCCGCAGGCGCGCCTGCGCCGTGCTCGGCGCCTGGGCCGCGGGGCCCCCGGACACCGTGGTCGTGGGTGACCGGCCGCTGGACGCCCGGGTGATGACGGCCGTGGGTGCCGTGGAGATCGCCGTGCACGGCTGGGACGTGACCCAGGCCTGCGGTCGGGCGCGGCCGATTCCCTCCGCGCTCGCCGTCGAACTGCTGCCCGTGGCACGGTGCGTGGTCGCGGACGAGGATCGCGGCGTGCGCTTCGCGGAGCCCGTCGCCGTGCCGCCGTCCGCCCAGCACTGTGACCGGCTGCTCGCCTTTCTGGGACGGCTTCCCGAGGCGCCGCGATTCCTTTCCGGTCCGGGCCCGGTCTGCCTTCCGTGAGTGATCCCTCTACCTCACGGAAGGAACCGTCATGGCTGACATCCTGCGTGCCCCGGTCCGCGCACCGGCCGCCGGTGCCGCGCCGCCGCACCGCGCGTGGACCGTCGTACTGGCCGGACTCGGGGCACTGCTCTGCTCCCTCGACGTGGTCGTCGTCGCCACCGCGCTGCCCGCCCTGCGGGCCGACTTCGGGGCGAGCCTGTCCGACCTGGAGTGGACGATCAACGCGTACAACCTCGTCTTCGCCTGCCTCACCCTGACCGGCGCGGCGCTCGGCGACCGCTTCGGACGGCGCCGCATGTACGTCGTCGGGCTCGCCGTCTTCACGCTGGCCTCGGCCCTGGCGGCACTCGCGGGCGGTCCGGGGCAGCTCATCGCCGCACGCGTGGTCCAGGGCGCCGGAGCGGCCGTCCTGCTGCCGCTCACGCTGACCCTGATCAGCGAGGCGTTCCCGGCCGAGAAGCGGGGCGTCGCGATCGGCGTGTGGGGCGGGGTGACCGGGCTCGGCGTGGCCGCGGGGCCCGTGCTCGGCGGCGCTGTCACCGAGGGCCTGTCCTGGCAGTGGATCTTCTGGCTGAACGTGCCGACGGGGCTCGCGATGCTGCCGCTTGCTGCCCTCAAGCTGCGCGAGAGCTACGGTCCCCGTCCCCAACTCGACGTCGTGGGGCTGCTGTTGGCCGCCGTGGGCCTGACCGGTCTCGCCTGGGCGCCGGTGCGTGCTCCGGAGGCGGGCTGGGGGAGCACCGAGGTGCTGGGCGCGCTGGCCGTCGGCGTCGTCTTCGTGGCGGCCTTCCTCGGCTGGGAGCGGTCGCGGGCGCGCTACCCGATGCTGCCGCTCGCGCACTTCAGGAGGCGCGGCTTCGCCACCGCCAACGGGGCGGCGTTCCTGACCTTCATGTCGCTGCTCGGCTCCCTCTTCATGATCACGCAGCTGTTCCAACTCGGCCTGGGCGAGTCCCCGTTGCAGACCGGCGTCCGGATCCTGGTGTGGACCGGCATGCCGCTGCTGGTCGCGCCGCTCGCGGGCGCGCTCGCCGACCGGTTCGGGAACCGGCCCTTCATGCTGACGGGCCTCGTCCTGCAGGCGGTCGGCCTCGGGCTGCTGGCCCGCCAGGTGGAGCCCGGCGTCGGCTACGGCAGCCTGGTCGTGCCGCTCATCGTCGCGGGCATCGGCATCTCCATGGTCTTCCCGACCGTCGCGAACGCCGTGACCTCGTCGGTGCCGCCCGGGGACGCGGGCGTCGCGGCCGGCGTCAACAACGCGCTGCGCGAGCTGGGCGGTGTCTTCGGAGTCGCCGTCGCCGCCGCCGTGTTCACGCGGTACGGGGGCTACGGCTCGGCGGAGTCCTTCGTCGACGGGTGCGGACCCGCGCTCTGGGTCTCGGCGGGGGTCGCTGCCGCGGGGGCAGTGGTGGCGGCGTTCGCGCCGGCGCGCGCCCGGGCTCAGAGCCTGGATGCTCCCCCCGCCGGGGCTCGAAAGCCGGATGTCTCCCACGCCCGGGCTTCGGGCTGACACCTTCCGCCGCCCCGACCTCAGGGGCTGACAATTTTCGCGCACCGGGCTCGAATCACCGTCAATTCCCCACGCCCAGGGGCTTGTAGACGCTCACCCACCTCTTTATAGTCGTAATGACTATTAGTCGATCTGACTATTAATGGGAGGTGGGTGGGCGTGCTCGCACGGGAAGGCCGCGCGCCCGGCGGCAAGGCACCCGAGGGCTACGACAAGTACGCGTTCGAGCCTTTCGCCGTCACCGTCGACCTGGCCGTCCTGACGGTCCGCGGGGGAGTGCTTCAGGCGCTGCTCGTCGAGCGGGGCCAGGAGCCGTACGCGGGCCGCTGGGCACTGCCCGGCGGCTTCGTGCTGCCGAACGAGTCCGCGGAGACCGCGGCCCGGCGTGAACTCGCCGAGGAGACCGGCCTGTCGGACGTCTCCGGACTCCATCTGGAGCAGCTGCGGACCTACACGGAACCCGACCGCGACCCCAGGATGCGGGTCGTCTCCGTCGCGTACGCCGCGCTGCTCCCGGACCCTCCCGAGCCGCGCGGCGGCGGTGACGCGGCGCAGGCCCAGTGGCTGCGGTACAACGCGCTCGGTCCGCTCGCCTTCGACCACGACCGGATCCTCTCCGACGCCCACGAACGTGTCGGCGCCAAGCTCGAGTACACCTGTCTCGCCACGTCCTTCTGCCCGCCCGAGTTCACCCTCGGAGAGCTGCGGCAGGTCTACGAGACCGTGTGGGGCACCGCCCTCGACCGGCCCAACTTCCGGCGCAAGGTCCTCGCCACGCCGGGCTTCGTCGAACAGATCCCCGGTGCCGCGCGCCTCACCGGAGGCCGCGGCAAGCCCGCCGCGCTCTACCGGGCGGGCGGTGCCAAAGCCCTGCACCCACCCCTGCTGCGTCCCACTTCGGAAGGACGGCCCTCATGACCACCACGACGCTCGCGAAGCGCGCCGCCACCGGTTCCCTGATCGGACTCGCGCTGGGCGACGCGCTCGGGTTCCCGACCGAGTTCAACTCCGTCCCGGCGATCCTCGCCAAGTGCGGGCCCTGGCGGCAGATGAAGCTGCCCAGGCCCGCGACGGTCACCGACGACACGCAGATGACGCTGGCGCTGGCGCGGGGGCTGCGCACGGCCATGGACCGCGGTCTGCTCGGCCCGCTGCGGATGGAGCGGCCGGTGCGCGAGGAGTTCGTGAACTGGTACCAGTCGCCCGACAACAACCGTGCGCCCGGCCGCACCTGCCTCGTCGCCTGCAACCTCCTGAAGAACGAGAAACGCCGCTGGCAGGAGGCCAGCCAGATCGGCTCCAAGGGCTGCGGCGCCAACATGCGCGTGGCGCCCGTCGGGCTCGTACGCGGGCTCAGCGACGAACAGCGCGCGGGCGCCGCGCAGTTCCAGGCCGCGCTCACCCACGGGCACCCGACGGCACTCGCCGCGGCCGACCTGACGGCACACGCGATCTGGCTCCTCACCCAGGGCGCCGAACCGATGGGACTCGTCGGCCGGCTGCGGTCGTACGCGTACGAGAACCGGCATCGCTACCACTCCCGCTGGCTCGGCGACCTGTGGACCTACAGCGAGGACTCCTCGCCGGAGCAGTTCATCGCCGGCGGCTGGGACGAGTGCCTGGGCGCCCTGGACGACCTCCGGCACGCCGTGCGCACCGTCTCGCCCGAGACCGACCCGTGCCTGGCCACCGGCGGGGGCTGGATCGCCGAGGAGGCGCTCGCCACCGGCCTGTTGTGCTTCCTGCTCTTCGTCGACGAACCCGTCACCGCGCTGCGCCGCGCCGCCTGCACCTCCGGCGACTCCGACTCCATCGCCTGTCTGACGGGCGCCTTCGCGGGCGCCCACCACGGCTCGGACGCCTGGCCGACGGAGTGGGCCGACCGCATCGAGTACCAGGGCGACCTGATGTCGCTGGGGGCGCTCTGGGACGCTTGAGGGATGACTGACGACGTCCTGGACATCGACCTCGCGGCAGTGGTGGCCGAGCAGCCGGACCCGGTGCTGTTCGCCACCGTCTCCGGGGCGCACCTCTACGGCTTCCCCTCGCGTGACTCCGACGTCGACCTGCGTGGCGTCCATCTGCTGCCGACCGCCGCCCTGGTGGGGCTGCGCGAGCCCGAGGAGACCCGGTCGCGGATGTGGGACCGGGACGGCGTCGAGATGGACCTGGTCACGCACGACCTGCGCAAGTTCGTACGGCTGATGCTGCGACGCAACGGCTATGTGCTGGAGCAACTGCTCTCACCACTGGTCGTGCACACCAGTGAGGCACACCGCGAGCTGGTCTCGCTCGCCCCCGGCGTCCTCACCAGCCATCACGCGCACCACTACCGGGGCTTCGCGGTGACGCAATGGCGGCTGTTCGAGAAGACCGGCGAACTGAAGCCGCTGCTCTACACATTCCGCGTGCTGCTCACCGGCATACACCTGATGCGCAGCGGCGAGGTGCAGGCCGATCTCCCCTCGCTGATCGGGCAGGTCGAAGCTCCCGCGTATCTGCCGGACCTGATCGCCGCGAAGGCGGAGCAGGAGCACGGAGACGCGGACGTCGGCCACGCGCGCGTGCGGGACGACGTGGAGCGGCTGCACACCCTGCTGGACGAGGCACAGGACGCCTCAGCGCTGCCCGACGCCCCGACTGTGTACGACGCCCTGCACGCGTTCGTCGTACGGGTCCGTCTGGAGGGGGTCCTGGGCGGCGGCCTGGAGGGCTGAGGCGCGGCGCACCCGGATCAGGAAGTCCTCGACGCGGGCGTGGTCCGGCTCGGGTGGGAGGGGGCTCCGCGCGGCCGCCTCGTCGGCCTCCGTCGCCAGGCGGGACATCCAGGTCTCGACCTCCGGCCAGGAGACCTCGCCCCGCTTCACCGCGAGCAGCGGCGCGCGCTGGTCGCCGACGTCGATCGTCAGGGCGCCGGTGCGCAGGAGGTCGCGGGAGCTCATGAGGAGGCGCAGGAGGTGCATGGCGTGCTTCCAGCGGGGCGCGCCGTGCCGGCGTACGTCGGCTTCCAGCTTCTTGTGCTGGCCCAGGGCGTAGCGGGCGAACGTGTCGTGCGCACGGTGGGAGAGGAACGCCTCGCGGAGGGCGAGGAGTTCGCGGCCCGTGTCGTCGGCGTATTCGACGAGCGGCGAGTGCAGGCACTCCAGGATGTTCGGGTTGGCGCGCAGCGCGAGGGCGCAGAAGCGCTCCAGCTCCCAGCTGAACTGCTCCTCGGCCGGGCCCTCGACGTGCGTCGGCGGCTTGTCGAATCGCCAGAAGAGCGGTGTCGGGGCGAGGAACACGCCCCGGCGGTCCGTGTCGCTGGTGTCCGTGGCCAGACCGAAGGCGCGTGAACCCATCACGCAGGAGTAGATCGTGTGGTCGCGCACCAGGGCCTCGTGGGCAGGCTCCAGAGCCTCGGAATCCATGCCCCGGAGCGTACGTGCCCGGTCAGGCCAGGCGGATCGAATTTCCCTCCACCGTGATCTTCTTCGCGGGCAGCGGACGCGTGGCGGGCCCATGGACCACCGAAGCGTCGGTGATGCGGTACTTGCTGCCGTGGCAGGGGCAGTCGATGGTGCCGTCCGCCACCTTGTTCACCGTGCAGCCCTGGTGGGTGCAGATGGCCGAGAAGCACTTGAACTCGTCCTTCTTGGGCTGGGTGACCACGACCTTCTTGTCCTTGAAGATCTTGCCCCCGCCGACCGGGATGTCGGACGTCTTGGCGAGTGCGTCCCCACCGGCCGCCGCCGGGGAGGCGTTGGTGCTGCTATTGCTGCTGCTGTTGTCGCCGTACTTGCTGCACCCCACGAGCAGGACGGCGGCTGCGCCTGTTCCAAGAACCGTGCGCCGCGCAGGGGGGTTGGTCATGTCGTCACTCCGAACGTGCGGAAGAACCAGAGAGCCGACGTGAGCCAGATGGCCGTGAGGACGACGAAGACGAGTCCCCCGACGAGTGGCAGCAGCCAGCCGGGCAGTCGCTCCGAGCGGAGCAAGAGCATTTTTGCACTGAATGCCCCAAAGAAGAAGCAACCCAGAAGCGAGTGCCACAGCACGCGCGGCTCGTAGGTCTGATAGCCCAACGCGTACAGACAGTGCACCGCGACGGGCACCGCCACCAGGAAAGCGATCCGCCCCGACCAGCGGTGCAGCACCGGCGCCCAGCTCGGCCCCGGCAGCTTCCCGTACACCATGAACGCCGACACGAGCTGGACGAGCGCGAAGGCGAACGCCGTCGTCGCCAGCCACGACTTCACGGCGCCCGTGCTGCTGAAGCCGGCGAGGTTGAAGGCGGTACCCGCCGGGTCGTGCGCCTTGCCGTATACGCCGAGGCCGACCGCGACCGCCGCGGCGACCAGGGCCGGGACGAGATAGCGGGCGGCCCCGGCGCGGCGGTGGGCGGGCTGGGGCGAGGGGAAGCCCTGGGTGGCGGCGTTCGGGTCCACGGTCATGATCGGCTCCCTGCGGAGGAGGGGGTCGGAACGGGAGGCGGGGCTGGGTCAGGGGGTGACGGGCCGTGCGGTGAGCTGTTCGCCGTCGATCGTCACGGCGCCGGTCTCCGGGTCGATCCGGGGCGCCGCCGAGGGCTTGCCGTCGCGGTCGAGGATGCCGACCTGCTTGCCGCCGGGCAGCACGATCCAGCCGCCGTCGAGCTTGGCGCCCCTGACGGTGGCCGTCGCCCGGTACAGCCCGGACGGCCTGACCGCCTTGTCGGCGGTGAAGCCGTAGCGCTGCCCGCCCAGGTCGACGGTGCCGCGGATGCTCCTGCCTTCCTTGAGCGATCCGTTCAACTCGGCGCCGTGCTTGCCGGTGAGCTTCATGGTGCCGTCGTCCTTGACGTCGCCCTTCAGCCACGACTCCTTGTCGTGTCCGTCGCAGAAGTACGCGATCGCCTTGCCGTCGCGCAGCGAGACGGCGACCGCGGAGGAGTCGTCGTCGGTACGGCCGGCGTAGTCGGCGTTGGGCGGAGCGCTCTTCGAAGGAGTCGGTGACGGCGTGGTCTTCGTCGGCGACGAACTGGGCGGCGGGCTCGGCGACACCTTGACGCCGGGCGACTCCTCTCGGTACGACGACGCGCTCTTCGTCCCCGTCGTCGCGTTGAGTGACAACATGAACACGCCGAGCAGCAGCCCCGCGAGAAGGGTGAGAAGGGGTCCTGGACGCTTCATTACGGGCCTCCCCCGAGGCGAGTCTCCTGCCATGAGAGCGGACCCGCGCCCGCGCGTCCAGAGGCGCACGGGCGCGTTCTCACTACAAGTAGCGGAATAGGGCGATTCGAGTGACATTGACAGGTTCTGGGGTCGGAAGGTGGCCTTCCCCCGGCCGCGCTCTCGAAAGGCGTGATCATGGCGGGTAACGATCTCGGCAGCCTGCTCGGCGGTCTCCTCGGCGGAGGCGGCCAGGGCGGTACCTCCCGGCGGCAGCATCCTGGCCTCGCTGCTCGGGGCCCTCATGAAGGGCCAGGGCGGCGCCGGCGGGAGCAATCCGCTCGGCGGGCTGATGGACATGCTGACCAGGTCCGGGCTGACCGAGGAGGCGCAGTCCTGGGTCGGCACCGGGGAGAACAAGCCCGTCAGCGGCGAGCAGGTCGCCCGGGCGCTGCCCGGCGACGCGCTCCAGAAGGTCGCGGCCGAGGCCGGTGTCACCCCGGAACAGGCCGCGGACCAGATCGCGCAGACCCTGCCCCAGGCCGTCGACAAGCTGACCCCGGGCGGAGAGCTCCCGCAGGCCGGCACATCCCTGGAGGACCTCATCAAGCAGCAGTCGCTCTGCGCCCTGATCCGTGCGCGGTGGCCGTCTCGTCAGGCGGGCGCCGCGCACCCGCGCGTTGCCGGCTGACTACGCTGGTGTGACAAGACGTGCAGGTAGATCAGCGAGGAGTATCACCGTGGCGGTACGAGCGGTCCGGGGCGCCGTCCAACTGGAGCGGGACGAGGCCGGGCACATGGACGAGCAGGTCAGCGAGCTGCTCACCGCCATCCTGGAGCGGAACGGCCTCACCACGGACGACCTGATCAGCATCTGGTTCACCGCGACGCCCGATCTGCACAGCGACTTCCCGGCGGCCGCGGCGCGCAAGCTCGGCATCGTCGACGTACCACTGATCTGCGCGCAGGAACTGGACATCGAGGGCGCGATGCCCCGTGTCGTACGGGTCCTCGCGCACATCGATTCCGACCGGCCGCGCGCCGACATCGTGCACGTCTACCTGGGCGCCGCCGGCGCGCTGCGCAAGGACATCGCCCAGTGAGGACCGCGCTCGTCATCGGAACCGGGCTGATCGGTACGTCGGCGGCGCTCGCGCTGGCCGCGCGCGGCGTCGTCGTGCACCTCGCCGACCACGACCCGGAGCAGGCCCGTACGGCGGCCGCGCTGGGCGCCGGCACGGACGAGGTGCCCGAGGGGCGCGTCGACCTCGCGATCGTGGCGGCCCCGCCCGCGCATGTGGCCGCGACGCTCGCGGACGCCATGCGGCGCGGGGTCGCCCGCGGCTACCTCGACGTGGCCAGCGTCAAGGGCGGCCCGCGCCGCGAGTTGGAGGCGCTCGGCCTCGACCTCTCCTCGTACATCGGCTCGCACCCCATGTCCGGCCGTGAGAAGTCGGGTCCGCTGGCCGCCACCGGTGATCTCTTCGAGGGGCGCCCCTGGGTCCTGACGCCCACCCGGGACACGGACACCGAGGTCCTCAACCTCGCGCTGGAGCTGGTCTCGCACTGCCGTGCCGTGCCCGTCGTCATGGACGCGGACGCCCACGACCGTGCGGTCGCGCTCGTCTCGCACATGCCGCACCTGGTGTCCAGCATGGTCGCCGCGCGCCTGGAGCACGCTGAGGAGGCGGCGGTACGGCTCTGTGGTCAGGGCATCCGTGACGTGACCCGCATCGCGGCCTCCGACCCCAGGATGTGGATCGACATCCTCTCCGCGAACCCGGGGCCGGTCGCCGACCTCCTCGCGGACGTCTCCGCCGACCTCGACGAGACCGTGCAGGCCCTGCGTGCCCTCCAGTCCTCCGACGAGTCCAAGCGCCGTGAGGGCGCCGACGGCATCGAGGACGTGCTGCGTCGCGGCAACGCGGGACAGGTCCGCGTCCCCGGCAAGCACGGCTCCGCTCCGCGCGCGTACGACGTCGTGGCCGTTCTCATCGACGACCAGCCCGGGCAGCTGGCCCGTATCTTCGCCGACGCGGGGATGGCCGGCGTCAACATCGAGGACGTACGGATCGAGCACGCGACCGGGCAGCAGGCCGGTCTGGTGCAGCTGATGGTGGAGCCCAAGGCGGTGCCGGTGCTGAGCGCGGCGCTGCGGGAGCGGGGCTGGGCGTTGCGGCAGTAGGTGCGTGGGGGGCCGCCGGCGGCAGGGCGGTTTTCGCCCCCTCCCGTCCCGTATCTGGGGGGCTCCGCCCCCTAGCCCCCCGTATCGGGCTGACGCGCTCGTCCTCAAACGCCGGACGGGCTGAAACCCCCGATCGCAGCGCCGTGCCGGGCGGCTCGGTGTACCCAGTAACCTTGTGCGGGGCGCGTTCGTGTCCCGCACATACCCACCACCCCGTACCAGGAAGGTGTCCGTCACCGTGGAAAAGGCCGCCCGGACCGCCCCGGCTGTGATTGTCGCCATCGACGGACCCTCCGGCACTGGCAAGTCGAGCACCTCGAAGGCCGTCGCCGCGCAGCTTGGGCTGAGCTACCTGGACACGGGGGCCCAGTACCGCGCGATCACCTGGTGGATGGTCAACAACGGGATCGACATCACGGACCCGTCCGCGATCGCCGCCGCGGCCGAGAAGCCGGAGATCATCTCCGGCACCGACCCGTCCGGGCCGACGATCACCGTCGACGGCACCGATGTCGCGGGCCCGATCCGGACGCAGGAGGTCACCTCCAAGGTGAGCGCGGTCAGCGCGGTGCCCGAGGTGCGCGCCCGGATCACCGAGCTGCAGCGCTCGCTCGCCGGGTCCGCGGAGCACGGTATCGTCGTCGAGGGCCGGGACATCGGCACCACCGTGCTGCCGGACGCCGACCTGAAGATCTTCCTCACCGCGTCCCCGGAGGCGCGTGCCGCCCGCCGCAGCGGTGAGCTGAAGGGCGCCGACGTGCACCAGACGCGCGAGGCCCTGCTCAAGCGCGACGCGGCCGACTCCGGCCGCAAGACCTCCCCGCTCGCCAAGGCGGACGACGCGGTCGAGGTGGACACCTCCGACCTCACGCTCCAGCAGGTCATCGAGTGCGTCGTCACCCTCGTCGAGGAGAAGCGGGCCGCCAAGTGACCGCACCCTCCGAGAGGGGCGCCGAGGTAGGGCGCCGGATCGGCGTCGGCCTGATGTACGGGCTGTGGAAGCCGCGGGTGCTCGGCGCCTGGAAGGTCCCCGCGACCGGCCCGGCGATCCTGGCCGTGAACCACTCGCACAACATCGACGGCCCGATGGTCATGGGTGTGGCGCCCCGGCCCACGCACTTCCTGATCAAGAAAGAAGCGTTCATCGGCCCGCTCGACCCCTTCCTGCTCGGCATCGGCCAGCTGAAGGTGGACCGCCAGACCACCGACCGCACGGCCATCACCCAGGCGTTGGGTGTCCTGGACAACGGCGGCGTCCTGGGAATCTTCCCGGAGGGCACCCGCGGCGAGGGCGACTTCGCCTCGCTGCGCGCCGGGCTCGCGTACTTCGCCGTACGCAGCGGGGCGCCGATCGTCCCGGTGGCGGTGCTGGGAAGTTCCGAGAAGAGCAGCCGGTTGATAAAGGGGCTGCCCCCACTGCGCAGCCGGGTCGACGTCGTCTTCGGCGACCCCTTCGAGGCGGGCGACGGCAGTGGACGGCGTACGCGCAAGGCGCTGGACGAGGCGACCGCCCGCATCCAGAAGCAGCTCAGCGCCCACCTGGACCACGCCAGGCGTCTGACCGGACGCCGGGAAAACGCCGGGCGCCCCACCGGGCACTAGGCGACACTTGAGTAGTGGATCACCCGATATGCGGGCGGTCCACCGATCACCACGAATGAACGACGAGGTACGGACTTCATGAACGACGACATCCAGCCCGAGGGCTCGGCAGAGCACGACCACGGGGCGCTCGGCGATGCCGAGTACGCGGAGTTCATGGAGCTCGCCGCGGAAGAGGGCTTCGACATCGAGGATGTCGAGGGCGCCATCGAGGAGGCGGGCCACGGCCCGCTGCCCGTTCTCGCCGTCGTCGGCCGTCCCAACGTCGGCAAGTCGACCCTGGTGAACCGGATCATCGGCCGCCGCGAGGCCGTCGTCGAGGACAAGCCCGGCGTCACCCGCGACCGCGTCACCTACGAGGCCGAGTGGGCGGGCCGCCGCTTCAAGCTCGTCGATACCGGCGGCTGGGAGCAGGACGTCCTCGGCATCGACGCGTCCGTGGCCGCGCAGGCCGAGTACGCGATCGAGGCGGCCGACGCGGTCGTCTTCGTCGTCGACGCCAAGGTCGGCGCGACCGACACCGACGAGGCGGTCGTACGCCTGCTGCGCAAGGCCGGCAAGCCCGTCGTGCTGTGCGCCAACAAGGTCGACGGCCCGAGCGGCGAGGCCGACGCCTCCTACCTCTGGTCCCTCGGTCTCGGTGAGCCGCACCCCGTCTCCGCGCTGCACGGCCGTGGCACCGGCGACATGCTGGACGCCGTCCTGGAGGCCCTGCCCGAGGCCCCGGCGCAGACCTTCGGCGCCGCGGTGGGCGGCCCCCGCCGCATCGCCCTCATCGGCCGCCCGAACGTCGGCAAGTCCTCGCTGCTCAACAAGGTGGCGAACGAGGAGCGCGTGGTCGTCAACGAGATCGCGGGCACCACCCGTGACCCGGTCGACGAGCTGATCGAACTCGGCGGTGTCACCTGGAAGTTCGTCGACACGGCGGGCATCCGCAAGCGCGTCCACCTGCAGCAGGGCGCCGACTACTACGCCTCGCTGCGCACGGCCGCCGCCGTCGAGAAGGCCGAGGTCGCCGTCATCCTGATCGATGCGTCCGAGACCATCTCCGTCCAGGACCAGCGCATCGTGACCATGGCCGTCGAGGCCGGGCGCGCGATCGTCCTCGCCTTCAACAAGTGGGACACCCTCGACGAGGAGCGCCGCTACTACCTGGAGCGCGAGATCGAGACCGAGCTCCTCCAGGTGGCGTGGGCGCCGCGCGTCAACGTCTCGGCGCGCACCGGGCGGCACATGGAGAAGCTCGTCCCGGCGATCGAGACGGCCCTGGACGGCTGGGAGACCCGCGTCCCGACCGGCCGGCTGAACGCCTTCCTCGGCGAGCTCGTCGCCGCCCACCCGCACCCGATCCGCGGCGGCAAGCAGCCCCGCATCCTCTTCGGTACGCAGGCGGGCACCAAGCCCCCGCGCTTCGTGCTCTTCGCCTCCGGCTTCATCGAGCACGGCTACCGGCGCTTCATCGAGCGCCGACTGCGCGAGCAGTTCGGCTTCGAGGGCACGCCGATCCACATCTCGGTTCGGGTGCGCGAGAAGCGCGGCGCCAAGAAGTGACGTAGCGACAACCGGCAAGGACAATAACGGGTAAGGGGCGGCTCCCCAGGAGCCGCCCCTTACCCGTGCGTGTCTCAGAGCCCCCTACGGGGTGCGGGCGGCAGCGCCGCCGGGATGTGAAGCATCCCCGTGTTGTGCTGCCGCCCGCTCGTCTGCCAGATCGCGGTCGCCGTCGCGGTCTGACCGTGCTGCGCTCCACTCTGACGTGCGGAGTGCGCCCCCGCGCTGTACGAGCTGTAGGAGTTGTACGAGCTCGACACACCAGACGAACTCATGCCGCGCGGGAGGCTCCCGAAAGCCGTGAAGCCCAGGTTCTCTTCGCCGTGCCGGTCGCCGGGCAGGGCCTTGAAGGATCTGACCCACTCGGCGGAGAGCGCGTCGTAGATCGGCGTGGCCGAGGGGCCGCCGGGAGGATCCTGAGCCGGTCGCGCCGGGGGTACCTCCCTGCTCGAACGAAGTGGAGAGCTTGGGGGAGGGCTCGCCTGGAAGGCCTGGCGGCGGGGGACGTCGTAGGTGTGCACGTATGTGCCAACGACCCCGCCGCCCAACGGATGCGGCCACCGTGTCGCTTTCGCAGGTCAACCGGAGTGTGCCCGGCGCACTTTCGGGCTGTCCGAGCTCCGGTCGGGGCTCGGGTCCGGGCCCGAGCCCCGACCCGGGATCGCGATCGGGCTCCGGTCCGGGCTCCGATCCCGGGCTCCGGCTCAGGTCCCCGCGAGCGGCATCGCGGCCGCGACGAGCTTGCCGTTGGCCGCCGCCTTGTCCAGCGCGTCGCGCAGCAGGTCCTCGCGGGGCTGGCGGCCGATCGAGCCGACCGGGGCGGCGAACAGGAGCACCTGCTGGTGCTTGTTGGCGGCCGCCCGCCAGCTCTCGGCGACCTGCAGCGCCTGGTGCGCCTGCCACCAGGCGACGTGCGAGCCGCCGCCGGTGCCCGGCTGCAGCACGGCGTGCAGCTGGCCCATGGCGAGCAGCACGGACCAGCCGTGCAGCACCGGCGGCACCGAGTTCAGCTCGGTCACCGGCATGAAGCCCTGCTCGATGAGGAGGGGCAGGAAGTCGTCGCCGACGTCGGTCGAGCCGGGGCGCACGATGGGGCCGGTCGGCTCGACGACGAGCGCCGGGTGCAACTCGCCGTTGATCAGGACGAGTCCGCTGGTGACACCGAGCACGGCCTGCTCGGGCGCGGCCTCGACGGGCGGGCCGTCGGGGTTGATCGAGCGGACGGCGCCCTGCAGCTGCTCCTCGGTGACCTGCACGACCTGTGAGGGCAGGCAGGTGGCGTGGGCGAAGGCGAGGACGGCGGTCTCGTCGCCGATGAACAGGACGGTGCTGGTGCGCTCCTGTTCCGAATCGCCCGGGGTGCGGCAGGACGTGCAGTCGTAACTGCCGGGGGCGTTCTCTCCGGCGAGCAGCCGGTCGGCTTCTTCGTCGCCGATCTCGGCGCGTACGTCGTCGCTGACGTCGAGCATGCGCGGCACGGTGGCTCCTCGGGATGCGGTGCGTGGCGGTGCCGGGTGGCTCCCGGCCCATGACGCCGGGGGGTCCCCGGCTCATGAAGATGACAACGGGCGATCTGTGGCCGGAGTCACGCCCGAGAGCGAACGGAATCGAACCATCCGACGCGCAGGGTGAGGTGACCTGCGGAATCGGTTACTCCGAGTCAACTTCTCGGACTGCCAGGCAAGTTGAGGCGGTGAAGTGGGTCACAGATCGCCAGGGTGACTGGTCGACAAATCAGGAAATCACCTAATGAAGTGGGTGGCCGAAAATCGACGATACTCGCGGTAACGGCGAACTGGCCTCGAATGACAAGGAGTTGGTTGATATCGGGGCGACAAGCTCCCTAGATTTCTCGGCCGTGTGCAACGAGCACCGCTCGGGTACGTCCGCCGGCCGCACCAAGCCAGCTCGCAGCACAGCCTCCGGCGGACGGGGCGGAGCGCGACGACCGCGTCCTATGCGCAGGGAATCGTGCCCCGCCTTGGGGGATCCCGGGCGTTTCGAGAGGGAAATACATGTCCGCATGTGCCGAGAACACTCATAAGGCTCGTACGACGACCAAGGCTCGTACGACGGCGGTCCTTGCCGGGGCGGCACTGCTCGCCCCGCTCGGACTGCTCGCCGCGACCGGCAACGCCGCAGCGGCCGACAGTGGAGTGTGGGACCGCATCGCGAAGTGCGAGAGCGGCGGGAACTGGCACATCAACACCGGCAATGGCTACTACGGAGGACTCCAGTTCTCCGCCGGCACCTGGCGCGCGTACGGCGGCACCGCCTACGCCTCGACCGCAGACAAGGCCTCCAAGGCCTCGCAGATCGCCGTCGCCACCAAGGTCCAGCGCGCCCAGGGATGGGGCGCGTGGCCCACCTGTTCGGCGCGCGCCGGAGCGTACGGCAACGCGCCGGCGTCCTCGGGCGCCGGGTCGGCCGAACGGTCGGCCGCCACGAAGTCAACACCCAAGTCGGCCCCGTCGAAGTCGAAGCCGTCGAAGGCGCCGGCACGTCCGTCGGGCCACACCAACCGCGGCTCCTCCCGCGGCGACTACACCGTCCGCAGCGGAGACACGCTGAGCGGTATCGCCGCGCGGCACGGGACCACCTGGCGGAAGATCTACACCGCCAACCGGGTGGTCATCGGCGGTGATCCCGATCTGATCGTGCCCGGGCAGCGGCTCGACTTCTGAGTCCCGCTCCCCCGGTCCCGGGTACGGGGCCCCACCCGGTCCTCCGACCGGGTGGGGCCCCGGCCGCATCGGGCGCGGCTCAACGGGCATGCCGGGCGCGCTGCTTAGCGTGGCCGGATGTTCCTGATGCCGACCACGCGGATCGTGCCGACCCTGTCGACCAGGCGCGTTCGGTACGCGGCCGTGGTCGCCGCCGTCCTGGCCGTCCTCGTCCCTCCTTCGGGGGCGTCCGCCGCGCCGCCGCCTCCGCTTCCCGGCCCCCACTCGGTACGAGTGCCATACGACTGCGCGAAGGACCAGTGGCCCTGGGCCTGCATCGCCGACTGCGAGAGCGGCGGGCGCTGGGACGCGAACACCGGGAACGACTTCTACGGAGGGCTGCAGTTCTGGCAGCCGACCTGGAAGGAGTTCGGGGGACTCGTGTACGCCCCGCGGGCCGATCTCGCCACGCGCGAGCAGCAGATCAAGGTCGCCGAGGAGGTGCTCGCCATCCAGGGCTGGGAGGCCGCCTGGCCCGTCTGTGCCAAGAGGTACGAACTCCAGGGCCGTATGCACGTGGTGAAGGCAGGCGACACGCTCTCGTCCATCGCCCGCAAGTACCAGGTCAAGGGCGGCTGGAAGGCGCTGTACAAGGCCAACAAGCAGATGATCGGCAGCGATCCGCGTCTGATCAGCGTGGGCACGCTGCTGGTCATCCCGAAGGGTTCGGGCGGCGCCCGGTACGCGAACCCGGCCCTGTTCGGTCCGCCCCTCGCTCCGCTGTCCCCCACGTCCCCCGTGCGACCTCGGCCGCCTCTCCGCTGAACACGACGGCGCCACGGCGCAGTTCATGGACGTACGTCGTCCGGCCCGTCCGCTCGCGCAGGCCGGGCGGCAGCCGCTGTTCGGCGACCACTACGCACGCGTCGAGGCCGCTCAGCAGTTCGTACGTCCGTGCCGCGACCGACGGCGACATGCCCTGCGCGGGTTCGTCGACGAGCACCACGCGCGCGCGTGCCAGCAGGGCGCGCGAGAGCGCGAGCATCCGCTGCTCGCCGCCGGAGAGGGTGCCGGCGCGGCGGGGGAGGAGGGGCTCCAACTGGGGGTAGGCGTCGAGGGCGGCGGTGTGGTCGCCCGCGGCCAGCTCCAGATTCTGGCGGACGGTGAGCGAACCGAAGACGGCCCGGCGCTCCGGGACGAGACACAGTCCGCGCCGGGCGCGTTCGTACGCGGGCAGGCGCGTCACGTCGGCGCCGTCCCAGACGACGGCGCCGGCGGACAGCGGCACGGTTCCCGCGAGGGCGCGCAGCACGGTCGTACGGCCGGAGCCGTTGCGGCCCAGCAGCACGGTGAGGCCGGGGCCCGGCGCGACGAGGGTCACGCCGTGCAGGGCCTCCAGGGGGCCGTAGCGCACGCGCGCGTGGCGCAGGGCGATGCTCATCCGCCGGCCCTCGTCTCCAGTACCCGGTCGGCGGGGCCGGAGGTGACGATCCGCCCCGCCGCCATGACATGGACCGTATGCGCCAGGTCGGCGACCAGGTCGAGGTCGTGCTCGACGACGAGCAGGGCCATGCCGTCCGCGGCGAGGGCACGCAACACACGGGCCAGCGCGGTCACTTCGCCGGTGTCGAGTCCGGCTGCGGGCTCGTCGAGCAGCAGCACGCGCGGACTCCCGGCGAGCGCCCGCGCCAGCTCGACGCGCCGGAGCGTGCCGGTCGGCAGCCCCGCCGCGGGCAGCGCCCGCACCGGTCCGTCGAGCCCGAGCAGCCGCAACGAGCGCTCCACCGCACCCGGATCGGCGATCCGTCCCTGTTCGGCGCCCACGCGGACATTTTCAGCCACGGTCAACGAGGGGAAAACCGCCAGTTGCTGAAAGGTCCGCGCCACCCCCAGCCGGGTGCGGGCGTGCGCGGCCGTCCGGGTGATGTCCCGCCCCCCGAGCAGCACCTGCCCGCCCGAGGGGCGCAACGTCCCGGCGAGACAGTGGAAGAGGGTGCTCTTTCCGGCGCCGTTGGGTCCCACGACTGCCGTGACGCGCCCCGGACGGAGGTCGAGGGAGACTCCGTCGAGGGCGGTGAAGCCGCCGTAGGCGACGTGAAGTCGGCGGGCGGTCAGGGGCTGGTGGGGGGCGGGTTCGACAGGGGGGCGTGAACGGCGGGGGCCGCCGGCCGCGGGGCGTGCGGCCGGAGCCGGTCCCGTGGAGCTCGGCCGTGGTGCGACGTCCCCGGGCGAACGTGCCGTAGCGGGCGTCGTCCGTGGGCGGCCCAGCGGTTGGTGGAGCTCATGGTCGGGCGTGTCGTCGTGTGGTGGTGGGGTGTCGGCCGGTGGGTGCGGGGGACCGCCCAGCTCTTCGCCGCGGGGTGGTGTGGCGTCGTCCGGGTGGTCCGGGTGGTCCGGGTGGTCCGGGGGCTCTCCCCGCTCCTGGGCGGGAGTCTCGCTCAGCGGCTGTGCCGTGCTGTCCGGCCGCTCGGTCTCCCGCGCCGTCCGGCCTGTGCCGGGCCATACGGTCGCGCTGGGCCATCCGGTCGCGCTGGGCGCAGGGGCGGCGGGCTCCAGCGGCGTGTTGCTCGGGCGGGCGGGCTCCAGCGGCGTGTCCCTCGGGCGGGCGGGTTCGGTCGGGGCGTGTTGGGCGCTCTGCGGTTCGGGCGTCTTCGGGTGGCGCCGCACGGTCGGCCGCGGTGCCGGGCCACTTGGCCGGCCGGACTCGTCCGGACCGGACGCGGGTGCCGCGCGTGCTCCCGGGCGCCTTCCCGAAGCTCCCGGTGCGTTCCTTCCCGCGTTCGCCACCGAGGTCGCCCCCGTGGGCACAAACGCTCCGGCTCTCCTCGGCTCCACCGGCCGCAGTTGCCGCCGGACCCGTGCCCCCAGGGGTGTCAGCGTCGCCCGGCGGCGCAGTCGCAGCCGGGAGCCCGCCGCGCGCAGCGCTTCGTAGGGGCCTCCGGGGAAGCGGCCGACGAGGACGGCCAGTACGCCGATCAGGGCGGCCGCCACGCCGCCGCGGGCGCCCGCGTCGAGCCCCACCAGGAGGGCCGCGGCGGCCAGGGCGCCCAGGACGCTGTCGGCGCCGAGGACGAAGACCGCCGCGAACCAGAGCAGCCCGCGTACGGGGTCGTACGCCGTGGCATCGAAGGCGCGCAGGCCCATCCCGAGCATGCCGCCGCCGAGCGCGGCCAGGGCGGCGCCCGCGACGAACGCGGTCAGTTTCAGGGCGGGGACCCGGACGCCCGCCGCCGAGGCGCCCGACTCGTGGTCGCGCATGGCGGCCAGGGCCCGGCCCGTACGACCCCGGCGCAAGGCGTTCGCGGCCAGCAACGCGGCGGCCAGCAGGGCCAGTTCGAGCAGGTAGTAGGCGCGGTCGCCGTCGAAGCCGGCCGGACGGTCGAGGGACAGCCCCGACGTGGCGTACGGCTGGGCGAAGACGAAGCGGCTGACGCCCACGCCGACCGCGAAGGTGGCCAGCGCGAGGGCGAGGCCGTGGCGGCCGATGGCCGGCCAGCCGGTCAGGACGCCCAGCGGAGCGACCAGCATCACGGCCACCGCCAGCGCGGCGAGTTCGGGGAGGCGCGGCAGGCCGGGGAAGCGGCCCGCCGCCAGCAGCGCCGTGAAGAGGGCGCCCAGACCCGCGTACGCGGCCTGCCCGAGCGAGATCTGGCCGCCCCGGCCCGTCACGACGACCAGGGACAGCAGCACCACGCCCAGCGCCGGGACCTGCACCGACGTATGCAGGTCGGAGCCGGCGAATCCGAGGGGCAGCAGAAAGAGGACGACCGCCACGATCCACGCGCCCGGCGGCGTCGCCACGCGGGCCGTCGCCGAACGCGGGAGCGCGTCGCGGGTGCCGATGCCGGGGAGGACGAGCGCCGCGATCAGCAGTGCGACCACGAACAGGTTCGCGCCGACCGCCTGGAGCAGCGGTTCGGCCCAGCCCGAGGGGTGCAGGCGGGTCAGCTGGCTCTGGGCGACCCCGATGCCGAGTGCCACCACGACGGCGACGGGGAGGCTGCGCATCCGGGCGGCCACCGCCACGGCCATCACCTCCATGACGAGCAGCGGCATGCCGTACGGGTCGAGGCGCACATAGGGTGCGAGCAGCACGCCCGTCAGACCCGCCGTGAACGAGCCGAAGGCCCAGCCCGCCGCGGCCACCCGGTCCGCGTCGATACCGCCGAGGACGGCGAGCGAGCGGTCGTCGACGACAGCACGCAGCTCCGTGCCGAACCGGGTCCAGCGCGTCAACGCGCCGACGCCGACGGCCAGCGCGACGGCCACCGCCAACTGCCCCCAGGGATCCGCCGACACCAGCGTCGGCGCGTCCGCGCGCGCTCCGGTGCCCCACACCAGGGCGGCCCCGCCGACCAGCAGGACGAAGACGCCGATGGACGCGACGAGCGTCTGGGCCGGGTCGCCGCCCAGCACGGACAGCGGGCGGAAGACGAAGCGTTCCAGGACCGTCCCGATGGCCGGGGCCACGACAAGGAGGGTCATGGCGGCGCCGAGCGCGAGCGGCCAGCCCCACTCGACCGTGAACTGGCGCAGCAGATACGCGCACACCATCGCGATCGCGCCGTGCGCGAAGTTGAGCACGCCGGTCGCCCGATGGGTGACGATCAGTCCGATCCCGGTGAGCGCGGCGGCACTGCCGACCGAGAGACCGGCGAGCGTGAGGTCGTACGTCAGCGACGCCATCAGTCACCCGGATCTGCGGCGGACGGCTCACAGATCGGGCACGGCCCCAACTCCCCGCTCGCCAGCACCCGCGAGTCCACCGGCACGGCCTCCGGCTTCCCGGCGACCAGCGGACAGTCCGCGCGGTGCCACAACGTGCCGCCCGGCACCATCAGCAGCTCGCCGCTGACGGCGAGGGGCGCGGCCGCCACCTGCCCGGACTCGTCCACGTCGGCGGGCTCGGCCGCCACGAGCAGCCCGTACAACTCCTCGACGCGCGCCGCGGCCAGCGCGTTCCTGCCGTGCGTGAGCAGCACCGCGCCCGCGATGATCAGCGCGGCGCCGGGCACCGTGCACGACGCGAGGTACGGCAGTTGCCGCTCCGCGTACCGCTCGCCCGAGATGCCGTACCAGCCGATGACGCACAGCACCGCTCCGGTGGCGAGCGCGGCCCACCCGGCCCACAGGACGGGGTGCACGGTCCGCAGTCGAGCTGTCCGCATCCGGTCTCCCAGACGTCGTATGTCTGTCCATGCCAGCCAATGGATTGCACTATGCCTTCTGGAAGCTGACCCTGAAAGCTCCGGGCGCACATGGCCCGGACCGATACCCGGTGGTGAGCCAGATGGTTCTCGGGAGCGATCTCAGGCGGGGGAACGGCCGGGGCGCGGCAGCGGTGGCGGTTCTCGTCCTCGCCGCGACCCTCACGGCGTGCAGCGACGAGAGCGGTGGCGGGAGCAGCGCCCCACCCACCCCCTCCGTGCAGCAGTCCACCAGCGCCCGGCCCAGCCCCACGGCACCGTCCGATCCGGCGGCCGCCGAGCGGGAGATCAAGCAGAACTGGGAGAAGTTCTTCGACCCGGCCGTCGCGCAGAAGGACAAGCAGGCCGTCCTGGAGAACGGCGACCGGATGACCAAGGTTCTGCAGAGCTTCAACGGCGACAAGCGGGGCGAGCAGGTGCAGGCGAAGGTCGAGAAGGTCGAGTTCACCTCGCCGACCGACGCGAACGTGACGTACTCGCTGACTCTGAAGGGCGCGACCGCGCTGCCGGGTGCCTCCGGGACGGCCGTCGAGCAGGACGGCACCTGGAAGGTCTCCGTCAAGACGCTCTGCGCGCTGGTCCAGCTGAGCGGCAATGAGTCGCCGGGCCCCGGCTGCTGAGTGCGCTGCCCTGGTCCTGCTGCTCCTCCTCGGCACGGCCTGCGGCAGCCGCCTCCCCGAGAGCGACTTCGAGAACCGCTCCACGCCGACGCAGCAAGGAGGGACCGCTCCGATCCGCGTCGGCATCATCACCAGCGCCACGAGCCCGGTCGGCGGCTCGGCCTTCACCGGGCCGCGGGACGGGGCGAAGGCGTACTTCGAACGCCTCAACACACGCGGCGGGATCGGGGGCCGTCCGGTCGAGGTGCGCCTGTGCGACGACGGCGGCAGCGGCGTGGGCAACAACGAATGCGTGCACAAACTCGTCGACGAGGACAAGGTCGTCGCCCTCGTCGCCACCACCGCCCTCGACTACGCGGGCGCCTCTCGCGTGTCCCACGCGCGCGTGCCCGACATCGGCGGCCAGCCCATCGGCCCGGCGTACGACACGTATCCGCATCTGTACGGCATCTACGGCAGCCTCGCTCCGCGGAACAGCAGGACCGGCTGGGACGGCAAGCTGTACGGCGGCACCGAGGTGTACCGCTACTTCAAGCGCGCGCAGGGTGCCCGCACTGCCGCTGTCGTCTCCTACAACCAGTCCGCGTCCGCCGCGTATGCCCGGCTCGTCGCCCAGGGGCTGAAGGCCGAGGGCTACAAGGTGGTCACCGAACAGGTCGACTTCGCGCTGCCCAACTTCCGTGCCGCCGCAGCCGATTTGAAGGAGCAGGGCGCCGATCTCGTCTTCGACGCCATCGACACGCATGGGAACGCGCAGCTGTGCAAGGCGATGGACGACGTCGGGGCCGAGGTCATCGCCAAGGTCACCAATGTGCAGAACTGGGCATCGACCGTTCCCGAGGACTACAAGGACTCGCCGCGGTGCCGCAACGCCCTGTGGGCCACCGGGTCCAGTCGCAACTACGAGGACGTGGGGGATCCGGCCGTACGGGAGTTCCGGGACGGGACCAAGGGGCTGAGCGCCCACTCCCAGTGGCAGTTGGAGGGGTGGGCCGCCGCGAAATGGTTCACCGACGCGGCGAAGTCCTGTGCGCGTACGGGGGTTACGCGTGCGTGCGTCGACGACTTCATGAACCGGGGCGAGCCGTACACCGCCGATGGGCTGCTGGTCCCCGTTACGTACGAGCGACTGCCCGAGCCGCCGAAGACCCGCCGGACGTGTCTGTCCGTGGCCCGCTGGGAGGACGCCAAGGGCTGGGTCTCGCAAGGGGACATGAACACCACGTGTTTCGACGTGCCGCAACTGTCGTATCGGCCTTGAGTTTTCTCGCCCCCTCTGCCCCCGCCCGTCCCGACCAGCCTTTCGGCTGCGGGTGGGTGGTGGCTGGTCGCGCAGTTCCCCGCGCCCCTGAAAGGGGCGCGGGGAACTGCGCAGTCTGTTGGCGGGGGTCTGGGGGCGCAGCCCCCAGGGACGATGGGGGTCCCCCCGCTCGAGCGGAGCCGAGAGTGGGGGAGGGTAGGGGCGGAGGGGGCGAACCCTCCTGAAGTGCACGCGGGCGCCGTCGATCTCCGTGACGTACTGCGGGAACTCGTTGAGCGCGGCCTCGTGCTTGCGCCAGTCGTAGGCGTTCCGCCAGTACGCCGCGGGCTCGCGGAGGTACGGCGGCGACGCCCCGTACTCCCAGCCGGCGTCCGGCAGCTCGTCGGGCAAGCGGGTCAGGTCCAGGCGCGTGTGCAGGTCGTCCAGCTGCGCCTGGGGGATCTCGATCCGGAAGGTGTGCACCGTGGTGTCTGCCATGTCTCCCACGGCAGGAACCCTTGCGGACAGTTACTGTCCGCAATGGCTGGCAGACTCGGAACCATGTTGGAGACATCGGCACGACTCCTGCGCCTGCTCTCGCTGCTGCAGGCTCACCGCGAATGGTCCGGGGCCGACCTGGCGGACCGCCTCGGCGTCACGCCCAGGACCGTCCGCCGCGATGTGGACCGGCTGCGCGAGCTGGGCTATCCCGTCAACGCCAGCCCCGGCACGGGCGGCGGCTACCAGCTCGGCGCGGGCGCCGAGCTGCCGCCCCTGCTCCTGGACGACGACGAGGCGGTGGCCGTGGCGGTCGGGCTGCGCACGGCGGCCGGGCAGGGCATCGAGGGCATCGGCGAGACCTCCGTACGCGCCCTCGCCAAGCTCGAACAGGTGCTGCCGAACCGGCTGCGCCGTCGCGTGGGCGCCCTGAACGCGTTCACCGTGCCGATGCTGCGCGGCCCGCAGCCCTCGGCCGTCGACCCCGCCGTCCTCACCGAGCTGGCCAATCTGTGCCGCGACTCGGAGCGGCTGCGCTTCGAGTACCGCGACCACGGCGGTGCCGCCACGCGCCGTACCGTCGAACCGCACCGCCTGGTGTGCACCGAGCGCCGCTGGTACCTGGTGGCCTGGGACGTCGACCGCGACGGCTGGCGTACGTTCCGGGTCGACCGCATCACGCCCAAGCCGCCGCACGGACCGCGCTTCACGCCCCGTACGCCACCGGCCGAGGACCTGGCGGCGTATGTCTCCAAGGGCGTCTCCACGCGCGCGTACGCCTCGCACGCCGCCATCAGGCTGCTCGTGCCTTTGGAGGAGGCGGCCGAGCGGATCTCGCCCTCCGCCGGGACCTTGGCGGCCGACGGGACGGACAGCTGCATTCTGCGCACCGGGGCGGCGAGTCTCGACGTGATGGTCATTCACGTGATGCTGATGGGCTTCGAGTTCGAGATCCTCGAACCCGCCGAGCTCACCGAGGCGATCAGGACGGCCCGGGACCGGCTGTCTCGGGCTCTGGACCGGGCTTCTGCTCGATCGCCGCGTACTCGGGATGGTGCAGGTCGAACGCCGGGGACTCGGAGCGGATCCGGGGCAGCGTGACGAAGTTGTGCCGGGGCGGCGGACACGAGGTCGCCCACTCCAGGGAGCGTCCGAAGCCCCAGGGGTCGTCGACCTCGACCTTCGCGGCGTACTTGGTGGTCTTCCAGATGTTGTAGAGGAACGGCAGCGTCGAGATGCCCAGCAGGAAGGCGCCGATCGTGGAGATGGTGTTGAGCGCCGTGAAGCCGTCGGCGGCCAGATAGTCCGCATACCGGCGCGGCATGCCCTCGGCACCCAGCCAGTGCTGGACCAGGAACGTCGTGTGGAAGCCGACGAACAGCGTCCAGAAATGGATCTTGCCGAGCCGTTCGTCGAGCATCTTGCCGGTGAACTTGGGCCACCAGAAGTAGAAGCCGCCGAACGTCGCGAAGGCGACCGTGCCGAAGACGACGTAGTGGAAGTGGGCGACCACGAAGTACGAGTCGGTGACGTGGAAGTCGAGCGGCGGCGAGGCCAGGATCACGCCCGTCAGGCCGCCGAACAGGAATGACACCAGGAAGCCCGTCGCCCACAGCATGGGCGTCTCGAAGGACAGGGATCCCTTGAGCATCGTGCCGGACCAGTTGAAGAACTTCACGCCCGTCGGCACGGCGATCAGGAACGACATGAAGGAGAAGTACGGCAGCAACACCGCGCCGGTCGCGAACATGTGGTGCGCCCATACGACGATCGAGAGACCGGTGATCGCCATGGTCGCGGCGACCAGCGTCAGATAGCCGAAGATCGGTTTCCGGCTGAAGACCGGCAGGATCTCCGTGATGATCCCGAAGAACGGCAGCGCGATGATGTAGACCTCGGGATGCCCGAAGAACCAGAACAGGTGCTGCCACAGCAGCGCGCCGCCGTTGGCCGCGTCGAACACCACCGAGCCGAACCTTCGGTCCGCCTCCAGGACCAGCAGCGCCGCCGCGAGCACCGGGAACGCGAAGAGGATCAGGATCGAGGTGAAGAGGGTGTTCCAGGTGAAGATCGGCAGCCGGAACATCGTCATTCCGGGCGCGCGCATTCCGACGATGGTCGTAATGAAGTTCACCGCGCCGAGGATCGTCCCGAAGCCGGCCAGCGCGAGACCCATGATCCACATGTCGGCGCCGATGCCCGGCGAGCGCACCAGGCTGTTGAGCGGGGCGTAGGCGAACCAGCCGAAGGCGGCCGGTCCGTCGGGCACCAGCAGCGAGCCCAGCACGATCAGAGCGCCGAAGAGGAAGAACCAGTACGACAGCATGTTCAGCCGCGGGAAGGCGACGTCCGGGGAGCCGATCTGCAGCGGCATGATCTCGTTGGCGAACCCCGCGAACGTCGGAGTCGCGAAGAGCAGCAGCATGATCGTGCCGTGCAGGGTGAACAGCTGGTTGAACTGGTTGTTGTCCACGATCTGCAGGCCGGGCCGGGCGAGTTCGGCGCGCATCACCAGTGCCATCAGGCCGCCGATGAGGAAGAAGACGAACGACGTGATCAGGTAGAGGTGGCCGATCTTCTTGTGATCGGTGGTCGTGAGCCAGTCGACGACCAGTCGCCCCGGCCGATCGGTCCGTACGGCTCGCGCGGTCGCCTGCGCGGTGTCCGTCCCCATCGCTCGCCCCTTCGCCGTCGCGCGTTCTGGGCCTGCTGAAGCTCACGCCATGATGCTCGCGTCGCCCCGTGCTCCGACAGGGGGCGTGCGGTGGTTGTGTGCTGGAACCGTGTATTTCCTATGCGTCGTCAGCTTCAGCGGCACGCCCCGAAATCGGAATACAAAAGATTGGTCGCACCGCCGGATCCGCACATTCCATTGGGCTATTCGGGACTGCGTCACGGTAGCTCCGAATTACGTTCGAAGGCGTGCGGAACACGTACGGAACCCCTCGTACGTGTGACGGAGTTCGGCCGAAACGAGTGTCGTGATCCTGTGACAGAAGCGTGACCGGAGGGGGATAGGTGACGCTTGGTGGCGGGTTCGGTCTTCCCCGGCCGCGGCACGCCGCCTAACGTGGCGGTCATGGCACCCATTCCCACCCCTCCCGCAGAGCCGCAGGACAGTCCGGAGAGCTATGTCGGGCTGGAGGCGAACAGCGCCGAGCGTCGTGCCCGGGAGCACGGCTGGTCCTCGGTGCGTTCGCTGCCGCCCGGCGCGATCATCACCATGGAGTACCGCTTCGGGCGGCTGAACTTCGAGGTCAGCGACGGCACGGTGACCCGCTGCTGGAAGGGCTGACGGCGGCCCACGGAACGCGCGAAGGCCCCCGGCTCGTCAGGAACCGGGGGCCTTCGCGGTGCGGGGAGAGGCTGTGCGTACCGGCCCCGCTGTCCTGGTGTCGTGTTGTCCTCAGCCGCCGGTCAGGGGGCGGGCCGAGGCGGTTGTGGTCCCGCGTGCCACTCGGTCCGGGTGCGGCGGACGGCGGCTGCCGACCGGCGTGACCGGGGTGCGTTCCGAGCGGGTCGTGTGCGGCCCGGGGGCCAGGTAGACGGGTGCCCGGGGCGCCCGGGCGGCGCCGACCGTCTCGCGGGCCGGTACCTCCCCGTCCGCGCCGGTGGGCTGCGGGACCAGGACGGGCGCGCCGGCCGGCGAGGCCGTCGGAGCGGGCGCGCTGCGGCCGCGACGGGCGCGCCAGGAGTCGCGCAGCGAGAAGATCCCGGCCTCGGCACGGGCGATCAGCGGCTCCACCCACGGCAGCGCCAGCAGGATCAGCAGACCCGCGGCCCAGCCCAGGAGCACATCGCTCAGCCAGTGCGTACCGAGGTACACGGTGGTGAGGCCGACGCCCAGCGAGGTCACGGCGGAGAGCGCGGACAGCCAGCGCCTGGCCCTCGGGGTCGAGGCCAGATAGGCCAGGATTCCCCAGGTCACGACGGCGTTCGCGGTGTGGCCCGACGGGAATATATCGCCGCCGAGCCCCATCTCGTTCGAGCCGATCGTGATGGCGTAGTGCGGGCCGAGGCGGCCCATGCCGAGCTTGGCGGCGCCGACCGTGATGTTGAGCAGCAGCAGCGAGGCGCCCAGCGTGAGCAGCGGGCGCAGGGTGTGCTGCCGCCAGGAGCGCCAGCCCAGCCAGGCGGCGACCATCACGGCGGTGGGGCCGCGCTGGCCGAGCACCACGTAGTAGTCGAGGAACGCGTGGATCTCCGGCCACTGCTGATAGGGCCGGAAGAACATGACCTGCCAGTCGAACCGGACCAGCCATGACGTGATCGTCACGGCCCACACAATGGCCACGTAGAACGCCAGGGTGGCTCCGAAGAGCACAACCCTGTGCCGGCTCATCTTCGGCACATCGATGTGGGCCGGTCGTTCCGGCTCACGGTCCAGCCGGGCGAAGACCCGATCCAGACGGGTGAGGTTTCGTTCGGTACGCACTCAATCGACGTTACAGCGAGTGAGCTGTGTTCCAGGCCGAATCACTCGGTTTGTGATGACGATGTGATGTGGGATTCCTCTCAGAACCGCGTTTATTTCCAATGAATGTCTAATGATCGGCGTCCGGACCCTTCAATTCCATTGATCTCGCACAGCGTTCGGTTTTATGGCGCTTATATATTCGTTCACCGAATCCTGGCGTGGAATTCTCCGGCCGCTCACCGGCCGCTCACCGTGCCCCGAGGGGTGGATCATGGCGGCCCGGAGCCGTTCAGCCAGAAGGCTCCGTAGACCGCCGAAGCCACCGCCACACCGCCGAGAATCAGCGCTGACCTGGACGTACGCATCCGGGCCAGGGCCAGTGCGAGGGGGAGGAAAAGGGGGAAGGCGGGCAGCAGGAGGCGCGGTTTCGAGCCGAAGTAGCTCGACGCGCACAGGGCGAGCGCGGTGACGACCCCCGTGTATACGAGGAGTGACAGCGGCTGCCCCTGACGTACGCACGTCACGTACAGCCAGACAATCAGTGCGACCCCGACGATCAGCCCGACACCGGCCAGGGCCGACGGAAATGCCGTGAACTTGTCGCCGACAAAGCGGGCGAAGGCGTACCCGCCGTCGAAGCCGTTGCGCCAGCCCGCCTGGACGTCGAGATAACCGAGCGGGCCCTTGCCCGTGCGGTGGCCGACCCACAGCACATATCCGGCGGCACCGAGGGGCGCGAGGAGCATGCCGAGGGCGCGCGGCCACACTCGTGCGCCCTCTGGCCGCGCCGCGCTCCGATCCCGTGCGCGCTCTCCCACGAACGAGGTAATCGCCGCCGCCCACAGGGCCGCGACCACCGCGATGCCCACCGGGCGGGTCAGTCCGGCGAGCGAGGCGAGCAGGCCGGCCGTCAGCCAGCGGCCGGTCAGCACCGCGTAGAGCGACCAGGCGGCGAGCGCTGTGAAGAGGGACTCGCTGTACGCCATGGACTGCACGATGCCGACGGGCAGCACCGCCCACACGAGCACGGCGCAGACGCCGACGCGGGGCCCGTGGACCTGGTCCGCGACCGCGAAGATCCCCCAGGCCGCGGCGAGCGAGGCCAGCGTGCCGACCAGCAGGCCCGCGTCCGCATACGACAACGGTGTGATCGCCGAGACGAGCCGCTCCAGCCACGGCAGCAGCGGGAAGAACGCGAGGTTCGAGTGCACGTCGCCGTTCGGGAGGCGGACCTCGTAGCCGTAGCCGAGGTCGGCGACCCGGGTGTACCAGAGCGAGTCCCAGCGCGCCGTCAGCAGCGTGTGGGCGCTCTTGCCGTGCGCCGCGCTCCACAGGGCGAGGGCGATGAGGCCCAGGGCGCGGACGCCCACGTACCCCAGGAGGGCGGGCGCTGCCCGGCGCAGGGCGCCCGTTCGGGGCGGTGTCGCGACAGGCGTCTCAAGATCGGTCACGGGCTCGATTATCGGTGGCACCCGGAACCGGCAGGCCCCGCGGGGCGTGGTGCACCAAGGGGGGCGTGGCGCACGCCACACGCTCGGCGGGAAGAAGGTGAGAGGTCTGCCACGCGTCATTGGCGGGAACTCGCGTACGCTGGCCGCTCACTCGCCTTTGTTGCGTGGGCCGGGATTCCGCTCCCCAGGCCGCAGCCCCAGGGAGTCCCCACCCTGCGGACCGCCGAACGCGAGGGAACATCTGGAGGTACGTACATGTCCGGGACGACCACGGCCGCTGCGCGATGCCGTCGGGAGGCCGGGGCCGGTGCCAACCGCTGGGTCGTCCTCGTCGTCCTCTGCGTCAGCCTCCTGCTGGTCGCCGTCGACGCCACCGTGTTGCACGTCGCGGTGCCCGCCGTCACCGAGGACCTCAAGCCCGGCGCGATAGAACTGCTCTGGATCGTCGACGTCTACCCACTCGTCTGCGCCTCGCTCCTCATCCTCTTCGGCACGCTCGGTGACCGCGTAGGTCGCAGGCGTGTCCTCCTTCTTGGGTACGGGCTCTTCGGCGTCGCCTCCGGGATCGCGGCCCTCGCCGACAACGCACAGGTCCTCATCGGCGCGCGGGCCCTGCTCGGCGTCGGCGGCGCGATGATCATGCCCGCGACGCTGTCGATCCTGCGCCAGGTCTTTCCCGACCGGCGGGAGCGGGCGCTCGCGATCGGCATCTGGAGCGCGGTCGCCGCGGTGGGCGCGGCGGTGGGGCCGCTGCTGGGCGGCTTCCTCCTGGAGCACTTCTGGTGGGGATCGGTCTTCCTCGTCAACATCCCGCTGATGCTGGTCAGCCTGCCGATCGGACGGCTGCTGCTGCCCGAGTCGAGGGGCGACCGGAACGGTCCGTGGGATGTCGTCGGGGCTTTGATGGCCGCCGCCGGGCTTTTCGGGATCGTCTTCGGAGTGAAGCGGCTCGGGGGCGGCGAGGCGCCGTTCAGTGCGTTCACGCTGGTGCCGCTGCTCGTGGGCGGTGCGCTGATGGCCGGGTTCATACGGCGGCAGCGGCGGCGTGCGCAGCCGCTGGTCGATCTGCGGATGTTCTCGCGGCCCGCGTTCAGTACATCGGTGGGCTGCATCGTGCTGGCCATGCTCGCCCTGGTCGGGCTCGAGCTGATTGCCGCGCAGTACCTGCAGCTCGTGCTCGGGCTGTCGCCGCTGGAGACCGGGCTGCGGCTGCTGCCGCTCACCGTCGCGGCGATGGCCTCGGGGCTCGCCGGGGCGAAGATGCTGCGGCGGTTCGGGCCGCGGGCGATGGTCTGCTTCGGGTTCTGTCTCACCGCGGCCGCGGTGGTGACGCTCACGGCGATGGGCGGGGACGACAACACGGGGCTGCTGCTCTTCGGGTTCGTGCTGCTGGGGTTCGGGCTGGAGACGACGCTCTTCGGGGCGTACGAGTCGATGCTCAGCGAGGCGCCGCCGGCACAGGCGGGTGGGGCCGCCGCGATAGGTGAGACCTCGTACCAGCTGGGCGCCGGGATCGGCATCGCGCTCCTGGGGAGCGTGATGAACGCGGCGTACGCGCCCGGGCTGTCGTCGGTTCCCGGGGTTCCGGCGGCCGATTCCCGTGCCGCGGGGCACTCGCTGGGGGAGGCCTACGAGGTTGCCGGGCGGCTCGGGGGGTCTCCCGGGGCGGCCCTGAGGCATGCGGCTCGGGACTCCTTTGTGCACGGGCTGCATGTGACCCTGCTGGTCAGCGCGGGGTTGTTGCTGCTGGGGGCTGTGATGGCGCTGCGGTTGCCGCGGGTCATGGAGTGCGGGGCGCCCGCGGCGGGCGCGGCGATTCCCGCGCCCAGGGAAGCTGCCGAGTCCCGCGTGTCCGCGTAGCCGTCTCCTTCTCCCGCGCGCACCGCCTCTCCTCCCGCTCCCGCACCCTCCCGCACCGCCTCTCCTCCCGCTCCCGCACCCTCCCGCACCGCTTCTTCTCCCGCTCCCGCACCCTCCCGCACCGCTTCTTCTCCCGCCGCCGCACCGTCCGTTTCTGCCCCGCTTACAAGTGCTCGTCTCCCGTGGGGGTGGGGCGCCGTTGGCGGCTGCCGGGTCGTCGTCGGGTGCGGCCTGGACTTGCGGGACACTGAGTCGTAACGTCGGGTCGGAATCGTAACTAGCGGTGCTAGTTTCAGTCATCCGGAGGCTGTCCCATGTCCGCGTCCTCGAAGCTCCCGCCCTTCGACCCAGCTGACCCCCTCGGTATCGATGACCTCCTGGAGCCGGAGGACCTCGCGATCCGCGACACCGTGCGGGCCTGGGCCGCGGACCGGGTGCTGCCCCACATCGCCGAGTGGTACGAGAAGGGGGAGCTGCCCGGGATCCGGGAACTGGCCCGGGAGCTGGGCGGGATCGGGGCGCTCGGGATGTCGCTCCAGGGATACGGCTGTGCGGGGGCCGGCGCCGTCCAGTACGGGCTTGCCTGTCTGGAGCTCGAGGCCGCCGATTCCGGGATTCGGTCGCTCGTGTCCGTGCAGGGTTCCCTCGCCATGTATGCCATTCATCGGTTCGGCAGTGAAGAGCAGAAGCAGCGGTGGCTGCCGGACATGGCCTCCGGCGACGTCATCGGCTGCTTCGGGCTCACCGAGCCCGACTACGGGTCCGACCCCGGCTCCATGCGGACGTACGCCAAGCGCGACGGCGGGGACTGGGTCCTCAACGGGCGGAAGATGTGGATCACCAACGGGTCCGTCGCCGGGGTCGCCGTCGTCTGGGCGCAGACCGACGACGGGATCCGCGGGTTCGTCGTGCCCACGGATGCGCCCGGCTTCTCCGCCCCCGAGATCAAGCACAAGTGGTCGCTGCGGGCCAGCGTCACCAGCGAGCTGATCCTCGACGACGTACGGCTGCCCGCCGACGCCGTGCTGCCGGACGTGACCGGGCTGAAGGGGCCGCTCAGCTGCCTCTCGCACGCGCGGTACGGGATCGTGTGGGGCGCGATGGGCGCCGCGCGGGCCAGCTTCGAGGCCGCCCTCGAATACGCGAAGACGCGTGAGCAGTTCGGACGGCCCATCGGCGGCTTCCAGCTCACCCAGGCCAAGCTCGCCGACATGGCGGTCGAACTGCACAAGGGGATTCTGCTCGCCCATCACCTGGGGCGGCGCATGGACGCGGGACGGCTCCGTCCCGAACAGGTCAGCTTCGGCAAGCTCAACAACGTACGAGAGGCCATCGAGATCTGCCGTACCGCGCGGACGATTCTCGGCGCCAACGGCATCTCGCTCGAATACCCCGTGATGCGGCACGCCACGAACCTTGAGTCGGTGCTCACCTACGAAGGCACCGTGGAAATGCATCAACTCGTGCTGGGCAAGGCGCTCACCGGACTCGATGCCTTCCGGTAGAGGCCCGGTGGGGACCCTGAGCGGGCAGGGCCGGTGAGCGGCCCTGCCTCAGCTCTGGTTGAAGAAACCGTCCGTCGGACGGCCCGCGGCCTCGCCGCTGACGATCTCCGTGTTGGCGGGCGTCAGCAAGAAGACACGGGTGGCGACCCGCTCGATCGTGCCACGCAGCCCGAAGGTCAGGCCGGCCGCGAAGTCCACCACGCGCTTGGCGTCGGCAGGCTCCATGGACGTGAGGTTGATGATGACCGGGACACCGTCCCGGAAGAGCTCACCGATGCCGCGCGCGTCCCGGAAGCTGTCCGGGGTGACCGTGCCGATCCGGCGGCCCTTCTCCTCCGCCGTCTCGGACGCGACCTTCACCCGCGGGTCGGTGACCCAGGCATCGCCGGATTCCTGACCCTCGGCGTAGTCGTCGTCGTAGTAACGCTCGTCATCGTTGTCGTCGACGAGGCCAAGCCAGGCACTCGCCTTGCGCACCGATCCCATGGACGCCTCCTCTCACAGCGGTCTTTATTGCTTTCCGCATCCCCATGGTCGTCCATGATGCGGATGTCGCGCCAAGTGGATAGACGCCGCGCGGGGGTTTCGTGACGGTACTGGTGCACAGCGAATACGTCGAGAGCCCCCGTGCCCCAAGGGTCTTGCTGTGTACGGCTGCTGACTGAGAGTGAAATATGATTTCTCACGGCGTTCGGGTGACGGGCGGTGCGTACGGGTGAACGAGGTGGTCGATACGATGCCGCAGCTCAACGTCGTACGTGTCACGGGGGAGTGTCGTGTTCGGAATCGTGAGGCCCTGCAGCCACCGCCTCGGTGAAGGACTCAAGACGCAATGGATGGCGCATTTGTGCGGGCTGTGCCTCGCGCTGCGCGGGGACCACGGCCAGTTCGCCAGGGTCGTCACCAACTACGACGGGCTGCTGATATCGGTTTTGACGGAGGCTCAGGCCGAGCGGACGACGGATTGGCGACGGACCGCCGGGCCCTGTCCGCTGCGGGGCATGCGCACCGCGTCCGTCGCGCAGGGCGAGGGCGCCCGGCTCGCCGCCGCCGTCTCGCTGGTGCTCGCCTCGGCGAAGGTGCGTGACCATGTCGCCGACGGCGACGGCCTCTTGGCCCGCAAGCCGGTGGCGCTCGCCGCGCGCCGGGTCGCCGCGAGCTGGGGGAAGGCCGGCGCGCGGACCGGCTCCGACGTGGGCTTCGACACCGCCGTCCTCGTCGACGCCGTGGACCGGCAGGTCGGCATCGAGGCGCTGGCCGGGCTCGGAACGCCACTGCTGACCGTCACCGAACCGACCGAGACCGCCACCGCCGCGGCCTTCGCGCACACCGCCGTGCTGGCCGGGCGTCCCGGCAACGCCGAGCCCCTCGCCGAGGCCGGACGCCTCTTCGGACGGCTCGCGCATCTCCTGGATGCCGTGGAGGACAGGGAAACTGACGCCGCGTCGGGGGCGTGGAACCCGCTGACGGCCACGGGGACGTCGTCGGCCGAGGCCCGTCGGCTCGCCGATGACGCCCTGCACGGGATACGGCTCGCGCTGCGCGAAGTGGCCTGGGGGTCCGGGGTCTCCCCGGGAAAGCACAGCACCGACAGCAAGCTGGTGCATGTGCTGCTCGTGCACGAGCTGGGGCGGTCGGTGGACCGGGCGTTCGGGACGTCGGGATGCGGGCACGCGCCGGAGGGCTCGTTCGGGCCCGACGCTTCCTTCGGCCCGCCGCCCCAGCAGGGTGCGCCGCAGAATCCGTACGTCGGCGGCAACCCCTTCGGCGGCGGCCCCTCCCTCCAGCCGCCGGGGCCCGGCAGGCGCGGCTTCTGGGCCGGGTGCGCGGCCGCGATCGGGCTGTGCTGCACCTGCAAGGTGTGCTGTGCCGACGAGTACGAGGGCCCGTGGTCGCGCAGGAAGCGCGAGGGGTGCCTCGGCAACTGCGACTGTGACTGCAACTGCTGCGAGGCCTGCGAATGCTGTGAGTGCTGCTCGTGCTGCGACTGCGGATTGTGACGATCCGCGTAAGCGGCGGGGCCTGGGCGGCTGGTCGCGCCCACGCGGTGGAGTCGCAGGATGTCGGAGCCCCGCGCCCCTGATGGGGGCGCTCTCGCACAGGGCGCGGGGAAAGCACCGTACGCCTCAGTTCCGCAGCTCCGGCGGGGAGATCTGGGACTTCTCGATCGCCGAACCCGTCGTGCCCCACTTCTTCAGGATCTTGTCGTAGGTCCCGTCGGCGATGAGCTCGTTCACGGCGGCCTGGAAGGCGGGCGCCAGCTTCGTGCCCTTCTTGAAGGCGAAGCCGACATCGAGGCGGTGGAACTCGTTGAGGAACTTGACGCCCTGCTGGTGGGCGACGGTGTAGCGCAGGCCGTTGATCGTGCTCATCACGATGTCGCTGCGGCCCTGTTGCAGCGAGGACCAGATGGCACCCTGCTCGCTGTAGGTCTGCACCTTGTACGCCTTCTTGCCCGAGTCGGAGCAGACCTTCTTGTTCTCCTCCAGCGTCGCCTCGAAGGTCGTCCCCGCGGTGGTCGCGACGTTCAGGCCGCACAGCTGCTCGAGGTCGGTGACCTTCGTGAGCTTGCTGTCCGCGCGGGTGGCGAAGCCCTGGCCGTCGTTGATGTACGTGACGAAGTCGATCACCTTGCGGCGCTCGTCGGTCACGCCGAAGTTGCTGGCCCCGACGTCGTACTTGCCGCTGCCGAGGGCCGGCAGGATCGCCTCGAACGAGGCCTGCTCCGTGGTGAGTTCGATGCCGAGCACCTTGGCGACGGCGTGCGCGAAGTCGACGTCCTGGCCGGTCAGGGTCTTGCCGTCGGCCAGGTACGTGGTGCCGGGCGGCGTACCGCCGACGCTGACGGCGAGGGTGAGGCTGCGCACTCCGGAGGGCAGCAGCTTGGCGGCGGCCTCGTCTTTCTCGACGGCGGAGACGACGTCGGCGGTGGGGATCTTGTCCGCCCTGGCCGCGGCTTGGGCGGTGCCGCCGGTGGAGTCGTCCGAGCCGGAGCCGCACGCGGTGAGGAGCAGGGTTGCCGAAGTGGTCAGAACAAAGGGCGCAAAATATCGATTGCGGGCACGCGTGGGCGTACGCATGGTGTGCGGTCTCCTGAAAGCAGAAGGTGAGAAAGGAAGCGCGAGGGGAGGGGTGCGCGTGTGAAGGCGGGGGAGAACGCGAAGGCGCCCGTCAGAAGCGGGCGCGCAGGGGGTCAGCTCAACAGGACGAGGACCACACTCGACCGAAGTCGATGTGGGAGCGCGTGACCAGCCGCTGCTGCCGATTCATGGGCCCAAGTGGAACAGGCATCCGTTTCCGCGTCAACTGCGTTGAGACGTAACGCTCACAGTATGGACAGCCTTGACAGTGAGGGGAAACGTCCCCGTACTCTCGGTGGACGGTCCTGCTGAGGGGCTCGGCCGTACGCGCCTCGTGGCGCTCCGTGTGAAGGCATCAGCCGCGTTCGATCCCGACGCATCACGGAGCCTTCGCATGTCCTCCGACACCCTTACCAAGGCCGCCGCGGCCGCACCGGAAGACCCGGAAGAAGCGGCGCTCTTGCGCATCGTCCCGCGGCGCCGTCTCGGTCAATGGACCGCCGCCGCCGTCGTCCTGGCCCTCCTGGGGCTCGCCTTCAACTCCGTAGTGCGCAATGACGCGTTCCAGTGGGGCGTCGTCGGCGACTACTTCACCTCGGCCTCCGTCCTGCGCGGCCTCTGGCTCACCCTGTGGCTGACCGCCGTCGTGATGGGGCTCGGCTTCGCGCTCGGCACTCTGCTCGCCGCGTTCCGACTGTCCGCCAACCCCGTGCTGTGGGCGGTGAGTTGGGGTTATGTCTGGCTGTTCCGGTCGATGCCGATCCTGGTGCAGCTGCTGTTCTGGTTCAACATCGGGGCGCTCTACCCGCAGATCCTGGGCGTGAAGACGGTGAATCTGCTCGGCCCGGTCACCGTCGCCGTCGTCGGCCTCACCCTGCACGAGGCCGCGTACGCCGCCGAGGTGGTGCGCGGCGGCATCCTCTCCGTCGACCGCGGGCAGATCGAGGCCGCGCAGGCGCTGGGCCTGAGCAGGTGGCGCCGCTGGTGGAAGATCGTGCTGCCGCAGGCGATGCGCTCCATCGTGCCGCCGGCCGGGAACATGCTGATCGGCACCCTCAAGGGCACCTCCATCGTCAGCGTCATCGCCGTCCAGGACCTGCTCTACTCCGTGCAGCTCGTCTACCACCGCACCTACCAGGTCATGCCACTCCTGATGGTGGCCACGCTCTGGTATGTCATCGTCACCTCGGTGCTCAGCGTCGGCCAGTACTACGTCGAGAAGCACTACGCGCGCGGTTCGGAGCGCGGCCGATGAGTCCAGGACGTCCCTCGTTGGTGATCGTGGGTGCCGGACCGCGGGGGACCGGTCTCCTGGAGCGGATCGCCGCCAACGCTCCCGAGCTGTACGGCGATCGAGGCAGTGACGGCATCGAAGGCTTCGACATCCATGTCGTCGACCCCTGTCCGCCGGGCGCCGGACGCATCTGGCGCGAGGAGCAGTCGCCGCTGCTGTGGATGAACTCCGAGGCCCAGGACGTCACGATGTTCACCGACGAGACGGTGGACATGGCCGGGCCGGTGCTCGAAGGCCCCACCCTGCACGAGTGGGCGGGCCTCGACGGGCGCACCTTCGCGGACCGGCCACGACAGGGCGCGTACCTGCGCTGGGTGTACGAGCGTGCCGTGGCCGCCCTGCCGCCGGGAATCCGGGTCCAGCACCATCCGCACCGCGCCCTGCGCGTCAACGGACCCCGCGAAGACCGCCAGCAGGTGTGGCTTCAGGGCCGGTCGCGCCCGCTCCTCGCCGACCTCGTGGTGCTGTCCCTCGGCCACCTCGACGCCGAACTGGACGACGAACAGCGTGAGTTGGCGGCGTACGCACGTGAGCACGGGCTGGTCCATCTGCCGCCGGACTTCACCGCCGACAGCGACCTGTCCGCCCTCGCCCCCGGCGAACCCGTCCTCGTCCGCGGCTTCGGGCTCGCCTTCGTCGATCTGATGGTGCTGCTGACGGAGGGGCGCGGCGGGCGCTACGACGGGCAGACGTACCACCCGTCCGGGCGGGAGCCGATCCTGCACGTCGGCTCGCGGCGCGGCGTCCCCTACCACTCCAAGATCGGCTACGGCTGGGAGGGCGAACGGCCCCCGCTGCCGCGGTTCTTCGGGCCCGCGGAGATCGACGAACTCCTCGCGCGCCCATGGGGGTCCCCCCGCTCGAGCGAAGCCGAGAGTGGGGGAGGCTTCGACTTCCGGCGGGACGTCTGGCCGCTGGTGGAGAAGGAGCTGGGGTTCGCGCACTACCACCGGCTGTTCGCCGCGCACCCCGAGCGCACCCGGATCGCCTGGACGGACTTCGAGGAGAAGTACGCGGCCGCAGAAGGCGTCGAGATCCAGGCGCTGGTGGCGTCCGCGGTGCCCGACCCCGCCGACCGGCTGGACCTCGCCGCACTCGACCACCCGCTGGACGGGGTGCGGCACACCTCGTACGAGGAGCTCCAAAGCGGCCTGCGCAGATATATCGAGGAAGATCTGAGCAGACGTCACGATCCCTCGCACAGCCCCGACTTGGCCGTCTTTCTCGGGCTGCTCTCCGTCTACGGGCAGCTGGTCCGGCTCGGCGACATCGGCTCCTGGTGGCACGGCTTCTTCAGCTGTCTGGCGTCGGGGCCGCCCGGTCCGCGGCTGCGTCAGATGCTCGCGCTGTCGCGGGCCGGGATCCTGAAGTTCGTGGGCGCCGACATGACCGTCACCGCCGAGGACGGGATCTTCCGGGCGGCCAGCGCCACCGTGCCCGGCGCGACGATCGAGGCACGCGCACTCGTCGAAGCGCGGCTGCCGCACCCCACGGTCGAGCGCACGCGGGACTCTCTGCTGCGGGAGCTGTACGCCGACGGGGCCGCCGCGACCCCCGAGGGACTGCTCGCCGTGGATGCCGCCGACGGGCGGGTCCTGGACCGCTCCGGCACCCCGCACCCCCGGCGCTTCGCGCTCGGCCCGCACACCGATGCCCGGGGCTCGGGCGCGTTCACCCGGCCGCGTACCGGTGGCCCCGCGTTCCGGCAGAACGACGCGACGGCGCGTGCCGCGCTGGCGTTCCTGCGCGCGCTGTCCTGTCGCGCCGCCGCCTGAACGCGCCCTCCAGATCACCCACACCCCTGAGGAACTTCGCTATGAGCGCGTCACTCACCAAGGACGATCCGGCCGCCGCCGCGGCCATGGTCGACATCAGGTCCGTCCGCAAGAGCTTCGGTTCACTGGAGGTGCTCAAGGGCGTCGACCTCCAGGTACGGGCCGGGGAGGTCACGGTCGTCCTCGGGCCCTCCGGCTCCGGCAAGTCGACGCTGCTGCGGACCATCAACCATCTGGAGAAGGTCGACCGGGGCCGGATCAGCGTCGACGGCTCGCTCATCGGCTACCGGCGCTCGGGCGACAGGCTGTACGAGCTGCCCGAGCGCGAGATCCTCAAGCAGCGCACCCGGATCGGTTTCGTCTTCCAGAACTTCAACCTCTTCCCGCACCTCACCGTGCTGGACAACATCGTCGAGGCGCCGGTCTTCGCCCTGAAGCGGCCGCGCAAGGACGCCGTCGAGACCGCGCGGAGGCTGCTCGACCGGGTCGGGCTCGCCGACAAGGCCGGCGCCTATCCGAAGCAGCTCTCCGGCGGCCAGCAGCAGCGGGTCGCCATCGCCCGTGCCCTCGCCCTGGAACCGAAACTGCTGCTCTTCGACGAGCCGACCTCGGCGCTCGACCCCGAGCTGGTCGGTGAAGTCCTCGACGTCATCAAGGACTTGGCCCACCAGGGCACCACGATGATCGTCGTCACGCACGAGATCGGGTTCGCCCGCGAGGTCGCCGACACCGTGGTCTTCATGGACGACGGCCGGGTCGTCGAGCAGGGCGCCTCCGGGGATGTTCTCGACAGGCCGCGGCACGAGCGCACACGCACGTTTCTCTCCAAGGTCCTGTGAATCCAGTCGCCTTGGCCATTCGAAACCACCCCCCTCAGAAAGGTTCATCGCATGACCGCACCGCACGGCCGGACGCTTCTGCACCTGGCCGCCGCCCTCGATCAGCAGGCGGCCTTCGACGCCGCCTCGCACGTGGAGCTCGCGCGACTCGCGGAGCGCGGCGCGCTCGACTTCGTGACACTCGGCGACACCTTCGCGCGGCCCGGGCTCGACGCGCTCGCCGTGCTCTCGCGGGTCGCGCCCGCCACCGACCGGATCGGTCTGGTGCCCACCGTCACCACCACGCACACCGAGCCCTTCCACGTCCAGGCGGCCGTCGCGACCCTCGACTGGGTCAGCCGCGGCCGGGCCGGCTGGCACATCGACGTGTCGACGACCGAGGGGGAGGCCCGGCTGTTCGGCCGGCGCCACGCCTCCCCCCAGCTCTCGGCTCCGCTCGAGCAGGGGGGACCCCCGTCCGCCGACGCGCTGTGGCAGGAGGCCGGCGAAGTCGCCGACGTGGCCGCCCGGCTCTGGGACAGCTGGCAGGACGACGCCGAGATACGCGACGAGGCCACGGGCCGTTTCATCGACCGGGACAAACTGCACTACGTCGACTTCGAGGGCGCCACCTTCTCCGTGAAGGGGCCCTCGATCGTGCCGCGGCCCCCGCAGGGCCACCCCATACGAGTCGTCGACGCGACCGACGGACCGGCCCGGCGGATCGCCGCCCGTTACGCCGACGTGGCGCTCGTCCGCGTCGCCGGCCCGGCCCGGGCGCGTGCCGTACGGGACGAACTGCGCCACACGGCAGCCGAGTTCGGGCGAAACCCCGACGACCTGCGCGTCCTCGCCGGGCTCACCGTCGACCTCGGTGACGGCGAGCGCGCGGCCGAGCCGGGCCACGGCGGCGGCGGGCCCCGGCAGACCGCGCAGGGCCCGCTGTACCGCGGCGGCCCCGTCGACCTCGCCGAGCTGATCGCCACCTGGCACGGGGCCGACGCCGCCGACGGCTTCCACCTCACGCCCGTCGAACCGCGCCGTGACCTGGAGCGGCTCGTCAACGGAACGGTCGCGCTGCTCCAGCACCGCGGTCTGTTCCGCACCTTCTATCCGGGCAGCACGCTCAGGGAACACCTGGGTCTTGCCCGGCCCGCCAACCAGTACGTCGTGGCAGGGGGAGCGTCATGACCGTACGGCCTCGCAAAAAGATTCACCTCGCCGCCCACTTCCCCGGCGTCAACAACACCACCGTTTGGGCCGACCCTCCCGCCCGTCACTCGACCACCACCCCGGCAGGAGGCTCCCCCGGTGCTGAACGCCCGGGGGGACCCCCATCGCGCCGCCCCTCCTTTGGGTCCCAGATCGAGTTCGCCTCCTTCGAGCATCTCGCCCGTACCGCCGAGCGCGGGCTCTTCGACTTCTTCTTCCTCGCCGAGGGCCTGCGGCTGCGCGAGCACAAGGGGCGTATCCACGATCTCGACGTCGTGGGACGCCCGGAGTCCCGCACCGTGCTGAGCGCGCTCGCGGCCGTCACCGAGCGACTGGGCCTGGCGGCCACGGTCAACGCGACCTTCAACGAGCCCTACGAGCTCGCCCGCAGACTGGCCTCGTTGGACCACCTCAGCGGGGGCCGGGCCGCCTGGAACGTGGTGACGTCGTCGGACGCGTTCACCGGGGAGAACTTCCGGCGCGGGGGCTATCTCGACCGCGCCGATCGGTACACCCGCGCCGCCGAATTCGTGGCGACGGCTCGGGAATTGTGGGACTCCTGGACGCCCGAAGGCCTGCCCCGCCCCTTCGCGCACCGTGGGCGGCACTTCGACATCGCGGGCGAGTTCACCGTGCCGCGCTCGCCACAGGGGCACCCCGTCGTCATCCAGGCCGGGGACTCGCCGGAGGGCCGCGAGTTCGCCGCGTCCGCCGCCGACGTCGTCTTCACACGGCACGGCACGCTGGAGGAGGGCCGCGTGTTCTACGCCGATGTCAAAGGGCGGCTCGCGACGTACGGGAGGGCGCCCGAGGACCTGAAGATCATGCCAGGGGTCACCTTCGTGCTCGGTGACACGGCCGCCGAGGCGCAGGAGCGGGCGGCCGATATCAGGCGGCAGCAGGTCTCGCCGCAGAACGCGCTCCTCACCCTGGAGCAGATCTGGGGCGTCGACCTCTCCTCGTACGATCCCGACGGCCCCCTCCCCGACATCGACCCGGTCCCCGAGTCGACCCTGGTGCAGGGCCGGGTGCGCGTCGGTGACCCCCTCGCGGTCGCCGAGAAATGGCGGACCCTCGCGCGCGAGAAGGGCCTGTCCATCCGACAGACCGTCATCGAGGCGAGCGGGCGGCAGTCCTTCATCGGCACGCCCGAGGCGGTCGCCGCCGAGCTGGACGAGTTCGTCCGGACGGACGCCGCCGACGGCTTCATCCTCGTACCTCATCTGACACCCGGCGGACTCGACGAGTTCGTGGACCGGGTGGTGCCGCTGCTTCAGGAGCGCGGCGCGTTCCGCACGGAATACACGGGCACGACGCTGCGCTCACACCTCGGGTTGGCGCAGCCCGTATGGAAGGGTTGATCACATGACGACGGACGCATCCGAGGACTGGAAGCACTGGCACGAGCACCGCACCGAGACGGTGTCCGCGCCCTACGGACCGCTGGCGCTCACGGGCACGCACTGGATCGAGGACTATCCGGAGGGGCGACTTCCGGACATCCCCGGGCACTGGGCCGCCAAGGACGACGCGGTCGTCCTGACGGCGACGGCCGAGGACGGACTCACCGTCGACGGGGAGCCCTTCACCGGTGAGGTCGTGCTCGACGCCGACCTCGGGCCGGCGGCCGGGGCCCGCGTCGGGCGCGGCGAGCGCCGGTTCGTCGTCCTGGTGCGCGAGGGGATCTGGGGCGTACGCGACTACGACCCCGCCGCACCCGCGCGGGGGGCTTTCCAAGGCATCGAGGCGACCCCGTACGATCCGCGCTGGTCGGTGCCGGGGCACTTCACGCCGTACGGCGAGGACCGCACCGTACGCGTGGAGAACGCGGACGGAGTCTCCCGCGGCCTCGGGCTCGGCGGTGTCCTCGCCTTCACCCTGGACGGAGAGGACCTCACGCTCCAGGTGTCGGTCGAGAGCGACGGCTCGCTGTGGGCCGTCTTCGCCGACGCCACCAGCGGGGACAGCAGTTACCGCTTCCGGTTCCTGCGCCCCGCGGCGCCCGACGCGGAGGGGCGTACGACGGTGGACTTCAACCGGGCCGTGCTTCCGCCGTGCGCATTCGCCGACCACTTCATCTGCCCCTTCCCGCCGTCCGGGAATACGCTGGGCGCGGCCATCGCGGCGGGGGAGCGCCACCTGCGCTGAGGCTGCCGGGACTTCCGAAGGTTCGTGGGGGCTCCGGGGCTTTTCGGGGGCCGAAGATCAACTGCCCTGGGGCGTCAGCAAGTTGAACGCTGCACGGCCGAAAGGTGCCCTTGCGCCGCTTGGCCGTGCAGCCGAATACTCCCCCACAGCGCTTGTCAGGGGCACGGCTTGTCCGGAATCCGGATGGGCGGCCCCCGGCTGCGCCTCACGGGCCCCTACCCCACGACACGAGGGCCCCCGACTTCCCTTCGGAGGGACGAACGTGAGGATCAAGCGCACCACTCCCCGCAGCGGCATAACGAGACGGACCCGGCTGATCGCCGTCACCACCGGCCTCGTGGCCGCCGCATCGTTCGCGGTCCCCAGCGCGAACGCGTCCGACGTCCACACCTTCAGCGCCACTCAGCTGAGCAGTGTCAACAAGTCGGTACTGAAGTCCGACGTCGCGGGCACGGCCTGGGCGGTCGACGCCAAGACGAACCGCGTGGTCGTCACCGTCGACAGCACGGTCTCGAAGGCCGAGATCGCGAAGATCAAGAAGGACGCGGGCAGCAACGCCGCCGCCCTCACCATCAAGCACACCCCCGGCAAGTTCAAGAAGCTGATCACCGGTGGCGACGCCATCTACGGCGGCCAGTACCGTTGCTCGCTCGGCTTCAACGTGCACAGCGGGAGCACCTACTACTTCCTGACCGCCGGCCACTGCGGCGAGGTCGCCTCCACCTGGTACTCCAACTCCGGTCACACCACGACGCTGGGCACGAACGTCAGCTACAGCTTCCCGACCAACGACTTCGCGCTGGTCCGCTACACCAACTCCTCGATCGCCCACCCGAGCGCGGTCGGCAGCCAGACCATCACCAGCGCCGCCACGCCCAGCGTGGGTACGACCGTCTACCGGCGTGGCTCGACCACCGGCACGCACAGCGGCCGGGTCACCGCCCTGAACGCCACGGTCAACTACGGCGGCGGCGACGTGGTCTACCAGATGATCCAGACCACGGTGTGCGCCGAGGGCGGCGACAGCGGCGGCCCGCTCTACGCCGGTTCCGTCGCCTACGGTCTGACCTCCGGCGGCAGCGGCAACTGCACCTCCGGCGGTACGACCTTCTTCCAGCCGGTCGTCGAGGCGCTGAACTACTACGGCGTGAGCGTCGGCTGACCGACCGGCTGCTCTCCCCCACACGGCTTCCGCACGGCCAGACCTGCAGCCGGCAGCAGGCGAGCCCCCGCACGCAACTGACGTGCGGGGGCTCGCCCTTGGTCAGGTGACGGAGTTACCGTCGAAGTACGCGCTGTACACGCCTGATGCGCCACTTCGGACCCTGGGGGGCCGTGATGGTCGAGGAACTGGTGGCGGCGGGAGTTTCCGTCGCGTCCGTGGGGCTGGTCTATGCGATGGCCGGGGCCCGCGTCGTCAAACAGTACGAACGGGGCGTGGTGTTGCGGCTGGGCCGCCTGCGCTCGGAGGTGCGCGGGCCCGGGTTCACGATGGTCGTGCCCTTCGTGGACCGGCTGCGTAAGGTCAACATGCAGATCGTGACGATGCCGGTGCCGGCCCAGGAGGGCATCACACGGGACAACGTGACGGTTCGGGTCGACGCGGTCGTCTACTTCAAGGTCGTGGACGCGGCCGACGCGGTCATCCAGGTCGAGGACTACCGTTTCGCGGTCTCGCAGATGGCGCAGACCTCGTTGCGGTCGATCATCGGCAAGAGCGACCTGGACGATCTGCTGTCCAACCGCGAGAAGCTCAACCAGGGCCTGGAGCTGATGATCGACAGCCCGGCCATGGGCTGGGGTGTGCAGATCGACCGCGTGGAGATCAAGGACGTATCGCTGCCGGAGACGATGAAGCGGTCGATGGCCCGGCAGGCCGAGGCCGACCGCGAGCGGCGGGCCCGGGTCATCAACGCGGACGCGGAGCTGCAGGCCTCCAAGAAGCTGGCGGAGGCCGCCGGGGTGATGTCGGAGCAGCCCGCGGCGCTCCAACTGCGGCTGCTGCAGACGGTGGTGGCCGTCGCGGCGGAGAAGAACTCCACGCTCGTACTGCCCTTCCCGGTGGAGCTGCTGCGCTTCCTCGAGCGGGCGCAACAGTCGGTCGCCCCGGTACCGGAGCAGGCGCAACAGCCGGCCGCCCCGGCACCCGAGCAGGCACCGCCCGCGGTTCAGCAACCGGTGCAGGAGCAACCCCCGTCGCTGGACGCCTCCTTGGATCAGGACGCCGAGGGCTCGAAAACGAGACAGGACTAGACCTCACAGGCTGTACGACCGTCGCGCGCACGCAGTGTTTGCACAGGGAACCGACGTGGTGTGACCACGCACCGTCAAGGCGCAGGGTGCGTACGCCCGTTGGCGTACGCGCGTCCTGAAGTCGACCTTGTGCGCCCCCTGTGCGTCTCGGAATAGTGGGCCGCGACAACTGGCATGGACACGGCTTGATGCGTTCTGGCGCGAGTTTTTGTCGTGCGCCAGGTCCATGTCCGTACGCCTTCCGGTTACGGGGGTCCCCACAACCTCCGCGACCGACCCCCCACAGGAGGACGTGAGTTGAAGCATCGACGCATACCCAAGCGGCGTGCCGTCATGACGGGTGCGGGCATCGCCGCACTCGTCGCCGCCGGAGTCACCTTCCAGACTGCGAACGCGAGTGAGGCTCCCAAGGCTCCCACGCCGCACACGCTCTCGATCGCGGCGGCCGGAAAGCTCGCCTCGACGCTCGGCAAGGACCTGGGCGCCGACGCGGCAGGAACGTATTACGACGCGAAGTCCCAGCACCTCGTCGTCAACGTGCTCGACGAGAGCGCGGCCAAGACCGTTGCGGCGGCCGGCGCCAAGGCCAGAATCGTCGAGAACTCCCTCGCCGAGCTGAAGAGCGCCCGTACCGCGCTCAAGGAGGACGCGACCATCCCCGGCACGTCCTGGGCGACCGACCCGGCGACCAACAAGGTCGTCGTCACCGCGGACCGTACGGTCAAGGGTGCCGATCTGGAGAAGCTGACCAAGGTCGTCGACGGTCTCGGCGCCAAGGCCGAACTCCAGCGCACGAAGGGGGAGTTCAAGCCCTTCATCGCGGGCGGCGACGCCATCACCGGCTCCGGCGGGCGCTGCTCGCTCGGCTTCAACGTGGTCAAGGACGGGCAGCCGTACTTCATCACCGCCGGCCACTGCACCGAGGCGATCTCCACCTGGTCGGACTCCAGCGGCAACCAGATCGGCACGAACGAGCAGTCCAGCTTCCCGGACAACGACTTCGGCCTGGTCAAGTACACCGGGAACGTCGACCACCCGAGCGAGGTCGACCTCTACAACGGCTCCACGCAGAAGATCACCAAGGCGGCCGAAGCGACCGTCGGCGAAAAGGTGACCCGCAGCGGTTCGACGACCCACGTGCACGACGGCACGGTCACCGGCCTGGACGCCACCGTGAACTACGGCAACGGTGACATCGTCAACGGACTCATCCAGACCGACGTCTGCGCCGAGCCCGGTGACAGCGGCGGCTCGCTGTTCGACGGCGACTCCGCGATCGGCCTCACCTCCGGCGGCAGTGGCGACTGCACCTCGGGCGGCGAGACCTTCTTCCAGCCGATCACCGAGGCGCTCTCGACGTTCGGCGCCCAGATCGGCTGACGGCCGGCACCCTCCGACGGAGCCCCGTTCCCGCCTTGTGCGGGGGCGGGGCTTTGGTGTGTGCGGGGCGCGGGGCTGGCCGACGCCGACGCCCCGCGCCCGGTGTGACAGAGCACGGTTGTTTGCGCGTGATCGCAAGCCGCGCCGTCCCGGTGGATCTGCGCGCCCCGGCCTGAGACGACACGGCCGCCGTACGAGACGACCTCCTCCCGCCCCAGCCGCAGCAGCTCCAGCGGGGAGATACCATCACGGCCGAGGATTCCGTGGGCCCCGACATGGACGGCCGGAGCATTGCGGGGCTCGCCCGCATCGATCACCAGCACCGACCGGCGCCGAGCCAGGTTCAAGGCCGCCGAAAGGCCGGCGGCGCCGCCTCCGACCACCACGACATCCCAGGTCCGTTCACCGGCTTGCATCAAGTCGAAGTCGCTCATGCCACCACCCTGCGTTCGACGCGAACCAGGCAGCAAAGCTTCATGCCGTTCCAGCAAGAACAGCGCGGCCGGTGTCTCCTCGGGGCCGCGTGGGCCGCGCGCGGTGACTGCCCAGGCGGTCGGGTCCAGGTCGAGGTGGCTGTTCATGTCCGGACCGAGTAGACCGCAGGGGCTGACGTGGGTTCCAGAACACCGGAGACAGCGCACGCCGGTCGGCGTCGGTGAGGGAGTCGGGCCACTCGGAAGCGTCGATGGCGGGGGAGGCCGGAACGAACCGTCAGGGAGGGCGGTGTGGGCGTCGGCACGGGGCCACGTGCCCGATCCCTCACAGGCTGCATCTCCCGGCGGTGAGTGCCGTGATCGCGCACTCGGCGGTGTGCCGGGCCGCGAGCGCGGAAGGGAAGGGTCCGCAACCGTGGGAGGCACGGCCGGTCGTCGGTCCGTTCGTGATGCGCCACTGCCAGGCGGTGCGTGCGGCAGAGGGCGAGGGGTGGTGCCAGACGGGCTGTGCGGCGGAGGGTGCGTTCTCCGCCTTCTGGACCAGAACGTCGTGGACCACTTCGCCGATCACGGCTGAGGCGCGCCTTCCGTCGTCGTCGGTGGTCCAGCGCAGGGGTGTCGGGGTGGACTCCGACACTTCCAGGAGGACGTCGGCGAGGTCGGCCAGGGTCCGGTACAGCGCGGCACGGACCGCGTCGGTGTGGTGACGGCCCCACTGGCATGGGGTCCGTTCGGCGATTTCGTCCACGATGGCCTGTGCGGCGAGTTCGTCCAGAGGGTCGGGCTGTGCGAGGCGTTCCCGTGCGAGGGTCGCGCCGGCGCCCCACGCGAGGTCGTCGCGGGTCATGGCGGTGCTGCGGGCCAGCGTCCACAGGCCGGCGGGACCCAGTTCGTCGACCGTGTGCTGGATACAGCGGGCGCCCGCGTCGGACGCGGGCGGCACGTCGGCGTTCAGGAGGCCGGCGCGCACCTCGGTGGCCGCGCGCACGTCGCCCGGCTGCAGCGCGCCCAGCGGCAGCGAGGCCACCGCGTGGAGCACTTGCCCGTAGGCCCGGCGTACCGGATGCGGCTCGGAGGGCGGTGAAGGGCGCCCCGACAGGGAGCAAAAGGCGTCCAGCAGGTCCACCGGTGCAACCCTCAGGTTGACGCACGCCCTCGACAGGCGATCATCCATCGTGCCCCCTTTCCGCTCTCAGGGATGGAGGCCGGTCTGGCGCGGTCCCCGGGACCGCGCCAGACCGGCCTTGCTCCGTGGCCGAGTCAGTCGTCCAGGACTGCCAGGGCATCGATCTCCACGAGCAGTCCCGGCGGGAGCTGCATGTAGACGGTGGTGCGGGCGGGGAAGGGTTCGCCGACGGCAGCCGCGTACGCCTCGTTCAGTTCGGGCAGGTGGGCGGGGTCGGTGAGGTAGACGCGGAGCATCACGACGTCCTCCAGGCCCGCGCCGGCCGCCTTGAGTACGGCGGTGACGTTGCGCAGGGTCTGTGCGGTCTGCTCGGCGACCGTGGTGCCGACGACCTCTCCGGTGTCCGGATCGAACGGGAGCTGTCCCGAGACCTGCAGGACGGGGCCCTTGCGGATGCCCTGGGACAGCGGGGCCGCCAGGACGGGGGCGTTCTCGGTGGTGATGACGGTTCTGGTCACAGTGTTCCTTGAAACGGTGGTGTTCCTTGAAGAGGGTGAGCAGGCGAAACCGTACGGGCGTCAGCTCCAGGCCTGCCGTTCCCGGCTGCGGGGGTCGTCGATCTGGGTCCACTCGGCGTCGATGTGCATCGTGGCCCTGCGTTCGGTGCCGTACGGGTCCCAGCCGGGGTCGCCGGTGGTGGCGAACCGGATCCAGGTCTCGTGCATGCCGGCGGCGAGATCCGCCGGGGGCTTGTCGGGGCCGAGCAGGGCGGCGGGGCCGTGCAGCTGCGGCAGGTGCGTGAGATCGAAGACGAAGGGCAGCTCGACCGCGTGCGTGGCGCCGAGCTCTCCGTCCAGGGCGTGCGAGCGCCAGGCGAACTCGTAGGCGAAGGTCGCGGACTCGGGGTGGGCGGCATGGGCGCCGGCCAGGGCCCTGCTGCCCGCGCCGAACAGCGCGTCGCCCATGATGGCGGAGCGCAGTTCGCCGTAGGACGCCTCGGGACGTGTCTTGCGGTACGTCTCGACGAGCTGCGCCGGGTTCGGGTGCGAGCGCGCCGCCGTGTCGTCCACGTCCTTGGCGGTCGAGGAGGCGTACTTGTCCACGGGGACCAGGTAGAGGAGGCCCTCTTCGGTGTTGGTCCCGATGAGCAGGTCGACGTCGGAGCTGTGTCCGGCGGCGACGGCTTCGGCGGGCTGGGTGTCCATGACCAGGCTGAAGGGGCTGAGGCCGATCAGCGGGTCGTGGTGGGTGGCGGTCTGCAGGTCGATGCCCGCGAGCTTGGAGGCGGCCTCCACAAGCCGCTCGTCAGAGATCTCCGCGAAAGCGTCCGCGTGCGGCTTGACGCCCAGGACCTCGGCGGCCGCAGCGGTGACGCGGGCGGCCTGCTCGGTGGTGAACGCGCCCAGGCCGCTGCCGCTCTGCACGATCGCCCTGCGGAAAAGGCCCGCGGCCTCAGGGGTGGCGAGGACGCCGCTGACGACGGTCGCCCCGGCCGACTGGCCGAAGAGGGTGACGTTGTGCGGGTCACCGCCGAAGGCGGCGATGTTCTCCCGCACCCAGCGCAGCGCGGCGACCACGTCGAGCAGGCCGCGATTGGCGGGGGCTCCGGGGAGGTCGAGGAACCCGGCGATGCCGAGCCGGTAGTTGAGCGTGACGAGGACGACGCCGTCACGGGCGAAGGCGGAACCGTCGTACATCGCGGACCGCGTCGAGCCGGCGACGAACCCGCCGCCGTGGACGAACACCATCACGGGCAGGTCGCCCTGCGCGGCGGCGGGCGTCCACACGTTGACGGTGAGGTAGTCCTCGCCGCGGCTCCAGCCGGTGCCGAAGTAGGGGGCCATGTCGATGCTGCCGAGCTTGCGCTCGGACTGCGGCGCGTTGGGGCCGGGCACGGTGGCGTCGCGTACGCCGTCCCACGGCTCGTGCGGCTGCGGCGGGGCGAACCGGCCGGCGCCGACCGGCGGGGCGGCGTACGGGATGTTCACAAACGCGCGGATGTCGTCCTGGCGCAGACCGCGGACGGCTCCCTGCGCGGTGGTCACGACGGGTTCGGGGTGGTGGCTCATTTCTCGTGCCTTTCCGCGGGCTTCAGCCCTGCTCGGTGTACGGGGTGAAGGGGGCCCAGCCCTTGATGGCGAAGGTGCTGCCCTCGCGGACGACTTCGGTGGCGCCGTGGCCACCCAGGTGGGCGGGGATCACGAGGGCGTTGTTGTCGGCCGCCCAGCCCAGCACCTTGCGGCGGGTGGCTCGGGCGCCCGCGGGGTCCTCGCAGAAGCAGCTGTTGGCGTCCGGTTCGAGGATCTGCACCGGGCTGTGCAGCATGTCGCCGACGAACACCGCGCGGTCGGTCCCGGAGGTGAGGGTCAGCACGGAGGAGCCGGGGGTGTGCCCGGGAGCCAAGTCCAGGCGCAGGTTCGCGTCGATCTGGTGGCTGTTCTCCCACAGCTGCGTCTGGCCGGCCTGGTGGACCGGGGCCACGCTGTCCTCGAAGACGTTCTGGTTGCCGCGGCCGAGCAGCGGCTTGTGGCCGTTCTCGGGGTTCCAGAAGTCGAAGTCGTCCTTCGGCATCAGGTAGGTGGCGTTGGGGAAGGTGGGCACCCACTGCCGCCCGTCCAGGTAGGTGTTCCAGCCGACGTGGTCGATGTGGAGATGCGTGTTGATCACGATGTCCACGTCCTCGGGCTGGACACCGGCTCGGGCGAGGTTGGCCAGGAAGTCCGTTTCGAGACGGTTCCACACCGGGGCGTAGGGACGGTCCTTGTGGTTGCCCACGCCGGTGTCGACGAGGATGGTCTTGCCCTCGCTGCGCAGCAGCCAGGTCTGGATCGCGGAATTCACGATGTTGGTCTCGGGGTCCAGGAAGTCCGGGGCCAGCCAGTCTTTACCGGCTTCCCAGACTTCCTTCGAGCTTTCCGGGAAGAAGGCGTGGGGCTCCATTTCGACGGAACCGTAGTATTCCCAGACCCGGGTGATGGAGACATTGCCGAGGGTGATCTGTTCCATGGGATTTCCTTGGAATTCGGAGGATTTACTCAACCGTACGAGCGGCCCCAGCGGGCGCGGTATCCGTCACGTGACTGCACCTGTTTGTACAGCTCTGAGCACGGGGCGTTTCCTCTTGTAGGCCCGGTGAAAGGCGAGGCGGCTCCCCGTTCCGAGTTCCATTCCTGGATACCTCGTGGACGAGCACGTGGCTACCTCGCCGCGTTCACGAGACGGCAGCCGGATCCGTATGACTGCTTGCCGGCGGTGTCGTGTGCGGTGGCCGTCCCTGCCTTTCACGTCGGCGGCTTTGATGCCTGTCGATCAGCGAAATGCAAGGGTGTGCGGTCACCCCGTGATGCGTTCTGCCGGGGTGTCAGACGGCTTGGGCACGTTCGCACTCGTCCGCGAGATCGACGCAGTGCACCGCGGCAGCCGGGGCCGGCCCGTGCGGCGACGGGATGTCAACGCTCTCGGACGGGACCATGGTGGTGCGGCCGGGGTCCGAGATGAGCGGCTCCAAGGCTCGCACAAGCGCGGTCAAGGTCGCGTCGAGGCGATTGATGTGCAGCAGCAGGCGATACTCCGGCGACGGCCGGCTGCGGCTCACACGCCGCTCCTCCGAGAGCAGGGACAGTGCCCTGACGACCCTGGGGCGTGCCGTGTGCGAGGAGATTCCCGGTCGATGGCCGGTGACGCGGATCAGGTGGGCCACGGTCTCGTGGGCACGGTCGGCCGCAGCAGTGAGGCGGGGGGCGCATTCCGAGACATGGCCCGCCGGGAGACGCTCGGCCGTGGCGGCCAGGCTCCGTGCGTGGTACGCGCCGGCCTCAAGAAGTTCCAGCAGGTGGCGGGCGTGGTGACGTCGGCCGCGCTGCGGATTGAGCGGATGGGTGAGAGGCAGACAGGCCTTGCGGAAGGACTCCAGTGCCTGGTCGAGGTCGTGTGCCGCGCGGACCCAGCTCGTCGTGGTTTCCGCGTCCGTGCTTCCTGACGCGATGCCCCGAAGGAGGCGGTCGAGGACGCGCAGGAAACCGACCAGCTCCTCGTCACTGGCCCGGCGGACCGTGGTGGGAAGTACGAGGACGGCGGCAAGGATCCCGCAGGACACTCCCAGAGCGGTCTCCTGGACACGCAGGAGCAGCACTTGCGTCGAGAAGGTGTCCATCAGCGCGAGGAGCATGCTGAGTGTGCCGGTGATGAAGAACGTCACGGCCCAATAGGCCTGTGACGGGGTGTAGAACATCCCGAACATGCACAGCAGAAGCAGGATCAGGAGGACAGGGCCGTCTCCGCCGACCAGGGCGGCAAGGCCGTAGCCGAACACCACGCCGAGGACAGTGCCCGCCAGTCGCCGGACACTCTGCAGCAGCACCTCGCCGGTGCTCTCGGTCCTGATGAAGACGACCCATGCAGCCACGACGGCCCAATACCACAGGTGCGGAGACAGGAGATGACCGCCCGTGACGGCGAGGGCCGAGGCCGTTGTCACCTGGAACGCCTGACGTGTGGCTTGGCGCTTCAGGCCTTCGGTGTCTGTGTCCCTGTGCCGCACCGACCCGAGGGTTGGTGGGGCGGGCTTGTGAGGAGGTGTCCCGAACCCTGCCGGGCGGCCGCGTGGGCCGAGAACCCGCAGGGCTGCGGCGAGTTCGTCGACCGCGGGGAAGCAGTCCTGCACATGTGCGGAGCCGGTCGGCCGGTTCGCCGGGCCGCCTTCGTGCCTCTCCTCGCACTGCTCGGATGCACAGGCCGTTCCCACGGTGAGCTGGTGCCGGAGAGCCCGGATCCGCTGCGCGAGCCGCTGTCGCGCCGTCCGTTCCGCCAGATCGTTGCGGGCCTCCGGTGTGCGGACCACGCGGACCGTGAGTACGGCCAGGCGCTGCGCGGCCACCTCCACACGACCAATGTGCCGCAGCAGGGCCTCGGTGCCCTCGTCGACGGCGCGCTCGTCGAGAAAGTCCTCGATCAGCAGCACGGATGCGTGCAGTCTGTCGAGGCGGTCCTGCAACGAGCGGCTCCGGGTGCCGTCGTCCTGCCCGGTGGCGACCATCGAGGCCGTGTCCCGCAGGACGTCGTGCAGACGCACGTCGAATGCGTGCCGCAGCCGCCTCAGAGCTCCGGCCGCCGTGATGGGGCCGGCGCAGTACCACACGGTCGTGACGGCCCCGAAAGCCACAAGTACCGACGCCCCGAGTTGCGGAAGCTGGTCTGCTCGGGCCTGGGTGAATTGAGACAGCAGGAAGGCCATGAAACCGAAGATCCCCAGGCCCAGCCCTCGTGGGCCGAACCGGCGGGCCTGAACGGCGAGGTAGATCACCACCAAAAAGATCAGCTTGGCTGCCGTCGGGTACGGCGTCAGCACGGCTCCGGAGGCCAGGGACGCGAGAGAGAGCGGAGCGCCGAGTCCGAGGGTGATGAGCTGGTTGCGCGGATGCAGGTCGCTGATCGCCAGTGGCGTCGTCATCGCGGTGAAGCCGCCGACCACCAGCGCCGTTTCGGGCGCTCCCAGCGCTGTCAGCACGGCAAGGGCCGCGGCTGTGCCGAGCACGGCGCGCATCGCGGAGGTCAGACGTATGAGCCCGGGGTCAAAGGCGGCGAAGCGGTCCCACAGCGATGCCGTTGTCCTTGCCACCATGGTGATCTCCGTAGGTCCTTTCGCGGGTGCACGGCCGCGAGGGGTGTCTCGAGGTTCTGGCCGGCCACCACTCGCGTGGCCAGTCTCGGTACGCGGGGGTTCCGTCCGGTATGCGTCAGGTGACTGCTCTCGGAGGTTCTGCAGCACGCAGGTGGAGGACCGTGGGGTAGCTCGCGGTGGCATGGACGGCGAAAGGAGACAAGGCGTCCGTTGTCGGCGTTGACGACCGCGCGGCGCCGGACGGGCCCGCACCCGTCGACGATGGCTTACGGTTCCAGGGGGCTAGGCAGTGCACGGACTTGGGACGGACAGCCGCCAGGTGCCCAGAGGGTCGCGCGACACTCGGCGCATCTCGACACAGCCGTCGTCGGGCCGCAGGTTTCCGCGCCCTGCGCGTTCGCTCGGGTCGTTCGCCCGCCCAAGAGCTGCCTCGTGGGCCTGCTCCGGATCGGCCATGCCGTCGACTACGTAGAAGTGGCGTACAAGCCGACCGCATGGCGTACGGAACCCGAGTCCGACCAGCCACGAGCGTCCAGTGACCATGACAGCGCCTTCCGGTCAGAATGTACGGTTTATGTGATCCCCGTCTTCGATGGCACGACACCACCGGCGACGCACGGCCGTTCCTGCCCGCCGACCCGGAAAGGCGCGGCCGTGCCCGCTTCACGATTCTGCGGCTGGACGAACAGCCGGGGTATGCGTCACGTGACTGCATCGGTGCCGTTCGTCCACAGGGGCGGGGCGTATACGCCTGCCGGTTGTCCCGCCGTGACGATCCCGATGCCGTGACGGTGCGAAGATGAACGAGCGGTCTGGGAGAACTCCATGGATGCCATGGCCGGAATACCCCGGACGACGACTGCGCTCTGAGTGCTCTTGAGCGGGTTCGACGCCGCTCCTGCGGTGCGCTGCCGCGGTTCCCTCACGCTAGTATCTGGGCGTATCTCGATTCCCTGGAGCATCCGTGGAAAACGATGGAAGGGCTCGTGGGGACCAGCGCTCGATGCGGAATTCCGGTCTGGCGGTGGTGGGCCGAGAAACCGAGACCGCAGAAATCATCCGGCGTGTGGGCGCTGATCGGTCAAACAGCGACGTGTTGATCGTCACGGGTGACCCCGGTGCCGGAAAGAGCACGCTGCTCGACCTCGCGGCCGATCGCGCACGGGGTGCGGGTGGCCGAGTGCTGCGGGCGGTGGGGAGCGAATCCGAGGCGCACCTGGGATTCGCCGGTCTTCATCAGATGCTGCGCCCGGTACTCGGTGAAGCGGAGGGCCTGCCGTCGCGGCAGCGCTCCGCGCTCCGTGCCGTCCTGGGACTCGAGGAGTGTGTGGAGACTCCCGACGCGATGCTCGTCGGTCTGGCGGTTCTGACCTTGTTGTCGGACCTGGCGGAAACCGCCCCGCTGCTGGTGGTGGTCGACGACGCCCAGTGGATCGACCGCGGATCACTGGACGTTCTCTCCTTCGTGGCGCGACGCATGGACAGCGAGCCCGTCACGCTGCTGGTCGGAGTCCGCACCGCGGCCGCGCTGCCCGGCTTCGACAAGGGATACGAGCGCCTCGAACTCGGCCCGCTGGACGCCGAGGCGGCCAACCGGCTGCTGGACCGGCAGCCCACGCCGCCCACCGGCCGAACCCGGGTGCGGATCCTCGAGGAGGCGGCCGGCAACCCGCTGGCCCTGGTGGAACTCGCCCACGCCACCGCGATCCGGCATCCCGAGGGCAGTGGCGTGGAGGGCCCGCTGCCGGTCACCGACCGACTGGAGCGGATCTTCGCGGGGCACGCGGCGGACCTGCCGGAACCGACCCGCCGCATCCTGCTGCTGCTCGCGGCCGCCGACGCGGCGGACGCTCAGGCGGCGGCCGTGGGACTTCCCGAGGCGGACGACAAGGCATGGGCACCCGCGGACCGGGCCGGTCTCGTACGCCAGGACGGATCCGGGATCTCCTTCCGTCACCCGCTCGTCCGCTCCGCCGTTTACCATGCCGCGTCGTTCGAGGAACGCCGCCGGGCCCACCTCGCTCTCGCGGAGTTGCTGTGCGAGGAGCCCGACCGCCGCGCCTGGCACCTCGCCGCCGCGACCGTACGCCCCGACCAGGACGTGTCGGCCGCCCTGCAGCAGACGGCCGACCGGGCCCGGCGCCGAGGTGGCTTCGCGGCCGCTGCCGCGGCCCAGGAGCGCGCCGCGGAGCTCAGCCCGCGCCGCGAGGACCGGGCGCGCCTTCTGACCGAAGCCGCTGCCACCGCCGTCTTCACCGGTCAACTCGGCTGGGTGGAACACCTGGCCGCCGCAGTCCGCGAGTGCACCGACGACCAGGCACTGCTGGGCAAAGCCGCGCTGGCCACCGGACAGCTCATGTCCCTGGGCCCCCATCACACAGCAGCCTTCGCCCTGCTCATGCGTGTCGCCGACGAGGCGGCGGACGCCCGGTCGCCCCTCGTACTCGACGCGCTGGCCGCGGCGGCGGTGGTCCGTTACTACTCGGGCGAGGAGTCCCAACAGCGGCAGATCCAGAGCCTGCTCTCCCGCATGCCCGACGATGCCGCCGGAGCGGCCCTGCACGCCTGGGTACTGGCCGTCTCCGACCCCAGCAGCGCAGGAGGAGCCTCCCTCGCACCGGTGCTGCCCGGGCTCATCGCCGAGGCCAAGGGCGACGCCAGTCGCCTGACCGCGCTGGCCATCGTCGCCTGGCTGCTCGACCAGACCACCCTCGCCGCCAGGACCTTCGACGAGGCATTCGACCAGTGGCAGGCCCATGGACCGCTCCCGGACGGACTGGGATGCGCGGCCGGCTGGACCCGCCTGGAGCAGGGCCGATGGGCCGAGGCCCGCTCGGTGGCCGCCGACATCGCGGCCATGGCATCGTCGGCCGGACTCGACCACGCCGAGGCGTGTGCCCAGGCACTCGACGCCACGGTGCTCGCCCTGCTCGGCGAGCCGGCCGACGCACGACGGAGAGCCGAGCAGGCGCTGGCCCTTGTCGACCCGCTGGAAAGCCGCTCCGTCGCGGTCTTCGCGCGTCGGGCCCTGGGCCTGGCGGCGGTGGCCGAGGGCGACTACGACACCGCGTACACACAGTTCCGCTCCGCGTTCACCGACGACGGCGATCCGGTTCACTACCACGTCTCCTACACCGTCCTGGCCGAACTGGCGGCGGCGGCCGTCCGCCGAGGACAGCAGGAGCACGCCGCCGAACTGCTGGAGCGATCGGCGCGGCGCCTCGGTACAGGCATGTCGGCACGGCTCACCGCACTGATCGACCGGGGCCGCGCCCTGCTCGCCGAACCGGAGCACGCGGAACCGTACTTCCAGGCGGCACTGGCGGACGATGCAGGTGAGCAGTGGCCGTTCGAACGGGCGCAGACACAGCTCGACTACGGGGAATGGCTCCGGCGGCGACGCCGTATCGCCGAGGCCCGTCCGCTGCTGAGCGCCGCCCTGGAAACCTTCCAGCGGCTGGGCGCTCGGCCGTGGATCGAGCGGGCCAAGGCAGAACTGCGCGCCGCCGGCATCGAGGCCGGCGACGTCGTGCCCAGTGCCTTCGCCGAACTCAGCCCCCAGCAGCAGCAGATCGTCCAGCTGGCGGCCCGCGGTCTGACGAATCGTGAGATCGGGGAAAAGCTGTTCCTCTCACCGCGCACGGTCGGTTCGCACCTCTACCGGGTGTTCCCCAAGCTGGGCATCACCGCCCGCTCACAGCTCCGCGACGTGGTCGAAGGCACCCTGTCGGGTACCGGCGTCCAGGGCTGAGCGCCGAGTCTGCCCCGGATGCGCGCTGACGAGCGTGCCGCCTGCCGGGCGGCGCCCGTCGCGCTGCAGTCGGCTGACGGATACCCGCGGCTCGATTCCGCATGACAGATTCGTGGAGCGCGACGACGAGCGGTCACATGAGCTCGTCGTCGCACAAGGGATTCACCCGGGCGTCCTACCCCCTGCGCCTGTGCCCTTGGGGGGCGTGAGAGCCGTCCGAGCCCTGGCCTGCCTTTCACGCCCCTACACCTGCAGCCACGACCGTGCCGACAACTGCGGACCCACCAGCGCCGACGAGACGGCGGAGAGGACCGGATCGACGTGCTCGATCCGGTCCTCGACGTAAAGGGCGCTGTTCCGCACGAGGTGCCGCGTCCTGCGTCGGCTGCGGACCCCGCCCGGCGTTGCGCCCAGAGTCCACCTCACACCACAAAGGGCTACGCCCCAGCGGCCTGGCCCGCCGGGTCAGAGGGATGCCAGCCAGGCCGCCGTGTCATTGGGGTGGCCGAAGCGGAGGGTGTCGAGAGGGGCGAAACGGGGATCGCGGACACGGCGCTCGACTTCGCGGCGGCGGGCCCCGTGTTGGGACCAGGACCACCAGGCCGGGTGTTCCCGGCTCAGCCAGTCCGTCCAGGTTTCCCTGTTGCCGCCGAAGAGGACCTCGCGTGTGACGGTGCGCCGGATGGACCGGCGCAGTACGCGGGGCATGATGACGCGTTTGGCATAGTCCAGCCAAATCACGGTGTCGGCCCGGTCCCACAGCAGATCACGGACTTCCGGATAGCCGAGAGAGTCGATGATCCAGCGAGGCTCGGCGGTGAGCCTTGATGCGTCCTCGGTCAACTTGTTGTTGATGGCCCAGTTGGGGCCGTTGAAGTACAGCGCGTCCATCTCGTGGTACGGCACGCCCAGACGACTGCTCACGGTTTGGGCGAGCGTGGATTTGCCCGCACCGGTGACACCCACCACCAAGATCCGTTCCACGGGTGCACCCTATCCCGGCGCCCTGGGAGGAACGCTCCTGCGCTCCTCACCTGCCACCACCGACTCACCAAATGCAACGACTCCAAAGGGCTCGCGAGTCAGCGTGCTCCATTCGCAAACTGTCGTGCTCCGTCACACCGCGCCCGGTGTTTGCGCAGGTGGGACGGGCTCGAATGGATTTCGCACAAGAGTTCGAGAATTGGTCTATGGTGGGGGTGAGGTAGTTGGGAACTGGTGTTCGAGGGCTCGTCGGAGCCCATGGGTGCGGGAGGTGCGTGTGCCAGGGTTCACGCATCTGCATACCGCCTCCGGGTTCTCCCTGCGGTACGGGGCATCGCACCCGGAGCGGCTGGCCGAGCGCGCCTCCGAGCGGGGCATGGACGCCCTCGCCCTCACCGACCGGGACTCCCTCGCGGGCACGGTCCGGTTCGCCAAGGCCTGCGCGAAGGCGGGCATCCGTCCGCTGTTCGGCGCGGAGGTGGCGGTCGGGGAGCCCGTACGGGGGGAGCGGCGCCGCACTCCGGTGCGTGGCGGTGCCTTCATCGATGAGTCGACACCGCGCGTGACCTTCCTGGCCCGGGACGGCGCGGCCGGCTGGGCCGACCTGTGCAGAATCGTTACGGCGGTCCATGCGGGAGACGCGGGCCAGCCGCTGCTGCCCTGGTCGGACAACCACGCCGAAGGCCTGACCGTCCTGCTCGGCCCCGTCTCCGACGTCGGCCGCGCGCTCGCCGCCGGGCGCCCCGACCGGGCCGCGAAGCTGCTCGCGCCCTGGCGGGAGATCTACGGCGACGCTCTGCGCCTGGAAGCGGTGTGGCACGGCCGCACGGGTACGGGCCCCGGCTCCTTGCGCCTTGCCGCCCGCACCGTCGGCTTCGCCGCCGAGCAGCGGGTGCGGCCGGTGCTCAGCAACGCCGTGCGGTACGCCGACCCCGGCGCGGGCCCGGTCGCCGACGTCCTGGACGCCGCCCGCCGTCTCGTCCCCGTCGACCCCCGGCGCGAGCTGGACTCCGGCGAGGCCTGGCTCAAGGGCGAGGCCGCCATGCTGAGTGCCGCCGAGCGGATCGTCGAGTCCGCGGGCTACCGCCGCGACACCGCGTACCGCCTGCTCGAACAGACGCATGCCACCGCCGCCGAGTGCCTCGTCGACCCCGAGGACGACCTCGGTATCGGCACCGTCCATTTCCCCGAACCGCACCTGGTCGGCGCCGGCCGCCGCACCGCCCAGCGGGCCCTGGCCTCCCGGGCGGCGGCGGGGATGGTGCTGCGCGGCTATGCCGACCGGCGTGCCTACTGGGAGCGGATGCATCGCGAACTGGACATCATCGCCCATCACAACTTCGCTTCCTATTTCCTGACGGTCGCTCAAGTGGTGGACGACGTACGGAAGATGGGCATCCGGGTCGCCGCGCGCGGCTCCGGTGCGGGCTCCCTCGTCAACCACCTCCTCGGCATCGCACACGCCGACCCCGTCGAGCACGGGCTGCTGATGGAACGCTTCCTGTCCAAGCGCCGCTCGGTGCTGCCCGACATCGACATCGACGTGGAGTCCGCGCGCCGCCTGGAGGTCTACCGCGCGATCATCGGCCGGTTCGGCACCGAGAGGGTCGCGACCGTCTCGATGCCCGAGACCTACCGGGTGCGGCACGCCATCCGCGATGTGGGCGCCGCCCTCTCCATGGACCCCGCCGACATCGACCGGATCGCCAAGTCCTTCCCGCACATCAGGGCCCGCGACGCCCGGGCGGCGATGGACGAACTGCCCGAACTGCGGGAGTTGGCAAGGGAGTTTCAACGAGAAGGGGAGCGGTACGGCAGGATGTGGGAGCTGGTCGAGGCTCTCGACGCGCTCCCGCGCGGAATCGCCATGCACCCGTGCGGGGTGCTGCTCTCCGACGCCTCCCTGCTCGCCCGTACGCCGGTCATGCCGACCAGCGGCGAGGGCTTCCCCATGTCGCAGTTCGACAAGGAGGACGTCGAGGACCTCGGGCTGCTCAAGCTCGACGTACTGGGCGTGCGGATGCAGTCCGCGATGGCGCACGCGGTGGCCGAGGTGGAGCGGGCCACGGGGGAACGGCCGGACATCGACGCGGTACCGCCGGGCGACCCGGCGACGTATCGGCTCATCCAGTCCACCGAGACGTTGGGCTGCTTCCAGATCGAGTCGCCGGGCCAGCGGGACCTGGTCGGGCGGCTTCAGCCCGCGACCTTCCACGACCTCGTCGTCGACATCTCGCTCTTCCGTCCCGGGCCGGTCGCCGCCGACATGGTGCGGCCGTTCATCGAGGCACGGCACGGGCGGGCGCCGATCCGCTATCCGCACCCGGATCTGGAGGGGCCGCTGAGGGAGACGTACGGAGTCGTCGTCTTCCACGAGCAGATCATCGACATCGTCGACATCATGACCGGCTGCGGACGCGACGAGGCGGACCGGGTGCGCCGCGGGCTCTCCGACCTCGAGTCGCAGGGGCGGATCCGCTTCTGGTTCGCCCAGCACGCGGCGGCGAAGGGGTACGACGCCGAGACCATCGCGCGCACCTGGGAGATCGTCGAGGCCTTCGGGTCGTACGGCTTCTGCAAGGCGCACGCGGTGGCCTTCGCCGTGCCGACGTACCAGTCGGCGTGGCTGAAGGCCCATCACCCGGCGGCTTTCTACGCGGGGTTGCTCACGCACGACCCCGGGATGTACCCGAAGCGGCTGCTGCTCGCGGACGCGCGGCGGCGGGGGGTGCCGATCCTGCCGTTGGACGTGAACCGGTCGGCGGTCGCACATCGTATCGAACTGGTGTCTGAATCTGGGGTGTGGGGGGTGCGCCTGGCGCTCTCCGACGTGCACGGCATCAGTGAGGCCGAGGCCGCGCGGATCGCGGACGGGCAGCCGTACGCCTCGCTGCTCGACTTCTGGGAGCGGGCCCGGCCGAGCCGGCCGCTCGCACAGCGGCTCGCGCAGGTCGGTGCGCTGGATTCCTTCGGCGCCAACCGCCGTGATCTGCAACTGCACTTGACCGAGCTGCATCGGGGTTCCCGGGGTGCGGGCGGGGACCAACTCCCCCTGGCCGGAGGGCGGAAGACCGCCTCCGCCGGGCTGCCCGACCTCTCCTCGGCGGAGCGGCTCAGTGCCGAGCTGGGTGTGCTCTCCATGGACGCCTCGCGCAATCTGATGGACGACCACCGGGAGTTCCTGGGGGAGTTGGGCGTGGTCACGGCGCGCAGGCTGCGGGAGGCGCGGCACGGTGAGACGGTCCTGGTCGCGGGTGCCAAGGCGGCCACCCAGACCCCGCCGATCCGCTCCGGCAAGCGCGTCATCTTCACCACCCTGGACGACGGCACCGGCCTGGTCGACCTCGCCTTCTTCGACGACTCGCACGACGCCTGCGCCCACACCGTCTTCCATTCCTGGCTGCTGCTGGTGCGCGGGGTGGTGCAGCGCCGGGGCCCGCGCAGCCTCAGCGTGGTGGGCGCGGCGGCCTGGAACCTCGCCGAGCTGGTCGAGCTGCGTACCGAGGGCGGCCTCGACGTGGTGGCGGCGCGGCTGGCGGAGCCCGTGCCGGAGAAGCCCGATGACGGCGATCCGGCTGCGGGCCGGAAGATCCGCATGCCCACGGGGTTCGAGATGCACCCCTGGGCCGATCTGCGTCCCGCGGGCGAAGGGCCCGCGGGGGGAAAGAAGTTGTGGCACCAGAGTCCGGGGAGTGCGGGATGACCATCCTCTGTGTACGTTTCCAGCTGCCTCCGATGTACGAGGCGGCCTTGCCTCAACTCCTCGGGCTCCTCGAGGAGTTCACCCCCGTCATCGAGGCGCTGCCGCCCGACGGCGCGCTGCTGGATCTGCGCGGCGCCGAACGGTACTTCGGGCGCGGTGCCGTGGAGTTCGCCTCGCTGATCCGGGTGCGGGCGCTCGCGTTGTACGGGATCGACTGCGTGATCGGCGCCGGGCCGGGGCCGATGCTCGCGCGGATGGCCCTGCGGGACGCCGCGCCCGGGGTGACCCGCGTGGTGCCCGCAGAGCCGGACGCCGTCGCGGAGTTCCTCGCCGAGCGGCCCGTCGCCGCGCTGCCCGGAATCGGCGGCGCCACCGCCCGCATCCTGTGCGAGTACGGCCTCGACACCATCGGCAAGGTCGCCGCCGCACCCTTGTCCACACTGCAGCGCCTCACCAGTGCCCGGGCCGGCCGCGAGCTGCACGAGAGGGCGTCCGGCATCGACCGGGGCAGGGTGGTCCCGAACGCCACCTCACGCTCCCTCGCCACCGAACGCCCCTTCTCCCGCGACGAGTTGGACCCGTCCCGGCACCGCCGCGCCCTGCTCTCGGCCGCCGAGGAGCTGGGTACCCGGCTGCGCGCCCTGGAGAAGGTCTGCCGCACGCTGACCCTCACCGTCCGCTACGCCGACCGTTCCGCGACCACCCGCAGCCGTACGCTCAAGGAGCCCACCGCACACTCGTCGACGCTCACCGACACCGCGTACCGCATGTACGAGGCGCTCGGCCTCCAGCGCGCCCGAGTCCGCGCGATCGCCCTGCGCGCCGAGGGGCTGACCCCCGCCGAACAGGCCTCCTACCAGCTCACCTTCGACCCGGTGGACGAGAAGGTCCGCCGAATCGAGGAGGTCGCGGACAGAGCCAGGGCGAAGTTCGGCCCGCATGTGATCGGGCCGGGGACGCTGGCGGCGTGACGGGAATGCGGCGGCCCTACGGGGTTTTCGCCCCCGCCGCCGCTGCCCGCGAGGGCTGGTCGCGCAGTTCCCCGCGCCCCTTTTGGGGGCGCGGGGAACTGTGCAGTCTTTTTAAGCGGGGGTCTGGGGGCGCAGCCCCCAGGGACGATGGGGGTCCCCCCGCTCGAGCGAAGCCGAGAGTGGGGGAGGGTAGGGGCGGAGGGGGCGAGAAACCCCGTAGGGCCTCCCTAGTTCGCCCACGGCGGAGTGAGGACCGAGCCGTCGGCCAGTTCCGCCTGGAGGCCGATGGATGTGGTGACCCAGGAGATCGCGGTTTCCTCGGTCGGGTTCTCGACGCCCAGCGTGGCGCCCGGGTTGATGATCACCGTGTCGCCCGCGGCGATCCGCTCGGTGCGGTCGTCGAGGGTGATCAGCAGTTCGCCGGCGAGGAGATGGAAGATCTCCTCGCGGTTGACGGTGTGGACGGGGGCCTTGGTCCCCGCGGGTATCTCGCCGCGCCAGGCGCACAGCTCCTTGCTGCCGCTCAGGGGAGTGGCGTGCGCGATGAAACGGGCGCCGTGGATCTCGTGGACGACGGCCTCGGACGGACGGATGACGGGCACGGGTGCCTCCGGGCAGGTGGATGGGCAAGAGGAGATGGTCAAGCTGCTTGACCATGCCTGACGCTCCTATGGTCAAGCTGCTTGACCAATCCGTCAAGGGTGTTTCAATGCGTGCGTGCAGAACTCCGAGGCCATGGCCCTGTCCGCCGCGCTGCTCGCCGTCGCCGGTGAGCTGACGCAACGTATTCACGAGGGCGTGGTCGCCCGGGGGTTCGAGGGGCTGCGGCCCGCGCACGGCTTCGCGTTCGCGCGGCTCGCCCCGGACGGCGCGACGGTCACCGACCTCGCCGCCCACCTCGGGGTCACCAAGCAGGCGGCGAGTCAGCTCGTCGAGGAGCTCGTCCGCAAGGGGTACGTCGAGCGGCGCCCGCATCCCGACGACGCGCGTGCCCGGCTGGTCGTGCTGACCGAGCGCGGCTGGGCCTGTACGCGCGCGGCGGAGGAGGCGGCCGCCGACGTCGTGCGGACGTGGGGTGGGCTACTCGGAGAGGGTGAAATGCGCGCGTTGCGTGACCGATTGGTGCGTATCGCGCCCTACGGTCCTATCAGGCCCGCCTGGTGACGGTTCGTAGGCTGCGACCGCTGCCCCTGGTTACCACTGGAAGTTTTTACTGACGCGTAACTTCACACGTGAGCTACTCACCCGTAACTTGACGAGTGAACAGCATCCTCGTGATCCGGATCACAGGGCGTACGCCGTCGCAACTCCCTTGAGCCGCAAGGAGATCACCCGATGCTGCCCTGGAAGCGCGTGCTCAGACCCCTGACCGCGCTGCTCCTGACCGTCGCTGTCGCCGTCGTCCCCGCCGCCACCGCCCGGGCGGACTCCGCCCCCAGCAGTGGCTGGAACAACTACTCCTGCAAGCCGTCCGCCACCCACCCCCGCCCCGTCGTCCTCGTGCACGGCACCTTCGGGAACTCCGTCGACAACTGGCTGGGCCTCGCCCCCTACCTCGTGCACCGCGGGTACTGCGTCTACTCGCTCGACTACGGGCAGCTGCCCGGCGTCCCGCTCTTCAACGGCCTCGGCCCCATCGACAAGTCGGCCGAACAGCTCCAGACATTCGTCGACAAGGTGCTCGCCGCGACCGGCGCGACCAAGGCCGACCTCGTCGGTCACTCGCAGGGCGGCATGATGCCCCGCTACTACCTCAAGTTCCTCGGCGGAGCCGCCAAGGTGAACACGCTCGTCGGTATCGCGCCCGACAACCACGGCACGACTCTCAGCGGTCTCGCCAACCTGCTGCCGTACTTCCCGGGCGCCGAGGACCTGCTCTCGGCGGCCACTCCGGGACTCGCGGACCAGGTCGCCGGATCCGCGTTCCTGACTAAGCTCAACGCCGGCGGCGACACCGTCGCGGGCGTCCACTACACGGTCATCGCCACCAAGTACGACGAGGTGGCCACGCCGTACAACTCCCAGTTCCTCACCGGCTCCGACGTGCACAACGTCCTGCTGCAGAACCTGTGCTCGGTCGACCTCTCCGAGCACGTGGCGATCGGTCTCCTCGACCGGATCGCGTTCCACGAGGTGGCCAACGCCCTCGATCCGTCGCAAGCCACCGCGACCACCTGCGCGTCCGTGTTCAGCTGAGCACGCCGCCGGGGTCTGTCCGGCCTGAGCCGCCGGACAGACCCCGGAATCCCGCGCCCTAGCGGCCGTGGCGGCCACCCGACATCGCGCGTCGTCGGACCGAGGCGAACAGCGCCGCGGCACCGAGCGCAAGGGCGGTCGACCCGCCGATCGCGATGTACGACGTGGAGGAGTCGCCGCCCGTCTCGGCGAGGTTCTGCGAGGAACCGTCCGCCTTCGGTTCGTTCGCCGTGTCCGTGCCGGCCGCCGCGGCGCTCGTGGTGCTCGCGGCCGTCGTCGGCTCCGCCGACGTACTGGCGTCATCGTCACCGTGACCGTGGTGCTCGACGGTCGACTTGTCGGCACCGTCCTCGATCTGCTCCTCGGAGGGCGCGGAGGCGGTCGGGGCGGGGGAGGAGCTGCCTCCCGTACCACCGCTGCCTGCGTTGCCGCTTCCGCCGAAGGCCACGTCCGAGCAGGAGTAGAACGCCTCCGGGCTGTCCGAGCGCTGCCAGATCGCGTACAGGAGCTGCTTGCCCGAGCGCTCCGGGAGCGTGCCGGAGAAGGTGTAGAAGCCGCCCGAGGCGACCGGGTCGGTGGCCGTCGCGACCGGGTGCTCGAGGTCCAGGTCGTCCCAGGCGAGCGGCTGGGACGGGTCGTAACCCGCCTTGGTGATGTACACCTTGAACGTGCCCTTGTGCGGGGCGGTCACCCGGTACTTGAAGGTGTACGAGCCGCTGCTCACGCCGGTCGCCGGCCAGTCGGCGCGCGCCAGGTCGAGCCCCTTGAACTCGTCGTTGTTCGCGCTGCACAGTTTGCCGTCCGGTATCAGCGCCTGGTGCTGCCCGTTCGCGTCGCCGATCCGGATCCCGTTCCAGTCGTAGAGCGCCTGGGTGCCACCCGCCGCGACGGCCGCCTTGCAGGCGTCCGACTTGGGGCTCTCGGGGCCCTCCGCATAACACTGGGACACCCGGCTGACCGGGTCACCCATCGTGCCGTGCGCGGACGCGGGCGCGGCGCCCAGCGCGGTCAGGGCGAGGGGGGCGATGCCGACGGCGACGGTGGCGGCCTTGCGGCGAGCAGACATGGGGGAACTCCTTGAAACGGTCCTTCGGGCATGCGGCGAACCCGTGGGGGGCGATCAGCAAGCTAGCCCCAAGAAACCGTGGAATCGCCTGCTGGAGGCGGGTGATGGAGATCCTTATGGCGCCGTTAAGGCGGGGCTAACTGGGGGCTCAGGAAGGGCGCTTGGGGAGCTCTGTCCCACCTGCGGGCGAGCGGCGGAACCGTCCGTGGCAGTCCGCTCTTGTCCGCGGTGAGACGCCTCGGTTGGCTCTCTGAATGGCTCCCGGCGGGGCTGCTGAGGGCGAGCAGCGGGCTCGCTTCCGTCCAGGTCGGGGACCATGGAGTGTGCCCAACGACCATGTGGGACCCCTCCCCGTGAGAGCGCCGATGCCCCTGGCCTGGGGGAGCTGTTTGGGGTGTGTGACCCCCTCTGCACGGCACGCCCCTCATGCGTGGGCAACAAGGCCAGGTGAGTCCCGCTGTCGTTGATGTCGCACGTGGATGTCAGCTGTCCATCAGATCCGGGTAGGGGCAGAGTTCCCGCGGGGCGGCTGGACGGTCGGCCCAGGCGGGCCTGCGCTGCGAGTCGCGCGGCCTGCTCGCCGTGGAGGAGGGGACGCAGGGCCTCGCACTCCTGGGCACGGTTCTGGTCGGCCAGCCGTGGCCGCCATCGTTTCCACACCGTGAGGGCTCGTCGGCCGTCGGTGGTGACCAGGACGGGGCGGCGCTCCCCGGCACTAACCGAGGCCCGCTCCGGGGGCGGCCGGGGGTGTGACCGCGGCCTGCTGCATTGGCATCACCGACGTCACCGGGTCGGGGGACTGCGCCGCCGGCTGCCGGGCCGGACATCCCGGATAAGTGTGACCATCACACTGAGGTGACATGGCGACTCCGAGCCGTCACCGCACCTGGCAGGAGGACCAATCGATGAACATCACTCTGAAGCGCCTGCTCGGCGTTACCGCGGCGGTGGCCACGGGCGCGACGGCCCTGCTCGGCACCGGCGCCGGCGCCGCCGGCGCCGCCGACAGCGCGCACTGCGACCGCGCCGAACAGGACATGTGGAGCGAAGGGCCCAGCCGCAACGTGACCGGCCACCGCTGCAGCATCCCGACCGACAAGAGCCGCTGGTACATCGTCGAGATCGACACCCTCGAACAGACCCATTACAAGGGGGACACTCTGGACGAAGGGGTCGACCGGACCGAGACCCTGCACAACAGAACCATCAGGTGCCTGGGCTATACCTCCAGCGACGGCACGGTGAACTGGTTCGGATGCCCACCCGCCTGACGCACCCGCCTAAGGCTCCCGTGCAGACGCCCCTGCCCCTCGGCCTGGCCGGACCTTCCCGAACGCCGTCGTGCGCAGTCGCCGGCAGTCACTTCGACAACTGGCCTGCGTATGCCGCTGCGACTGGCTCCGAGACAGGGAACGACGGACGCGGCGGCCTCAGCCAATGGCGCGGTTGTGGTGCGGCACCCGCCGACCGATCCAGACGACAAAGAACCCCCGAAGAGGACCCCGCCGGCACGTAGTGGCACGCCTGTGGCACGGCGCCTGAAACGCCGAAGGGCCGGCCTGGGAGGCAACCCCTCCTGAGCCGGCCCTTCTCTTTGTGCCCCGGCAGGATTCGAACCTGCGACACCCGCTTCAGGAGTTTTCCGTGGGCGGGCTGTGAACTGCGGAAACGTCGTCCATGAGGTGTCTGGCCCGGGAAAACGTTCTTCCGGTTGAGCCCTTTCCTTTAGAAGAGCCGCGCCCTTCTTCGAAGGTTTCCGGTCACGGCTGTGCAAACGTCACCAGTCGAGATCTTTGTACGCCTCCGCCGCCGGCACGCCGACGTCTGAGAAGACGTCCAACGCCCGCTGCCTCATGGGGCCGGCGGCAGCGTCCTTGCTCTTGTGGAGGGCGCGGCTGAGGACGACGAGGGTACGGGCTTCGCCGAGGCGGTGGCCGGTCTGACGGTGTATCGCCAGTGCCTCCCGGCCGAGTGCGACGGCTCTGACATACGTCGCCTCGGACTCCGCTATACCGCACATGACGGTCAGGGCCTGACCCTCCACCACGCGGAACCCGTGATCGCGCGCCAGGTTCAGCGCCTGCTCGGCATGGCTGCGGGCCTGGTCGTGCAGGCCCAGCTGCTGCTGGGTGAGGGAGAGCCCCAGGATGCTGTCCGCCTCGGCGCGTCTGAATCTCGCCTCGCGGGCCAGGGTGAGAGCCTGCCCGTCAACCCGGACCGACTCGTCGAAATGTGCGAGCTTTCGGTGAGCGTCGGCGACCGTGTTGAGGATGCCGGCCTGAATCCAGCGCCGTCCCACGTCCTTGACCATGGCAAAGGCACGCTCAGCCTGTATCAGCGCCTCGTCGTGGCGGCCGAGCTCGATATTGATCTTCGCGACGGCGTCCAGCATCATCGCGCGGCCATGGCGGTATCCGCTCCTCTCGTCAGCGGTCACCTCGGGGCCGAGGACGTCGAGGCCGTCAGCCAGACGTCCGAGTTCCCAGTACACCCAGCCCAGATTCTGCAGAGCCAGGCTGTCGTCGTTCCAGCCGATCTCCTCGTTTCGCCTGATGGCCAGTTCGAGGTGATCAGCAGCCTCGCGCAGCCGGCCCAGATCCCGGCAGGTCCAACCGAGGAAGACCAACCCCAACGCTTCCATGTGACGATTTCCGGCTGCACGGATGATCCGCATGCCGGTGGTGAGATGCTCGTGCGCACGGTCGAGGCGCGCCATGCTCCATTCCACGAAGCCTGTGCCGCCGAGAGCCACTGCCTCGCCTGTCGCCCAACCGAGCTCCCGACTGATGTCCAGTACGCGTGCGTGATGATCCATCGCCTGCCTTGCGTGCCCCCGGTCCCACCGGGCCATTCCGAGGTTGCTGTGCATGGCTGCCTGGCCGAACAGGTCGCCTTCGGCCGTGGCCGCGTCCAGCGCCGTCTGCGCGGTGGCCTGCCACGTCGCCCGCGGCAGATGGAGCCAGAAGTAGCCGAGCAGTGCGTTGGTCAGGTGCCAGGCGACGAGGCGGGGACCGTGGCGGCCGGCATGGTTGATGACGGCGAGCAGATTCGCCCGCTCCGCCTCCAGCCACTGTTCGGCTCCGGCGGCGGTTGGCATGCCCGGCCGGCCGCCCTCGGGGACGAGGTCGGGGGGCAGCTCCGGGAAGAACCAGGTTCCCGAGGCGGCGCGAGCGGCGTGCACGTACCAGATCAGGACGCGTCGCAACGCGGCGTCACGATCTGCCGCCGTTTCTTCCACCTGCGCACGCTCCTGCGCGTACTCGCGAAGGAGATCGTGGAACCGGTATCGGCCCACCGTCGCCGGCTCGATCAGGTGGGCGGCGGCCAGGGTGCTGAGCAGGCGTCGGGCCGGCTGCAGTGGTACGTCCAGGAGGGCTGCCGCGACTTCGGCGGTGAGGTGCGGTCCGGGGAAGAGGCCGAGCAGGCGGAACAGCCGGCGCGCGGCTGGCGCCAGAACCGCGTGCGACGCGGAAAAGGCCGTACGCAAGGGGGAGCTGTCGTCACCGTCCGGCTCCAGCGCCTCAAGCCGGTTGCCCTTGGACATCTCGGTGACCAGATCGGCCAGGCGCAAGCCTGGATCGCCCGCCAGCCGGGCGGCGGCCACGCGCAGAGCCAGCGGCAGGCTGCCGCACAGCCGGATCAACTCGTCAGCCGCGGCTGGTTCCGCGGACAGCCGGTCCGCGCCGAGTATCTGGCTCAGCAGTGCGCGGGCCTCGGCCGGCAGGAGAAGGTCCAACGGCATGGAGTGTGCCCCGTCGCGGGCCACGAGATCGCCGAGCCGGTTGCGACTGGTGACGACGACGCAGCAGGACGGGCTGCCTGGGAGCAGCGGACGGACCTGCTCCGCCGAGGCTGCGTTGTCCAGCAGGACGAGCAGGCGTCGGTCGGCGAGCAGCGTCCGGTACACGCGTGCCTGCGCGTCGTCGTTCGTGGAGATCTCTGATGCCGCGAGCCCCAGGCTGCGCAGCAGGAGCTCAAGGGCTTCGCCGGGCTTGAGCGGCTGCCGGTCGTGGTCGAATCCGTGCAGGTTCACATACAGCTGACCGTCCGGGAAGCGCTCACGCACCTGGTGTGCCCAGTGCACCGCCAGAGCGGTCTTGCCGATGCCGGCGGCGCCGCCGATGGCGGAGATGACCACGGTGTTCGCCGGTCCCCGGCCCTGCTCGGGCGGAAGCAGCGCGTGCAGCCTGGCGAGTTCGTCGGTGCGGCCGGCGAACCCCGCGGCGTCGTGCGGCAGTTCGGCCGGAGAGGGCGGAGCGCTGTCGCGTGGCGGGTGAGCGGATCGCTGCGGTGACCCTGGTCGCATCGGCGCGGCCGCTGCCGGATCATTACGAAGGGTGATCTTGGAGAGCGTTTGCGCGGGGGGATCCGCCGGACCGAGGAGGCAGGTGTCGTCCTGGCGCAGCACCGCCTCGTGCACCCGGCGGAGCTCCTCACGGGGATCGACTCCGAGTTCGTCACGCAGGCGTACGCGCATGTCCTCGTAGGCGTTCAGCGCTTCGGCCTGACGTTCGCAGCCGTACAGAGCCCGCATACGCAAGGCCAACAGCGACTCGTCATACGGATCGGACGCGGACAGCGCGGCGAGGTCGTCCAGGGCATCGGTGAACCGGCCGAGCAGGACCAGAGACTCGAGCCTCTCCAGCCGGAGTGTTCGCCGGCGCTCCAGCATCCGCTCCCGCTCGGCCTGCGCGAACGGTCCCGGCAGGTTGGCCAAGGGCTCGCCCTGGAACAGCGCGAGCGCTGCGGACAACTGGTCCGTCGCGGTGGCCAGGTCGCCGGACGCCTTGGTGCGCAGCGCCTCATCGCCCCACTCGGTCAGGTCCGCCACATCGAGCCGGACGTCGTCGGCGGCGAAGCGGTACCAGCCCTTGCCGCTGCGGATCACCGACTCCGTATGCCGGGTGCCTTCGGCGTCGAGTGTCCTGCGCAGCGGGTTGACATGACTGGCCAGCACCTTGTGGCCGGATGCGGGTGGCTCCGACCCCCACACCCCGTCGAGCAGCTGTTCATGGCTCACCACGGCCCCCTGACGGAGCAGCAACGCGGCCAGCACGGCTTGCCGCTTAACAGGCCCCAGATCCAGCGGTGTTGCGCCCCGCCGAGCCTGTAACGGCCCGAGCACGTCGATCCGAAGCTGCTGAGGAGTTCCCCCGTCCACTGCGTAGCCCCCGCTCCTCCACATCATCGGAATTTCACCAGCATTGCAGCACCCCCGGCCATGGTGACGGACACGACATCGCACAACCCGCACAACTGAGGGGAGGTCCCAGTGACCGACGTGGAGTTGGTGGCCACCGCGTTGGCCACACGGGCGGCGGCCGGACTCACGGACACTGCGCGCGGAGTCGTCCACGGCCTCTACGCCGGGCTGAGCGAGGCGGTCCGCCGACGGCTGGGCGGGGGTGGCGCCAACAGCGGGGAAGGCGGCAACGGCGTGGGCGGCGGCTACGGCGTACGGGTGCTGGACGCGTACGAAACGGACCCCGACCTGTGGTGGAACCGGCTGCTCCAGGTCCTGACGGGCTCCAGAGCGGAGACGGACAAGGAGATCCTCGCGGCGGCCCGCGCCGTATTCCGCGCGCAGCGCCGGACGGGGCACATCACCGTGGACGCCCGCGGCGCTCAAGGGGTGCTGGTCGGCGACGGCAACACACGGCACAACGCGTTCGGCTGACGATGCAGTGGACGACTCTCTTGGCCACGCTGTTGGGCGCGGGTGTCGCAAGGGGGACCTCGCTGTTGGTGGAGGCGCGCAAGGACCATCGCGAGCTGCTGCTGGAGTCACGCAAGCACAAACGCGCCGTCACGTCCGAGTGGCGGAAGCCCCGGCGTGACCTGTACGCGGGCTTTCTCGCTGTGCTGACCCAGGCCCGCAGCGAGTTGAGACTCCTGAGCGAGAACACCGAGATGTCCGAGGCGGAGCGTACCCAGATGGTTCGACGGGCATTTGCGCGGAGAGCTGCTGTGTTCTTGCCGGTGGCCTGCTGTTTCTCTGTCCGGGCAGCTCGCCACCGGCCAGGTCACCGGGGCGTGCAAGCCCGGCACCGGGGCCAAGGGTTCCGCGCCTTCCTCAAGCAGGTCACCCGCGCGCCTACCCCGAAGGCGAGCTGCACCTGGTGATGGACAACGACGCTGCCCCCAAGCACCCGAACTACTTCAAACGCGGGGACTGGCGAGCTCGGGCCCTCACGGACGAACATGGAACGCATGAGTGACCAAACCGCACGATGGAGCCGGGCAACCATCTACCCCGACATGTGGGTTGACCCGGATGACGACCCCCGCGACAGCGAAGGAGTCAGTCCGGACGGCGAGCTTGCGACGCTGCAGGACTTCCTGACGAACTACCGCACGACCCTGCGGATGAAGTGCGAGGGTCTGGATGCGGAGCAACTGGCCCGGCGGTCGGTTCCGCCGTCGACGATGTCGCTGCTCGGCCTGCTTCGGCACCTCGTCGAGGTGGAACGGGACTGGCGCAACTGGATCAGCGACGGTGATCCGCTGCCGAAGCTGTACGGCGAGCGTGACGCGGACTTCGACGGAGCTGTCGCCGAGCAGGCCGAGGTCGACGCTGCGTACTCCGCTCTGGCGCGCGAGCAGGCCGCGACCGACGCCGCGCTGGCCGAGCACCCGGATCTGAGCGAGCGTCTGGGGAAGGACGGGATCGCAGTTCGGGAGCTGATGGTGCACAGGATCGAGGAGTATGCCCGTCACTGCGGGCACGCCGACCTGTTGCGCGAGTGCATCGACGGAAGGGTGGGCCAGTAACGAGGGCCGGGGTTACATCCGCCGCCGCAGGCGCATGCAGCAGCAGACATCGCAGATCTCGAACGCTCCACGCTCGGCCAGTGCGATGAGCCGCAGCAAGGGCAGCGGTACGGCCCGTCGTGGGTGCTCCCGTCAAGGGAGTGCTGAGACTGCGATCAGGTAGGTAGCGTTCGCGGCATGACAGACGAGGAAATCCGGTCGGCCGTCGCCGACGACGTGCCGGTCGTGAAGGCCTTGATCGACGCGGCGTTCCATCCCTACATCGCGCGCATCGGGCTGGTTCCGGCGCCCATGGAGGCGGATCACGCGGCGAACGTGGCCGCGGGGCAGGTGTTCGTGACGGGCGAGCCGGTGACGGGGCTCGTGGTGGTCGAGGAGCGCGAGGATCACCTGTACCTCGACATCATCGCCGTCCACCCCGACGCCCACGGCAAGGGCATCGGGCGCCGGCTGCTGCACTTCGTGGACGCACGCGCGCGTGAGCTCGGACTGCCCGAGATCAGGCTTCTGACGAACGCGCTGATGTGGGAGAACCAGAAGATCTACCCGAGGTACGGGTACGAGGTGGTCGAGCGGCGCGTCGACGGTCCGTACGACCGGATCCACTATCGCAAGCGGCTGGTCTGACGGTTCCGGTTCTGGTCTTGGTCCTGGTGGTGGTCGCGGCGGCTCAGCCGTCCGGCCACCACGTTCGTGCGATGTCCTTTCGGACCTCCGGGCGCTCGGCCGGACGCTCGTCGGCCTCGTCCCGCACACGGCGGGAGTCCGACTTCCTCAGGGGCTTCTGCACGGTCACACGGCGCATGGCTGCCTCCTTGTGCCTACCGGATTCCGCTGTGTACGGAGGTAGACCCTTTCCGGGAGAGTTCCTCATCGGTCGGGATCTGTCTGTGGCGGCTGTCACGAATCGACTGTCAGTGGCGGGTGTCACCCTGGGGCGCATGGCGAGTAACAGTGACATGAATCCGGGAGCGGGCGTCGACTGGGACGCGGAGTCCGTCACGTTCGACGAGGAGCCGGACCACGGCCTGCGCGACTCCGTCGTAAGGGAGGCCTGGGCGGCCCGGCTGCGGGCGTGGCTGCCCGAGCGCCCGGCCGACGTCCTCGACGCGGGCTGCGGCACCGGCAGCCTGTCACTGCTCGCGTCCGAGAGAGGTCACCGGGTCACCGGGGTCGACCGCTCGCCGCGCATGGTCGACCTCGCGCGCGCGAAGCTGGCCGGCCGTGACGCGGTGTTTCTCGTCGGTGACGCGGTGGCACCGCCCATCGGTGAGCAGCGGTTCGACGTGCTGCTGTGCCGCCATGTGCTGTGGGCGCTGCCGGACCCCGAGCGCGTCCTGCGCCACTGGCGCGGACTGCTCCGCCCGGGAGGGCGACTCGTCCTCGTCGAGGGCGTCTGGGGGACCGTGAGCCCGGTCGGCATACCGGCCGACCGGCTGACCGCCCTCCTCGACCCTCTGGTGACCCACCTCCGCGTGGAGCCGCTGTCGGACGACGCACGGCTGTGGGGCCGGGAAGTCGAGGACGAGCGCTACGCGGTGGTGGCCACCGTCGAGTGACGAGACGGGGGCCCTAGCCGGCTAGGCCAGTAGCGCCTCGAAGTCGCCGCCGCGGGCCAGTCGTTCGAGTTCGTCCAGGGCGTTCTCGGCGGCGGTCGCGGCCTCGGGGTCGGTGGTCGCCAGGCCGCTCGCCGCGAACTCGTCCTCGTCCAGGCGGAGTACGGTCCTGCCGTCGGCCGAGCGCCACAGGTCCAGGTCGAGATCCTCGACGACCAGCTCGCCGCCGGAGACGGTGGCCGGGCGGGTGATGTCGCAGTACCAGCCCTTCAGCACACCCTGGCTGTCGCGGACCTCCTTCACCGCGTACCACCGGTCCCGCCAGTAGTACTCGGTGAAGACATCGCCCTGTTCGAACCGGACGAAGCCGAAGTCGCGTACGCCGTCGCCCGCCCACGGCGCGCGTACGGTGATCCGCGTGCCGTCGTCGGCGAGCAGCTCGGCGGGGTAACTGATCTTCGTACGCCCGTACTTGACGAGGACGACCTCCAGTGAGGCCGGGGTGTCAGCCGAGGTCGCGGACATACTGCACCTCCGTCGCGCAGATCTCGTATCCGAACCACTTGTTGATCGCCAGCATCGGCCCGTTTCCGGAGTCGTTGCCCGTGAACGCCTCCGTGAAGCCGGCCGAGCGGGCGCGGTGCAGGGAGTCGTTCTTGGCGAGCTTGGCGAGGCCGCGGCCCCGGAAGGCACGCGCGGTTCCCGTCATCACCGTGCCATAGCGGGTGCCGCCGTCGGTGCGGGCCGCGCTGAACGCGGCGGGCCGGCCGTCGACCACGGCGACCGAGGTCAGCCCGGGGCTGAACAGGGGGTGGCGCCAGGTTTCCGTCAGCCAGGCCTCGTAGTCCGTGAACTCGCGGTCGACGTCGCTCGGTTCGTCCAGCAGCGTCTCCGCGTCCAGGTGGAACAGTGGTCGCGGATCGTCGGCGAAGTCCGCGGCGGTGCGCAGCTCCACGCCGGGCGGCGGGGACTGGAGCGGCGGCAGGGAGCCGTTCGCCAGGTCCAGGCGGAGGAAGTGCGCGGAGCGGCCGGCGCGGTAGCCGTGCCTCTCCGCGAAGGCACGGTTCCCGGGCTCGTCCAGGACCCAGGCGTGCAGCCTGGTCGCGCCGAGGGCGGCAAGGCGTTCCTCGGCGGCGCGCACCAGCAGCGCGCCCGCACCGCGTCCCGTCCGCTCGGGGTGCACATAGACGTTGACGTTCGCCTGGCCGGGCTCCGGGCTGTCGTATACGAAGCCCACTTGTGCGGTGCCGACGAGCTCGCCGTCCCGCTCGGCCAGCAGCGGCTGGTAGTGGGAGTCGGGGTGGGCGTGCTCCAGGTCGTAGGCGATGGACTCGGGGGTGAAGAGCATGAACGGGAGGGCCAGGTGACGGATGCGGGCGAAGGCCTCGGCGTCCGCCCGGTCTCCGCGGCGCAGTTCGCGAACGATCACGGTCATGGAGTCGCACGCTACGCGTGGGTCGTGTGCGGATGCCTCTCATTTTCCGGTGGGTACGGGACAATCGCTGCGTGACCCTGAAGATCCACATCGATGAGGGGGCCGCGCCGTACGAGCAGGTGCGCGCCCAGATTTCCGAGCAGGCCCGGTCCGGTGCGCTGCCGGTCGGCTACAAGCTGCCCACGGTGCGCGGCCTCGCCGAGTCGCTCGGCCTCGCGGCCAACACCGTCGCCAAGGCGTACCGGGCCCTGGAGGCGGACGGGGTGATCGAGACGCGGGGGCGCAACGGAACGTTCGTGGCCGCGGCCGGCGACGCCGCGTCACGCGAGGCCGCGACCGCCGCGCAGGCCTACGCCGACCGGGCGCGCCGCCTCGGCCTCACGGAGTCGGCCGCGCTCGACGCCGTACGGGATGCCCTGCGGGCGGCTTACGGGGGATAGGAGCGGGTCGCCGCCGCGGCTGGGCCGACTTCGGCACCGCCGGGTACGCCGCCGTGCCGGAGCGGAGCGCCGGAGCGCCGTCGAGGCGGGACGAGACGGGAAGAGGCGGAAAGAAGAGTCGCGGTGAGTAGACGGGCCGCGTCACCTCACGACGCCGGCATGTGGCCCGGCGTGCGGGTCACCGTCAGGCCCGCTGCCCTCGCCGCCCGGGCGAACGTCACCGCGTCCTGGACGGCCGCCGCGTGCGGATCGTTGTTGAAGTACACGTACACGTCGTGGTCGTCCGGCCAGGTGTCCGCGATGCGCTGTATCCAGGTCGTCAGGGACTGCCGGCCGTAATGCGGCCACCGCAGGGCGCGGCCCTGGTGGAAGCGGACGTAGCCCCAGTCGGTGGTCCGCCACAGGGGGGTCACCGGGCGGGACAGCACGTCGGCCCAGCAGAGGGCGGCGCCCCGTGACTCCATCACCTCGCGCACCTCGGGCGTCCACCAGGAGTCGTGGCGCGGTTCGACCGCGATCCGCGTGCCGGACGGGAACTGGGCGAGACAGTCGTCGAGGAGCGCGGGGTCGGCGCGCAGCGTGGGCGGGAGCTGGAGCAGGACCGGGCCGAGCCGGTCGCCCAGGCCGGCCGCGTGCGTCATCAGGCGGTGCACCGGCTCCGCCGGGTCCCGCAGCCGCTTGATGTGGGTCAGATAGCGGCTCGCCTTGACGGCGACGACGAAGTCCGCGGGAGTGCGCTCCCGCCAGCCCTCGAAGTTCTGCCGCGACGGCAGCCGGTAGAAGGCGTTGTTGAGCTCGACCGTCGCGAACCGCGCCGCGTATTCCTCCAGCCAGAGCCGCAGGGGCAGCCGGTCCGGGTAGAGGACACCGCGCCAGTCCTTGTACTGCCACCCCGACGTGCCGACGTACAGGGTCATACCTCCATCAAAGCACCGGAGGCGGGCAGACGCGGGGCCACAGATCGGATGCGGAGCTACAGATACAGCCCCGCGTCCGCGCCCTCGCGCTGGTCCGGTACCGACGTAGGAGTCGTCCCCCGGCGCAGCGCGTACAGCTCCGCCAAGGTCGCGCCCTCGCGCGAGACGCCCTCCTCCGTGCCCAGCCAGCTCACCGCCTCGCGGCGGGTCAGCGGGCCGACCTCGATGCGGGCGAGACAGCGGCCGGGGCGGACAACGGCCGGATGGAGGCGCTCCAGGTCCTCGTTGGTGGTGACGCCCACCAGCACATTGCGGCCCTGACCCAGCAGGCCGTCCGTGAGGTTGAGCAGGCGCGAGAGCGCCTGACCCGCGGTGTGCTTGGCCTCACCGCGGATCAGCTCGTCGCAGTCCTCCAGGAGGAGCAGCCGCCAGCGGCCCTTCCCCGTGCCGTCCTCCTCGCCGATCGCGATGTCCATGAGATAGCCGACGTCCGAGAAGAGCCGCTCGGGGTCCAGGACGCAGTCGACCTGGCACCAGTCGCGCCAGGAGCGGGCGAGCGTGCGCAGCGCGGAGGTCTTGCCGGTGCCGGGCGGCCCGTGCAACAGCAGCAGCCGGCCCGCGATGTCCTCCGGCGTCGTCTTCATCAGACGGTCCATCGCGTCCGCCACCGGCGCCGTGTAGTTGGCGCGGACCTCTTCCCACGTACCCGCCGAGATCTGCCGCGTCGTACGGTGCGGGCCCCGGCGCGGCGACACGTACCAGAACCCCATCGTCACGTTCTCCGGCTGCGGCTCCGGCTCGTCCGCCGCGCCGTCCGTCGCCTGGTTCAGTACCTTCTCGGCCAGCTCCTCGCTGGTCGCGGTCACGGTGACGTCGGCGCCGCGGTTCCAGCGCGACACCAGGAGGGTCCAGCCGTCGCCCTCGGCGAGGGTCGAGCTGCGGTCGTCGTCGCGGGCGGAGCGCAGCACGCGTGCGCCCGGCGGGAGCAGGGTCGCCCCGGACCGTACGCGGTCGATGTTCGCCGCGTGCGAGTGCGGCTGCTCGCCCGTCGCGAAGCGGCCGAGGAACAGCGCGTCGACGACGTCCGACGGCGAGTCGCTGTCGTCGACGTTGAGCCGGATCGGCAGAGCGTCGTGTGGGTTCGCAGACATGCCGCCATGATCCGTCACGTGGGCGCGCCGTGCACCCGGTTTCCGCGGTGCGTCCCGTGTGTCGGCTGTCGTCCACCGCATCCGGTGTATCCCCTCCGTCCTGTTACAGGGCTGTGGTGATACGGGATCTGTCCTACGGCCGATCCCCGCCGTTACTGTTGCCCATGATGGGACGTCATGGGTGGAATTCGGGGGCACGACGGTGGCGGCTCACCGCGCTGCTCGGCGTCGGTGTGGCTGCTCTGGCCCTGGTCGTGACCCTGCTCAACACCCTGCCGGGAGACGGCGGGAGCATCGCGGGCACGACCCGCGACGGGGACAAGGTGCATGGTACACCGGTCACCCCGCCCGAAACGCCGCGGCCGGAGGTGGGCTGGGGCTTCACCCATACCCAGTTCAGCGCCGACGAGGGCGCCGCCGCCGCCACCGAGCGCGTCGAGGGGCTGCTGGAGAAGCAGTCGCTGCCGCAGAACCAGCACATCATGGGCTGGGGTGCGGGCAACCCCGAGCCGTCCAAGGGGCGTTACGACTTCGCCGAGATGGACCGCCGCATCGACTTCATCCGCAAGTCCGGCGGCACCCCGGTCGTCACCCTGTGCTGCTCCCCGGACTGGATGAAGGGCGGCAAGTCCGGCGTCACCGACTGGAGCCAGGCCGCCCTGGAGACCGCCCCGGACCGCGCCCACTACAAGGACTTCGCCGCGCTCGCCGCGACCGTCGCCAAGCGCTATCCGGACGTACGGCACTTCATCGTCTGGAACGAGTTCAAGGGCTTCTGGAACGACAGCAAGGCCCGCTGGGACTACGAGGGCTACACCGAGCTCTACAACCTGGTCTACAAGGCGCTGAAGAAGGTCAACGAGGACATCATGGTGGGCGGCCCCTACCTGGTCATGGACAGCTTCGACCCGCGCCAGACGGACAACGCGTCCACCACCGTGAAGGGCACCTGGGGTGCCATGGACCAGCGCGTCCTCGACGCCTTCGACTACTGGAACAAGAACAAGGTGGGCGCCGACTTCGTCGTCGTGGACGGCTCCAGCTACACCAACGACGACGAGATGCTGCCCAACGAGTTCGCGGCCACCGACAAGCTCACGGCCGTCGGTGAGTGGGTGCGCGAACAGACGCACGGCCTGCCGCTGTGGTGGGCCGAGTACTACGTCGAACCGGCCGACGGCAACGACGACCGCAAGGGCTGGTCCGAGATCCACCGCGCCGCCGTGCAGGCCGCCGGAATGATCGCGATGGTCAAGGGCGGCGCCTCCTCGGGCTTCTACTGGAACCCGGAGGAGGAGAAGGGCTCCGACTGCGCGGGCTGCCTGTGGACGCCGACCGACGGCGCCGACGGCGGGAAACCACTCCCCATCCACGACCTGGTGTCCCGCTTCGGCAAGGAGTTCCCGCCCGGGACCAAGTACGAGACCGTGTCCGTCGCCGCCGACGACGTGCCCAACGTCCGCGTGCTCGCCACCGACAAGGTCGCCCTAGTGATCAACGCCCTGGACCGCTCGATCAGCGCCCAGGTGGACGGCAAGCGGTTCGAGATGCGGGCGTACGAGGTGAAGTGGCTCACCCGGTAGGTCCGGTGAGCCACTTCGGCGCCCGCGTACGCATGCACTACTTCATCGTCAGGAACCGCTGCACCATCGAAGCCAGCAACACCGCCAGCAGCGGCAGCGAGAACCAGAAGCTGCTCTGCAGCCAGCGCAGCTGCCGCACGCCGGGCCGCACCGCGACCCGTACGACCTCCCGTGCCGTCAGCAGCACGATGAGCGCGATCGCGGCCAGACCGCCGACGACCGACCACGGCGTCCAGGTCACCTGGGGCCCGATCGCCCCCGGATCGGCCTTCGGGACCTTGCCCGCGGGCTGCTTGCGCAGCGCGTACATCGTCACGTCGTCGTTGACAAGCACCTTCTTCAGCTCCTGCCGGTCGTCGAGGTTGGTGATCAGCCTCGACTCCCAACTCGCCGAATAGCCCACGTCCATCTCGAGGTAGACCACCTGACTGCGGTTGATCATCAGATACGAGTTCGGGCCCGCGTCCTTGAGCGCCTTGACGAGCCCGGACACCAGGACCGGGTCGGCGGGCGCCAGCGTGGGCACGTAGTTGACCTTCTCCATGTCCCGTGTGCCCCACGGCATCGCCGGCGTCACGTTGTTGAGCGTGTCGTTGCTCAGCCACAGCAGCCGTACGGTCGGGTCGTCGTGCTCGTACACGTAGTTCATGGCCGCGACCTCGCCCGGCCTGATCCGCTCGAACGGCTCGTTGCCCCAACGGGCCACCAGGAAGCCGCCCATGAGGAGCAGGCCCGCCATGAGGGCCGCGAGCGGGGCGAGGCTCACCCGGTCCTTCTCCCGCTCCTTCGCGGTGACGCCGGTACGCGGGAAGAGGGCGAGACCGGCGAGCAGGGCCGCACCCGGGAGCGCGAACATGAAGACGCGCAGGGCCATTTCGCCGCCGTAGGACTGCATGCCGAAGCCCAGGAACGGTACGAAGGTGAGGACGAGCAGCGAGCGCTCGCGGTACTTGTGGTCGCGTCGGCGCCACCAGCCCCAGCAGGCGAAGGCCATCACGCCGCCGGCCAGCAGCACGCGCGTGTAGAGCACGAGCTTGTGGGTCGAACTGCCGCCCTGGATACGGCCGGAGACGGACGACGACACATTGCCGCCGACGCCGCCGACTCCGCCGAACAGGTCGTTGAAGTGCCCCGACCAGTACGGCTCGGCCATGAAGGAGATCCAGACCGAGACCAGCACGGCGAACAGGATCGGCAGGCCGCGCAGTTCGGAGCGGCCGATGAGGACGAGGACCGCGAGAACGCCCAGCATCACGAACGGCGTGAGCTGGTGCGCCGGGACGGTCGCCGCGAACAGCCCGATGAGGATCATGAGGAGGACGGCCCGCTGACGGCGGTTCGTCGGCTCGACCTCCACCTCGCCGGGGCGCGCCTTCGCCCACAGCACGCGCGGCGCCCGGAACCACACGAGCAGGACCGCCACGAAGACCAGATAGAGCAGATACGTGAAGCCCTGCGGCGAGAAGTAGTCCTGTCCGACCCAGCCGCTGAGCACGAAGATCCAGATGCCGGTCCACTTGGCGCGCCAGCTCGCCCGCATCGAGCGCACGAGCAAGAACATCGGTGCCAGGTAGAGGAGTTGGATGGTCAGCGGCCACCAGCGGATGACCTCGGTGAGGTCGCTGACCCCGCAGGCCTTCGCGATGAACGCGGCCGCGGCGAAGAAGCCGGGCCAGCTCCAGCGGGCGTCCAGGTCGGGTACGGCCGAGCCCGTCCGGTCGATGTAGTCGAGGAATCCGAGGTGCTGCCAGGCCGTGGCGAACCGCGGCTCGGTCTCGATCACCGCGGGGAGCGCGTGCAGCGAGACCACGGTGGCGAGCAGGGTGATGAGCAGGAGTCCCTTGTGCTCGCGGTTCATCCAGAGCAGCGAGGCGAAGACCGTGATCAGTAGGGCCGCGCCGACCAGGGTCGGCAGCGGTAGGACGGAGATCAGGCCCAGGCCGCCCATCCGGGCGAGGGAGCCGTCGTTGAGGCCCAGTGCGGGGACCCAGTAGAGGAGAAGGGCCGAGAACAGTAGGCAGCCCAGCACCACGCCGGGTTTGGTCGGGTGCCGCAGGCGTTCGCGGAGGGAGGGGGGTGCCTGGTCGTCTGCCGACTGCGGGTCGTCGGTGGCTGCTCGCGCCCCCGCGGCGGAGCCGCTTGATGTCACGCCCCGCGCCCCCGGAGGGGCGCTCTCCTGGCCGCTCGTTTCGAAGGGGGCGTCGATCTCCGGTGCCTCGGAGGGTCCCAGCGACGCCTCCGAACCCGGCTCCCGCGCCTCGACCGGCAGTCCCACCTGCGGCCGCAGCGCCCATGTCGGGCGGTGGTCCGGCCGTACCGAGGGTGTCCCGGTGGGCGGCGTGCCCGGTCCCGGTCGTACGTCCGGCCTGCGCTCCTGGTGGTCGAAGTCGACGTGGATGCCGAGCGCGAGGGTGTCGGCGTCCAGCTTCTTCGCCCAGGAAGGACCGCTCTTCGTCGCGGGGACCTCGCGCGCCCCCAGGTCGGCGAGGTCCCCGTCCGGCGCCGCATCCTCGGGGATCTCCGCGGGCGGCGCGGTCCGCACGATCTTGTACAGCTTGGGCGCGGCGATCGCCACGATCACCGCGAGGCTGGAGATCTCGGCGACGCCCGCGCCGGTCAGGCCCATGCGCGGCAGCAGGATCACCGTGAGACTCAGCACCAGCACGCACAACAGGCCCTGCAGATAGGCGAGTCCGGAGGTGCGGCTCTGGGCGCGGAGCACCGCGAAGTAGGTCTCCATGACCACCCGCAGCACCGCGCCGACGGCGAACCAGCGCAGCAGCGGGGTCGCCGCGTGCGCGTAGCCGTCGCCGAAGACGTGCAGGATGAACGGCGCGCCGAGGAACAGCAGCCCGCACACCGGCAGCATGATCCGGGCCATCCGCTTGAGCGCGGCCCGGGTGTTGGCGGCCAGGCGCGCCGGGTCGTGCGAGCCCTCGACGGTCAGTGAGGCGCCCATGTTGATGGCGAGCAGGTTGACCGTGCCGCCGATCGTGGTGGTGATGTAGAAGTACGCGTTGTCGGCGGAGCTGACCTGCGAGGCGACGATCACCGGGACCAGGTAGACCACGGCGAGCGAGAAGAGGGATCCGGTGTAGTCGCCGGCCAGAAAACGGCCGATCTCCCTGAAGGAGGGCGGTTTCGCGCGCTCCTCGGTCGCCTTGATGTGCCGGGGCACCAGGCGCCGGAAGACCAGCAGTCCGAGCGGCACCACCGACAGGGTGATCGCCGCGACCCAGGAGACGAAGACGCCCGTGGTGGGGATCGCGGCGGCGAGGCCGACGAGCAGCAGCAGCTTCGCCGCGGAGAACACGGTGTTGCCCACCGGCACCCACAGCGCGCGGCGGAGCCCGGTCAGCACACCGTCCTGGAGCGTCAGCAGCGACCAGGTGACGACCGCGAGGATGAAGCCGAGGCCGTTGAGGGACCCGTGCAGAAAGCGGTACGAGGGTCCCCACAGGTTGAGGGTGAGCAGGAAGACCACGGCGGCCAGCGCCACGACCACCGAACTGCCCGCGTAGGTACGGAGGATGAGCCGTCCGGTGGCGCGCCCGGCGACGGGGATGAAGCGGGCCAGGGCGCCCGTCAGCGTCACTGCGGTGAGGCCCGCGAGGAGCTTCATCGCGGCGATCGCGGCGGAGCCCTGGCCGACCGCCGATTCGGAGTAGTAGCGGGCGGCGACCAGCCAGTAGCCGAGCCCGAGCACCGCGGAGATCCCGGTGTTGAGCATCAGGGCGTAGGCGTTGCGGAACAGCTGGTTGCCCCCTCCGGCACCCTTGCGGCTCCTGCCGGGCAGACGGAGGCGGCGCCCCGACTGCTGCTCGGGTGCCTCGGTCGTGGGTGTGGAAGCCTCGGTTGTGGTCGTCGTGTCAGACACGGGAACGGATGGCCTTCCGGCGGACCTGTCGTGCTCTTCGGACCATGGCGTACCCCTTGGTGAGGGCGCGGTCCCGGGCGAAGTTGCGGGCGATCGCACGGCCTTCGACCAGTCGCGCGAACTCCTCGATACCGGTGCTGCGGCGCACGGTGACGCGCTGCAGGGCGAAAGGGCCCTGCCGGCGCCGCGCCAGGCCGTTGCCGACGGCGAGCGACTGGGCGAACCCCGCCTCGCGCACCGTACGGCGCACCCGGCGGCTGGAGTAGCCGTACGGGTACGCGAACGACACGGGGCGGGCGCCGAGTTCGTCGGCGATGATCTCCTTGCAGCGCAGCAGCTCGAACCAGAGCGCGTCGTCGGGGAGCTGGTCCATCTGCGGGTGCGTGTGGCTGTGCCCGCCGATCTCCACCCGCTCCTCGGCGAGTTTGCGCACCTGGTCCCAGTCCAGCATGGTGTCGAGGCCGCCTCCGGTGTCGTACGCACCCTTGAGCCACCCCGTCGAGACGAACAGCGTGGAGGCGAAGCCGTGCTTGGCGAGCACGGGCAGGCCGTGCCGGTGCACGCCCTCGTAGCCGTCGTCGAAGGTGATCAGGACGGGGCGCGCCGGCAGCGGGCTCCCGGATCGCCAACTGGCCGCCAGTTGAGCTGTGTTGACCGGGGTGAAGCCCCGGTCGTCGAGCAGCGCCATCTGCTCGGCGAAGGCCTCGGGCGCGACGGAGAGCGCGCGGGTCGCGTCATTGGGCGCGGTCGCGATCGAGTGGTACATGAGAATCGGCACAGGTTCGCTCATGCTGAAGCCCCCTCGTCGTCCGGGACCCCCTCGATCTCCGCCACCGAGAAGGTGGCGCCACCCCTGCGCGCCCGGACGCTCCCGAGTACGTACCCACCGGCCGCCGTCAGAACCCCGGCCACGATGGCACCGGCGCGGCCCGCGCCGCCCGGACGGGCGAGCGCCGCGTCTCGCAGCCCGCGCGCGACCCCGGCGGGCAGGACGCGGGTCGCATAGCGGCGCTCCGACTCAAGTCCCTTGTCGGAGCCGACACTTCGGGCGACGAGCGCCTTGGACAGGCCCTCGGCGTACGCGCGCGTGCGAAAGTACCCGAAGTGCTCGCGCGCCTCGGGCACCCGGTGATGGATGACCGCCCGGTCGTCGATCAGCAGGATCGCGTCCGGCCGGGCCCGGGTGAGGCGGATGCACAGCTCCGTCTCCTCGCAGCCCAGCGGGCGCTTGTCGCCGTCGCGGCCGATGCCGGTGGCGAAGCCGCCCGCCGCGTCGAACGCCGTTCGACGGAATGAAGCGTTTCCGCCGAGGACGTTGCGGACCTGTACGCGGCCCGGCGGCAGCCCCTTGTACGTGCAGCCCACCACCCAGTCGAACTCCTCGGGGAACCAGGCCGGGCGGCGGCCCGACGCCCAGATCGGCATCGTACGGCCACCGACGGCCATGACCCGCGGGTCCGCGTACCCGGCCGCGAAGTGCCGCAGCCAGTCCCGCTCGGCCACGGCGTCGTCGTCGAGGAACGCGATGATCTCGCCGCGGGAGGCGGCGATCCCGGTGTTGCGGCCCGCGGACAGTCCGCGGGGGCCCGCGTTGGCGAGCACCCGCACCCCGTCGGTCTCCTTGTACTCCCTGGTCAGCCGCTCCAGGAGCGTGGCGTTGTGGTCCACGACCAGGAGCGTCTCCAGGGCGGGCAGGGACTGCGCCCGCACCGAGGAGACCGCCGCGAGGATGTCCTCCCAGCGGTCCTCGGTGTAGACACAGACCACCACGGAGATGTCCGGCTTGCTCAAGACACCTCTCCCTGGCCCGAGTTGATCTGCGCGGCATGCGGCCTGCGGCGCAGCGCGCGCCGGTTGGAGCGCTCCTTGAGGATCACCTTGAGCACCCGGAACCCGTCCCGCACGGCGCGCAGATTGCTCGTGCCGTGGATGCGGAGGTACTCGTGGCTGGGTATCTCCTGCACCTTGAGGCCCGCCTTGACCACCCGGATGTTCATCAGGGTCTCGACCTCGAAGCCGGTGCAGTCGAGGTCGATCTTGTCGAGGCAGTGCCGCCAGAACGCGTTGTATCCGTAGCAGAGATCGGTGTAGCGGGCGCCGAACTTGGTGTTGACGATCGCGCACAGCGCATGGTTGCCGAGCTTGCGGATCGGCGTCATGTCGGACGTGCCGCCGCCGTTGGCGAAGCGGGAGCCCTTGGCGAAGTCGGCCCCGGACACCAGCGCGGAGACGTACGACACGATCTCGTTGCCGTCGGCCGAGCCGTCCGCGTCGACCATCACGATGATGTCGCCGGTGCACGCCTCGAATCCGGTGATCAGGGCGTCGCCCTTGCCCTTTCCGCGCTGTTCGACGACCTTGACGTCCGGCCACAGCTCGCGGGCCACTTCGACGGTGTTGTCGGTGGAATTGCCGTCCACAAGAACCACTTCGTGAATCCAGCTGGGAAGGGTCTTGAAGACGTACGGGAGATTCTCGGCCTCATTCATGGCCGGAATCACGACACTCACCGGTGGCGCTATGGCCAGGTGAGAGGAGATGGGCCGGTACTTGTTGGCCATTAACGGATCTTGGCCCGAAATGGCTGGGCGCAGGACTGAGCTCATGAGTCTGGTCCCTCTCGTCCGGTGGACCGCCCGCCCCTGGGCAGTCCGGCTCTTTGTCCGGTTCGAAAGGGGGGTTCTCACTTACGGCATGACGAAATAGATCTCCGTGCCTGCCGGGTGAGCTGGCAAAGCTGGCCGGCTTTCGGAAAAGCGGAGGCCGGTCGCGCGGCACGACTCGGCACAGATGTGGTCACCGAGCACGGCACCCCCCTACCGCGCCCCGCGCCGGGCCCTCTTCGCGATCTTGAGCCCTCCCCTAGATCGCATGAGCAAGATGGACCGATGCGGGTGAGATGTATGACGGTATTGACGATTGCGTCCCTATGGCAAGACCTGGAACGAGGCCTCACGTTTTTGTTGGTATGGCCGTTACCTAACGCCTCGAACGGATTTTCCCCATCCGTTTGAGGATCTTGTCAGCCGGTTCGAACAGCTCCGGCCGGGACAGCACCGCATTGCGCAGTGCCCGGGCCGGCGCGCGGTGCGCCCGGTGCCCGAATGCGACGGGATGACGTCGTGTCACCCACCCCTCGGACACGGAGAGATCCCGTGTCTTGAGGGAGTCCTTGTAATCCTTCTGGCCCCGCCCAAGATCCACATACGCAATTCCGTCGGCGGCGGCCGCCTCGGCCATGCGTAAATGCAGGATCAAGCCGGGGGAGTATTTCGCGAACTCCGGGTCGTACGCCGGAAACCAGCACGCCATGACCCTTTCGGTGCGCAGCCCGAAGTGCGCGGCGACCGGCCTGCCGCCCGCGTACAGCACCGACAGGATCCCCGCGAAGGGTTCGAAGCGGGTGTGGTAGAGCTGCTGGACCAGGTGGCTGATCCAGGCGTGCGCGAAGCGGTCGCTGCGCCCGGTCCTGCGGTACTGCGCGGACTTCCAGTCGATCAGCGTGCGCAGCACCGCCGGGTCGCGCTCGTCGTGCACGTAGCTCACTCCGCCGGCGTCCCGGCCGAGCCTGCGCTCCTTGGCGAGCGTGGTCCGGGTGAACTTCGGCGACCGGGCGCGCAGTCGGCGCAGATACGTGTCGTAGCCCTGGTCGAGATCCACGACCGGGGACGGGAAGGTGCCGGAGGCTCCAACCTCGAACGGCTCCTGGCCTTCCACCAGATGGTCGAACTCCCAGACGGCGAGCCCGCAGGCCCGCAGCAGGTCGTGGGCTTCCCAGGTGAAACCGGGTCGGTGCACGAGGCCTTGGCAGTCGGAGACGCCGAGGCCGACGGCCCGTCCGATGCCGGTGGTCGTCCTTCGGAAGGGGAAGAACGCAGCGGGCTCGCCGTCCTCGCGCACGACCGCGATCCGTACGCCGCGTCTGCAGCGGCCCACCGCGAGTGTGAACTCGGGGGACAGGAACGGGTTCGCCAGCCCGGGAGAGCCGCTCAGGTGGGCCTTCGACTGGAAGCCGGTCCAGGCCGCCCGGTCGGCTGCGCTCAGCTCGCCGGGGCGGTACACGGTGATGTCCACGTCAGGAGGCCCGTGTTCCCGCCGTACGACCGCGCATGCGCCGTACCAGCACCAGCAGGAGAATGACGGAGCTGATCGCGGTCACGGCCGCGATCCCGCCGCGGACCGACCAGCGGTGCACGGCCAGCATGCCCTGGGCCACCAGCATGTTCACGGCGACCGCGCCCGCGACCGATGCCAGGATGCGGCCGAACGGTTCCAGCCCGCGCAGCGCGGCCGCGATGGCGACCGACGGCGCCGCGAGCAGGAAGAACAACGTGAATGGTCCGCGCAGCGGTGAGTCCACGTCGGCGAGCGCAAGGACCGCACCGACCACCCCGACCACGGTCGCGGCACCCGCGAGCAGCGGCAACAGGTCCCTCCCCGGATCCTGTCCCGACCGCTCCGCGTCACCTGATGAAGGTGTCTTGATACGTATGGTCTGCATTGGCGACTTTGCCCCCTGAAGCGCCGGATGCCGGGCTTCAATGTCGCGCAGCGGGCGGGGGGTAGTCAAGATGCGGAAGACGCCCTTGCGGGTTCTCGGCCGTCTTTAAACATGTGTTCCCCGGAGGCGCCGGCTGCCTCCGGGGAACTGCCGTTCAGATCAAGCGAGCTGGCGCACTACGACACGATCTTCAGGAGCTTGTTCGGCGAGCCGGTGCCCGCGCTGGTGACCACGCCGGAGGTGGCGCCGTTCACCAGGGCCGTGGCGACCTGCGCCGGGGTGGCGGGGGTGTGGCCCGCGAGGTAGACGGCGGCCGCGCCCGCTACGTGCGGGGTGGCCATCGAGGTACCCGAGAGCGTCGCGGTGGCGGTGTCGCTGGTGTTGTAGCCCGCCAGGATCGAGGAGCCGGGGGCGATCGTGGCCGTGCGGGTGCTCGACAACAGCGGCTCCGGCACCACCGCGGGCGTCCGAGGCGGTGGTGTCGCCGTCCACGGCGTCGTAGCCGTACGAGGCGTGGCCGCTGATCCGGGTGTGCGTGATGCGGACGCCGGTGTCGATGACGTATGCCGTCGCTGTTCGGCGCCGCACACATGGTGAACGCACTGGGTGGGGGCCGGTAGGAGCCGAAAAGTCTTGGCATGGACACTTCCTGTCAACACGCGTAGCTGCTACGACAGTTGTGGCAGAGATCCTGCTAAAGGGAGGTTCCATGAGACGTTCCCGAATTACGGCATACGTGACCTCACTCCTCCTCGCCGTCGGCTTCGCCCTCACCGGGGCAGCGACGGCGCAGGCGTCCCAAACCGCCGCGACCACCGGCTATGTGGCCCTGGGCGACTCCTACTCCTCCGGTGTCGGCGCGGGCAGTTACCTCAGCTCCAGCGGCGACTGCAAGCGCAGCACGAAGGCGTACCCCTACCTCTGGGCTGCCGCCAATTCACCCTCGACCTTCGACTTCACCGCCTGCTCGGGTGCTCGTACCGGTGATGTCATGGCGAACCAGCTGGGCCCGCTCAACTCCTCCACCGGCCTCGTCTCGATCACCATCGGCGGCAACGACGCGGGCTTCTCCGACGTCATGACGACATGTGTGCTCCAGTCCGACAGTTCCTGCCTCGCGCGGATCGCCACGGCGAAGGCGTACGTCGACTCGACGCTCCCCGGCCAACTCGACACCGTCTACTCGGCGATCAGCGCGAAAGCCCCGGCGGCCCATGTGGTCGTCATCGGCTACCCCCGCTTCTACAAGCTGAGCGGCTCCTGCGTGGCAGGCCTCTCGGAGACCAAACGGTCCGCGATCAACGGCGCGGCCGACTACCTGGACAGCGCGATCGCCAAGCGCGCCGCCGACCACGGCTTCACGTTCGGCGACGTCAGGGGCACCTTCACCGGCCATGAGATCTGCTCCAGCAACGCCTGGCTGCACAGTCTCAACTGGCTGAACATCGGCGAGTCGTACCACCCGACCGCGGCCGGCCAGTCCGGCGGGTATCTGCCGGTCTTCAACGGCGTGGCCTGATCACCCACCTAGGGTGACGTGGAAGCGGAGGCCTCGTCCGTCGGGGTCTCCGTCGCGCAAGTGATCGAGAACGGCACAGAGTTGGACGTCACGTGGACGGGACTGCGGACCTCCACGCTGATCTCGTTCTGGAAGGTCCCGCTCGTGTCGTACGTCGTCGCCACGACCGTCTTCTGCTGAGTCCTGCCGCCGCCGGCGGGGAACGAGAGCGTCTTCCAGGCCGGGTCGGTGACATCGCCCGTCTTCGTCACCCAGCGGTACTCGACGTCCACCGGCACGCGGCCGACCGTGAATGTCGCGGTGAAGGCGGGTGCCTGGTCGGCGGGCGGCGGACAGGCACCGGAGTAGTCGGTGTGCCGGCCCGTGACCGTCACCTGCACGGATTGGGCGGGCGGGGTGGTCGTATGGTCGCCGCCGGGCGCGCTCGTGGAGGGACTTCCGCCGCCGGCCGCGCCGGTGTTGCCGCTCCCGCTGCTCTTTCCTCCATCGGAACTTCCGCCGCTGGAAGCGTTGTTGGGGCCACCGCTGTTGCTGGTGCTGCCGCGCCCGCTGTTGTCGTTGCCGCCACTGTCGCGGTTCAGCAGGGCATACGTCAGTCCGCTGAGGGCGAGTGCGAGCACGACCATGCCCGCGATCAGGACGACGGCGGCGCGGCGATTGCGAGCGGGCTCGGGGGTGGTGGCGGTCGCGGGCAAAGTCGCCGGGGCCGGCCCGAACCCAGGCTGTGGCGTGGGTCCGGGCGCAGGCTGGGGGAACGCCGCGCGCGTCTCCGCGTTGAGCGGGCCGGGGGACGGCACGCCCCGGGTCGGGGTGGGCGGTGTGCCGCCCGCGGCGATGATCCGCAGTTCGTGCTCGGCCTGTTCGGCGCCCAACCGCTCGGCCGGGTCCTTGGCGAGCAGCCCCTCGATGACGGGTCCGAGGGAGCCCGCACGGCGGGGCGTCGCAAGCGGCTCGTCGACGATGGCCCGCAGTGTGCTCAGCGGAGTGTTCTGACGGAAGGGCGAGTTGCCCTCGACGGCCGCGTACAGGAGCACCCCGAGTGACCACAGGTCCGATTCGGGTCCCGGCGTGCGGCCCAACGCCCGCTCCGGAGCCAGGAATTCGGGCGAGCCGATGACCTCTCCGGTCATCGTCAGCGCGGAACTGCCCTCGACCATCGCGATACCGAAGTCCGTGAGGACGATCCGTCCGTCGTTCGCCATCAGGACGTTGCCCGGCTTCACATCGCGGTGCAGGACCCCCGCCTCGTGCGCGGCACGCAGCGCGGCGAGCACCTCGGCGCCGATGTGCGCGGCGCGCTGCGGGGGCAGCGGGCCCTCTGCGTCCAGCAGATCGGAGAGGGCGAGGCCACGGATCAGCTCCATCACGATCCAAGGCCGGCCGTCCTCGGTGGCCACGTCGTACACCGTCACCACATTGCGGTTCGAGACGCGGGCGGCGGCCCAGGCCTCGCGTTCCAGCCGCGCGTACATCCGCTCGACCTCGTGCGCCGGAAGCCCGGCCGGGGCGCGGACCTCCTTGACGGCGACCTCGCGCTGCAGCACTTCGTCGCGGGCGCGCCACACCGTACCCATGCCGCCCTCGCCCAAGGGCGACAACAGACGGTAGCGCCCCGCGATCACACGTTCACTGCCCGGATCTTCGGACACGTGCGTCCCCCATTCGCATCCGCGCGATTTCTCCACAAACGTAGCTCAGCCGAGTGCGGATGCCGCCCCCTTGAACACCAATCCAGCCCCAAGCGCTACGACGACGAATGCCGATCCCAGCGGTGCGCACCTGCGCATCAGGACTGCGACGCGTCCCTCGGCCCACCGCGGACGCTTGGCCAGGGCCCGGGTCATCCCGCCGCCCAGCTTGACGACGGCGAACCCGGCCGCCGTGAGCGTCAGGGCGAGCCCGACGCCGTACGCGAGGACGAGGAGCAGACCGAACCACGCCTGTCCCAGGGCCGCGGCGCCGACGAGCACGACGACGGCGGACGGGCTGGGCACGAGCCCTCCGGCGAAGCCGAGCAGGATCGTGCCGCGGACGGTGGGGGCGGTGGAGTGGGTGTGGGTGAAGCCGCCGTGGGTGTGTTCGAGGGTGGGGGAGGGGGCGGTGGGGGTGTGCGTATGCGGGCGGCCGTGGGCGTGGGGCCCGCTGTTGGTGTCCGTCGTCGGTGACGCGTGGGCGTGTGCGAGGACCAGGGGGCGCTCGTGTTCTTCCGCGTGCTCGTGAGCGTGGTGTGCGTGGTCGTGGTCTGGCGCGTGTCCGTGGTCGTGGTCGTGTGTGTGTCCGCTTTCGTGATCGTGGGCGTGATCGTGCGTGCGTCCGTGGCCGTGGTCGTGCGTATGTCCGTGACCATGGGAGTGCCCGTGCCCGTGCCCGTGGCCCTGCCCGTGTGCGCGGTTGCGCAAGGCCCGGCGTACGAGCGTCACCCCCGCGGTCGTCACCAGGACGCCGCTCGCGATGCCCAGCCATGCGATCACGGAAGGCGCCGCCGCCGAACCGGCCGTGACCAGGAGCCCGAGGGCGACGACGCCCAGGGTGTGCGTGACTGTCACGGAGGCGGCCAGGGGCAGGACGTCCTTCAGGCGCGCCCTGCCACCGCGTGCCGCCGCCGTCGCGGCCATCAGGGTCTTGCCGTGGCCCGGCGCGAGAGCGTGCATCGCGCCCAGGCCCACCGAGATGAGCAGGGCGAGCGCGGCGAAACCGAACGTCAGATGATGGCGGGCGACCAGCCCGTCGAGCGCCTGGGTCCAGCGGTCGGCGCCGCGCGGCAGCACGGAGGCGGCCGGCGCGTCCCGCCGCTCCTCGACAAGGGCGGGGCCGCCGGGGCGGATCCGCAGGGACGCGGTCGCGGTGTCGGCCGGCGAGGAGAGCAGCGCCTTGGGGTAGTCGGTCAGCTCCTTGGACACCGACTTCTTCGGTACGTCCGAGGAGGTGAGCGTCATCCGGTCGCCCCGCGCGGTGATCTCGCGCCAGCCGAGCCCCCGGTCGGCCCCGGCGCTGTGGAAACCGAGGGAAACCGTGTCCCCCTTGGGCAGCCGTGCCGTCAACCGGCATTCCACACGCAGGGTGTTGAGAGCCGCCTGCCCGGGCCGCACGCGCGCGTGGCTCGCGCCGACGGTGAGCGGCACCTCGCGCCCGCCCACGGTGACCTCGCTGCCGCGCGCCGCCGACGCGCACCGCTCGCGGGCCCAGTCCGTCATGCCGAGCTTCTTGATCTGCGGCTGGGCCTGCGTGGCCGGGATTTCCGCGAGGTCCTCGACGTGGTCGACCCGCAGTTGCCCTGGGGCGGCGACGAGTCCGTCGTACCGATTCACGGTGAAGTTGCCGAGCGGGTGCGCGCCCGCGGTCCCGGAGGGCACGAGCACGAGCGCGCAGGCGGCCGTGAGGACGGCGGCGCAGGAGGCGAGGACGCGACGGGGCTTCACTTCGCGGCCTCCAGTGCCTCACGGGCCGCACGGGCGCCCAGCGGTGAGAAACCCGGGTTCAGGTCGAGGGCCGACGTGAGCGAGGCGCGGGCCTCCTTCGCGTGGCCGCCGGCGCGCTCGATCACGCCGCGGTGGTAGAGGAAGGAGGCGTTGCGGTATCCGGTGGCCGTGGCCCGGCGGGCGTACGGCAGGGCTTCCGCGTCGCGGCCGTTGACGTGCAGGGCCCAGGCGAGGGCGTCCGCGGTGTGCACGGTGTGGCGGCGGGCCCACTCCGCGCGGGCCGCTTTCAGCGCGGCCTCGCGGTCGCCGTGGTCGGCGGCGGCCAGAGCGGTGTCGAGGTCGGCGTTGACGCCGTTGGCGCGGGCCAGCGAGACCCAGGCGTTCACCAGGGAGTACTGGTCACGGGCCCGCTGGGCGTCGCCCTTCTTGCCGCGCGCCTCGTACAGTTCTCCCAGTTCCACGAGGGGCTGGGGCAGCGGATAGCGGTCCACGACCTGTTCCATGCCACGGATCGCCGTCACGCGGTCCCCCCGCGCCGCCTGCGCGCGGGCGCGGCCTTCGAGCGCGGGGAGGTAGGTGTCGTCGGCGCCGAGCGCCCGCGCGTAGTACGTGAGCGCCGTGCCGTACTCGCCCTGGTTCCATGCGAGTTGGCCGAGCGCGGTCGCCACGTACGAGACGTCGCCGCGGGAAGTCGCCGTGCTGAGCGCCTGCTGAAGGACCCGGCGCGCGGTCTTCACATCGCCGCGCAGCTCGTGCACATAGGCGTACCGCGTGAAGACGGGCACGCCCGGGCGGCGCGAGTCGGCCACGTCGGCGGCCTTCGACGCCTCGTCGTAGCGCCCGAGTTCGACCAGGGCGTCGATACGGGAGCACAGGGCGCGCTCGCTGTACGGGTTCTCCTTCAGCACCTTGTCCGCGTACTTCAGGGCGCCGGTGAAGTCGTGCCGGGCCGCGGCGAGGGCGGCGCGCCCCGCGAGCGCGGACTCGTTGTCGGGGCGCAGCTCCAGGGATCGGTCCAGCGCCTGCTCGGCCTGCGGATACCGGGAGGGATCGCCCTTGGTGCGGGCCTGCTCCACGTACGCGAGCCCGAGCGTCGCCCAGCCGCCGAAGTCCTTGGGCTGAGCCTTGAGATGGGCCTGCAGAGAGGTGATGCTCGCGTCCAGATCCCCACTGGCGAGCAGCTGTGGCGATACGCCGGTGGGCGCGGATGCCACGGTGGAGGTGGTTCCGCCGTCCCGGACGGCCCCGAGCACCACCGCCCCCGCGGTGAGCGCGACGGCCAACGCGGCGGAGCAGGCCGTGAGTTGGGCCACACGCCAGCGTCGCTGGGACGCCGACAGCCGTCGCACGGCGGCGACGCGCTCGTCGGCGGGCGCTTCCTTGGCCCCCGCGGTGCCTGTGTCGGGCGCTTCCGCGGCCCTCACAGTGCCTGTGTCGGGCGTGGCCTCCTCGGCGTCCGTCGTCGCGCTCTCGTTCGTACGCGGGGACATGCCCTCTCCTCAAAGTCCTGGGCGGAAACGGTCGTTGCGGGGGTGGGGCGGCGCGGCCCGCACCGTGGGGGATGAGTACGTACGGGCCGCGCCAGTCGTTGCGCCGGGCCGCAGGGCCCGGCTGCGCCGCCGGGTCAGTAGGCCCGGTTGTGCATCCGTCGGCGCCACCACATGAGGCCGGTGGCGATCAGCAGGAACCCGGCCGCGCCCGCCGCCGCGGAGGCCGCGATCAGCGTGGTGTCGGTGCCGCTGCCGGAGGAGCCCGCGGGCTTCAGCGCGTCACCGAGCTGGTTGCGCACGTCGGTCCCGCTGGTGGTGCCCTTGGCGAGCGGTCCGCGCGAACCCGAGGTCGGCTCGGCCACGTACGGGAAGTAGTTCTCGAACTTCTTGTCGTTCTTGTCGACCGCGTCGCCCAAGTCGTTCTTGGAACCGACCAGCTCGCCCTCGACGACCTGCAGCGAGGCGTCGATCACGTCGTCGGTGAGCCGACGTCCGTTCGGGAAGCCCGCGTTGTCGCCGTCGAGCACACCGAGCCGCTTGGGATGCATGGTGGGCTTGATCGAGGTGTTGAGCCGCAGCTCCTCCGCCGGGCGCACGTTGGGCGGCTGGTTGAGGCCCTTCACGCCCTTCAGGAACACGTCGACCAGGTCATTGCGGGGCTCCGCGGGAGCCTTGATCTTGTAGATCGCCTCGATGAGCTTCGGCAGCTCCGGGTTGGTCACGTTCTTCAGGAACTGACCGTCGTTCCACGGCGCGGACGCGTTGAACTTGTCCTTGTCCTTCTGTGGGTTGACGACCTCGTTGACCAGCGGCATGCCGAGCCGGGAGACCTGCGTCCAGTCACCGTGCGCGTCCTTGCGCTGGGTGGTGGACCAGATGCCGACGATCGGCTGTCCGGCCGACTCGCGGATCATGTCGTTCGGGACCTGCAGGGCTATCGAGTTGACGTTGTAGCCCTTGAGGGTGTCCCGCCCGACCTCGGTCAGGTTCCCGCCGTACAGCAGGTCGAAGACGCGCAGGTCCAGGAAGAACGGGTCGTCCGCCTGCCCGGCGAACGTCGTCGAACCGCCCGCGAGCTTGTAGACGGCCTGGTCGCGCAGCTTGCCGTAGTCCGGCATCGACGCCTTGCCGACGTTCGACGGGGCCACCGGAACGTCGTCGGCGACCTTCGTCCGCGACACCAGCTTCTGGTTGTGCAGCCGCAGCAGATCGATGTCGTACGACTGCGTGATGTTCAGGTCGGGGTCGTCGAGGCTGGTGACCGGACCCGTGTTGTACAGGAAGGTGTTGCCGTTCTTGCGGTGCGTCTTGAAGGTGTAGCGGTAGACCAGCTCGCCCTGCGCGTCGCCGTTGTTGTCGATGTGGATGTCGTACTGGGCGTCGTCGGCGAAGGTGTAGAAGTTGGGTCCGCCGGCCGGTTCCTCGAAGGGGATCCAGTTGGCCACGATGGTCGTGGTGTTGGGCTTGTCGGGGCTCACGAACGCGTACACGTCCGTGTTGTCGTACTGGGGCTGCCCCGAGATCAGCGGGGCCTCCCGGTGGCTGGAGGCGGAGGCCGCCCCCGGTTCCAGCGCGGTCATGCCGGCGGCTGCGAGCCCCCCGGCGGCCAGCGCACCACATACGAGGGTCGCGAGACTCCTGCGTCCCGCGCCGCTCCTGGAGAAAGGTGTCATGCCGTCCGTCCTCACGTCCCAATTGCCTGACGCACGCCATTCGGAGCGGTCGCCGGGGTGGATTGGTCGAATCCCAAACGTTCTTACGGCGGCTTGGTCGGCTTGTTTCATCGACGAGCTCGTTTGTTTGTTCGGCGGCGGACCCGGGAACTGTTCGGCCGCAGTCTCAGAACTGTTCGGAGACGGACCCGCGTTTTCGGTTCGCTGATCCGTAACCCCATCCATAGACAGGCTCGCTGCGAACACGTAGGGGAAAGGACGGGCCGTGTGCGGCCGGAGAGGGGGACGGGTGGAGGCGGACGAACTTCTGGTACTCGTGGCCGGAGGTGACCAGAAGGCATTCGAGGAGCTGTACGGACTGGTGTCCGGGCCGGTGTTCGGACTGGTGCGCCGGGTGGTCCGGGACCCGGCCCAGACGGAGGAGGTGGCCCAGGAGGTGCTGCTCGAACTCTGGCGCTCCGCCGCGCGGTTCGACCCCGGACGCGGCAGCGCCCTGTCCTGGATCCTCACCCTCGCGCACCGCCGCGCCGTCGACCGGGTCCGCAGCGCCCGTGCGGCCACCGAACGCGAGCAGCGCGAGGGGCGGCGGGCACATCACCCCGCCTTCGACCAGGTCGCCGAGGAGGTCGAGGCCGGGCTCGAACGCGAGTGGGTGCGCCGCTGCCTGGACCGGCTCACCGCCCTGCAACGCCAGTCCGTCACCCTCGCCTACTACGACGGCTACACGTACCGTGAAGTGGCCGAACGGCTCAAACTGCCCCTCGGCACCGTCAAGACCCGTATGCGCGACGGCCTCACGCGCCTGCGCGAATGCCTGGGAGGTGCCGCATGAGCCTGCTTGACCGCCTCCTTCGCCGCGATCTGCACTCCCTCGCCGCCCCCTACGCCCTCGACGCCCTCGAACCCGACGAGCGCCGCCGCTTCGAACGCCATCTCAGTGGCTGTGTGCGCTGCTCCGCCGAGGTGCGGGCGCTGACCGAGGACGCGGTGCGGCTCGCCTGGTCGACGGCGGCACCGGCTCCGGCCGCGCTGCGGGACCGGGTGCTGACCGCCGTACGCACCACACCGCAGGAGGCGCCGCGCCAGGAGGCACCACGCCCGCGTGCCCCCCAGCAGCCCTCACGCGCGCGTGCCCCCCGCTTCCGTCCCCTTCTCGCCCCGCTCGCCACCACCACGGCCGCCGCGGCCCTCGTCGTCGCCTCCCTGTTCGCCGTGCAGGCGACGCAGACCCAGGACAAGCTCGACCAGGAGCGGGCCCAGGCACGTGAGATCGCCCACGTTCTCGCGGCGCCCGACGCACGCGCGACCAGTGAACGGGACGCACAGGGGCGCGGAATCGGAGTTGTCGCCTCCGCATCGGAGCGGCGCGCCGTCGTGACGGTGAGCGGACTCGGTACTCCCTCAGGAGGGCGGGTGCACCAGCTGTGGCTCATGCGCCCCAACGAGAATCCGCGATCCCTCGGGCTCGTCGAGGGCGACACGCCCTTGGTCGCCGACGGACTGAATACGAATGCGACGTCACTCGCTGTGACCGTCGAACCTCATGGGGGCTCAGTACAGCCCACCACCACACCAGTTGTCCAACTCGCCCTGGAAACTGTTGGATTCGGAGAGTGATCGTCAACACCCTTACAGGGAAGGTGAATCCTGTGCCCGCGATACACGAGTGCCGCGAGGGAGCGATAGGGTTAGCCTGCCCGGGCCGGGTGGACTCGTACGGGTGGGGAGTGACATGGAACAGATAACAGTGCGCAGCAGGGCACGTGTCCCTGCGATCACCTGCGGGAGCAGCGCGACAAGTTCGCGCCTCGACCGCCATCTCGCTGTGCTGGGCGGCCCTGCCGTCCCGCAGCGCGAGACGGCCGAGGCCACCTCGCTGATGCGTGAGCTCACGGCGCGTGACACCGCGCACGACAGCAGCGGCAGGGGCGCGCGAGTTCGGCGGGTCTCGCTGTTCGCACCGCTGAAGCGGCTGCGCCGTACGCTGTTCGGCGGCCGCTGAGCAGCGGTTCGACACCGGCGTTCCACGACCCGCGCTCCGGCGATCCCACCGACCCGGCGCAGCGCTGCACTTCCGCGTCCGTCATCCCCACGGCAGGCAGCGGCGCCCGGTGGGTCACCATGCCGGGGCGCGGGTCACCACACTCGGCAGGTCGGTGCGCCCGGTAGGCCGCCACGCTCAGCGGGCCACCCCGTCCCGCACCAACTCCGTGACGTCCGCATCCGTCATCCCCAGCGACCGCAACACCGCCCCGGTGTGCTCTCCGAGCCGGGGAACGGCCCCCATCCGCGCCTCCTCCCCACCCGGCAGCGTGATCGGCGGCAGCAGCGCCCGTAGCGGCCCCACCGGTGACCCCACTTCCCGCCACCGGTCCCTGGCCGCCAGCTGCGGATGCTCCGCCACGTCCCGTACGTCCCTCAGGCGGGCGCAGGCGATGCCCGCCCCCTCCAGCCGGGCCACGGCCTCGTCGGCACCGAGCACGCCCAGCGCCTTCGCCACCAGCGCGTCCGTGCGCTCCCGGTTCTCGACCCGTGCCGCGTTCGTCGCGTACGCCGGATCGTCCGCAAACTCCGGCTCGCCCAGTACCCGTTGGGCGAGCCGCCGCCACTCCCGGTCGTTCTGCACCGACAGCAGCACCCGCCCGCCGTCCGCCGTCGGATAGGCGTCGTACGGCGCGATGACGGCGTGCGCGAGGCCCGTGCGCGCCGGGGGCGTTCCCCCGTGCATCGCATGGTGCAGCGGATGCCCCATCCACTCGGCGAGCGACTCCAGCATCGACACCTCCACCGGCCCCCCGCGCCCGGTCGTGCCGCGCCGCACCAGCGCCGCGAGCACCCCCGAGAACGCGTACATGGCCGCCGCGATGTCCGCCGCCGGAATCCCCGCCTTCACCGGCTGCTCCGGCGTCCCCGTCACCGACACCATCCCGGCCTCGCACTGCACGAGCATGTCGTACGCGCGTTTGTCGGCGTACGGTCCCGAGGCCCCGTACCCCGAGATGTCCACGGCGATGAGCCGTGGATGCGCGGCGCACAGCGTCGCCGCGTCCAGGCCGAGCCGCGCCGCCGCACCCTGCGCGAGGTTCTGCACGAACACGTCCGCGTCCGCGGCCAGACGGCGTACGACGTCGAGCCCCCGCGGGTCCTTCAGATCGAGGGCGACGGACTCCTTTCCCCGGTTGCACCACACGAAGTGCGAGGCGAGTCCGGCGGCCGCGGTGTCGTATCCGCGGGCGAAGTCCCCGCCGTCGATCCGCTCGACCTTGACGACCCGGGCGCCGAGATCGGCGAGCTGGCGGGTCGCGAAGGGCGCGGCTACGGCCTGCTCGACGGCGACGACGGTGATGCCCTCCAAGGGCAGGGGAAGTGGCTGCATGCGCTGGATCATGGCCTGTGCGTAACACCTTTGTCATGCATGGATGTTGACGGGGCAATCTTCTGTGGCCAGGCCGGCTGATCGTTTACACGAGTCATCGGCTGCGGCGTCGTCAGGCGGCTCTGGAGTGGATCAAGTCCCACGCCGACCCCATCACCGGCCTCGATTCCGAGGTCTGGGAGAACGCCGAGCTCAGCCTGCGCGAGTGGAAGCCCTCGCTCGCCGAGGCCGGCTTCCTCGCAAAGGCGGGATTGCACTTCGAGTTCGGCACCGCGGGCTTTCCGGCCGCGTTCACGGCGACCTTCACGTACGGCAGCGGCGGCCCGGTCCTCGGCTTCAGCGGCGAGTACGACGCGCTGCCCTGCCCTTTGCGGCACAAGGGCGTCGGCCATCACGACCCGCGCGAGTACCTCCACGGCCCTCCCGCAGTGCCTAACGCCTGGGGACCCCCCAGCCCCCAGCTGTGGCCCCGGCCAGGGGCCGCGGCCACAGCGCCCTGGTTACGGCGGCCGCAGCGGCAGCCGCCGCCGTCGCGCAGGCCGCCAGGAGGCACAAACTCCCCGTCGCCGTGAAGTTCTTCGGCTCCACCGCCGAGGAGACCTTGATCGGCAAGACGTACGCGGTCGGCAAGGGCGTGTACGACGGCCTCACGCGTTCCTCGAGTGGCACCCCTCGACCGCGAACGCCACCGGCTGGGGCACCACCACCGCGATGACCGCCGAGTTCGGCGACCAAATGTGGGCATTGCGCACGCCGCTCACCGTCCGCCGGTCGCGTACCGGCGGACGGCCGACGGCAGGAACACGGCGATGATCGCGCAGGACCACGCCAGCGATCCGGCGACGGGGTGAGCCACCGGCCAGGCGGCCCCCTCGGGCACGGGGGCGTTCCCGAACAGGTCTCGCAGCGCCGTGGTCACCGCACTGATCGGATTCCACTCGGCGATCGCGCGCAGCCAGCCCGGCAGATTGTCGGTGGGGATGTACGCGTTGGACAGCAGCGGCAGCATGAAGGTCGCGCTGCCCAGTTGGCCGGCGGCCTCCTCGCTCCGGGAGAGGAGGCCGAGGAAGATTCCGATCCACGTGGTCGCGAACCGGAACAGCAGCAACAGCCCGACGGCGCACGCCGCTTCGAGTGCCGAGCCCTCGATCCGCCAGCCGACCGCGAGTCCGACGAGCAGCAGCGGCATCGTCCCGACGGCCGTGACGACCAGGTCCGCCACCGCCTGCCCGAGCGGGAGGGCCGCCCGGCTCATCGGCAGGGTGCGGAAGCGGTCCATCACGCCCCGGTGCGAGTCCTGGGCCGCCTGGAACATGCCGGTCATGATCCCGTTGGCCGCGGTCGCCACCAGCAACCCCGGTACGAGGAAGGCCCGGTACTCCTCGCCGGGGATCGCGAGTGCGCTGCCGAAGACGTACCCGAAGAACAGCAGCATGGTGATGGGCATGGTCTGGGTGAGGATCGCCAGGCCCGGATTGTTGCGGATCCGCCGCAGCTGGCGGCCCAGCATCGCGGTCCCGTCGTACGCCAACGTACTCATGTCACGAGCTCCTTGTGGTCGGACGGGGCTTGGTTCCGGCCGTCGGTGAGCCGGAGGAAGACGTCGTCGAGGGTCGGTGGGCGCAGGCTCGCGTCGAGCAACGGCACGCCCGCCGCGTCGAGTTCGCGGACGAGACGGGGCAGTGTCAGCGTCAAGTCGGTGGTGACGGCGCCCACCGCGTGCCGCTCCTCGGCGAACGTGGGTTCGCGGCCCGTGAGTTGGTCCAGGACGGCGGCCGCCTGGGCCATGGCGTCCGCGTGGGCGACGACGACTTCGGCGTACGAGCCGATGAGCGCCTTGAGTTCGGCGGGCGAGCCGGTGTGGGCGACCCTTCCCCGGTCCACGAGGACGATGTCGTCGGCCAGCTGGTCGGCCTCCTCCAGGTACTGCGTGGTCAGCAGCACGGTCGTGCCCTCGGCCTTCAGCGCGCGCACGGCCGCCCAGATCTGATTGCGGCTCGCGGGGTCGAGCCCGTTGGTGGGCTCGTCCAGGAAGAGCACCGCGGGGCGGCGGATCAGACTTGCCGCCAGGTCGAGGCGGCGCCGCATGCCGCCCGAGTAGGTGGACGCCGGGCGGTCCGCGGCCTCGGCCAGCCCGAAGCGGTCGAGAAGCTCGGCCGCCCGCGCCCCCGCGTCCCGCACGCGGTGCAGCTTCGAGAAGAGCCGCAGGTTCTGGCGTCCGGTGAGGTCGCCGTCGACCGAGGCGTACTGCCCGGTGACCCCGATGCTCCGGCGGACGGCCGCGGCCTCCCGCACGAGATCGTGCCCGGCGACACGCGCGGACCCCGCGTCGGGTCGCAGCAGTGTGGTGAGCAGCCGTACGGCCGTGGTCTTGCCCGCGCCGTTGGGCCCCAGCACTCCGCAGACCGTGCCCTCCGCCACGGCCAGATCCAGGCCGCGCACGGCATGGACGTCCCCGAAGCGTTTCTCCAGACCCTCACTAAGTACAGCGTACGTAGTAGCCATGGGGCGACCATAACGCACTACGTACGCTGTACGTAACTAGGATGGTCGCGAGGTGATCGACCAATGGCAGGGCGCAACGCCGTACCCGAAGTGATCTGGGCCCGTCCCGAGCGCGCGGGCCGTGGTCCGCGGCCGGCGTACAGCCGTGCGGACATCGCGGCCGCCGCCGTGCGGATCGCGGACACGGAGGGGCTCGACGCGGTCTCGATGCGGCGCGTGGCCGCCGAGCTGGGCTGCGGCACGATGTCGCTCTACAACTACGTGCCGCGCAAGGAGGACCTGTACGAGCTGATGGTCGACGCCATCAGCGGCGAGCACGACATCCAGGAGCCCTCGGGCGACTGGCGCGCCGACATGCTCCGGGTCGCCCGTCAGACCCGAGCCCTCATGCACCGTCACCCCTGGCTGCCGGGTCTCATGTCCCCGGTCTACGGCTTCAGCCCCAACGCCCTGCGCTACCTGGAGCACTGCCTGACCTGCCTCGACCCGCTCGAGGCGCGGTACGGCACGAAGATCGAGCTGATCGCGATGCTCAACGGGGTCGTGACGACCTACGTCGGCAATGAACTGGCCACCGCCGAACGCACGCGTTCGCTGCCCTGGTCGGAGGAGCAGGAGAACGCGGTCCGGATCGCCTATCTGGGGTCGCAGGTGGCGACCGGTGCCTATCCGCGCATGGCCGCGGCCTTCATGGAGGACGCCGGGCCCATCGATCTGGAGGCGGTGTTCGAGCGGGCGCTGGGGCGGGTCCTCGACGCGTTCGAACCGAAGGGCTAGATCAGCGCGAACTGCCCTTCCGGGCCTTCTTCGTGGTGGTCGAGGACGGAGGCCGGCCGACGCGCCGTGTCCGGAACCGGGAGCACGCCCGCCTTGCGCAGCTCGGCCTGAGTGATCGGTGACTCGATCGTCAACTCGGCCTGCTGGGGCCGCAGTTCCGCTAGCAGTGCCAGTACCGTGACGAGTTCCAGCAGTTCGGACGTCCAGGCCTGCGGCCATGTGGCGGGCCGGATCGCCTCCAGGGTGCCCGGCTCGGGCGGCAGTTCCGTCCTGGCCGTGAACCACTGCTCCAGCACGCGCACGCCGCCCGCCTCGAAGTCCCAGGCCTCCGGGGGTACGGGCGAGATCCGGCCCTCGTCGAGGTGGAGAGCCTCCTCGTCACGGTCGTAGTGCAACTCCAGCGGGCGGGTCGGGAGCGGGGCGCGGACATAGGGGCGGCGGCCGCCGGGAAGCTTGGGGCGCTCGCCGTCGCGGCGCATCAGCCACAGCATCCGGCGGCCCAACTCGACGCCGTGCGCCCATACTTCGCGGTCGGCGGTGAGCGGGACGGCCCGTCCGTCGCGCCCGGCGCGCGCGACCGCAACCGTCCAGGCGAGGGCGTCGCCGGGGGTTGGGGAGTGGCCCAGGCGAGTGCCGAGGTGCTCCAACAGGCCCGGGGCCAGATTCGGTTCGAGGCCGGCGGGGCGCCGGTAGAGGGGGCGGACGCGGCCCGCGCGACCGGCGCTCAGGGGCAGGACGGAGGCGGCCAGCAGCACCGGCCCCGACGAATCGGGAACCACCGTCTGCTCGACCGCGAACACCTGCTGCTCGTCGGCCACCCGCCACAACTCGGGGCGCGCCGCGTCGATCAGCCGGTGGTCGGGAATCAGCCACTGCTCGTCGAAAGGCCCGCGCAGGACGCGTACCGGCTCAGCGCAGGGACCCGACTCGCGCGCAAGACGGCCCGTCCCCGTGGACTGCCCCGGCAGCTGCGCCACCGCCGAGTGCGTCGTGCGCGAGCGCGTCGGGCCGAACAGCGTCTCGCGGTCGGGCCCTTCGGTCTTCATCAAGGCGTCCCAGCGCGCCCTCAGGGTCGCGGCGTCGGCGGCCGTCGGCCACCCCCGGCCCAGCCTCGGCGGTGCGACGGACCACGGCATGAGGTCCGCGAGCAGCGGAGCGTCGTCGTGCGTCACGCTCGGCATCGTACGACGTGATCAGTGGGTGTCGAGGGTGACCGTGAAGGAGAAGCGGTCGCCCCGGTAGTGGATGACGGCCACGTCGAGGGCCCGCCCGTCCTGGTCGTAGATGACGCCCGTGTAGCGCAGGATCGGGCTGAGCAGCGGTACTTGGAGCAGCCGCGCCGTCTCCGGGTCCGCGAGCCGCGCCTCCACGGTGTCGGTGATGCGGCTGATGCTGACGCCGATCACGTCCCGCAGCACCTTGGTCATCGGCCAGCGGATCAGATCCTCCCGGTCGATGCGCTCCGCCAGCTCCGGCCTGATGTAGTTGCGCGCGTGGTTCGTCGGCTCGCCCGTCTTCTCGTCGCCGCGCAACCGGTGATACGTCGCGACCTCGTCCAAGTCCGGAAAATACTCCACCAATTCCCCTGAAACCGGAGCTTTCCCCTGTTCCAGCAGCTCGGTGGCCATGCCGGACTGCTGGGCGACAATCGCGTCCACCGAGCCGAGCAGCCGCACGGGCGCGCCCCGCTGAGCGCTCGGCTCGATGAAGGTGCCCCGCCGGCGATGGCGCGTGATGAGCCCCTCGTCCTCCAACTCCTTGAGCGCCTGCCGCATGGTCAGCACGCTCACCCCGTAGTGCCCCGCCAGTTGCTCCTCCGTGGGCAGCCGCAGCGGGTCCTGGGGCGAACGGCCGAGTATCGAGGCACGCAGGGACTGCGAGACCTGATACCAGAGCGGCAGCTTGCGGTTCAGGACGATCGAGTCCGGTGAGAAGGAGGTCACGAGGGTATCCGTACCGGTCGCGGGCCGTGAATGCAACGGGCGGTGAATCTCAGTCCACCGGGCGGGAGTCCGGTCGGAAGTGCCGCTGGAGGCCCTGCCACACGTCGTCGTACCCCTGCTGCAGATGCTCCGCCCGCGCCGCCTGGGCCGTCGCGGTGACCGGCCAGCGCGTCTCGAACATGAAGGCGAGCCCGTCGTCGATCTTCTGCGGGCGCAGCTCCGCGGCGCTCGCCCGGTCGAAGGTCTCGCGGTCCGGCCCGTGCGCGGACATCATGTTGTGCAGCGAGCCGCCGCCCGGAACGAAGCCCTCTGCCTTCGCGTCGTACGCGCCCTCGACGAGCCCCATGTACTCGCTCATCACATTCCGGTGGAAGTACGGCGGCCGGAACGTGTTCTCGCCCACCAGCCAGCGCGGCGCGAAGACCACGAAGTCGACGCCGGCCAGGCCCGGGGTGTCCGACGGGGACGTCAGCACCGTGAAGATCGACGGGTCCGGATGGTCGTAGCTGATGGTGCCGATCACATTGAAACGGCGCAGGTCATAGATGTACGGCACATGGTTGCCGTGCCAGGCGACCACATCCAGCGGCGAGTGGTCGTACGTCGCCGTCCAGAGGTTGCCGCAGAACTTGTTCACCACCTCCACCGGGCCCTCGACGTCCTCGTACGCGGCGACGGGCGCGAGGAAGTCGCGGGCGTTGGCGAGACCGTTGGCACCGATTGGGCCGAGGTCGGGCAGCCGGAAGGGCGCCCCATAGTTCTCGCACACATAGCCCCGGGCGGAATCGTCCAGGAGGTCCACACGGAAGCGGACACCACGGGGAATCACCGCCACCTGGCTCGGCTCCACATGCAGCAGGCCGAATTCGGTCCGCAGCAGCAGCCCGCCGCGCTCCGGAACGATCAGCAGTTCACCGTCGGCGTCGCTGAACACCCGCTCCATCGAGGAGTTGGCGTGATACAGGTGCACCGCCATGCCGGTGCGCTGGGTCGCGTCGCCGTTGCCGCCGAGGGTCCACAGGCCTTGTACGAAATCCGTCCCGGCCGGGGGCTCGGGCAGCGGGTTCCAGCGCAGCCGGTTCGGGTCGGGCGCCGTCTCCGTGAAGGGAGCCGTGCGGAGCGCGCCGTTGTCCACGCGGGTGAACGCGGGGTGCGCGGCCGACGGATGGATCCGGTACAGCCATGAGCGCCGGTTGTGCGCCCTCGGCTCGGTGAACGCCGTACCGCTCAGTTGCTCCGCGTACAGCCCGAGCGGTGCCCGCTGCGGCGAGTTGCGGCCGTGCGGCAGTGCCCCCGGGACCGCCTCCGAGCTGAATTCGTTGCCGAAACCGGAGAGGTAGGTCAGCCCCTCGGCCGTCTTCCTCGCGTCCCCGCTCATGATCGCTCCCTCGCGCCTGATTCCTATGCATCACCGTAGGATTCAGGTTTTCCGCGCGCAAGGGGTCGACTCCGCGCGTCGCGCGGGATCGGCCATGGCCGGCGCGCCGAGGTGGCCGAATTCGCCTCCCGGCGTACCACTCAGGGCTCGGCGTACCACCCAAGAACCCGACTCCAGGGGGATCCGACTGTCAGAGCGGTGTTCTACGCTCCCCGGCATGTCGTGGACGCGTGGACTGCTCGCCGCGCTCGCGGTCTGCGCCCTGCTCGGCGGATCGGCGGGCTGCGCCACCAGCGACGCGCACGAGCGGAAGGACGGAACGTCGGCCTCGCCCGTGGGCAAGCTGCTGGACGAGACCGACGAGGAGGGGCGGCTCTACCGTGAAGTGGACAAAAAGGGTGCACCGGAAGTCGAGATCGAGGTCCAGCCGGACTCCGACGACAGCTGGGACGTGACACTGACCGTCCACCACTTCCGCTTCTCGCCCACCGGCACGCGCCCCGTGCCCATGGCCGGCCGGGGCATCGCCCACCTGTACGTGGACGGCCGGACCATCGCCCGGCTCCGCACCGCCGAGTACCACCTCGCCGGCGACCTCGTCCCGCGCGGCACGCACCATGTCACCGCGCGTCTGTACGCGGACGACGGCACCGTGTGGGCCGTCCACAGCAAGCCGGTCGAGAGCACCGCCGACATCACGGCGTCGAAGGCCGGGTCGGCGGCGCCACCGACCGCGACCCCGACCATGAGTGGGACCGGCACCGGGGCCCGTACTGATACGGGAGGTTCACCGGACCCCGGCGGAAAGGCATCATGAAGCCCGTGCCCCATGCGACCTCGCTGCGCAGAGCGCCCGTACAACGGCGCAGTGCCGAACGACTGACCAGAATCCTCGACGCCTGCGCCGACCTCCTCGACGAGGTCGGCTACGACGCCCTGAGCACCCGTGCCGTGGCCCAGCGGGCCGGTGTGCCCATCGGCTCCGTCTACCGTTTCTTCGGCAACAAGCGCGCCATGGCCGACGCGCTCGCCCAGCGCAACCTGGAGCGCTATGCCGAGCGCGTCACCGAGCGCCTCCTGGAGACGGGAGGCGGTGGCTGGCGCGCCGCCATGGACGCCGTGCTCGACGAATACCTCGCCATGAAGCGCACCGCGCCCGGCTTCTCCCTCGTCGACTTCGGCAACCAGATCCCCGTCGGCTCCGGAACCGCTCAGCCCAACACCCGAGTTGCCGACCGCCTCACCGAACTGCTCTCCGGTTACCTCGACCGCACCCCCGACGAGGACCTCCGCCGCACCTTCCTGATCGCCGTGGAGACCGCGGACACCCTGGTCCACCTGGCCTTCCGGGTCGCGCCGGAGGGGGACGAGCGGATTATCGAGGAGGCGCGGGAGCTGTTGCGGGCGTACCTGGCCAGGGTCCTGGACTGAAGGGTTCACGTGGGCGGTGGGCCGCTCGCACATTTCCGACCGCACCCCCACTGACCCCTCCCCTCCATGCGTACCGGTCGGTATGCTCGGCCCCAGTCCGCGTGCCATCGCCGTCACCGCCCTCCGGGAGGACCCGTGTCCCGCACCTCCGGCACCACCCCCGACTCCCGCACCGCCTTGCGCGTGTGCCCGCTCTGCGAGGCCACCTGCGGGCTGACGCTCACCATCGAGGGCATCCGGGTGACCGGAGCCCGGGGCGACCGCGACGATGTGTTCAGCAAGGGGTTCATCTGCCCCAAGGGCGCCTCCTTCGGGGCGGTCGACGGGGATCCGGACCGGCTGCGCGCTCCCCTCGTCCGCAAGGACGGCGAGCTGCGGGAGACGACCTGGGAGGAGGCGTTCGACGCGGTGGCCGCGGGACTGAGGCCCGTCGTCGAGCAGTACGGGCCGCACGCCGTCGGCATCGTCCTCGGCAACCCGAACGTGCACACCATGGCCGGCGCCCTCTACCCGCCCGTCCTGCTCACCGCGCTGCGCACCCACAGCCTCTTCACCGCCTCCACCGTCGACCAGATGCCCAAGCACGTCTCCAGCGGACTGCTGTACGGCGACGCCAACGCGATCCCCGTACCTGACCTCGACCACACCGACCACCTCCTGCTCATCGGCGCCAACCCCCTGGAATCCAACGGGAGCCTGTGCACCGCCCCCGACTTCCCCGGCAAGCTCAAGGCGCTGCGCGCACGCGGCGGCACGCTGACGGTCATCGACCCGCGCCGGACGCGTACGGCCAAGCTCGCCGACCGGCATGTGGCGATCCGACCCGGCACCGACGCACTGCTGCTCGCGGCGATGGCGTACGTCCTCTTCGAGGAGAAGCTCGTCGACCTCGGCGCGCTCGCCCCGCACGTCCAGGACGTCGACGAACTCGCCGACGCCGTACGCGACTTCACCCCCGAGGCCGCGAGCGAGGCCTGCGACGTCGACGCGGACACCATCCGGGTACTGGCGCGCGAGCTCGCCGCCGCGCCCACCGCCGCCGTCTACGGCCGCATCGGCAGCTGCACCGTCCCGCACGGCACGCTCGCCAGCTGGCTCGTCGACGTCCTCAACATCCTCACCGGCAACCTCGACCGGCCCGGCGGCGCCCTCTTCCCGCAGGCCGCGACCGACAAGACACCCCGGCCCGCAGGCCCCGGACACGGCTTCGCGCTGGGCCGCTGGCACAGCAGGGTGAGCCGCTATCCCGAAGCCAAGGGCGAACTGCCGCTCTCCGCCCTCGCCGAGGAGATCGACACCGCCACCCAGGACGGCAGCCCGGTCCGCGCCGTCATCGCCGTCGCCGCCAACCCCGTACTGTCCGCCCCGGACGGCGACCGCCTCGACAAGGCCCTGGACTCGCTGGACTTCATGGTCAGCGTCGACCCCTACCTGAACGAGACCTCGCGCCACGCCCACGTCGTTCTGCCGCCGCCCCCGCCCTCGCAGAGCGCGCACCACGACTTCGCCTTCAACACCCTCGCCGTACGCAACCAGGTCCGCTACAACCGCCCGGCCGTCCCGCTGGAGCAGGGCCGCATGGCCGAGACCGAGATCCTCGCGCGGCTCGTCCTCGCCGCGACCGGCATGCACGGCGCCGACCCGTCCGCCGTGGACGCCATGGTCATCGACACCACCCTCGGCAAGTCCGTCACCGAGGCGCATTCCTCGGTGCACGGCCGCGACCCGAAGGAACTCGCCGACCAACTCACCGGTGACAACGGCTCCGAGCGGCGGCTCGACATGATGCTGCGCCTGGGCCCGTACGGCGACGGTTTCGGCGCCAGGCCGGACGGGCTGAGCCTCGCGAAGCTGCTGGCCCATCCGCACGGCATCGACCTCGGCCCGCTGCGGCCGCGCCTGCCGCAGCCACTGAAGACGCCCAGCGGGAAGATCGAGCTGCTGCCCGGCCCGATCGCCGACGATCTGCCGCGCCTGCGCGACGCCCTGCGTGAGCGCCCGGCGGCCCTGGTGCTGGTGGGCCGCCGCCATCTGCGCTCCAACAACAGCTGGATGCACAACGTGCCCGCCCTCACCGGCGGCTCCAACCGCTGCACCGTGCACATCCACCCCGAGGACGCCGAACGCCTCGGGCTCATCGACGGAGCTGCCGTCCGCGTCAAGGGCGCCGGGGGAGAGGTGACGGCCCCCGCCGAGATCACCGACGCCGTACGACGCGGTGTGGTGAGCCTGCCGCACGGCTGGGGACACAACCGCCCCGGCACCCGGATGAGCCACGCCGCCCTGGACCCGGGCGTCAACGTCAATCAGCTCCTCGACGGCTCGCTCCTCGATCCGCTGTCGGGCACGGCGGTGCTCAACGGCGTGCCCGTGGAGCTCGCGCTCACCGAGACAAGCCTGTGACCTGGAGTTTTGCGCTTATTGCTCGCGTGTCAACATCTTGTTAACGCTTGCGGGCCCGACCTAACGTCGCCCTACCGCCGGCCCTGGTGGGAGTTCAAGGGCGAACGTTAGGTATTCATTCATGCTGACCATCCTCGGCTTCGCCATGATCGCGACCTTCCTGGTCCTGATCATGCTGAAGAAGATGTCGCCGATCGCGGCGCTCGTGCTGATCCCGGCACTCTTCTGTGTCTTCGTCGGAAAGGGCGCCAAGCTCGGTGACTACGTCATCGACGGCGTCACCAGCCTCGCTCCCACGGCGGCGATGCTGATGTTCGCGATCGTCTACTTCGGTGTGATGATCGACGTCGGTCTCTTCGACCCGATCGTCCGGGGGATCCTCAAGTTCTGTAAGGCCGACCCACTGCGGATCGTGGTCGGCACGGCGGTCCTCGCCGCGATCGTCTCCCTCGACGGGGACGGCTCGACCACCTTCATGATCACGGTCTCGGCGATGTACCCGCTGTACAAGCGCCTGAAGATGAGCCTGGTCGTGATGACCGGTGTCGCCGCGATGGCGAACGGCGTGATGAACACGCTGCCCTGGGGCGGCCCGACCGCCCGCGCCGCGACCGCGCTGAAGCTCGACGCGAGCGACATCTTCGTCCCGATGATCCCTGCCCTCGCCGTCGGTCTGCTCGGCGTCTTCGCCCTCGCGTACGTCCTCGGTCGCCGCGAGCGCAAGCGTCTGGGCGTCCTGACGCTGGACGAGGTGCTGGAGCCGCAGGAGGCGGAGACGGTTCTGGTCGGCGCGGGCTCCGGCGGGTCAGGCACCGGCTCCGGTGGCAAGAAGGCGGTGGCGACCGGCGGTTCGGGATCCGGTACGGACGCGGACTCCTCCGAGGCCGACTCCTCCGAGGGTGACGGCTTCCAGGGGCTCGACCCGAACCGCGCCACCCTGCGCCCCAAGCTCTACTGGTTCAACGCGCTCCTGACGGTCACCCTGCTCACCGCCATGATCATGGAGTGGCTGCCGATCCCGGTCCTCTTCCTGCTCGGCGCCGCGCTCGCGCTCACCGTCAACTTCCCGCACATGCCCGACCAGAAGGCCCGCCTCGGCGCCCACGCCGAGAACGTCCTCAACGTCTCCGGCATGGTCTTCGCCGCCGCCGTCTTCACCGGCGTCCTGCAGGGCACCGGCATGGTCGACCACATGGCCAAGTGGCTGGTCTCCAACATCCCGGACGGAATGGGCCCGCACATGGCCCTCGTCACCGGCGTCCTGAGCATCCCGCTCACCTACTTCATGTCGAACGACGGCTTCTACTTCGGCATCCTTCCTGTGCTCGCCGAGGCGGGTCAGGCGCACGGCGTCTCGTCCCTGGAGATCGCCCGCGCTTCGCTCGTCGGTCAGCCGCTGCACATGTCGAGCCCGCTGGTGCCGGCTGTATACGTCCTGGTCGGCATGGCGAAGGTGGAGTTCGGCGACCACACGAGGTTCGTGGTGAAGTGGGCGGCGCTCACGTCGCTGGTGGTGCTGGGGGCCGGAATTCTGTTCGGCATCATCTGATCGACGGTTGTCGGGTGGCAGGTATCGGCTGAACGGCCAGCAGGTGACAGATGACGGATGACAGACGTCGATATCTGTTATCTGTCAGCTGAAATCTGTCATCTGTTATCTGCCACCCGTCACCCGTCTTCTGTCATCTGTCGTCCGTCATCGGATGGAGGATCACTGTGGGGCCCGGTCGGAACCGAGGCTGGCTGCTGCGCCTCGTCATCGCCTTCACCTTCACACAGGGAGCGGTGTCGATGGCCCGGCCCGCCGTCTCCTACCGGGCCCTCGCGCTGGGCGCGGACGAGCGCGCGGTCGGTGTGATCGCGGCCGTTTACGCGCTGTTGCCGCTGTTCGCCGCCGTACCGCTGGGCCGTCGCACGGACCACGGCCGGTGTGCGCCCTTGCTGCCCGCCGGTGTCGTGCTCGTAGCCGGCGGCTGTGCGCTGAGCGGTACGGCGGACTCGCTGCCCGCGATGGCGGCGTGGAGCGGAGTCATGGGCCTCGGCCACCTCTGCTTCGTGATCGGTGGCCAGTCGCTCGTCGCCCGCCAGTCCGCCCCGCACGAACAGGACCGCAACTTCGGCCACTTCACCATCGGGGTCTCGCTCGGCCAGTTGATCGGCCCGATCGCGGCGGGTGTTCTGATCGGCGGTCCGGACATGGCGGGCAGCAGCGCGCTCGCGCTGCTCGTGGCGGGTGTGGTCGCCGCGGTCTCGTTCACTTCGCTGTGGCGCATCGAGGATCGTACGGCCGTCAAGTCCCGTACTGCACCGGGCGAACGCGTGCCCGTCCAGCGCATCCTGCGGGCCCGGGGCGTGCCGGCGGGCATCTTCATCAGCCTTGCCGTGCTGTCCGCGACGGATGTCCTCACCGCGTATCTGCCGGTCGTCGGCGAGCATCGGGGTATCGCGCCGTCGGTGATCGGTGTGCTGCTCAGTCTGCGTGCGGCGGCCACCATCGCCTGCCGCCTGGTGCTGACGCCGCTGCTGCGGCTGCTCGGCCGGTCTCTGCTGCTGACCGTGACGTGTTTGCTGGGGGGTGTGCTGTGCGCCGGCATCGCGCTGCCGGTGCCGGTGTGGGCGCTGGCCCTGATGCTCATCGCCCTCGGCTTCTGTCTCGGTGTCGGTCAGCCGCTCTCCATGACGACGGTCGTCCAGGCCGCCCCCGACGGCGCCCGTTCCACGGCCCTCGCCCTGCGCCTGACCGGCAACCGGCTCGGTCAGGTCGCCGCCCCCGCCACGGCGGGTCTGGTCGCAGGTGTCGCGGGCGTGGCCGCGCCGTTCGTGATGCTCGGCGCGTTGTTGCTTCTGTCGTCGGGGATCGCGCTGCGCTCGCCGGAGAAGTCTGCGCGAGTCAGCGGTGAGGCTGAGACTCCGCGGGCCAGGGTGCCGTTGCGCAGGAAGAGCGACATCTGACGGGGCGTAGGGCGCTGTTGCCGCGCCTGGAGACAACGGCGACGTCAAGATCCACGACTCGGGTACGTTGGTCGACGAGCAGAGAGACGACCCGAAGGCCGCCGGGCCGACGCCGGGCGAGTCGGGCACGGCCGGCGTGGTCGGCCACCGCGACACCAGGACGGGGCCCGCGGTCTTCGTCGCGCTCGGCCAACTCCGGCCCGGCAGGCTCGTCGAAGTCCGGCGCGTCGACGGGCGGGCCGCCGTCTACACGGTGGACGCCGTGAAGACGTACGAGAAGGCGCACTTCCCCGACAAGGAGCTGTACGGCGACAGGGGGCGCCCCGAACTGCGTCTGATGACGTGCGGCGGTGTGTGCGGCCGCAAGAGGGGCTACGCCGCCAATGTCGTCGTGTTCGCCCACCTCACCGAGACCCGGAGGCGGACGCGCACCACGTGAGGCACGCACCGCGTCGAGCCCGGCGGCGTGCGATGGAGGTGTCGGTTCCCCGGTATCCGATCTTCCGCTTCCCCCGGTACCCGGTCCTGCGCTCTACCGGTACGCGATCGTCCGTTTCCGCCCGTGTCGAACCGGACCGTCCGATCCCGCCGCGCATCTTCCCCCGGGCGTGCGCGGTCCGTTAACTTCCGTGACTCATACGTCCCGTTCGACCCGCACGGGACGTTCGACCGCGGAGCACCAGAGTCCCGTGAGCCCCCGGGGGCATCCGTCATGACACGCGCCATCACTCTGCACAACGTCAGCAAGTCGTACACTCGCGGTGTCCGCGTGGTGGAGCGGCTGTCGCTCGACATCCGGCCGGGCGAGTTCCTCGTGCTGCTCGGGCCGTCCGGCTGCGGCAAGTCGACCGTGCTGAGAATGATCGCCGGGCTCGAGGAGGTCACCGAGGGCGAGGTGCGCCTCGACGGCGAGTACGCCAACGATCTGCCGCCGTCCGGGCGGGACATGGCGATGGTGTTCCAGAACTTCGCGCTCTATCCGAGCATGACCAGCCGCGACAACATCGGCTTCCCGTTGCGTATCGAGACGCCCGGCGAGGATCCGCGTCCGCGCGTGGACGCCACCGCCCGGATGCTCGGCATCCAGGACCTCCTCGACCGCTTTCCCAACCAGCTCTCCGGCGGCGAACGCCAGCGTGTCGCCATGGGCCGGGCGATCGCCCGCCACCCCTCCGCCTTCCTGATGGACGAGCCGCTGTCCAACCTCGACGCCAAGCTCCGTAATCACCTGCGGGCCGAAATCTCCAAGCTCACCCGGGAGTTGGGCGCGACGACGGTGTACGTCACCCACGACCAGGCCGAGGCGATGTCGCTCGGCGACCGGGTCGCGGTGCTGCGCGGCGGAGTTCTGCAGCAGCTGGGCACGCCGCGCACGGTCTACGGGCTGCCCGCGAACGTCTTCGTCGCCGCCTTCATCGGTACCCCGCGGATCAACCTGCTGCGCGGCCTCGTCCGGGCGCCGCTCGACGGAGCCATGTCGATCAGCCTCGGCAAGCAGTACCTGAGGCTGCCCGAACCGCTTTCCCTGGACCACCAGTTGCTGCGGGTGCAACAGGGCCGCGAGGTCATCGTCGGGCTGCGTTCCGAGGCGATCCGGCTCGCCAAGCCGTCCGCCGCGCGGCCGGGCGAGGTGGCGATCAGCGGGCTCGTCGAGCATGTGGAGTTCCAGGGGCACGAGGTCCTCGTCCACTTCAACACCGGCTCGCGGCCCGCCGTCGTACCGGAGTTGGAGGCACCGCGCCCGACCCGTCCGGCCCGGCGGCGGCGCCGCGAGGGCACTGTCCTGGACCGGCTGCGGGAGCGCGCCGGAGCGTTGCGGGCCGGGCCGGTCGTGGTCCTGGAGCATCCCGGGGACGCGGGACCCGACGACCCCGAACCGGCACCGCCGGACGGCCGCCTGCCCGGTGACCTCGTCGTCCGCACCACCCCCGACATCGAACTCCGCCACGGCATGCAGGTTCCCCTCCTCGTCGACATCGCCCATCTGTTCGTCTTCGACCAGCACGGTGAACGCATCTGCCCGGCTCCGGCGCGGCTGCCGGATCTGGAGGAGTAAGTTCCGCTAGGCAGGCGGGCATGACCCTGTACAGCAGCACCCGCTCCCGTCTGGGTGCCGTGACCGCCACCGCCCTGCTCGCCGCCGGCGCCCCGACGGCGTACGCCCTCCTCGACGACCCGGACCCGCAGGCCCCGGTCCGTGGCGAGGCGTACATCGAGAGCCGGCTCTTCTTCGGCACCGAACGGCCCGACGGCGGCGCGGCCGTCACCGACCGGCAGTTCATGGCCTTTGTCGACAAGGAGGTGACGCCGGACTTTCCGGACGGGCTCACCGTGCAGAACGGGCGCGGCCAGTGGCGGGACGCGCACGGCGCGATCGAGCGCGAGCGGTCGTACGAGCTGATCCTGATGTATCCGGTGGCGCAGGCGGGCGCGAGCGACAAGAAGATCGAGGAGATCCGGCGCGCGTACGAGAAGGCCTTCGCCCAGGAGTCCGTGGCCAGGGTGGACGATCGGACTAGGGTCGACTTCTGAGCCGCCCGGTCCGAGGATGCCCCTGGGGGCCGGTCGGGCCGGTTCCGCCGGGTCCCTCTGGCGCCCGAAAACTATCATCGCTAGTTTAGGGTCCGGACGACGCGGCCCCGCCCGGGAGGAACACGATGAAGGCACACGACGGTATGTACATCGACGGCGCCTGGCGCCCCGCCGCCGGCGCGGACACGATCGAGGTCGTGAACCCCGTCGACGAGCAGGTGATCGCCCGGGTCCCGGCGGGCACCGCCGAGGACGTCGACACCGCCGTACGGGCCGCACGTGCCGCCTTCCCCGGCTGGGCCGCGACTCCGCCCGCCGAGCGGGCCGCCAGGCTCGGCGCCCTGCGTGACGTGCTCGTCGCCCGCAAGGACGAGATCGCCGAGACCGTCACCGCCGAGCTCGGCTCGCCGCTGGCGTTCTCGCAGATGGTGCACGCGGGCGTGCCGATCGCGGTGGCGGGCTCGTACGCCGAACTTGCGGCGACGTACGCCTTCGAGGAGAAGGTCGGGAACTCGGCCGTCTACCAGGAGCCCGTCGGTGTCGTCGGCGCGATCACGCCCTGGAACTACCCGCTGCACCAGATCGTGGCCAAGGTTGCCCCGGCGCTGGCCGCGGGCTGCACGGTGGTGCTCAAGCCCGCCGAGGACACCCCGCTCACCGCCCAGCTCTTCGCGGAGGCCGTGGCCGAGGCGGGCGTCCCGGCCGGTGTCTTCAACCTCGTCACCGGCCTCGGCCCGGTCGCCGGACAGGCCCTCGCCGAACACCCGGACGTGGATCTGGTCTCCTTCACCGGCTCCACCGCGGTCGGCAAGCGGATCGGCGCGACCGCCGGCGCCGCGGTCAAGCGGGTCGCCCTCGAACTCGGCGGAAAGTCCGCCAACGTCGTCCTGCCGAGCGCCGACCTGGCCAAGGCCGTCAATGTCGGCGTCGCCAACGTGATGTCCAACTCCGGCCAGACGTGCAGCGCCTGGACCCGCATGCTGGTGCACAGCGCGCGGTACGACGAGGCGGTCGGGCTGGCCGCGGCCGCCGCGGCGAAGTACGGCGACCGCATCGGCCCGGTCGTCAACGCCAAGCAGCGAGAGCGGGTGCGGAGTTACATCGAGAAGGGCGTCGCGGAGGGCGCCCGGCTCGTCGCGGGCGGCCCCGAATCTCCCCGCGAGCAGGGGTACTTCGTCAGCCCGACCGTCTTCGCCGACGTCACACCCGATATGACGATCGCTCAGGAGGAGATCTTCGGACCGGTGTTGTCGATCATCCGGTACGAGGACGAGGAGGACGCCGTCCGGATCGCCAACGGCACGGTGTACGGGCTCGCGGGCGCGGTGTGGGCGGGCGAGGAGGCCGAGGCGGTCGCCTTCGCGCGGCGGCTCGACACCGGGCAGGTCGACATCAACGGCGGACGCTTCAACCCCCTTGCCCCGTTCGGTGGTTACAAGCAGTCGGGTGTGGGGCGCGAGCTGGGCTCGCACGGGCTGTCCGAGTACCTCCAGACCAAGTCCCTTCAGTTCTAGGCCCAGGAGCATTCACGTGGTTCGCGCTGCCGTACTTCCCGCCGTGGGCGCTCCGTTGGAGATCGCCGAGATCGACCTGCCGGAACCCGGCCCCGGGCAGGTCCGCGTCCGGCTCGCCGCGGCCGGAGTCTGCCACTCCGACCTCTCCTTGTCCGACGGCACCATGCGGGTGCCCGTCCCCGCCGTCCTGGGCCACGAGGGCGCCGGCACCGTCGTCTCCGTCGGTGAGGGCGTCACCCATGTCGTCCCCGGTGATGGTGTCATCCTCAACTGGGCGCCTTCCTGCGGAAGTTGTCACGCCTGCTCGCTCGGCGAGGTCTGGCTGTGCGCCAACGCGCTGACCGGCGCCGCAGACGTGTACGCGCGCCGCGCCTCCGACGGGAGTGACCTCCATCCCGGCCTGAACGTCGCCGCGTTCGCCGAGGAGACCGTCGTGGCCGCCGGATGCGTCCTCCCTGTACCGGACGGCGTGCCCCTCGCCGACGCGGCCCTCCTGGGCTGCGCCGTCCTCACCGGATACGGCGCCGTCCACCACTCCGCCCAGGTCCGACAGGGCGAGACCGTCGCGGTGTTCGGGGCCGGCGGGGTCGGGCTCGCGGCCCTCCAGGCCGCCCGGATCGCGGGCGCGTCGAAGATCGTCGCGGTCGACGTCTCGCCCGCGAAGGAGTCCCTTGCGCGGGAGGCGGGCGCGACGGACTACGTCGTCGCCTCCGACACCACCGCACGCGAGATCCGCGCGCTGACCGGCAAGCAGGGCGTCGACGTGGCCGTCGAGTGCGTGGGTCGCGCCGTGACCATCCGCACCGCCTGGGACTCCACCCGGCGCGGCGGCCGCACCACGGTCGTCGGCATCGGCGGCAAGGACCAGCAGGTCACCTTCAACGCGCTGGAGATCTTCCACTGGGGCAGGACGCTCTCGGGCTGCGTGTACGGCAACTCCGATCCGGCGCGGGATCTGCCGGTGCTGGCGGAGCACATCCGCGCCGGCCGCCTCGACCTCGGCGGCCTGGTCACCGACCGGATCGCCCTCGACGGCATCCCGGCGGCCTTCGACAACATGATCGCGGGCAAGGGCGGGCGCGCCCTGGTCGTCTTCTAGCCCGCGTCCACCAGGGCCCGGCCGCATTCCGCGGGCGGGGCCTTCGGTGTGCCCATGACCACCACTGGTTGCCATGCGCAGGTAAAAACTGCTGCTGTACGACCCGTTGACTCCCATACCGTCCGGTCAGTACGTTCCCCGGAACCGCGGCCACCCCCTGTTCCGTCCCCGCACCCACCGGAGTGTGCACGCATGGACACGGCACCTTCCGCTCTCCCCGCCACGACCTCCGCTCCCGATACCCGCAACCGCCGCAAGGTGGCCACCGCGGCCGCCCTCGCGTCGGCCGTCGAGTGGTACGACTACTTCGTCTTCGGTATCGCGGCCGCCCTCGTACTGGGCGACCTGTACTTCCCCGCGGGCAGCTCCTCCACCGGAGTGCTCGCCGCGTTCGCCACGTTCGCCGTGGGCTTCCTCGCCCGTCCGCTCGGCGGAGTCATCGCGGGCCACCTCGGCGACAAGCGCGGCCGCAAACCCATGCTGGTGCTCGCCCTGACGCTGATGGGCCTGGCCACCACGGGCATCGGCCTGCTCCCCACGTACGACACCATCGGCATCGCCGCCCCGATCCTGCTCGTTGCCCTGCGCGTCGTGCAGGGCATCGCCGTCGGCGCGCAATGGGGCGGCGCCATGCTGCTCGCCACCGAGTACGCCCCCGAGGGCAAGCGGGGCGTCTACGGCAGCTTCGTCCAACTCGGCGTCCCCATCGGCGTGGTGACGGCCAACACCGTCTTCCTCGTCGCCGGGGCGACCACCAGTGAGAACGCGTTCGCCGCGTGGGGCTGGCGACTGCCCTTCCTGGTCGGCCTGCTCGTGCTCGGGCTCGCCTGGTACATCCACACCCGTGTCGAGGAGACTCCCGAATTCCGAGCGGCGGAAGCGGCGTTGGCGGCCGAGGAGAAGGGATCCAAGAACTCTCCGCTGCGCACGATCCTGCGCGAGCACCTGGGCACGGTGTTCCTCGCGGGCGGCTCCTTCGCCGTGAACACGGCGACCTTCTACATCCTCATCACGGGTGTCCTCGACTACACCACCCGCGAACTCGACATGAAACGCAGCGCGGTGCTCACCGTCTCGCTCTGCGTCAGCCTCACTCAGCTCGTGCTGATCCCCGCGTCGGCCGCGCTCTCCGACCGCATCGGGCGCATCAGGATCTACGCGCTCGGGGCGGCCGGCATCGCGCTGTGGGCCGTTCCGCTGTTCCTGCTGATCGACACCGGTTCACTGGTGTGGCTGGCTGTCGGCACCTTCGTCGCCAGCTGCTTCCTCAGCATCATGTACGGGCCTCAAGCCGCCCTGTTCGCCGAGCTGTTCACGCCCGAGATGCGGTACACGGGCGCCTCGCTCGGCTACCAGATCGCGGCCGTGTTCGGTGGCGGACTGGCCCCCTTCGTGATGGTGCTGCTCCTCGAGGCGACCGGCACGTCGATGGCCGTATCCGCGTACATCATCGGGCTCGCGGTGATCGCCCTCGTCTCGATCAGGATCCTCGCGGGCCGGGCGGCGCACGAGAACTGACGCAGGGCAGCGAACCTTTGAATCAGGCCTGTTCCCGCTCGGGCTCGGGCCGCGGTTCCGGAGTGCGCTCCGGGGCCGCGGCCTTCCCGGCGCGGGGACGGGAACGGGACACCGCCACACCTGCCAGACACAGAGCCCCGCCCGCCAGGGTGAGCAGCCCCGGGACCTCGTCGAGGAACAGCCAGGACATCAGCACCACGAGGGCGGGCACCGCGTACGTCGTCGCGCCCATCCGGCTCGCGGTGGTACGGGCGAGTGCGTACGCCCAGGTCGTGAATGCCAGCGCGGTGGGGAAGACGCCCAGGTAGACCATGTTGAGCGTGGCCGAGGCGGGCGCGTCGGCCGCCTCCTGGACGAGCTGCACGGCGAAAGGGCAGACATGCGACGGCCCCGACCAGGCAGCCGAACGTCGTGACCTGGAGCGCGCTCGCCCGCCCGAGCGCCGGCTTCTGCGCGACGACCCCGGCCGCGTAGCCCACGGCGGCGAGCAGACACAGGACGACCCCGAGGACCGAGGACCCGTCCTCGCCGGACATCGACAGCCCCACGGCGACCGCGCCGGCGAACGACACCGCCATGCCCGCCAGCAGACGCGGCGGCATCAGATCACCGAGCAGTCGGGAGCCGAGCAGGGCGATCAGGATCGGCCCGATGTTCACCACCAGTGCCGCCGTGCCGGCATCCACCTGCTGCTCGCCCCAGTTCAGGGCGACCATGTAGAAGCCGAACCACAGCAGTCCGGATATGGCGATCCCGCGCCAGGCAGCGCGCGGAGGCCACCCCTCTCTGCGCACGAGACAGACGGCCCCGAGCGCGACGGATCCCGCCAGCAGCCGTCCCAGCGCCAGCGCGCCCGGCGAGTACGCGGCCCCCGCGCTCCGGATCGACACGAAGGCCGAGGCCCACAGGACGACGGTGACGGTCGCCGCGCCCGCGGCGAGCAGTTCCGCGCGGCGGGGGTGCGCGGCGAGTCGGGTCTTGGTCATCATGCTCCTGAGGCTAGGCGGGGGTGCGGGGTGGGGGCTGGCGGACTTCGGACGCGGTGGTGAGACGCGTAGGCATGGGTAGTGCGTCTTCGCTTTGCACCGAGACGCATGAGTGACCCGTCAGTGACGCACCAGTAAGGGCGTTTCGCCTGATCAGTGGAGCGCCGTCGGTTCGATCCCCAGCAGCTCCGCGAAGGCGAGTTCGCCTTCGGAGGTCACCTTGACCGCCCGTTCCGATCCGATGCGTACACACCAGTGCGCGTCCAGGGCATGACGGCACAGCGCCGCGCCGGCCGTGCCCGCGAGGTGGGGGCGACGCTCGGTCCAGTCGAGGCAGGCGCGGGTGAGCGGGCGGCGGCCGGTGCGGTCGAGGCTGATTCCCGCGGTGTCGAACCACCGCAATCCCGCGTCCGTGAGCGCGAACCCGGTGTCCTGGCGGAGCAGTCCGCGCCCGGTCAGGGCATCGGTGAGGGCGATGCCGAGCCGTCCGGCGAGGTGGTCGTAACAGGTGCGACCCCGCGCCATGGCCGAGCCCGCGCTGGACTCCCGCAGGGTGCGCGGGCGTTCGGCCGCATGTGGTCTCACGTGGGCGGCGAGGTCCTCGACGAGTTGGGCGACGCGGGCGTCGGCCAGCCGTACGTAGCGGTGGCGGCCCTGTCGTTCCTCGGTGAGGAGGCCGCCGGTCACCAGCTTGCCGAGGTGCTCGCTGGCGGTCGACGGCGCGACTCCGGCGTACCGTGCCAGCTCACCCGCCGTCCATGCCCGCCCGTCGAGCAGCGCCAGCAGGAACCCGGCCCGCGTCTCGTCCGCCATCAGCCCGGCCAGCGCTGCGAGCCCCGGGCCCACCGGATCCTTCGGCCTCGTCATGCTCCCCAACATGCGACATGAACGCTTCGGCGGGGACCGAAAGGTTGTGGCGGGCGGGGGCGTCGGGCTTGTTCGCCCCCTCCGCCCCTACCCGTCCCGTACCTGGAGGCTCCGCCCCCAGACCCCCCGTGCAAAGTTCAGCCCCTCCGGCGTTTGAGGAGCGGGGGTTTGAGGAGCGGGGGTTTGGGGGCGGACCCCCAAGTGACGGGAATGGGCAGCGGCGGAGGGAGCGAAAAACCTCAGTCCTCCCGAGTCACCCGCTCGTACTGCAGCGTCAGCCCGTCCAGCAATGCGCTGAGCCCCGTCTCGAACGCCCGCTCGTCGATCTTCTCCTGCTGCTCGGCAAGGAGATGAGCCTGCCCGAGGTGGGGATAGTCGGCGGGATCGTAGGCGGTCGCGTCGTCGACGAAACCGCCGGCGAACGAGCCGAGCGCGGACCCCATGATGAAGTAGCGCATCAGCGCCCCGATCGACGTGGCCTGCGCCGCCGGCCACCCCGCATCGACCATGGCCCCGAACACCGCGTCGGCAAGATGGAGCCCGGCGGGGCGGCGCCCGGGCCCGCGTGCGAGGACCGGGACGATGTTCGGATGGTCGCGCAGCGCCGCCCGGTAGGAGACGGCCCAGTCGTGCAGGGCGGTACGCCACTCACGGCCGTCCTCGAACATCGACAGATCGACCTGCGCGCTGACCGAGTCCGCGACCGCCTCCAGGATCTGGTCCTTGGTGCGGAAGTGGTTGTAGAGCGACGGCCCGCTCACCCCCAGCTCGGCGGCGAGCCGGCGCGTCGAGACGGCCGCCAGGCCCTCGGCGTCCACCAGGGCCCGTGCCGTCCGGACGATGCGGTCGGTGCTGAGGAGGGGCTTGCGCGGTCGGGCCATGGCGCACATAGTAGGGCTGCACATAGAAACTAGCAGTGCTAATTTAAATGTACGGCTTTCAATGTACGGCTTTCGATGTGTGACGTCCGAAGGCCGCTGTCCGTCTATCTGTGGGGTGACTCGGCATGAACCTGGAGCTCAGCGAGGAGCAGACCGCCGTCCGGCAACTCGCCAAGGACTTCGTGGACCGCGAGATCGCCCCCCATGTCATCGAGTGGGACCGCGCCGAAGAGGTCGACCGGTCCATCGTGAAGAAGCTCGGCGAGGTCGGCTTCCTCGGGCTCACCATCGACGAGGGGTACGGAGGCAGCGGCGGTGACCATCTCGCGTACTGCCTCGTCACGGAGGAGCTGGGCCGCGGTGACTCCTCCGTGCGCGGAATCGTCTCCGTCTCACTGGGCCTGGTCGCCAAGTCGATCGCGTACTGGGGGAGTGAAGAGCAGAAGCGGCGGTGGCTGCCGGGACTGACTTCCGGCGAGTACGTCGGATGCTTCGGGCTCACCGAGCCCGGCACCGGCTCGGACGCGGGCCATCTGTCGACGAAGGCCGTACGTGACGGGGACGACTACGTCATCAACGGCACCAAGATGTTCATCACGAACGGCACCTGGGCCGACGTCGTGCTGCTCTTCGCGCGCTCCACCGACGCCCCGGACCACAAGGGTGTCTCCGCCTTCCTTGTGCCGACGAACACCCCGGGCCTGTCCCGCCGCACCATCCACGGCAAGCTCGGTCTGCGTGGACAGGCCACCGCCGAACTGGTCCTCCAGGACGTGCGCGTGCCGGCGAGCGCCATGATCGCGCCCGAGGGCAAGGGGTTCGCCGTCGCCATGTCCGCACTCGCCAAGGGGCGGATGTCCGTGGCCGCGGGCTGTGTCGGGATAGCCCAGGCGGCACTGGACGCGGCGGTGACCTACGCGACCGAGCGCGAGCAGTTCGGAAAGACCATCGCCCATCACCAGCTCGTCCAGGAACTGCTCAGCGACATCGCCGTCGACGTGGACGCGGCCCGCCTGCTGACCTGGCGGGTCGCCGATCTCATCGACCGTGGCCTGCCGTTCGCGACGGAGTCCTCCAAGGCCAAGCTCTTCGCCTCCGAGGCCGCCGTGCGCGCCGCGAACAACGCCCTCCAGGTCTACGGCGGCTACGGCTACATCGACGAATACCCGGCGGGGAAGCTGCTGCGCGACGCCCGCGTGATGACCCTCTACGAGGGCACGAGCCAGATCCAGAAGCTGGTCGTCGGGCGTGCGCTGACGGGAGTCTCGGCCTTCTGAGCAGGGCCATCGGAACGGCGCTCTCGGTGTTCTGAGTACGTGGGCTGAGTATCCGAACGGATGTGGTGGCGACCGCATCGTCCGACCCTGGTCCGCATGAACATGAATGGGACACCGGTCAAGCAGCAGTCGACCGCGGCCTTCTACGGCCAGGCGGTCGCCTCGTTCTCCGTCGCCATCGTCGCGACCGCCATCGGCATCTTCAAACTGGAGGCCGACGCCTGGGTGCGCTCCTTCCTGGGCGTCGCCGTCCTCTATCTGGTGACCTCGTCCTTCACGCTGGCCAAGGTGATCAGGGACCGCCAGGAGGCGGCGCGCTGAGTAGGTCCACTAAGCGCTCGCTCAGGTTCAGGGGTATGGTGTTCACCCTGGCAGTGGAGAAGGGGCGAACAGCGATGAGTACGGCGGAGGAGACGGCCGGCGCCGAGATGCAGCCGTGGGCCGAGGTCACCCCGGACGCGGCCCGACGGCTGCTCGTCGCCGCCGTGGAGGCCTTCGCCGAGCGCGGGTACCACGCGACGACGACCCGGGACATCGCGGGCCGCGCGGGCATGAGCCCAGCCGCCCTCTACATCCACTACAAGACCAAGGAAGAGCTGCTCCACCGCATCAGCAGGATCGGCCACGAGAAGGCCCTCGACATCCTGCAGACGGCCGCCCAGGGCGAGGGCACGGCGACCGAGCGCCTCGCCGACGCTGTGAGCTCCTTCGTTCGGTGGCACGCGGGCGGCCGCACCACCGCACGGGTCGTGCAGTACGAACTGGACTCGCTCGGCCCGGATGCCCGCGCCGAGATCATCGCCCTGCGGCGCCAGGTCGATGCCGAGGTGCGCGGCATCATCGAGGAGGGCGTGGCCGCGGGCGACTTCGATGTCCCGGACATCCCCGGCACCACGCTCGCCATCCTCTCCCTCTGTATCGACGTGGCCCGCTGGTTCAACGTCAATGGACCCCGGACCCCGGACGAGGTCGGCGCGCTGTACGCCGACCTCGTCCTGCGGATGGTCGGGGCCAAGGAGTGACCCTGCCCCATGGGGGGCACCGGGATTCGCGCGACCAGCCGCGCACGACCCTCAGTTCGCGGACGGAGCTCAGTGCGCGGACGGCCCGCAGTTCGCCGACAGCCCGCAGTTCGCGGACGGCCCGCAGCTTTCGGTGCCGCTCTCAGAAGTAGTACCGAGACACCGACTCGGCCACGCACACCGGTTTGTCCCCACCCTCGCGCTCCACGGTCACCGCGGCCGTGACCTGGACTCCGCCGCCGGCCTCGGTGACCTCCTGGAGGACCGCGGTCGCGCGCAGCCGCGACCCCACCGGCACCGGCGCGGGGAAACGCACCTTGTTCGAACCGTAGTTGACGCCCATCTTCATGCCCTCGACGCGCATCACCTGCGGCACCAGCGCGGGCAGCAGCGACAGCGTGAGATAGCCGTGCGCGATGGTCGTGCCGAAGGGGCCCGCGGCCGCCTTCTCGGGATCCACGTGGATCCACTGGTGGTCGCCCGTGGCGTCCGCGAACAGGTCGATCCGCTTCTGGTCGATCTCCAGCCAGTCACTGTGACCCAACTGTTCGCCCACCGCCGCCTTCAGTTCGTCGGCGGACGTGAAGATCCTCGGCTCTGCCATGTCCCTGGCCTCCCGCGTCGCAATGTCTAAGCGACTGCTTAGCATGGTCGGGCGAAGGGCTCCTGTCAACGCACCGCGGGTGTGCCGAGGTGGGTTAGGTTCGAGGGGTGCCCCAGATTCCCGAGAAGATCCACGAACTCACGGTCGGCCAGCTGTCGGCCCGCAGCGGCGCCGCCGTCTCCGCCCTGCACTTCTACGAGTCCAAGGGTCTGATCACCAGCCGCCGCACCACAGGAAACCAGCGCCGCTACCACCGGGACGCGCTGCGCCGTGTCGCCTTCGTGCGCGCCGCGCAACGCGTCGGCATCCCGCTCGCCACCATCCGTGAGGCCCTCGCCGAACTCCCCGAGGAGCGCACTCCGACACGGGAGGACTGGGCCCGGCTCTCGGAGGCCTGGCGCTCCGAACTCGACGAGCGCATCAATCAGCTCAGCCGGCTTCGGGACCACCTCACGGACTGCATCGGCTGCGGCTGTCTGTCGCTGGAGAACTGTGTGCTCTCCAACCCGGACGACGTCTTCGGCGAGCGCCTGACCGGCTCCCGGCTCCTGGTGGAACACTCCGGCGCCCGGCAGAAGCAGCAGAAGCGACAGCGGGAGCCCGAGGACTCCCGCTGACCGCAGCCGCGGGGCTCACGGTGACTCGGTGACCGCGCCCGTGCGTAGCCCCGGAGGCTCCGTACGCCCGCCCCTACTCGTACTCCGTGCCGCCCTTGCGCGTCAGATACGCCGGGCTGACCGCCTTCGCCATCGCCCGGCCGCCCGTCACCGGGCTGTACCGCTCGGTGGCAGGCCGGATCACGACGCCCTCGCGCAGATGCAGCTCGCGCCCGGACACGGTCTCCCGGCCCGAGGCAACCTCCAGGACGCGCTCGATCTCGTACGGGCCCTCGTACAGCCGTGGCACCAGCGGGAGTTCGCCGTCCAGCAGGGCCGCCGCGTCCAGCCAGCGGACCTCGCCGTCGATCTCCGCGGACACGTCGAACACGGCGTAACCGATTGTCTCGCGGCGGCCGTCGGCCCCATACGACAGGTCCTGTACGCCCGCCCCGTACACCTCGCCGAAGATGCCGACCCGGCGCGCGTTCAGCCGCTCGGCGAGCCGGGCCGCGGCCTCCGCGACTCCATGGCCGTGGACGGCGCGCCAGTACAGATTGCGCGGGTCCTCCCTCAGCGCCAGGGACTTGGCGCCGAAGCCCTTCGACGAGACGTGCACGCGGCCCTCGTCGGCGACGTACGTCAGCAGGCAGGCCGAACCGTGCAGCTTCTCGGTGAGGACGACGGGCTCGCCGGGGGTGAAGATGTCCGGGTACCGCTGGATGTTCTCGATGTCGACCCAGGGCAGCAGATCGGGCGCGGACTCGACCTCGCCGTCCATGGTGGGCGGGATCGGTGGCACCCACTTGACGATGCCGAGCATCTCGGCGAAGTCGGTCCCCTCCTCGGAGGCCTCCACCAGGTCGACGTCCGCCAGTGCCTTCGGGCGGCACACGATCCCCTGCGACAGCTCTCCGCGCAGTCGTACGGCCCTGACCCGGTCCGACTTGCTTCCCGCCAGCCGCCCGGTCAGCCCCAGCTCCTCGATCAGCTCGGCCGGGAGCACGGACTGCTCCGGGATGTAGACGGCGCGCTCGCCGGTGCGGTAGGCGCCCTTGGCGACGACGGCTCGGTACAGGCCCACCTGGGCCAGTTCGAGCGCGTCGGCGTTCGGATGCTCATGGATGGTCAGCACTTCGGCGGTGACGCGCAGCGTCGACATGGCGGGACTCCTCGGGTTCCTCAGCTGGGTTTCATCGCCCCCAACTGTCCGGAGGAGAAAGCGCTGGAGCGAGTGGATTTGCGGCTGGTACCGTCAGGCCGCCCGCGCCGAAGTCGGCCACCTCCCCTACGGCAAGCGCCGGGCCGCCTCGTACTGAACCAACCCCTCCGCCACCAACTCACTGTTGGACATCGCACGCTCCCCGCCCGGCAGGACCAGCGTGTCCTCCAGGCCGATCCGTGTGGCGAGCCCGAGCCGCCCCGCGAGTCGCAGCACCGGCCAGGTGCCGTCCCCCATGCCGTGCAGCAGGACGGGACGGCCGTGGGGTGTGCCGAGGTCGGCGAGGAGGGACCGGGCCGACTCCTGGGCCGTCCGAGGGGAGGTGTCCATGACCTCGGCCAGGACTCGCAGCACCCGGGGCGCGAGCGGTGACGCGGCGAACCGCGCGGCGCCCTCCGTGCCGGACCAGATGCCCGCCTCCACACCGATCCCGCGGTCGAGGAGCGCCGCCGCCACCTCCTCGGCGCCCGGCTCATGCCAGTTGACCGAGGCGTGGTCGGGCAAGACGGTCCAGGAACGCACCCGCTCGACGCGGGCGGCGGGATCCGGCTCGGCCCACGCGCCGGTGGTCACGCCGACGGGGACGCTCACCCTCGCCCGTATCGCTTCGAGTGTCGCCGCGACCGCCTTCGAGGACAAGGTGTCCTGCCCACAGGGGGACTTGGGATGGACATGGATGTCCGACGCTCCGGCCGAGACGGCCTCGGCCGCGGACTGGGCCATCGCTGCGGGCGACATCGGCACGACGGCGCCATCCGCCGCCCCGCGGGCTCCGTTCACACAGACCTGCACCATGCCTCGATGGTGCCAGGCGCCACTGACAACCCTGCGGGAGCGACCGGACGAGCGGCCGCGCGGGTGGCCGTACAGGGGTCAGGGCGCCGTGGGCACCCGCACGGGGGTGCGGCACCGTCGGCGCACCCCCGTCGTGCTCACGCCGAGACGAGCATCCGTCCGCGCCTGGCCTCCGCCAGCGCCTCCGACGTCAGAACGGGGCGTGGCACCACGATTCCGCAACTTGTGCACACCGGACCCGACGACGGTTCGTGCGCCAGGTCGTACTTCCATGCGAGGCGCTCCCCGGCGCACACCGGGCAGACCGTGCCCGGCTGGCGCTCCAGCGCGGCGATCAGCCGGCGCAGCACCTCGGTCAGTGGTTCACGGGGGTGGATCCTCGGGTCGTCGCACCATGCGACCCCGAAGCCGCCCCAGGTCAGCCGGTGCCAGTCGTCCACACTGCCCGGGCTGCGCAGCCCGTCGTGCTTCTCCTTCTTGCGACGCTGAGCGAACTCGGCCTCGTAGGTGAGCCAGACGGAGCGGGCCTCCTCCAACTCCTCCAGTGCGGCCACGAGCCGCGCTGGATCGGGGGACCGGTCCTCGGGACCGAACCCGGCCCGGGAGCACAGATGGTCCCAGGTCGCCCGATGTCCGTAAGGGGCGAACTTCTCAAGGCACTTGCGCAGTGAGTAGCGCCGCAGTGCCAGATCGCTCCTCGGATCTCGCACCTGTCTCGCCAGACTCCGGAAACCTGCCATCGCCCTGCACCTCCGTCACACCTGCACCTGAACTTCGGTCACTTCGGCGTCGTCGTACGGACGTCGCCGAATAGACGTATCGACAAGCGATTCGGCTCCATCCATTTTTCGATGGCCGCCATAAGCCACCGCCGAGTTGCCCCCGGCCTACCTCCCGCCGCTGTCAGCCGCCTGTCGACGGCGCTGTCCGGACGCGATGAATCCCAAAAACTGACGCATGTTCATCTTCAATCTCGGGGATACCGGCGGTAACGTCCGGCCCACCCCCTTCGGGAGGAGCTGCCATGCCACGGCGCGCCCCACGCACCACGCTCGACAGACTGAGAACTCCCCGCAGATTCCCCAAGTTCCTCAAGGCCGCATCCGTATGCGTGCTCATTGCGGGTCTTTTGTCGCCGCTTTCCCAGGCGGCGGCCGCCGACACCTCGGCAGCATCGTCGGCGGCCGCCGCGAACGACTACTGCGGCGGCCAGTGTTCCGACATTCTCCCGCCTGGCGAGAACGGCAACGCGACCCTCGCCCAGATCCTCCTCAACCAGGCCTTCGGCACCCAGCCCGACCACGCCGAGGACCAGCTCGCTCCCTACGGCAACCTGGCCTCGGGCTACTCCGCGCTCACCGACGCCAAGATCAACGACTTCTTCAACGACGCCTCCTTCGGGGTCGCTTCGGGCCAGGTCGCCTCGACCACGAAGCCGCGCAGCGACGTGACGATCGTCCGCGACAAGAAGACGGGTGTTCCGCACATCACCGGCACGACCCGCTACGGCACCGAGTACGGCGCCGGGTACGCCGCTGCCCAGGACCGGCTGTGGCTGATGGACGTCTTCCGGCACGTCGGGCGCGGCCGACTGACCACCTTCGCGGGCGGCGCGGCGTCCAACCAGGGCCTTGAGCAGGAGTTCTGGCGCAGCGCGCCCTACACCGAGGCCGATCTGCAGGCCCAGATCGACAACGCCATCGCCGGCAACGGCGAGCGCGGTCAGCAGGCCCTCGCCGACGCCAACGCCTACATCGACGGCATCAACGCCTACATCGACGCCTCCGACAGTGGCCGCTACTTCCCCGGCGAGTACGTCCTGACCGGTCACAAGGACTCCGTCACCAACGCCGGCACCATTGACCACTTCAAGCTCACCGACCTGGTCGCGCTGGCCTCCGTCATCGGCGCGCTCTTCGGCTCCGGAGGCGGCGGCGAAGTCAACAACGCCATCTCGCTGCTCACCGCCCAGTCCAAGTACGGCGTCACCGAGGGCACCAAGGTCTGGGAGTCCTTCCGCGAGCGCAACGACCCCGAAGCGGTCCTCACCGTCCACAACGGCGAGAGCTTCCCGTACGCCGCGAAGCCCGACTCCCCGCAGGGCGAGGCCCTGCCCGACGCCGGTTCGGTGACCCAGGAGCAGCTGGTCTACGACCGTACGGGCAGCGCCGCCACCTCCACCGCCACCAGCGCCTCGGCCACGGCGGCCACCACTTCCCTCACGTCGGCCAAGCGCGGCATGTCCAACGCCCTCGTGGTGAGCGGCAAGTACACCGCCAGTGGCCACCCGATCGCCGTCTTCGGCCCGCAAACCGGCTACTTCGCGCCACAGCTGCTCATGCTCCAGGAGATCCAGGGCCCTGGCATCAGCGCCCGCGGCGCCTCCTTCGCGGGTCTGAGCATGTACGTGGAACTCGGCCGCGGCCAGGACTACTCCTGGAGCGCGACGACCTCCGGCCAGGACATCATCGACACCTACGCCGTCGAGCTGTGCCAGGACGACTACCACTACCTGTACCACGGCACCTGCACGGCCATGGACAAGGTCGAGCAGACCAACTCGTGGAAGCCGACCGTCGCCGACGGCACCGCCGCGGGCTCGTACCGGCTGCAGGTCTACCGGACCAAGTACGGCCCGGTGGAGTACCGCGCGACCGTCGGCGGCAAGAAGGTCGCGTACACCACCCTGCGCTCCTCCTTCATGCATGAGGCCGACTCGATCATCGGCTTCCAGATGCTCAACGACCCGGACTACGTCAAGAGCCCGGCGACCTTCCAGAGCGCGGTGCAGCACATCAACTACACCTTCAACTGGTTCTACGCCGACTCCTCGCACACCGCGTACTACAACAGCGGCGACAACCCGGTGCGCGCCACCGGTGTCGACGCCGAGTTCCCGGTGTGGGCGCGGGCGGCGTACGAGTGGAAGAACTGGAACCCGACGACGAACACCGCCGACTACACGGCGGCGTCCGCCCACCCCAACTCCGTCGACCAGGACTACTACATCTCCTGGAACAACAAGCAGGCCAAGGACTACACGACGGCCTCCTGGGGTGACGGCTCGGTCCACCGCGGCAACCTGCTCGAAGACCGGGTGAAGAAGCTGGTCGCGGCGGGCGGTGTCACCCGGTCCGCGCTGGTGAAGGCCATGGCCGACGCGGCGCTCGCCGACCTGCGGGCCGAGGACGTGCTGCCTGACCTGCTGAAGGTCATCAACAGCTCGACGGTCACGGACTCGACGGCCGCGGCGGCCGTCAGCAAGCTGTCCGCGTGGGTGACGGCGGGTGCCAAGCGGACCGAGACCTCGTCCGGATCTCACACCTACGCCAACGCCGACGCGATCCGCATCCTGGACGCCTGGTGGCCGCTGCTGGTGAAGGCGGAGTTCCAGCCGGGGCTCGGCAGCGACCTGTACACCGCGTTCGGCAACAACCTCCCCATCGACGAGTCGCCGTCGGCGGCGCACGGCCCGACCGGCTCGCACGCCGGAAGCTCCTTCCAGTACGGCTGGTGGAGCTATGTCGACAAGGACATCCGGGCGGTCCTCGGGGAGTCGGTGCAGGGCGGGCTCTCACAGAAGTACTGCGGCGGCGGCAGCCTCAGCGCCTGCCGGGACACCCTGATCAGCACGCTCAAGGAGGCGGCCGGCAAGACCGCGTCCGACGTGTACCCCGGCGACGAGCAGTGCTCGGCGGGCGACCAGTGGTGCGCCGACTCGATCGTCCAGCGGACGCTGGGCGGCATCAAGCACGGCAAGATCAGCTGGCAGAACCGGCCGACCTATCAGCAGGTGGTGGAGTACACGTCGCATCGGTGACGATGTCCACGGGTGTTGGCCAACGGGCGTTTCTCCTACGCTCGTTGGTCAACGTTCGTTGGTCAACGCCGGTTGGCCAACACCAGATGGCCAACGCCGGTGGGCGGCGGGTCACTGAATACGGCCCGCCGCCAGCACCACCCGCGCCAGTTCCCGGTGGCAGATGTCGCTGTGGGCCCCGGACGGGGGGCCGCCGCGCTTGACCACCGCCGCGGCGTCGATGTTCACGCAGCCCGACGTGGGCAGCGGTGTACTGAGGGCGTTGGCCAGCGTGTACGACTTCGTGCCCGCCACCGCCTGTACCCCGTCGTGGCCCATCGCACCCCACTTGGCGCCCAGGGCGCGGCCGATGTCGAAGTCCGCGGCGACCGTCCGGGAATCGCCCGCCATCCGCGAGGCCAGCGGATAGATCGCGCCGAGTGCCGAGTCGAAGTGGGAGTAGCAGCACACCAGGGGACCGTCGATGCGGTTCTGCTGCCCGTCCAGCACACCGCTCGCCCGTGCGTCGTGCGGCAGCCGCGCCGCGAACGCGTAGTGCGAGAAGGCCCCTTGGAGCAGCGTCACCGACTTCACCGTGCGCACGCCCTCGGGCAGTCCGCGCAGCGCGAAGGAGACCAGGCGCCCGCCGAAACTGTGCCCGACGAGATGCACGCGCACATCGGGCGCAGCCTTGGCGAGTTGACCGATCGCGCGCCCGAGCCCGCGCTCACCGACCGTGCCGGCGCGCCGTTTCATCGCGTAGTACGTGGCCTGGCGCAGCAGTTCGTGCGCGCCGTCCCACAGTCGTGGCAGCGCGAACGAGGCGGCGCCCGGAGTCTCGGCCTCCGCCAGTGCCTGCGCGAACTCGCCGCAGATCGTCGCCGTGTCCCCGAAGAGCATCTCGGGGTCGCTCTCCGGCACTCCCTCCGCCAGCGTGTCCGCGGTGAAGGCGGCCTGCGGCCCCTGCGGCCGGACCTCGACGAGCAGCCGCACGAGACGTCCGAACTCCTCCAACGAGGCGCCCTCGTCGGGCTGTTGGTCCAGCAGCCGCGCGATCTGCTCGACCACCGTCGCACGGCCCGGGAACACCTCCAGGAGCCCGTGCCGGGTGTTCTTGTCGAGGACGGGCCGCGCGGTCGGGGCGACGTCGGCGGCCACCGACGCCGGGAAGTCGGGGATCGGCTCGTCCGAGAACCGCATCGAGGGCCACACCACTCCCACGTATCCCAGGCGCGCGGTCGGCGCGAGCCCCGGGACGGGCTCGAAGAAGCGGCTGCAGAGCCGGGTGGCGCCCGAGCGGTCGTTGTTCCAGCCGTGCGCGAAGACGACCAGGTCACGGACCTTGCGCTGCGGTACCTCCTGCAGCAGCCGGTCCCGTTCCCGGCCGTCGACGTCCCCGTCCGCGTCGAAGGTGAGCTCCCAGTAGGGAGAAACACTCACTGCCGGCTCGGCCATGACAGGCCCCCTCGTCCCCCGTGGGCGGTGCGATCTGGGCGCATCGTCCTACCGGTGGCGAAGGTTGGCCATACGTCACGACTCATCCGTCACTCATCCGTAGAGGAGGTACTCCTTCCGTAGGCGTTGGAATGCCTTCAGTTCGTCCTGCCAGGCCGCCACGACCTCGTCGGCCGTCGCCCCCGCGTCGATCATCGTGCGCACCAGCGTTGAGCCGGTCAGCTTGTCGATCCAGTTGTCGGTCCGCCAAGTGAAGCCGCTCCAGACCTTCTTGGCGGTCACGAGCAGGGCGATGCCGGTACGTACGGGGTCGTACGCCGCCCGGTCGTGCACATGGATCTGCATGCCCCCGATGGTCTTGCCCTGGAACTTGGAGAAGGTGGGAGCGAAGTACGCCTCCCTGAAGTGCACGCCGGGGAGGCCCAGTCGACCGGCTTCGAGGGCCCAGCGTCCGTCGATGCCGTCCGCGCCGAGCAGTTCGAACGGACGGGTGGTGCCGCGCCCCTCCGACAGATTCGTCCCCTCGAAGAGGCAGGTCCCCGAGTACACCAGGGCGGTGTCCGCCGTCGGCATGTTCGGGCTCGGCGGCACCCAGGGCAGCCCGGAGGCGTCGTAGAACTCCGAGCGCTTCCAGCCCGACATCAGTACGGTGTCCAGCGTCACCGGCGCCGCCAGGAACTCCCCGTTGAACAGCCGCGCCAGCTCCGCCACCGTCATCCCGTGCGCCTGCGCGATCGGCTGCCGCCCGACGAAGGTCGCGAACTCCTTGTGCAGGACTGGTCCTTGGGCCGCCCGCCCGGTCACCGGGTTCGGCCGGTCGAGCACCATGAAGCGCTTGCCCGCGAGCTGGGCCGCCTCCATGCAGTCGTACAGCGTCCAGATGTACGTGTAGAAGCGCGCGCCCACGTCCTGGATGTCGAAGACGACGGTGTCCACGCCGGAGGCGGTGAAGATGTCGGCGAGCGGTTGGCCGCTCTTCAGGTACGTGTCGTAGACGGGCAGCCCGGTCGCCGGGTCGTCGTAGCGGCCCTCCGAGCCGCCCGCCTGCGCGGTGCCGCGGAAGCCGTGCTCGGGGCCGAAGACGGCGACCAGCTTCACGCGGTCGTCGGCGTGCATGACGTCGACGATGTGGCGTACGTCTCTGGTGATGCCCGTGGGGTTCGTGACGATGCCGGTTCGCTGGCCGCGGAGTTTGGCGTAGCCATCTGCCGCCAAGCGCTCGAAGCCGGTGCGGAGCTGCTTGCCGGTGTCCTTGTCTGCCACACTCTGAATCGATGTCAGAGCCGCCGTGGCGGTGCCGGCGGCCAGCAAGGTCCGTCTGGACAAGTGCATGATGTGACCTCCGTGATCGCGGAAGGTTGGCACAGGCACGCTAAGCGCTCCCGCCGGAAGTTCGTAGCCTGCGGGGCAATCGTGGCTTGTCGCGCAGTTCCCCGCGCCCCCAAAGGGGCGCCTTCAGCGGGGGGCGCCCCTTCCCTCTCTACATACCGACTGGTTAGTCTGGCGTCGCAGCAGAGCCGATTCGCGTCGCGTCGAAGGAGACCGATGGTGGAAGCCGTGCAGGATGCCGGGGTGGTCGTCACCGGAGCGGGAGGCGGTATCGGGGCCGCGCTGGCCCGTCGGTTCGCGGCCGAGGGGGCCAGGGTCGTCGTCAATGACCTGGATGCCGCCAAGGCCAAGGCCGTGGCCGACGAGATCGGCGGCCTCGCGGTCCCGGGCGACGCGTCGGCGATCGTGGCCGAGGCCCGGGACGCCCTCGGCGGCAGGGTCGACGTGTACTGCGCCAACGCCGGCGTCGCCTCCGGCGGCTCGGAGGCGGCCGGCGAGAACGTCTGGGCGCTCGCCTGGGACGTCAACGTGATGGCGCACGTCCGTGCGGCCCAGGAGCTGCTCCCGGCCTGGCTGGAGCGCGGCAGCGGCCGCTTCGTCTCCACCGTCTCGGCCGCCGGACTGCTCACCATGATCGGCGCCGCGCCCTACAGCGTCACCAAGCACGGCGCGTACGCCTTCGCCGAGTGGCTGTCGCTGACGTACCGCCACCGGGGCCTCAAGGTCCACGCGATCTGTCCGCAGGGCGTGCGCACCGACATGCTCGACGCCACCGGCAGCGCGGGCGACCTCGTCCTCCAGCCGACCGCCATCGAGCCCGAGGACGTCGCCGACGCGCTCTTCAAGGGGATCGAGGAGGACCGCTTCCTGATCCTGCCGCACCCCGAGGTCGCCGGGTACTACCAGGTGCGGGCCGCGGAGCCCGACCGCTGGCTGACCAACATGAACCACATCCAGCAGAAGTGGGAGGCGGGCCGGTGACCACCTACGCCGAGCGGCCCTGGGTGGCCCTGCTCAATGACGCCCAGCGCGGTCCGGTGAGCCCCGCCGACACCTTGGTGCACGCCCTCCGCGAGGTCGTGACGCACACCCCGGACCGCACCGCGCTCGCCTACTTCGACGGGCGGCTGAGCTACCGCGAGGTGGACGAGCTGAGCGACTCGGTCGCCGGGCACCTCGCCGCCCGCGGCCTCGAGCGCGGCGACCGGGTCGCGATCCTGCTGCAGAACTCCCCGCACTTCGTGCTGGCCCTGCTCGGTGCCTGGAAAGCGGGCGCGACGGTCGTGCCGGTCAACCCGATGTACAAGTCGGGCGAGGTCCGGCATGTACTCCACGACGCGGATGTGAGCGCCCTGGTGTGCTCGGACCGCGCGTGGGAGTCGTATCTGCGCGAGACGGCCGCCGACTCACCCGTACGCATCGTGCTGACGGCCTGTGAGTTGGACCTCCAGACCCGCAACGACGCGCGCGTGCTGAGCTTCGAGCGGCTGCCGGTCGCGGAGGGCACCGACGACCTCGTGGCCGTCGCACGGCAGGGCCACAAGGCCCCCGAGGGCCGCGAGCTCGGACCCTCCGACGTCGCGCTGATCAGCTACACCTCCGGCACGAGCGGCACCCCCAAGGGGGCCACCAACACGCACGGCAACATCATGTACAACGCCGAGCGGCAGCGGACGGGCCTGGGGCTGCCCGAGGCGCCCGTCTACTTCGCGATGGCCCCGCTGTTCCACATCACCGGGATGGTCTGCCAGCTCGCCGCCTGCCTCAACAGCTCGGGCACGCTGGTCCTCGCGTACCGCTTCGAGGCGGGGGTCGTCCTCGACGCGTTCGCCGAGCACCGTCCCGCGTACACGGTGGGCCCGTCGACCGCCTTCATGGCGCTGGCCGCGCACCCGGCGGTCACGCCGGACCACTTCTCCTCCTTCGTGATCATCTCTTCCGGCGGTGCCCCGCTGCCGCCGGCCCTGGTGGAGAAGTTCCGGGCTGGTTTCGGTCCCTACATCCGCAACGGCTACGGGCTCACCGAGTGCACCGCGCCCTGCGCCTCCGTGCCCCCGGGCCGGGAGGCTCCCGTCGACCCGGTCTCGGGGACGCTGGCAGTCGGCGTCCCGGGCCCGGACACGGTCGTACGCATCGTCGACGACCAGGGCCAGGAGGTGCCGTTCGGGGAGCAGGGCGAGATCCTGGTACGCGGACCTCAGGTCGTGCCCGGCTACTGGCGCCGCCCCGAAGCCACCGCCGAGACCTTCCCTGACGGTGAGCTGCGTACCGGCGACATCGGCTTCATGGACTCCGAGGGCTGGCTCTATGTGGTCGACCGGAAGAAGGACATGATCAACGCGTCCGGCTTCAAGGTGTGGCCCCGCGAGGTCGAGGACGTCCTCTACACGCACCCCGCGGTCCGTGAGGCGGCCGTGGTCGGGATACCCGACGGCTACCGCGGAGAGACCGTCAAGGCGTACATCAGCCTGCGGCCGGGGGCCGAAGAGGACCCCGACGCGCTCGCCGCGTACTGCAAGGAGAGACTGGCCGCCTACAAATATCCGCGGCAGGTGGAGATCCTGCCCGACTTGCCGAAGACGGCGAGTGGGAAGATCCTCCGTCGGGAACTTCGTTCCCGGTCCCAGGAGACCCGGTAAAACCCTCTGGAACGCACCGAAACGCACTAGGACCCACGGGGGCGTTTTGGACGACAACGCTTGGAAGGCAGGTGGCGGCAGTGCCCAGGACGACGGACGGTGACGGTACGCCCGTCCCCCAGCGGCTCTTGGCCGCCGCCACCCGGCTCTTCGCCGAGCAGGGCTACGACCGCACCTCCGTGCAGGAGATCGTCGAGGCGGCGGGCGTCACCAAGGGTGCGCTCTACCACTACTTCGGCTCCAAGGACGACCTCCTGCACGAGGTGTACGCGCGCGTGCTGCGTATCCAGCAGGAGCGTCTGGACGCCTTCGCGGACGCCGACGCGCCGGTCGAGGAGCGGTTGCGCGGTGCCGCGGCCGACGTCGTCGTCACCACGATCGACAACCTCGACGACGCGTCGATCTTCTTCCGCTCCATGCATCACCTCAGCCCTGAGAAGCACAAGCAGGTGCGTGCGGAGCGGCGTCGCTACCACGAGCGGTTCCGTGCGCTCGTCGAAGAGGGCCAGAAGAAGGGCGTCTTCTCCACGGCGACCCCCGCCGACCTGGTCGTCGACTACCACTTCGGCTCCGTGCACCACCTGTCGACGTGGTACCGCCCCGACGGCCCGCTCACCCCCCAGCAGGTCGCCGACCATCTGGCGGACCTGCTGCTGCGAGCGCTGCGGCCGTAGCTGGGGTGGGGTTTGTTTTCGCCCCCTCCGCCCCTGCCCGTCCCGTACCAGCCTTGCGGCTGCGGATGGGTGGGGGCTGGTCGTGCAGTTCCCCTGCGCCCCTTTCCGGGGCGCAGCCCCCGGGGACGGGCAGGGGCGGGGGGGCGAAAGCCCACTCCCACCCCGCCGCCCGACTCACACGTGCTTCTTGATCTCCTGCCGCGCCAGCGAGCGCTGATGGACCTCGTCCGGCCCGTCCGCGAGCTTCAGCGTCCGCGCACTCGCCCAGAGTTCGGCGAGCGGGAAGTCCTGACTGACACCCCCCGCACCGTGCAACTGGACGGCCTTGTCGAGGATGTCGACGACCGTACGCGGCGTGGCGATCTTGATGGCCTGGATCTCGGTGTGGGCGCCCTTGTTGCCGACGGTGTCCATCATCCAGGCGGTCTTGAGGACCAGCAGCCGGAGCTGCTCGACAGCCACGCGCGCGTCGGCGATCCAGTTCTGGACCACGCCCTGCTGGGCGAGCGGCTTGCCGAAGGCCGTGCGGGACACGGCCCGGCGGCACATCAGCTCGATCGCCCGCTCGGCCATGCCGATCAGCCGCATGCAGTGATGGATCCGCCCGGGCCCGAGCCGCGCCTGGGCGATGGCGAAGCCGCCGCCCTCCTCGCCGACCAGGTTGCTCACGGGCACCCGGACGTGGTCGAACACGACCTCGGCGTGCCCGCCGTGGGAGTGGTCCTCGTACCCGTACACCTGCATGGCGCGTCGGACTTCGAGACCCGGGGCGTCGCGGGGAACGAGCACCATGGACTGCTGGCGGCGGATGTCCGCGCCTTCCGGGTCCGTCTTGCCCATCACGATGAAGATCTTGCAGTCGGGGTTCATCGCCCCGGAGATGTACCACTTGCGGCCGGTGATGACGTACTCGTCGCCGTCCCGCTCGATGTGCGTGGTGATGTTCGTGGCGTCGGAGGAGGCCACCTCCGGCTCGGTCATCGCGAACGCCGAGCGGATCTCACCGGCGAGCAGCGGCTCCAGCCACTGCTTCTTCTGCTGCTCGTCGCCGAACTGCGCGAGCACCTCCATGTTGCCGGTGTCCGGCGCGGCGCAGTTCAGCGCGGTGGGCGCCAAGTGCGGGCTGCGGCCGGTGATTTCGGCGAGTGGGGCGTACTGGAGGTTGGTGAGCCCGGCCCCGTACTCGGAGTCGGGGAGGAACAGGTTCCACAGGCCCTGCCTGCGCGCCTCGGCCTTCAACTCCCCGACCACGGCCGGCGTGTCCCACGGCGAGGCCAGCAGCGCGCGCTGCTCCTCGGCGACGGCCTCCGCCGGATAGACGTACTCGTCCATGAAGGCGAGCAGCTTCTGGCGCAGCTCTTCGGTGCGCGCGTCGAATGCGAAGTCCATGGCGGATCAGCCTTCCTGAAGGGTGGTCAGGCCGTGCTCGATGAAGAAGGGGACCAGTTCACCGATGCGGTCGAAGCCCGCGCCGACCGTCTGGCCGAGTGTGTAGCGGTAGTGGATGCCCTCCAGGATCACGGCGAGCTTGAACCAGGCGAACGCCGTGTACCAGGAGACGGCGGACACGTCGCGCCCCGAGCGCGCGGCGTACCGCTCGACGATCTCGGCCGGGGCCGGGTGCCCGGCGGCCGAAGCGGTCGTGCTGATGGGGGAGTCGGGGAGATCGAGCGGGGCGCTGTACATCACCAGCAGCCCCAGGTCGGTGAGCGGATCGCCGAGCGTGGACATCTCCCAGTCCAGGATGGCCTTGATCCGGTCGTCGGTGCCGATCAGCACGTTGTCGAGCCGGTAGTCGCCGTGCACGACGGAGGGCGCGGGGGAATGCGGCAGTGCGCGCCCCAGGGCCGCGTGCAACTCGTCGATGCCCGCGAGCTCACGGTTCCTGGAGGCGTCCAACTGCTTGCCCCAGCGGCGCAGTTGCCGGTCGAGGAAACCCTCGGGACGGCCGAAGTCCGCGAGGCCCACCTCGGCGGGGTCGACCGAGTGCAGCTCGACCAGCGTGTCCACGAGCCCGAGGACCGCGTCGCGGGTGCGCTCCGGGCCGAGCGGGGCGAGCTGCTCGGCGGTGCGGTAGGGCGTGCCCTCCACGAACTCCATGATGTAGAACGGAGCGCCGAGCACCGACTCGTTCTCACACAGCAGCACCGGGCGGGGCACCGGCACGGCCGTCGGGTGCAGCGCGCTGATCACCCGGTGCTCGCGCTTCATGTCGTGTGCGGTGGCCAGCACGTGGCCCAGCGGGGGCCGTCGTACGACCCACTTCGCGGCGCCGTCCGAGACCGCGTAGGTGAGGTTCGACCGTCCGCCTTCGATCAGCCTGCCGGTCAGGGGGCCGTTCACCAGTCCTGGCCGCTCTCGGTCGAGCAGGCCGCGCAACTGGTCGAGATCGAGACCTGGCGGGTGGTCTGGGCTCATCATTGCTCCTACGCGCACGAAAACGGGACGTCACTATGATGCCGACCAGTCGGTATGTCGTCCAGAGAGTGTGCCAAACGTGATCGGCGTCTCGCTCCGGAGTCGGAAATCCGGGGCGAGACGCCGATCGGTCAGTCCTAGTGGTCGTCCCAGTGACCCTCGTGCGAGGCGTGCCGGTGGCCGTCGTGCAGATAGTCGAGGTGGTCGCCGTGCGCGACTGCGGGGTGCCCGCAGTCCTCGCCGTGCTGGTGGCCGTGCCCGTCGTGCGCGATGTGACCGTTCGGCTCGCACTCGTCCCAGTGCCCCGCGTGCTCGCGGTGCAGATGGCCGTCGTGCGCGTAGTCGACGTGGTCCCCGTGCCGCACCTCGGTGTGACCGCAGCTCGGGCCGTGGGCGTGTTCGTGGGTGGGGTGTTCCTGGTGAAGGGTGGTCATGCTGCTCGCCTTCGGAAGTGGCGTGGAAGGACGACTCAGGCTAACGCGGCAAAGTGTAGTAATTCCGGCTATTCCGGCTTGCGTGCCGTGCGAGTAGCCCGGAGGGTCGAGGGCATGAAGGCGATCAGCTACAGCCGGTACGGCGGGCCCGACGTACTGGAGTACGGAGACGTCCGGGACCCCAAGGTCGGACCCGACTCCGTCCTGGTGAAGGTGCGCGCGGCGTCCGTGAACCCCGTCGACTGGAAGTGCCGCGAGGGCCACCTGGACGGGATCCTGGACCCCGTCTTCCCGGTGATCCCCGGCTGGGACGTGTCCGGTGTGGTCGTCCAACCCGGCGCGTCCGTCACCGAGTTCGCGGTCGGCGACGAGGTCATCGCGTACGCCCGCGAGGACTTCCTCTCGCGCGGCACCTTCGCCGAGTACGTCGCGGTCCCCCTGCGCAGCCTCGCCCGCAAACCGCTGAACCTCTCCTTCGAGGAGGCGGCGGGCCTGCCGCTGGTGGGGCTCACCGCGTACCAGATGCTCACCAAGGTCCTCGATGTGACGGCGGGCGACACCGTCCTCGTCCACGCGGCCGCGGGCGGCGTCGGGTCGATCGCGGTCCAGCTCGCCCGCCACCTGGGGGCTCGTGTGATCGGCACGGCGAGCGAGTCGAACCACGATTTCGTACGGTCCCTGGGCGGCGAGCCCGTCAGCCACGGTGAGGGTCTCGCCGAGCGCGTACGGGCCCTCGCACCGGAGGGTGTGAACGCGGCCTTCGACACGATCGGCGGCGACACGATGAGGATGTCCGCCGAGCTGCTGGCCCCCGAGGGACGGCTGGCCTCCATCGCCGACCCCGACGTGGTCGGCTTCGGCGGCCGCTACTACTTCGTCCGCCCGGACCCGTACGACCTGCAGAGCCTGTGCGACCTCGCCGAGCAGGGCGTCGTCTCGGTCCATGTCTCCCAGACGTTTCCGCTGGAACGGGCGGCGGACGCGCATCGGCTGAGCGCGGAGGGGGGTACCCGGGGGAAGATCGTGGTGACGGTGGACTGGGCGGACTGAACCCCGGCCCATCCTCAGAAGCGGACCGAACCCCGGGCCGCCCTCAGAACACGAGTGCCGCCGCGCATACGGCCAGCGCGACGGTGCAGAGGGTCGCCGCTGTCGCGTGGCGGGGGGTGAGCGCCGGGGGGCCGTCCGTGCCGGATGCCGCGAGCACACGGATACGACGGTGGGCGAGGGCCAGGAAGCCCAGCCAGAGCGCGCAGCAGACGGCGCAGGCGACGACGCCGGCCACCGAGCGGCCGCCGTGCAGGGCGGTCTTCGTGGCGAGCACGGCGGCGACGGTGCTGGAGAGGGTCGTACGGCGCCACGCGAGCCGCGTGCGTTCCGGCTGCAGGCCCGGGTCGCGTTCCCGGGTGGGCTCGGTCAACCTGCCCAGCCGGCGAGTACGACGACGACCATCGCGACGGCGACGATCGCGACGGCGATGCTCAGCAAGGCCGGGAAGCGGGACACCGGCAGGTCTTCACCTCTGCGCATCGCCTGCTCGCAGCGGATCCAGTGATTGACGGCGCGCAGCGAGCAGAGCACGCCCGCACCCAGCAGGGCCAGGGCCAGACCGACGCGCCAGCCCCAGCGGAGATCGGGCAGGAACTGGTCCACCGCGAAGCCGCCGCCGATCAGGGCGAGAGCGGTGCGCAGCCAGGCCAGGAAGGTCCGCTCGTTCGCCAACGAGAACCGGTAGTCGGGCGTTCCGCCCTCCTCCCGGACCGCCTGGGGCGCGAACCACAGCCGGACATTCCGCACGAGTTCGATCACATGCAGGACCCTACCGGGGCGCCTGGCACGGGACGTTGTCAGTGCCGCCCGTTACGGTTCGGGCCATGGATGTTCCCACGTCACTGGCTTCGTACGCGCTGTCCGGGTACGGCATCGCCCCCGCGGAGCACCTGCTCGGTCTGCCCGGGTTCTGGCCGGCGTACTACGCCCCGACCTGGGACGAGTTCGCGGGCGAGCCCGAGCTGTTCGGCGCGGACGCGGCGGACGTCGACGCGGCCGCCGAGGCGCTGTACGACGCGACGGAGGTCTGGCCGGCGTACCGCATACCGATGGCCGGCGGGCACCTCCTGTGGATCGTGCACAGCAACCTCCCGGACGACCCCGGCACCAGCTATCTGATCACTCACCCCGACTGGCGCTCGCACGGCCACCTCGCCTCGATCGAGGGTCACTTCCATGGGCCAGGGCTGTCCTGGCCCGAGCTGGTCGCCGTCGCCGACTCCGCCCCGGCGGACACCGAGGGCATACGCGACCCCGACCTGCGGCTGCTCCTGCTGCTCCCGGCGTTCGGCGACGCGGACGTGCCGGTGGACGAGCCGGTGGAGCGCATCGCGGGCGCGCTCACGGCGGTCGGGGTGTCCGGGGACGCGGCGGCCGAGGTGGCGGAGCGGTTTCTGGACCATCCGTTCTGGGACGGCCCCACCTGGACGGTGCGGGGACAGAGCCCGCTCAGCGGCAGCAGGGACCGACCCGGCCTGCCGGCGGTGTGCGACGGTCGCCACAGCCCCAGAACCGTGGAGCTCGGGCCGCGCATCACCGCGGACCAGGAGCGGGCCCTGGCCGACGCGCTCGCGGGTGGCCGGTGCCCGGTGGATCAGTCCGTCGCCCGGTAGTCCCTCAGCCGCTCGTACGCGGCCAGGCCGTCCGGCACCCAGGTCCACTCGCCCAGCCGCCGCTCCACCTCCTCCTCGGGGAGGAAGTCGTGCCAGGCGACCTCCTCGACCTGAGGGTTCACCGGGAGCTCGCAGCGCACCTCGTACACGGCCGACCACCAGCTCTGACCGGCACCGTTGTCGTACAGGAACTTGAAGAGGGGGACGGGCCGGGGCAGCCCGGAGACGCCGAGTTCCTCCTCGGCCTCGCGGAGCGCCGCGTCGTCGTAGGACTCACCCGCCCCGACGACTCCGCCGACGAACATGTCGTAGAGGGAGGGGAAGACCAGCTTCGTGGGCGTCCGGCGATGGACGAAGACGCGGCCCCCGGCATCCCGGGCCTGAATGAACACACACCGGTGGCGCAGCCCACGCGCATACGCCTCCCCGCGTGGGGACTGCCCGATGACCTGGTCGTTCTGGTCGACGATGTCGAGGATCTCGTCGGCGGCACTCGTGCCCCCGGCCGCGCTCGTGCCCGCATCCCCATCCACGCTCATGCCCCCATCCAAGCAGCCCCGAGCCCCACGCGAGCGGCACCGCCCCGGCCACCGGGACCGGCAGCCTCAATGCCGTTGAAGATCCCGCGACGGCTCCGCCTCCGCGGTCCCGGCCGGCATCGCCGGATGCAGCCCGAGCAGCACGATCCCCACCACGATGGACGCGAGCCCCGCCGCCTGCCAGGCGAGCGCCCCCACGTCCATGCGGAGCTGATCGCCGAGAAAACCCACCCCGCAGACGATCCCGGCCAGCGGCTGGGCCGCGGTGAGCGCGGGCAGTGACATCCGCAGCGGTGCCGTCTCGAAGGCGCTCTGGACCAGCACCAGACCCGTGACGCCGAGCGCCAGCACCGCGTACGGCTGCCAGCCGGTGAGCAGTTCGCTCCAGCCGCCGGCGCCGAACCGCTGCCCGCTGACCCGGGTGAGCGCGTCCTGGACGCCGTACAGCAGCCCCGCGGCCAGTGAGAGCAGTACGGGCCCGGAGCTCAGCCGGGACCGCTTGGCGTAGGTGGTGAGCAGCAGCGCCAGGCCGACCATGATCCCGATGATCAGCCAGTGCCGAAGCGGATTGGTGACGGCGTCGCCGCCCTGCGGCTGACCCGCCACGATGAACGCGGTGACGCCGCCCGCGAGCAGCACGAGCCCGGTCCAGCCCTGCCGCCCCAGCGCCTGCTTGGTCTGGTGGCGGGAGAGCGCGAGCGCGAAGAGCAGGTTCGTCGCGAGGAGCGGTTCCACCAGGGAGATCTCGCCCTTGCCCAGGGCGATCGCGCCGAGGACCATGCCGCACACCATGAGCCCGATGCCGCCCAGCCACCGGGGGACCCGGATCAGGTCGAGCAGCAGACGGGGGGAGAGGAAGTCGCTCAGTGGCGCGTGCGAGGCGGCGTTCTGCTGGAGCACGAAGCCGAAGCCCAAACAGCAGGCCGCGCTCACGGCAAGGATCAGAACGAGAACCGACACGCTGTGTACCTCGAGACGTCAGGCGGGCCACGGTTGCGTATCCGCCGACTGTAGTGCCAAGGGCCGGGGCCTGCCCCCAGGAGTACCCGGAACCAGGCAGTTGACTCGGTCACTCTTCTTGCCGAAGGATCTGACCGATCAGTAACAAGGTGTGGCCGACCAGCGCGGTCAACCACCACCAATGTCTCATCAACCGGCGACGGTGCCGATCGGTTCGTGACAAACCTCATGACCACCCCCATGGGGAACTTGGTGAGGGTCCCTCATGACAACACCGATCCGACCAGTCGGAATGCCGAGAGGACGGGCCCATGGCCTACGACGCAGATGTGATCGTGATCGGAGCGGGCCTCGCGGGGCTCGCGGCGACCGCGGAGCTCGTCGACGCGGGCCGCAAGGTGATCCTCCTCGACCAGGAGCCGGAGCAGTCGATCGGCGGCCAGGCGCACTGGTCCTTCGGCGGGCTCTTCTTCGTCGACTCGCCCGAGCAGCGCCGCCTGCGGATCAAGGACAGCCACGCGCTCGCCCTCCAGGACTGGATGGGCACGGCCGCCTTCGACCGGCCCGAGGACCACTGGCCGCGTCAATGGGCGGAGGCGTACGTCGACTTCGCGGCCGGTGAGAAGCGTTCCTGGCTGCACCGGCAGGGCGTGCGCTTCTTCCCGGTGGTGGGCTGGGCCGAGCGTGGCGGTTACGACGCCACTGGGCACGGGAACTCGGTGCCCCGCTTCCACATCACCTGGGGGACCGGGCCGGGCCTGGTCGCGCCCTTCGAGCGGCGGGTGCGGGCCGGCGTCGCCCGCGGCCTCGTGCAGTTGAAGTTCCGCCACCGCGTCACCGGCCTCTCGCGCAGCGCGGGATCCGTCGACACGGTCACCGGCGAGATCCTGGAGCCGTCCGGCATCGAGCGCGGTCAGGCCAGCAGCCGCGCGGTCACCGGTGCCTTCGAGCTCAGGGCCCAGGCGGTGATCGTCACGTCGGGCGGCATCGGCGGCGACCACGACCTCGTGCGGGCCAACTGGCCCGAGCGGCTGGGCACTCCGCCCGAGCGGATGATCTCCGGCGTCCCCGCGCACGTCGACGGCAGGATGCTCGGGATCGCCGAGGAGGCGGGCGCCCGCCTCATCAACCGCGACCGCATGTGGCACTACACCGAGGGCATCCAGAACTGGAACCCCATCTGGGCCAACCACGGCATCCGCATCCTCCCCGGCCCGTCCTCCCTCTGGCTCGACGCGCGCGGCAACCGGCTGCCGGTGCCGCTGTTCCCCGGCTTCGACACGCTCGGCACGCTCGAACACATCATGAGGACCGGGTACGACTACACCTGGTTCGTGCTCGACCAGAAGATCATCGGCAAGGAGTTCGCGCTCTCCGGCTCGGAGCAGAACCCCGACCTCACGGGGAAGTCCGTCAAGGGCGTCATCGGGCGGGCGCGCGCCGATGTGCCGGGGCCGGTCAAGGCGTTCATGGACAACGGAGTGGACTTCGTCGTCGAGAAGGACCTCGGCGCGCTCGTACGGGGGATGAACGCGCTCACCAAGGAGCCGCTCATCGAGGAGGCGGAGCTGCGCCGGGTGATCGTCGCGCGCGACCGGGAGATCGCCAACCCGTTCACCAAGGACCTTCAGGTGACCGCGATGCACGGGGCCCGCAAGTTCCTCGGCGACAAGCTGATCCGTACCGCGTCCCCGCACCGCATCCTCGACCCCAAGGCGGGCCCGCTGATCGCCGTCCGTCTCAACATCCTCACCCGCAAGACCCTCGGCGGGCTGGAAACCGACCTCTCCTCGCGTGTGCTGACCGAGGGCGGCGATCCGCTGGAGGGTGTGTATGCCGCCGGAGAGGCCGCTGGGTTCGGCGGCGGCGGGGTGCACGGCTACCGGTCCCTCGAAGGTACGTTCCTGGGCGGCTGCCTGTTCTCCGGGCGTACGGCGGGGCGGGCGGCGGCCAAGGCGGTGGGCTGAGCCCAGGCGTCATGCATCCCCGTCGGCGTGGCGGGTCGCGGGTTCAACTCCGCGGCTCGCAAGGGGAGTTGACACGTGTAGCGAATCGGTCGGCCCTTGACGAAAACCCATGGCTGCGGGTTTGCTGTGCGTGATCGACCCCTGACGAGCCGCGCCTGTGAGGAAGACTCGCGGTGTCACCACCCCCGCCTCCCCTCGGCCGCGGTCGCAAGCGCGCTGCCCAGGCCTTCGACGCCGTGCTCGACGACGCCGGACTCGCCGCCGCGCGCGCCTCGTTGAACCAGGGGCGATGGATCGCGGTCCGCGCACTGCTGGCCGCCACCGGCGACGACTGGGATCGGCGTGGCCATCGCGTCACCGTCCTCGCGCAGGAGTCCGCCGCGCTCGCCTGGGCCCGCGACTGGCAGCTCGCCGAACCGGAGTCCGCCGACGCCGCCGTACTTCTCGGCTGCGCCGCCGTCCAGCGTGCCCTGAAGGGCAAGGAACGCCCGGAGCGCGCCCGCGAGGCCTGCCACGCCGCCGCGGCACTCGCGCCCGCCGACCCCACCCCCTGGCTCGGCCTGCTCGTCCTGGAACGCTCACTCGGCGCCGAGGACGACGTGGTCCGGCTCTTCGACGAGGTGCGCCACCGCTACCCCGATCACCACCACGCCCACCACCTGATGGTCGCCCGGCTCGCCGAACGTCGCGTCGAAGCGGGCCAGGACCCGTTGCACGAGGTGTACGACTTCGCCAACTGGGCCGCCGAGCAGGCCCCCGCCGACTCGCCGCTCGCCATCCTCCCGGTCGTCGCGCACGCCGAGCGCTACCGCGTGCTCGCCACCGCCGGCGGTGAGCCCGGCGATCCGGTCGCCTCCGGGCACTGGGTCGGCCGCCGGGCCCGCCAGGTGATGAAGGCCGCCTTCGACTGGTGGCTGGAGTGGGAGCGCGACGACCACCCGCGCCGCTTCGTCGACCTCAACTTCCTCGCCCACGCCAAGTTCTGCGAGGGCCGGGGCGCCGAGGCCGCCGCCCTGTTCCACCGCATCGGAGAGCACGCCACCCCGGCGCCGTGGTCGTACCCGGACCGCGACCCGTACAACGCCTTCCGTGCCGCCCGCGACAGCGCGCTCGGCACGGTGTGAACGACCACGCGCGATCAATCCAGACTCCCGACCACCCCCGAGATCCGAACATCCGAAAGGACAACCCCGCGATGACGACGGGCAGTTCGAGCACATCGAGTACGTCGAACACGGGCAGACCGGCCGCCGACGGCGGCGGCATCAGTACCTTCAAGGGACAGGAGCGCGCGCTGCACGCCGACCGGCTGGGCACGGGCGGTCTGCTGCTGTCCGTCCTCGCGGCGACCGCCCCGCTCATGGTGGTCGCGGGTGTCATGCCCACCACATTCGCGGTGATGGGCATCGTCGGCCAGCCGCTGCTCTTCGTCATCCTCGGCGTCGTCCTCGTGCTCTTCAGCGTCGGGTACGCCGAGATGAGCCGGCACGTCCACAACGCGGGCGCCTTCTACGCGTACATCTCACGCGGCCTCGGCGGCACCGCCGGCGCGGGCGCGGCGCTGGTCGCCCTCGTCGCGTACAACTCCCTCCAGGTCGGCATCTACGGCATCTTCGGCTTCGAGGTGTCCGGGCTGTTCTCCACCTACCTGGACCTCGAGATCGCCTGGTGGATACCGGCGTTGGTGGCCGTGCTCGTCGTCGGCGCGCTCGGCTGGCTGAAGATCGACGTCAACGCGCGCGTGCTCGGTGTCCTGCTGGTCATCGAGGTGGCCCTCGTCGTCATCTTCGACATCGCCGCGGTCGCCGACCCGGCGAAGGAGGGCCTGTCGCTGCACGCCTTCAACCCGGACACCCTCACCGGCGCCGGCGTCGGCACCGCGCTCTGCTTCTGCATCGCCGCCTTCCTCGGCTTCGAGCAGGCCCCCGTGTATGCCGAGGAGACCAGCCGCCCGCACATCCTCGTGCCGCGCGTGATGTTCCTCGCCGTCGCCGGTGTCGCCGTGTTCTTCGCGCTCAGCTGCTGGGCGCTCACCGTGGCCACCGGCCCCTCGGGGATCGTCGGCGCCTCCCAGAAGCAGAGCGCGGGCCTGCTCTTCTTCCTCACCGAATCGCGGCTCGGCGGCACCTTCACGGACGTGTTGCACGTCCTGTTCGTGACCGGCATGTTCGCGGCGATGCTCAGCTTCCACAACGTCGTCGCGCGGTACGCCTTCGCCATGGGCCGCGAAGGACTGCTGCCCGCTTCCTTCGGGCGGACGACCGGCACCAGCGGCGCCCCCGGCACCGGCTCGCTGCTGCAGACCGCCGTGTCCCTGGTGTTCGTGATCGCCTTCGCGGTCGCCGACGACAAGCCGACCGGCGACCCCACCGCACCCGTGCTGCACCTGTTCACCTGGGGCGGCAACATCGGCGCGCTCGGCGTCATCGTGCTGATGGCGGCCGCCTCGCTCTCCGTCATCGTCTTCTTCGTCCGCCGGGGCGCCGCGCGGCCCCAGGCCTGGCGCCTTGCCGCGTCCGCCGTCGCGGGCGTCGCGCTGCTGGTCATCGCGGTCTACACCGTCAAGGACTTCGACGTCCTCGTCGGTGCGGGCCCCGACTCCTCGCTGAGCTGGCTGCTGCCCGCCATCATCGGGGCCGCTCTGGTCACAGGCGTGATCCAGGGCCTGGTGCTGCGCGCCCGCAAGCCCGGGGCGCACGCCCGGATCGGGCTCGGCAACGAGGCGTTCCAGCTGGACAAGGCGGCCGAGTCCGCGTCCTGAAGCGGCCTGCCTGGAGCACGCTTGACGAACGGCACGTAAGAAGTGATTACGGAACGCTGACGGGCACCCGCCGACGCTGGCCTTTTGGGGGTCGCGGGTGCTCGAATCAGTGTGTGAACCCTGAACAGCCCGAGGAGCGCGAACCGGAGCGATCCGACGAGCGCGCCCGGGAGCGACCCGGAGAGCGAAGTCCCAACCGGCCAAAGGAGCTGACTCCGAAGGGCCGGAGTCCGGAGCGGCCCGTGGACACGGGTCCGGAGCGGCCCGAGGAGCGCGGAGCGCCGATCGGCCGACGGGTGCTGCTCGGCACGCTCGGGCTCGGCGCGCTCGGCGTGATCGCCGCGCCCCCGCTCCAGCGCGGCCTCGAGTCCTTCCTCGCCGGCGCCTCCGAGAAGGATCCCACGGGCCTCACCGGTCTGCTGCCCAACGGCGGCGGCTTCCGCTACTACTCGGTGGCGTCCTCCGTCCCGCACAAGAACGAGACGAACTACCGCCTCACCATCGACGGCCTGGTCGACCACCCCAGGTCCTACACTCTCGCCGAACTGCGAGCCCTGCCCCAGACCCGCCTCGTGCACGACGTCCAGTGCGTCACGGGCTGGCGGGTGCCGGGCACACCCTTCGAGGGCGTACGCCTGTCCCGGTTGCTGGACGCCGCGGGAGTGCGCTCCTCGGCCGGGGCGATCCGGTTCACCTGCTTCGACGGGACGTACACGGAGAGCCTCACGCTGCGGCAGGCCCGCCGCGCCGACGTCCTGGTGGCCCTCCGCATGCAGGACAAGCCCCTCGGCCACAACCACGGCGGCCCCGTCCGCCTCTACGTAGCCCCCATGTACTTCTACAAGTCCGCCAAGTGGCTCTCCGGCATCACCGTCACCGAGGACGTCCGTCCCGGTTACTGGGAGGACCGGGGCTACGACGTGGACGCGTGGGTCGGCCGCTCGAACGGACGCGACGATGCACCCACGAGTTGACGACACCCCGGCCGTGTCCCCGCGCTCCGCCCGGGTGCGGCGCTTCAGCCGCGCCGAGTACTGGGTGCACCGTGTGACCGCCCTGCTGATGGGCGTGTGTGTGGCCACCGCGGCCTGCCTCTACATCCCCCAGCTCGCCGAACTCGTCGGCCGACGCGAGCTCGTGGTCAGGATCCATGAAGTGGCGGGCGTGATCCTCCCGGTGCCCGTCCTGGCGGGCCTGGCCTCCCGCGCCTTCCGCGCCGACCTGGGCTTCCTGAACCGCTTCGGGCCGCACGACCGGGTATGGCTGCGCGCGGCGCTGCGGCGCGACAAGAGCCCGGAGTCCCGCCCGGCGGGCAAGTTCAACGCGGGGCAGAAGATCTACGCGGCCTGGATCGCCGGGGCCTCGCTGGTGATGCTGGGCACCGGCCTGCTGATGTGGTTCACCCACCTCACACCTCTGATGTGGCGCACCAGCGCGACCTTCGTGCACGACTGGCTGGCTCTGACGATCGGCATCGTCCTCGCGGGCCACATCGGCATGGCGCTGGGCGATCCGGAGGCCCGGGAGGGGCTGCGGACGGGGTCGGTGAGCCGGGAGTGGGCAGAGAGCGAGCATCCACTGTGGCGGCCTTAGCCGCGCGGCGCTGCGGCGCCCTCCTCACCTGGCCAGACATCGAACGCGGCGCGAAGCAGCGGATAGGCCCCTGCCTGGGGTGAAGGCGGTTCCCTCACACCAGACCGCCCGAACCCCCGGCACGTACGGCCTGGGCGCCCACGCTCGGAAGATGGGGTGCCCCGGCCGGGCGGCAGGTGTGCCGGAGGCGGCCCTCATTTCGCCGAACGGTCGAGGCCGGTGACCGGTGCGGCCCACAGTCGGCGGGAAGTGGGCGCCGTGGAGAGGCTTTGGGCGGGAGGTGCCATGGGGCGTCAGCCATCACGGGGAAGGCCGGGCCGGGAGGAGAGACGCCCCGGCCTGTCCCGTACGGATACGCCCGCGAACCACTCCGGCCGGGGGAGTTCCCGGACGATGCGTCAGGGGAGACCTGCTCGTCAGTCTTGTCGGTGCCGGATCATCGTGTGGCTTCGACGAGCGCGTTGGCGGTGCGGGACGCGGTCCTTGGCGCCCTGGCGCCGAATTTCCATTCGAAGGCGCGGAAAGCGTCCTCCTGCTTCCACTCCACCGCGCCCTTGGCAGTGGACGCGAGGAACTGGGCGCAGCGCTTGCCGGGGGCGGGGTCGCCGAGGCGGTCTCGGGCGCACTCCGGGACGACCTGGTAGCCGTCGCGGTCGCGCCACAGGCTGCGGCCCTTCAGGAAGCCGTACTCCACGGAAGTGCGGGCCAAGTCCTTCAGAGCCCGGTAGTCCAGCTGGTAGGTCAGCGCGGCCCGCTGGTACTCGCGGCTGATGTCGGTCCGCTCGACGCCGGGGTCGTCGGTGGCCAGGGCGACCGGGACGCCGTATCTCCGGTACAGCGGGAAGGGATGAGCCGGGCCCGTGACGCCCAGGATCTGCGCGTTGCTGGTGAGCGGGACCTCAACCAGCACATGCCGCCGGGCCATCAGGCGCAGCAGTTCCCGGGAGTCGTCCTCGTGGCGGATGTCGACGCCGTGGCCGATGCGGTCGGTGCGGGCGGTGAGCACGGCGTCGCGCACGTGGAAGCGCAAGTCCTCGGGCTTGACCAGGCCGGGGACAAGCTCTCCCGCGTGCACGGTGAGGGGAACGTCGGGATACACACCGCGCAGGTAGTTCAGCACGCGCATCTGCAGACGGTAGTCGGCGAGCGCCACCGGACCGTCCTCGGGTTGCACGAGGTTCAGCGAGACGAAGCGGGGGTCGCGCCGGGCCAGTTCCACGCCGAGCAGCATCTGGGTGAAAACCAACTCGGGCGGTCCGCCTCGCGACACCTGGGAGATGAACCGCACCGGCAGCGCGCACCCGGCGTCGGGGCGGTCGGTGTCGCAGTGCGCGGCGGTACGGAACTCCTCGAGCATCGAGTCCGTCTTGCTCATCGCCTGCTGGACGACGGCGTCCATGCCGCCGTCGGCCAGCAGCTTGTCGCGCAGCCGACTCAGGTCACTGTCGTACCCGACCTTGGCGGCAAGGGCGGCAGCGGCGGAGTAGGCGGGGGTCAGCATGGTCTCGAGGTAGAACTGGTGCTGATTCGCGGCCGAGGTGGAGACCTGGGCCAGCAGCCGTCCGGGATGGAGTCCGCTGACCGCGCCGAACTTTCCGAATGTGGCGAAGAAGTGGTCGTGGCTGCTCTCGCCCTGACCGGGCGTGAAGTCCTGCATGGACCAGGCGCGGATGACCTGACGCCGGAAACCGGGGTCGGTGGCGGTGTCGGCCGCCGGGCGGGTGTTCCCCGTGCAGGGCGGCGCGCTCGCGGTGAGGGTGGTCCTGTCGATGCAGTAGCCGGCCTCGACAGCGAGTCTCAACAGCAGCTCGGTGGTCGCCGCGCCCGAAAGGTGGTTGTGGAGGTCTGCACCCTTGGGCAGAGCCCTGAAGAAGGCGGCCAGCGCCTCGGGGCGGTCGCGCACGCCTTTCAGGTACGCCGAGACGCCGGCCTCGGCGCGAGTGGGTACGCTCGCGTCCTTCTCCGCGGCCTGGGACAGCTGAGTGGGTGTCAGGGCGAGCGCCAGTGCGGCGCTCAGGACCGGCGCGAGCCGGGTGGTGCGGCGCCGCGCGAAAGACAGGACTGAGAGAGGCATGGTGATCATCCTCCGGCAGTCGGGCTGCGGCGTGAATGTCCGACATACCGCTTGTCACCCGGGCGACGCATCCGGCTGCCGTGTGCCCGCCGGTCCGGTCGCCAACTGCACGACGGTGGGCACCGTTTCCCCCTTGCCGCAGACAACAGGGCCGTTTCATGTAGCGGCCGGAGAACGTCACCGCAGGCGACGAATCAAGCTGGCGCAGATAATAGGGCGTTGTCTGCGTAACGACTTCGGAGCCGCCCACCGCCGACGCTCCGTCAGCCGCCCACCAGGGCCGACGGAGGCTCAGTGGTCGGCTCCGGAAGTCCTTGCGGGGTTGACTCCGGAGCCGGTGGAGGGCGAAGCCCCAGGTCGGGACGGGCAGGGGCGGAGGGGGGCGAACTACACCCCGAAATCCAGCAGTACCTTGCACGAGCGGCTCCGGTCCGCCGCCAAGGCGAACGCCGCCTCCGCCTCCCCGAGCGGCACCACCGCACTGATCAACTCGTCGAAGCGAGGCTCCCCCGCGAGCAGCGCCAACGCATCGTCGAACTCCCCGTCGAAGCGGAACGCGCCCCGCAGCTCGATCTCCCGGCTCACCACCAGGTTCCCCGCGAACGGGCTCTGCCCGGGCGGCAGCATGCCCAGCTGCACGACAACACCGCCGCGCCGCACGAGGCGGAGGCAGGTGTCGAGACCCGCGGCGACACCGGACGCCTCGATGGCGACGTCGACCTCGCCGGGCCAGGAGCGATCGGCGGGATCATCCGCCCGTACGACCGCGTCCGCGCCGGCCGAGACGGCGTACGACAGCGCCCGCGGCAGCAGATCCGTGACCGTGACCCGAGCGGCGCCCGCGGCCTTCGCGGCGGCCACCACGAGGCAGCCGATGGGCCCGGCCCCCGTCACCAGCACATGGCGGCCGGCCACGGCTCCGGCCCGCCGCACCGCGTGCAGCGCGACGGACAGTGGCTCGGCGAGCGCGGCCCGCTGAAGGTCCAGGCCCGCGGGCAACGCCCGCAACTGACCGTCCGGGACCACGACTTGGGCCGCGAATCCGCCCTGGACATGCGGCGTGCGCGCCGCGCTGCCCAGGTACCGGGTGTCACGGCACACATTGGCGCGGCCGTCGACGCACTCGGGGCAGACCCCGCACGGAGTGGCCGGGTGCACGGCAACGGCCGTACCCGGCACGGGACCTGAGGCTCCGTCACCGTACGAGACCACCGTCCCGACGACCTCGTGGCCCAGCACCATCGGCTCCCGCAGCCGGAAGTCCCCGACCCCGCCGTGCCGCCAGTAGTGCAGATCGGACCCGCACACCCCGCCGTACCGGACGGCGACGAGGGCCTGGCCGGGGCCGGGGGAGGGCACGGGCAGTTCGTCGACCCGCAGGTCGCCCTGGCCGTGGATCACGCAAGCGAGCATCGCCGACTCCCTTTCAGAGCACACTCGTCATGCCGCCGTCGACGTACAGCACCTGCCCGCTGACGAAGTCCGCCGCGGGGGAGGCGAGGAAGAGCACGCCGCCGACCAGGTCGTCGGTACGCCCCCACCGCCCGGCCGGGGTACGCCGCCGCACCCAGGCGCTGAACTCCTCGTCGTCCACGAGGGGTCTGGTGAGCTCGGTCTCGATGTAGCCGGGGCCGAGCCCGTTGACCTGCACGCCGTGCGGGCCCCAGTCCGCGCACATGCCCTTGGTGAGCATCTTCAGTGCGCCCTTGGTGGCCGCGTAGGGGGCGATGCCCGGGCGGACGACCTCGCTCTGCAGCGAGCAGATGTTGACGATCTTGCCGTGGCCGCGTTCGGTCATCCGCCGTGCGGCCTCGCGGCCCACCAGGAACGCGCTCGTCAGGTTGGTGTTCAGGATCCGGTGCCAGTCCGTGTCCGTGAACTCCAGGAGCGGGGCGCGCAGTTGCATGCCCGCATTGTTGACAAGGATGTCGAGCGGGCCCACCCGCTCCTCGACGTCCGCTATACCGGCGGCCACCGAGGGCCCGTCGGTGACGTCGAACACCGCGGTGTGGACGTCACCGGGCAGCTCCGAGGCGGCCTTGGTGAGCCGTTCGGCGTCGCGCCCGTTGAGAACGACCGTGCAGCCGGCCTCCGCGAGACCGCGCGCCAGCGCGAGCCCGATGCCGCGGCTGGAGCCGGTGACGAGAGCCGTACGGCCGCTGATGTCGAAGAGCGGGTGACTCATCTGGCTACTCCTAGATCACGAGGGACAGCAGCAGGACCAGTCCTCCGGCGACCACCGAGATGATCGTCTCCATCACCGACCAGGTCTTGATGGTCTGGCCGACGTTCAGGCCGAAGTACTCCTTGACCAGCCAGAAGCCCGCGTCGTTCACGTGGCTGAAGAAGAGCGAGCCCGCGCCGATCGCCAGGACGAGGAGCGAGGTGTGCGCGGTCGACATGTCGGCCGCGAGGGGCGCGACGAGACCGGCCGCCGAGATGGTCGCGACGGTCGCCGAACCGGTGGCGAGCCGGATGGCCACCGCGATCAGCCAGGCGAGCAGCAGCGCGGGGATCGACCAGTCCTTGGATATGTCCAGGATCATCTGGCCCACGCCGGAGTCGATCAGGGTCTGCTTGAAGCCGCCGCCGGCGCCGACGATCAGCAGGATGCCGGCGATCGGGGCGAGCGACTTCTCGACGGTCGTCGAGAGACGCTCCTTGGTGAAGCCGGCCGCCCGGCCCAGGGTGAACATGCCCACGATCACGGCCGCGAGCAGCGCGATCAGCGGAGCGCCGACGATGTCGAAGACGCGCTGAGTCATGTCCGTCGGGTCGTCGACGATGATGTCCACCAGCGCCTTGGCCAGCATCAGCACGACCGGCAGCAGCATGGTGGCGAGGGTGGCGCCGAAGCCGGGGCGCTTCTCCAGGTCCTCGGAGGCGCGGGTCGGGATCATGCGGTCGGGGGCGGGGACGTCCACCCAGCGGGCCGCGTACCGGGAGAAGACCGGGCCCGCGATGATCACCGTCGGGATGGCGACCAGGACACCGAGCGCGAGCGTGAGGCCGAGGTTGGCCTTGACCGCGTCGATCGCGACCAGCGGACCGGGGTGCGGCGGGATCAGGCCGTGCATCACGGACAGACCCGCGAGCGCCGGGATGCCGATGCGCATCAGGGAGTAGTTGCCGCGCTTGGCGACCATCAGGACCACCGGGATCAGCAGCACGATGCCGACCTCGAAGAACAGCGGCAGACCGATCACGGAGGCGATCAGGACCATCGCCCACGGCATGGCGCGCCCGCCCGCCTTGGCGAGGATCGTGTCGACGATCTGGTCGGCGCCGCCGGAGTCGGCGAGCAGTCTGCCGAGGATCGCGCCCAGCGCGATCAGGACACCCACGCCGGCGACGGTCGCCCCGAGTCCGGTCGTGAAGCTGGTGATGGTTTTGTCGAGCGGTGCCCCGGCGAACGCGCCGAGGGCGAGCGAGCCGATGGTCAGGGCCAGGAATGCGTGCAGCTTGAACTTGGTGATGAGCAGGACGATGACGGCGATGCCGGCCAGCACGGCGATGCCCAACTGGGCATGCCCCGCGGAGGTGATCGGCTCGACGGCGTCCGCTGCCAGCATCTCGACGCTGAGTCTGGTCACGGTTGATCCCTTGCTTGAGAAAGGTAGGAAGGGGGACAGGGGTACGGCGAAGGGTTACTGCGAGGGCTGGGCGAGACCCTGGAGCGCGGCCACGGCCCGCTCGGTGATCTCTGCGGGCTCGCCCGACACGTCCACGGCGACACCCGTCTCGTCCGCCTCCAGCGGCTGCAGGGTGGCGAACTGGGAGTCCAGGAGCGCCGTCGGCATGAAGTGCCCCTGGCGGTGCGACATCCGGTCCTCGATGAGCTTGCGGTCACCGGTGAGGTGCACGAACACGACTCCGGGTGCCGCCGCCCGCAGCCGGTCCCGGTAACTGCGCTTCAGCGCCGAGCTGCTGACCACTCCGCCGAGTCCGGCCCGCTCGTGCGCCCAGGCGCCGATGGCGTCCAGCCACGGCCAGCGGTCCTCGTCGGTCAGGGGTGTGCCGGCCGTCATCTTGGCGATGTTGGCCTGCGGGTGGAAGTCGTCGCCCTCGGCGTACGGAACGCCGAGCCGGGCCGCGAGCAGGGGACCGATGGTGGTCTTGCCGGTTCCTGCCACGCCCATGACCACGACGACATGGGGGGTACGCGTCAGCTGCATCGTGCTCTCGCTGTCTTCATCGACATCTGATGTCGACGACACTGAAACTCATTAGGTACGACGAATTCAAGAGTCTGTGACGTATAAGTCTGACTTTTTGTTCACAGTGATGGCCTCGTACGCTGACCTCATGACCACACGGGGCCGGGGGCTGCACGGACATGTACTGGAAACCCTCGGGCCGGCGATCACGGCGGGCGAGTACCCGCCCGGCAGCGTGCTGCGCACAGACGAACTCGCGCAGCGCTTCGAGGTGTCACGCTCGGTGATGCGCGAGGCGGTCAGGGTGCTCGAGTCCATGCACCTCGTCGAGTCCCGCCGCCGCGTCGGCGTCACGGTCCGCCCCAAGTCCGAGTGGAACGTGTACGACCCTCAGGTGATCCGGTGGCGGCTGGCCGGCGCCGACCGCCCTCACCAGCTGCGTTCGCTCACCGTGCTGCGCTCCGCCGTCGAGCCGATCGCCGCGGGCCTGGCCGCCCGGCACGCCACGGCCGAGCAGTGCGCCGAACTCACCGAGTGCGCCCTGGGCATGGTCGCCACGTCACGCGGGCACCAGCTGGAGGCGTATCTCGTCCACGACGTCGCCTTCCACCGGGTGATTCTCAACGCCTCGGGCAACGAGATGTTCGCCCGTCTCGGTGACGTCGTCGCGGAGGTCCTGGCGGGCCGTACGCACCACGAGGTCATGTTCGAGGATCCCGACCCCGCTGCCGTCACCCTGCACGTCCAGGTCGCGGAGGCCGTACGGGAAGGCGACGCGGCCCGCGCCGAGGAGCTCACCCGCGAGATCACGGTCGGCGCGCTCCAGGAGCTGGACATCCTGGCGCCGTAGGCCCTACTGGTCGAGGAAGTCCCCGTCCACGTACACCCATGCCCCGCCGACCCGCTCGAAGCGGCTGCGCTCGTGCAGCGAGCCGCCCCGGTAGGAGGCCCGGAAGGTCACGGTTCCCACGGAGTGGAACGCCGACCCCTGACTCGTACCGAGAATCTCCAGCCCCGTCCACCGCATCCCGGGGTCGAACTCCACCCGCGCCGGCCGTGTCCGCGGATGCCAGGTCCGCAGCAGATACTCCTCCTCCTCCTTCACGAAGGCGCAGTACCGCGACCGCATCAGGGCCTCGGCGGTCGGCGCCGCGGCCTCGCCGCGGTGGAAGCGCCCGCAGCACTTCGCGTACGGCTCGGGAAGCCCGCAGGCGCAGGAACGACTGGTCATGATGGCCATTCTTGCCGAGGCACTAGGCCGAGTCGGCGTTCGTCGGCGGGTAGGTGGGCCGGGCGGGGACCGGCGTGGCGAGCGTCGGCAGCGGAGGGAGGGCGGACTCGTACAGCCAGGCCGCGAACACGTCGTCCAGGGGCTCCGCCGCGTAGCGGGCGGCGTACGCGGTGAAGGCCGTCGTGGTGACCGCTCCGCCCCGGTGCAGGGTGGCCCAGCCGCGCAGCATGCGGAAGAAGGCGTCGTCCTCCATCGCGCAGCGCAGCGCGTGCAGCGTGAGACCGCCGCGCTCGTAGAGCCGGTCGTCGAACATCAGCTTGCGGCCCGGGTCGGACAGGACCAGGTCCTGCGGCTGCGCGGACAGCTTCCGGTGCGCCGCGGCGGCCAGCTGCTGCGCCGTGCGGCCGCCGGACCGCTCCGACCACAGCCACTCCGCGTACTTCGCGAAGCCCTCGTTCAGCCAGATGTGCCGCCAGTCCGCGATGGAGACGCTGTTGCCGAACCACTGGTGCGCCAGCTCGTGCGCGATCAGCCGCTCCGACCCCCGCGCCCCGTCCACGTGGTTGGCGCCGAACAGCGACAACCCCTGTGCCTCGACGGGGACGTCGAGTTCCTCCTCCGTCACGACCACCGCGTACTCGCCGAAGGGATACGGCCCGAAGAGGTTCTCGAACAGCTCCATCATCGCGGGCTGCCGCGCGAAGTCCCGGGAGAACTCCGAGAGCAGATGCGCGGGCAGATGACCGGACTGCGGTACGCCGCCGAGACCCGGGTCGCCGAGCAGCACCGTCTGGTACTTCCCGATCGACAGCCCGACCAGATAGCTGGACGTCGGCGCGGCCTGTTCATACACCCAGGTGGTCGTGGAAGCCTTCGTCGTACGCGTCAGCAGCCGCCCGCCCGCCACCACCGAGTAGGCGGAGGGGGTGGTGATCGAGATCTGGTACGAGGCCTTGTCGGCCGGGCGGTCGTTGCACGGGTACCAGGAGGGCGCCCCGGTCGGCTGGCTCGCCACCAGCGCCCCGTCCTCCAGCTCCTCCCAACCGAGCCCGCCCCAGGGGCTGTTGACCGGCTTCGGGTTGCCCGACCAGTGCACCTCGATGGTGAAGGCGGCACCGGCCCGGATCGGCTTCGCCGGGCGGACGCGCAGCCTGCCGCCGCGGTGCGTGTAGTGCGGCGCCTTGCCGTCGACGCGGACCCGGCCTATCCGGAAGTCGGCCAGGTTCAGCTGGAATTCGGTGAGCGGCGCCCGGCCGGCTATGGCGTTGAGCCGCGCGGTGCCGGAGAGCCGGTTCGGGCCGGGGCGGTAGTCCAGCGCGAGCTCGTACCGGTGCACCCGGTAGCGGGGATCACCGTTGGCCGGGAAGTACGGGTCCGATCCCACTGTCTGCTGAACGCTCACCGCTGCGACTGCTCCCTGCCCTGTGCTCGTACGACGTGCCGCTGTACCGCCCTTCGTATCCGATCCGGTCATGTTTTCTATGAACGCCATGCCTCGATCGGGTTGCCCAGCCAGCGGGTGTCGTCGGGAACGGACTCCGCCGCCATCACCAGCGACGCGGGACCCAGGGTGGAGCGGGCCCCGACGGTGCTGCCGGGCAGGACGATTCCGCCCGGGCCCAGGGTGGCGCCCTCACGGAGAACTACAGTATCCGTCCGCAAGATCCGGTCGTGGAAGAGGTGGGTCTGCAGGACACAGCCCCGGTTCACCGTCGCCGCGTCCTCCAGCGTGACCAGGTCGGTCTCGGGCAGCCAGTAGCTCTCGACCCAGGTGCCCCGGCCGATGCGGGCGCCGAGCCCGCGCAGCCACGCCGTCATCAGCGGCGTACCGGGCACGGATCCGGCCAGCCACGGCACGGCGACGACCTCGACGAACGTGTCCGCGAGCTCGTTGCGCCACACGAATCCGCTCCACAGCGGGTGCTCACCGCTCCGGTGCCGGCCCACGAGCAGCCACTTCGCCACGATGGAGACGAGGCAGGCGACCGCGCCCACGGCGAGCAGCACCACCCCGGACAGCGCCCAGGCCCACGCCCCCAGCGCACTGAGCGAGGCCACCGTCAGTACGGCCAGTGCCGCCGAGCAGAACACCGGCACGATCCGGCACAGCTCCACCAGGCCCCGCGCCCACAGCAGGTGCGCGGGCGGGTCGTACGTACGGCTCTGGTCGCCGTCCTGCGTCGAACGCGGCAGTTTCACCGGCGGCAGCCCCAGATACGAACTGCCCTTCTTCGCCTTCTTCGGCGTCGCCGACAGCACGCCGACCAGACCGCCGTCCGGCACGCTGCGGCCGGGCGCGGTCATCCCGGAGTTGCCGAGGAACGCCCGGCGGCCGATCTCGGCCCGCCCGATCCGCATCCAGCCGCCACCGAGCTCGTACGGCGCGGTCAACGTGTCGTCCGCGAGGAAGGCACCCTCACCCACGGTGGTGAGGCTGGGCAGTGCGAGGACGGTGGAGACCTCGGCGCCCCGCCCGATCTTCATGCCGAGCAGCCGCAGCCACACCGGGGTGATCAGCCCGGCGTACAGCGGGAACAGCGTCTCCCGGGAGCGGTCCATCAGCTGGGTGACCGTCCAGGCCTGCCAGCCGATCCGGCTGTGCGTCGGATGCGTGCCCTCCCGCAGCCTCAGGCTCAGCAGGCGTACGGCGACCAGGAGCAGCAGCGCGTACGCGAGACCGAAGGCAAGCGTCGCCGGCACCAGGGCGAGCGCGGCACCGCGCAGGGCCGCGCCGAGCCCGGCGTCCGCGCTCACGAACACATGCGCCACGAGCAGCGCGGCGACGCCCGCCAGCAGGGGCAGCGCGGTCAGGGCGAACCCGGTCGCGCCGTACATCGCCCGCCAGTACGTGCCGCGCTGCGGCCGCTCCTTGGGCCACGCGCGCTTCGCCTTGCCGAGTTTGCCCGCGGGCGCTCCGGCCCAGCGCTGCCCGGTCGGAATGTGTCCCGCCACGGCGGAACCGGGGGCCACCTCGGCCCGCTTGCCCACGCGCGCACCGGGGAAGAGCAGGCTGCGCGTGCCGACCACCGCGTGCGCGCCCACCTTGACCGGGCCGATCTCCAGCCGGTCACCGTCCAGCCAGTGCCCCGACAGGTCCACCTCGGACTCGACAGCCGCACCCCGGCCGAGCTTGAGCATGCCGGTCACCGGCGGCAGCGAGTGCAGGTCCACGTCCTGGCCGACCTTGGCGCCCAAGGCGCGGGCGTACCTCTCCAGCCAGGAACCGGTGAGCGAGGTCGCGCCGCTGAATTCGGCGATCCGCTCGGCCGTCCAGAGCCGGAGGTGGACGCTTCCACCGCGGGGGTGGCGCCCGGGCTTCACGCCCCGCAGCAGCAGCCGCGCCCCGCCCGCCGCGATCGCGAGCCGCCCCGGCGGGCTGAAGAAGACGAGCCCACCGGCGGCGACGAGCCACCACGACGCGCTCGGCGCCCACGGATACGGCCCGAACCAGTGCAGTACGTTCCCGAGCGCGGCCAGCGCCACGGTCCAGCGCAGCCCGAGCAGTGTGAACAGCGGGATCAGCAGGAGCAGCTGGGTCGCCTTGGTGCGCAGCGGGACCGGCGCGACGATCCGCTCGGCGCCGTCGTCCTGCGCGGACTTCTCCAGGTGCCGGGCCAGCTTGCGCAGGACGGGCTGCTGGTAGATGTCCAGGACCGCCGCGCTCGGATAGCGGGTGCGCAGCTTGGTCGTGAGCTGGGCGGCGGCGAGGCTGCTGCCGCCGATCGCGAAGAAGTCGTCGGAGGCACCCGCGACGGGGATGCCGAGCACCTCGCTCCACTGCTCGGCGAGCCAGGCCTCGGTGCCGTAGAGCTGTTCCTTCGCGCCGCCGGTCTCCAGGCCCTCCAGCGGCCAGGGCAGCGCGTTGCGGTCCACCTTGCCGGACGTCCGGGTCGGCAGGTCCTCGACCGGGGCGAGCAGCGGGACCAGGGCGGCGGGCAGCTCGGCGCGCAGCTTCTCCACGGCGGTGGCCGGGTCCCAGCCGTCCTGGGTCACCACATAGCCGACGAGCAACTGGTTGCCGCCGCGGGCGGTGCGCACCGCGGCGGCGGCGCCGGCGACTCCGGGCAGGGCCTGCAGGGCCGCGTCCACCTCACCGAGCTCGATCCGGCGCCCGCCGAGCTTGATCTGCTCGTCGGCCCGCCCGAGGAAGATCAGCCCCTCCGGCTCGGCCTTGACCAGGTCACCGCTGCGGTACGCCCGCTCCCAGCCCAGCGACTCCAGCGGCGCGTACTTCTCCGCGTCCTTCTCGGCGTCGAGATACCGGGCGAGCCCGACCCCGCCGATCACGAGCTGGCCGCTGTCGCCCATGGCCACGGGCTCGCCGGTCTCGTCGACCACGGCCAGCTCCCAGCCGTTCAGCGGCAGGCCGATCCGGATCGGCTCCTCGCCGGTCATGAGAGAGGCACAGGCGACGACGGTGGCCTCGGTGGGCCCGTAGGTGTTCCACACCTCGCGGCCCTCGGTCACCAGCCGCTGGACCAGCTCGGGCGGGCAGGCCTCACCGCCGAAGATCAGCAGCCGGACCTCGTTGAGCGTCTCGGGCTCCCACAGGGCGGCGAGCGTGGGCACGGTGGAGACGACGGTGATCTCCTGCTCGACCAGCCAGGGCCCGAGGTCCGCGCCGCTGCGGACCTGCGCACGCGGCACGGGTACCAGACAGGCGCCGTAGCGCCAGGCCAGCCACATCTCCTCGCAGGAGGCGTCGAAGGCGACGGAAAGCCCTGCCATGACCCGGTCACCGGGCCCGATCGGGTCCTCGGTCAGGAACAGCTCGGCCTCGGCGTCCACGAACGCGGCGGCGCTGCGGTGACTGACGGCGACGCCCTTGGGCTTGCCCGTGGATCCGGAGGTGAAGATGATCCACGCGTCGTGCTCGGCACCGGGCCGCGCGGCGGGAGCCTGCGACCGGCCGTTGACGGTCAGCTCGTGCCCGGCCCCGACGACCGCGCGCACCTGCGCCTCGCCGAACACCAGCTCGGCCCGCTCGTCCGGGTCCTCGGCGTCCACCGGCACATAGGCGGCGCCGGCGGCCAGTACGGCGAGGATCGCGACGTACAGCTCGTTGGTGCCGGAGGGGACCCGGACACCGACCCGGTCGCCGAGGCCGACCCCGGCGGCGCTCAGCCGCCGCCGCAGGGCCTCGACCTCGACGACCAGGGCACGGTAGGTGAGACAGCGGTGCCCGTCGTCCAGCGCGGGCTCTTCGGGGTACGCCCGGACGGAGGCGTCGAGGATGTCGACGAGGGTGCGGGGCGAGGCGGCGGAGGAGGCGGAGAAGCGTGCGGGGTCGCCGAACTCCGCGCGCACCTCCTCGTCGAACAGCGCGAGTGCGGGGCCTTGCTCGAGGGCTGCCATCGGGTCCTCACGTGTTGTTTCCCGGAGCGTCCGGGACGCTGGTGGGCCCGCAGGTATGCCTGGGGATATTCCGGTCCAGCTCCAAACAAGCGTGAAATTTTAGTACGACGCTAACCGCGTACCTGGTCGTCAGCCATGCGAGGAGGCCTCCCGGGGCACCGGAACCACCGGTTCCGCAGTGATGACGGTGCTCTGACATGGGGATATGTCATCCTGACGAGATCTGCCCCACATCTGCCCGTAACGCTGCGAACACAACGAGCGAGGGGTCGACCGGCACTCTCCGTGAGGGGGCGATGAACGCAACGAGCGAAGACCGCGACCTGATGGTCGCGGCCCTCGCTCGTTCGATGTGTCCGAGGGGGGACTTGAACCCCCACGCCCGATAAAGGGCACTAGCACCTCAAGCTAGCGCGTCTGCCATTCCGCCACCCGGACAAGGTGTTTGTCGCGCGGGTTTCCCTCGCGGCGACAGAGGAAACATTACCAGGCTTTCGATGGCTCCTGATCACGCCCTGTTCCCGCGTGAACGGGGTGTGACGGGCCGGGACCGGCCTTGGGGAGGGGAGGGGGTCGGAGAGAGGATGAGGGGGACCACCAGCGGTGACAGTGGGAGGAAGCAGCGTGAGCGAGTCGAACACGGCCAGGAGCGTCTCTGGCGAGGACGAGGTCGTGGACCTCTGTCGCGAGCTGATCCGGATCGACACCAGCAACTACGGGGACCACTCCGGGCCCGGCGAGCGCGAGGCCGCGGAGTACGTGGCCGAGAAGCTCGCCGAGGTGGGGCTCGAACCGCAGATCTTCGAGTCGCACCAGGGCCGCGCCTCCACCGTGGCCCGTATCGAGGGCGACGACCCCTCGCGGCCCGCACTGCTCATCCACGGCCACACCGACGTCGTACCGGCCAACGCGGCGGACTGGACCCACGACCCCTTCTCCGGCGAGATCGCGGACGGCATGGTGTGGGGCCGCGGCGCGGTCGACATGAAGGACATGGACGCCATGACACTGGCGGTCGTACGGGACCGGCTGCGCAGTGGCAGGAAGCCCCCGCGCGACATCGTCCTGGCCTTCCTCGCGGACGAGGAGGCGGGCGGCACATGGGGTGCGCGGCACCTGGTCGACAACCACCCGGACCTCTTCGAGGGCGTCACGGAGGCGATCGGCGAGGTCGGCGGCTTCTCCTTCACGGTCAACGAGAAGCTGCGGCTGTATCTCGTCGAGACCGCCCAGAAGGGCATGCACTGGATGAAGCTGACCGTGGACGGCACCGCCGGTCACGGGTCGATGATCCACAAGGACAACGCGATCACCGAGCTGTCCGAGGCCGTGGGGCGGCTCGGCCGGCACAAGTTCCCGGTGCGCGTCACCAAGACACTGCGGCACTTCCTCGACGAACTCGGCGACGCGCTCGGCACCGAACTCGACCCGGAGAACATGGACGAGACGCTCGCCAAACTCGGCGGCATCGCCAAGCTCATCGGAGCCTCGCTGCAGAACACCGCCAATCCGACCCAGCTGGGTGCCGGTTACAAGGTCAACGTGATTCCCGGGCAGGCCACCGCGCATGTCGACGGGCGTTATCTGCCGGGGTACGAAGAGGAATTCCTCGCCGACCTGGACCGGATTCTCGGCCCGCGCGTGAAGCGTGAGGACGTGCACGCGGACAAGGCGCTGGAGACCAGCTTCGACGGCGCCCTCGTCGACGCGATGCAGACCGCGCTGTCCGCCGAGGACCCGATCGCGCGTGCCGTGCCCTACATGCTCTCGGCCGGCACCGACGCCAAGTCCTTCGCGGACCTCGGCATCCGCTGCTTCGGTTTCGCCCCGCTGAAGCTGCCGCCGGAGCTGGACTTCGCGGGCATGTTCCACGGCGTCGACGAGCGGGTGCCGGTGGATGCGCTGAAGTTCGGCGTACGCGTGCTCGACCGCTTCATCGATGCGTCCTGACGTGTGCTGAGGCGTCCTGCAATCGCCCTCCGGGCATCCTGAATTCGCCCACTGAAACGAAACTTCAGTATTCGCCAGCCTGTGCGGCACTGACTGAGAAGAGTGAATGCGACCATAAGCTCGTAGCTCTACTACTCCCTCCTCGTTACAGGTGTCGTGATCCGCTGCTTGGGATCGCATGTGCCAACAAGGAGGAATAATGATCAAGAAGGTCGTCGCTGCTGCGGCTGCCACTGGTGGTCTGGTTCTCGCGGGTGCGGGCCTGGCCGTCGCCGACTCGGGTGCCCAGGGTGCCGCCGTGCACTCCCCGGGTGTTGTGTCCGGCAACGTCATCCAGGTGCCCGTTCACGTCCCGGTGAACGTCTGCGGCAACACGGTCTCCGTGATCGGGCTGCTGAATCCCGCCTTCGGCAACTCCTGCATCAACAAGTGACGTTGTGCCTCACCCCATGAGGGTCTGAGCCCGTCGACCCCGGAGTGCGTGCCATGCGCTCCGGGGCCGACCGGCTTTCCGCGCACGCACTGGGGGTGCGTGCGGGTTCCGAACGGTCCAAGACACAGGGCTAAGGCAGGGATACAGCTATGCGACAGGTCACCCGCAAGGGCCTGATGACCGTGGCGGCCGCGACCGGCGTACTCGCCGTGACAGGCGGCTACGCACACGCCGATTCGGGTGCGAACGGCTCCAGTTCGGACTCGCCCGGCGTGCTGTCGGGCAACACGGTGCAGGCGCCGGTGCACGCGCCGGTCAATGTCTGCGGCAACACCGTGAACGTCGTCGGGGTGCTCAACCCGGCGATGGGCAACACATGCGTCAACCACGGCGGCGGCAGCTCCGGCGGCGGCTCCCAGGCCGGCGGCCACGCCAGTGACTCGCCGGGCGTGGGCTCCGGCAACCACGTGCAGGTGCCGATCGACGCACCGGTCAACGTCTGTGGCAACAGCGTCAACGTGATCGGCATCGGCAACGCGGCGGCGGGCAACGACTGCGCCAACGGGACGGGCGGCGGTCACTCCACCACTCCGCCCGGCGGCGGTCACGAGACGCCGCCTCCGGGGCAGCCGGGCCAGCCGAGTCAGCCGGGCCAGCCGGGTCAGCCGGGGCACCCCGGACACCCGGGGCAGCCCGGTGAGCCGAGCCGGCCGGGTACTCCGGGTCATCCCGGTCACCCGGGCCAGCCGTCCCACCCCGGAGGCAAGACGCCGGGCGGTTCCTCGCACGCCAACCACCCGGGGGCGCAGTCCGTCGCCCAGCCCCAGGGCACCGCACAGCTCGCCCACACCGGCAGTGACCTGCCGCTCGGTGTGGTCGTGCCCGTCGGCGCCGGCGCGCTGCTGGCCGGTGCCGTGCTCTACCGCAAGGCACGATCGGCGGCGTAGAACGGTACGAACCCGATCACAACGCCACAAACTTTCCCGGTGGCGTGGAGAACGGAGTGGGCCCCGCCGGTGCGGGCCCCACTCCGTTTTCAGTCGCCTTACGTCACCACGTGGCGCGTGCCTGGCGGATGATCCGCCGGCGCAGCCGCACCTTGCGGCTGCCGTCGCGCAGCAGGCTCAGGCGGTCCAACTCCCAGTGTCCGTACTCGGCATGGTCCGTCAGCAGGCGCGTCGTTTCCTTGCGGGAGACCCCGCGCGGTACGTACACGTCGACAAATTCGTATTCCGGCATCGCATCTATTGTGCGGGCAGAGCCTGTGTACGGATAGCGTCTGCACTATGTCTGATGCTGTGCAGCCCACCGCTGCCGAGGTACGCGCCGCCGCCGAGGCGGTCAAGACCGCGCTCGACCGCCACCTGGCCGCGGTCGAGCGCAGGACGGGTGAGGACGACCCGGGTGTCTACGAGGCGTTCAATGAGCTGGCCGCCGCGGCCGAGGAGTACGACGAGCTCCTCTACGACCGCTACGACGAGGTCACGCCCTTCGAGATCCCTGGCAGCGAGGACACGCTGCCGCCGTACACGGGCCCCGAGGAGCCGAATGCGCTGAGCGTACTGATCCGCCGGGACTACGCGGTGGTGGAACCCCAGCGACTGCTGGCACAGGCCCAGCGGGTGGAGGCCGTGGAGGAGGAGGGGGCCACCGCCACCGCGGGCTTCGACGCGGCGGCCGGCACGATCCATGGGGCGCTCGGGGTCCTGTTCGGCGAGTTCGAACCGGACGAGATCGCCTCCCGGCACAAGGAGTTCGGCCTGGAGGAGGGCGACTCCACACTCTGGGTGACCGCCGCCGACGAACCCGCCGAGCCCGGCGAGTGGCTGGAGACCCCGTTCGATTCGGTCGACCCGCAACGCGTGGTCTGCCGCTTCGACGTCAGCGCGGTCTTCGACGACGAGTCGGACGACGACCTGGAGGACGACCTCGGCCCCGACGGCGACCTGGAGCCCATGGACGCGGACCGCTGAGTTTCGCCGCGCAGCCGCCCTGGCCGCGCAGCCGTCCCAGCTGTGGGCAGTCGTGCCGCTGGGGCGGCACCCGTCCCGCAGAGAGCGGCACCTCGTGGGCGCCGAGCAGCGCACCCACACCCGGTCCCCCCGGCGCCGGGTGCCCCACACAAGCGGTGGTGCACTCCGGCTCCGGGGTTCAGCCGGCCGCCGGGACCTGCGCCTTGAGCAAGGCCGGCAGGCGTGTGGTGCGCGGCTTCTGCGGCACCTCCGCCACTGCCCGCTGCAAGGCCCCCTCCACCCCGTGGACCACGGACAGATGACGCTCGGCGCGGCCGAAGGCCGTGTACACCCAGGGCCTGGTCAGGGACTGCGCGGCATCGCCGGGGAGCACCACGACCACGGCGGGCCAGCGCGAGCCGACCGCCTGGTGCGCCGTGAGCGCCCACCCGTGCCGCACGGACTGCTCCACCCGCTCCTTCGATACGACGACGGGGAGCCCCGCGCACTCCAGGTGCAGCCCCTCGGCGTCGGCCTTCACCACGTGCCCCGGCACCGAACGCCCCGGCGCGGGGGAGTACGCGATCCGGTCGCCCGGGTCGAAGCCGCCGAAGCGGCCGGGACCGGGGTTCAGCCGCTCCTTGAGCGCGGCGTTGAGCGCGCGCGTACCGACCGCACCGCCGTGCCCCGGCGTGATCACCTGCGTCTGCTCGGCCGGGATGCCGATCGCGCGCGGCACCGAGTCCGCGACCAGCTGCACGGTCCGGTGCACCGCCTCGCCGGCGTCGCGCACCGGGACGATCACGACTTCCTTGCCGGGTGCCTCGACCTGGTTCAGCTCGCCGATCCCGACCCCGGAGACCAGCTCGCCGATGGGCCCGGGGTCGGGCGTCCGGGAGGCCACCTGCGGGCACGCACGGGCGGCGAGGAGATCCGCGAAGACTCTCCCCGGACCCGCCGACCACAGCACCCCGGGATCTCCGCTCAGCACCAGCCGTGCGCCGTCCGGCAGCGACTCGGCGAGCACGGCCGCCGTCTCGATGTCGAGCTGCGGCGCGTCCAGGACGACGAGGAGGTCGAGATCGAAGGCGCCGTCCGCGTCCCGGCCCGGGCCCTCGGCGCCGGAGAGGAGCCCGGCGACGGTGGCGACCCCGGTGCCCACGCCGTCTTCGGCGCCGTCCGGCAGGTCGCGGAGGGCCGGCTGGGCCGTGAAGTGGTCGCGGCCGCCAGGAGTGTGCGTGGCGGCCCAGCCGCGCAGGCCGAGACCGCGCGCGGCGTGCAGCAGCGCCGCTGCTTCGGCCTGGGACGCGTCCCCGCCCGTGTGCAGGACCAGGCCGTGGCCCGCGACCGCGCGGATCAGCTCGGCGGCGGACCGCGTGGCCGAAGAGGCGGCCTGCTCCCAGTCGGCGGCCGAACCGTCCTCCTTCGGCACGGAGTTCATCACCCGGGCCAGTCCGTCGGCGAGGCTCTCTTCCGCCAGGGCGTACCGCTCCAGGCCCACCAGGACGCGGACCGGGCGTTCTTCGCCCTCCTCGGCGCCCTCCTCCTGAACGGGCGCCGCCGTGTCGAGCGCGTCCTGGAAGACCAGGGCCTCGCCCTCCGTCAGGGTGCTCTGCACGGCCGCGTCCGGGTCCGGTACCGAGCGCTGGGCGAGCGCGGCGGTGAGCGCCGGGGCGTCGAGGGCGGTGTGTCCGGCGAGCGCCGCCTGCTCCAGGAGCCAGACGGTGAGCGCCCGGCCGCGCCGCTCGTCGTCCGGGCCGCACTCCGCGCCGAGCAGCGCGCGGGCGAATCCGTCGGCCTGCTCGGGTCGCACCCCGGCGACGCGCAGCAACTGCCAGGGATCGTCGCGCAGCTGCTCGTCGGCGCCCTCGCCCAGGGCCGCGACGGCCTGGGCCGCGAGCGCGTCGGGCGCGCCGCCCTCGGTCAGTACGGCCCGTACGGCCTCGACGGTCTCGGGTGCGGCGGCCGAAGGCGCGGCGGCCGGGGAGACCATGGGCTGCGGCCGCCGCACGGGCTCCTGCGCGACCCTGCGCGGCGCGGGCTCGGGTTCGCGGAACGCGGTGGCCACGGGCTTCTCGCCACTCTCGACGGCTCGCACCGCCGCGAGCAGATCCGCGGCCTTCCCGCTGAGCTTGGCTCCGGCCTCGATCGGCTCCTGCTTCTCGGCCTTCCGCCGCTCGATGCGCTCCCGCTCCAGGCGCTGGGCCGCCAGCTCGGCCTCGGCCTCGGACAACTGGGCGGCACCTTCGGAGGCTTCGGTGCCTTCGGGGGCTGCCGCGTCCGCGTCCCCGCCCTCGGAGGGCGCGGTCGCGTCGCCCGCGGCGGCCTCGGCGCCTTCGGCGGCGCCGTCGGCCGTGTCCGCGCCCGGCGCCCCCGGCTCCGCTTCCCCCGTGGTCTCGGGCTCCGTGCTCACAGCGTGCTCCAGTCGTGATCGGGATAGTGGTGCACCGGCGCCGACACGTCGTCGAGCGCCCGGCAGATCTCGTCAGGAAGACTAAGGGTCTCCACTGACAACGCCGCCGTGAGCTGCTGCGCGTTGCGCGCGCCGACGATGGGGGCGGCGACGCCGGGCCGGTCGCGGACCCAGGCGAGAGCCACCTGGAGCGGGGTCACGGCGAGACCGTCCGCGGCGGTCGTCACCGCGTCCACGATGCTGCCGGCCGTGTCGTCCAGATACGGCGCGACGAAGGGCGCGAGGTGCTCCGAGCCGCCCCGGGAGTCGGACGGTGTCCCGCCCCGGTACTTGCCCGTGAGCACACCCCGCCCGAGCGGCGAGGAGGGCAGCAGGCCGACGCCCAGGTCGAGGGCGGCCGGCAGTACCTCCCGCTCGACGCCGCGCTGGAGCAGGGAGTACTCCATCTGCGTACTGGCGAGGCGCGTCCGTGTCCCGGGCGCTGCGAGCTGCCAGGTCGCCGCCTTGGCGAGCTGCCAGCCGCAGAAGTTGGACACTCCCGCGTAGCGCGCGCGACCGCTGCTGACCGCGAGGTCGAGCGCCTGAAGGGTCTCGTCCAGGGGAGTGCCGGGGTCGTACGCGTGGACGTGCCAGAGGTCCACGTAGTCCGTGCCGAGGCGGTCGAGAGAGGCGTCGAGCGCCGACAGCAGATGGCCGCGCGAGCCGTCGAAGCGGCGGTCGGGGTCGGGCACGCTCCCCGCCTTTGTCGAGATGACCAGGTCCCGGCGCGGCACGAGCCCTTCTATGAGGCGTCCGAGCAGATACTCGGCATCCCCGTCCCCGTACACGTCCGCGGTGTCGACGAGGGTCCCGCCCGCTTCCCAGAACACCTTCAAGAGGTCCGCGGCGTCATGCTCGTCCGTGTCCCGCCCCCATGTGAGGGTGCCGAGTCCGATTCGGGACACACGCAGGCCGGTACGGCCGAGATGCCTCTGCTCCATGGACGCCGAGATTACTGGCCAGGACTCGGTACGTGGGGGCCCTGTGGACAACGAGGTTCGGGCAAGCGCGAGTCCGTCCCTGCCGCCGCGCCCACCAGCGCGCTAGGGTCTCCGGAACAAGGGACGTTACTGATCGGTAAGGGGATCGGCCATGCAGCTCGGGATCAACCTCGGCTACTGGGGCGCCGGAATGGACGCGGACAATCTCGCCGTCGCCCAGGAGGCCGACCGGCTCGGATACGCCGTCTGCTGGGCCGCGGAGGCCTACGGCTCCGACGCGGCGACCGTGCTCAGCTGGGTCGCCGCCCAGACCGAGCGTATCGACGTCGGCTCGGCCATCTTCCAGATCCCGGCCCGCCAGCCCGCGATGACCGCGATGACCGCCGCCACCCTCGACTCGCTGTCGGGCGGCCGCTTCCGCCTCGGCCTCGGCGTCTCCGGACCGCAGGTCTCCGAGGGCTGGTACGGCGTCAAGTTCGACAAGCCGCTGGCGCGCACCCGCGAGTACGTGGAGATCGTACGGAAGGCGATGACGCGCGAGCGCCTCTCGTACGAGGGTGAGCACTGGACGCTGCCGCTGCCCGGCGGCCCGGGCAAGCCGATCAAGCTGACCGTGCACCCCGAGCGCGAGCACATCCCGCTGTACGTCGCCGCCATCGGCCCCAAGAACCTGGAGCAGACCGGCGAGATCGCCGACGGCGCGCTGCTGATCTTCCCCTCCGCCGACCACCTCGAGGACACCGCGATCAAGCACCTGCGCGCGGGCCGCGAGAAGGCCGGCAAGACGATGGAGGGCTTCGACGTCTGCCCGACGCTGCCGCTCGCCCTCGGCGACGACAAGAACGTGACCGCGCTCGCCGACATGTTCCGCCCGTACACCGCGCTGTACGTGGGCGGCATGGGCAGCCGCAAGCAGAACTTCTACAACCAGCTCGCCCAGCGCATGGGGTACGAGAAGGAAGCCGCCGAGATCCAGGACAAGTATCTGTCCGGCGACAAGGAGGGCGCGGCCGCCGCCGTCCCGCACGCTCTGATCGACCAGACCACCCTGCTCGGCTCCGTCGACCGCATCGCCGACCGCATGAAGGCGTATGCCTCCGCCGGGGTCACCACGCTCACGCTGGCACCAGCGGGATTCGCGCTGGACGACCGGATCGCCTCGCTCCGCGCCGGTTCCGACGCGCTGGAGCGGGCGGGGCTCGCGTAACGCGCGGAGTAACGGGTCGGCGGAGAGTTTCTGCGGCCGTGGTGGGGGCTCGGGGGGTCTTCCCCGCCACGGCCGTCACGGGGAACAACGCGTCGGAGCCTTCTTGGTTACGCGCCCGGGCCTCCCCTGTCATCCGCCGTTTGGCGGATTTGTCCGACACATCGGTTGCCGCGCCCCTGACATCCCATTTGACTCGTTTTCTGCGCAGCCCTGCAGAGAGGTGTCAGTGATGCTTTCGGCCAAGAGTCTTTTCCAGGAGATCCTCGACAACGACGAGTCGTTCCGGCTGTTCTGCTCCATCGCCGCCAGTGGGGAATCGCAGGGCGGCTGGGAGAACGCCCGGATCGCGGCGCTCGCTCCACAGAGCGAGCGCGCGCTCGCGCCAAAGATCGCCCGACATGGCGCCGACGAGGACAAACACGGGCGGATCTTCAACGCCCTCATCAAGAAGCGCGGTCTCGAACCCGTCGAGGTCCCCCCCGACACCGACTACACGATGCTCCTGGAGGGGCGCGGCATCGGCCTCGCACACGAGAAGCTCAAGGACGACCAGCCGCTCACCGTGCAGGACATCGTCATGTATCTCGCCCACAGCCGGGTCACCGAACAGCGCGCCTCCGAGCAGATGACGCTGGTGCGCAAGCACTTCGCGGATCACCCGGACATCGGCCGCGCGGTGAAGATGATCTCCAACGATGAGGACAACCACCTCGCCTACTGCCACGAGGAGCTGCTGCGTTTCGCGTACGCCGGACACGGCCGCGCCATCCAGCAGACGCTGCGCGAGTGCGCGCACGCCGAGATCCGCATCTACCGGGACGTCAGCCTCGCCGTGATGGCCCACATGGGACGCATTCTCGGGTGGCCCAGGGCCAAGGCGGCGACGCTCGCCGCGGCCATCCACGCCGTCTACGCCTACGAGCGGGCCGTCGGCTGGCGCCGGATGGTCTCCCTGAAGATGCCCGAGCGGCGCGACGCACTGGGCGGGCCCGCGTCGGCCGCTCCCGAGTTCGCGTGATCGGCCTTCACGCGTGCGTGGAACACATCGCGACCCATGGGAAGCGTGATGTGTTCTGTCACAGCCAGCCCCGCCGCTTGAAGAGGCGGTACAGGCCGAGTTCCAGCATGACCAGCACCAGGATCAGTGCCGGATACGACCACAGCCAGTGCAGCTCCGGCATGTGGTCGAAATTCATCCCGTAGATCCCGGCGATCATCGTGGGGACCGCGGCCATGGCCGCCCATGCGGAGATCTTCCGCACGTCGTCGTTCTGCCGCACGGTCATCTGCGCGAGATGTGCCGAGAGAATGTCGGTGACCAGCCGGTCCAGACCCTCGACCAACTCGTTCACCCGGGTCAGATGGTCGCTGACGTCCCGGAAGAACGGCTGTGCCTTGTCGTGCACAAAGGGCAGCGAGGCAAGGAAGGGCCCGATGCCCGCGAGCCGGACCAGCGGCTGGGCCAGCGGGCCCGTGGCCCTGCGGAACTCGAGGATCTGCCGCTTGAAGTTGTAGATCCGGGACGCGCTGCTCCGGGAGCCGCCACCGGACGGCGAGAACACCTCCGCCTCCAGCTCCTCCAAGTCCGTTCCCAGCTCGCCCGCGACGTCCACGTAGTGGTCGACCACGGCGTCGGCGATCGAGTACAGCACCGCCGTCGGACCGTGCCGAAGCATCTCGGGCTCCGCTTCCAGCCGGTGCCGCACGGCCGCGAGGGGCGACTCCTCACCGTGCCGCACGGTGACGACGAACGAGTCCCCGATGAAGACCATGACCTCGCCGGACGAGACGGTGTCGCGCTCCGCGTCGTACGCCACCGGCTTGAGGACCATGAACAGCGAGTCGTCGTACACCTCCAGCTTGGGGCGCTGATGCGCCTTGAGGGCGTCCTCGATCGCCAGCGGGTGCAGCGCGAACTCCTCCGTGACCCGGTCGAACTCCTTCTCCGTGGGCTCGTACAGGCCGATCCAGACGAATGCGTCATGTCCGGCACGGCACTGCGCCAAGGCGTCGGAGAGGTCGTCGGGGCCCTCCGTGCGGCGCCCGTCGCGGTAGATGGCGCAGTCGACGATCACGGAGAGTATTGTCCCGCCGTCCGGCCGGAGACGCACTCCGGAGGGCGCCTAGGCTGGACCGCATGCCCACCCTGATCCTCGTCCGGCACGGACGTTCCACCGCCAACACCGCGGGACTGCTCGCCGGCTGGACCCCCGGCGTCGCCCTCGACGAGCGCGGTGCCCAGCAGGCCGCGGCCCTGCCCGGGCGGCTCGCCGGGCTGCCGATCTCCGAGGTCGTCACCAGCCCCCTGCAGCGCTGCCAGGAGACTGTCCAGCCGCTGCTCGACGCCCGTCCCGAGCTGAGCGCGCACACCGACGAGCGCATCGGGGAGGCCCACTACGGGGACTGGTCCGGCCGCAAGCTCGCGGAGCTTAAGGACGAGCCGCTGATGGAGGTCGTACAGGCGCATCCGTCCGCGGCCGCGTTCCCCGGCGGCGAGTCGATGCGGGCCATGCAGACACGGGCCGCCGAGGCGGTGCGCGAGTGGAACGCGCGCGTGGAGCGCGATCACGGCAGTGACGCCGTCTACCTCATGTGTTCGCACGGCGACATCATCAAGTCCCTCGTCGCGGACGCACTCGGACTTCATCTCGACCTCTTCCAGCGGATCTCTGTTGAACCGTGTTCCATCACCGCGATCCGTTACACACGCCTGAGGCCGTTTCTCGTACGCCTCGGCGACACCGGTGATTTCGAGTCCCTGGCGCCGCGCGAGGAACCCCCGGGCGGAGACGCCCCGGTGGGGGGCGGCGCGGGCGCACCGTGATCGTCGGCCGCAGTAGGGTGAAGCGGTCGAAGCAGCACAGTAGTTGTCAGCAGGTACTCAGCAGCCGATGCGGGCCGGCGCAGTCAGCCGGTCCTCATGTCGATTTCAATGGAGACAGGACGTGTCCCGTCAGGTGTTCCTCTACGACCCCCCGGACCGCTTCGTGGCCGGTACGGTCGGGTTGCCCGGGCGCCGTACCTTCTTCCTGCAGGCCTCCTCAGGACCCCGGGTGACCAGCGTGGCCCTGGAGAAGACCCAGGTCGCCGCGCTTGCCGAGCGCATGGACGAGCTCCTCGACGAGGTCGTACGGCGGACCGGTGGCAGCGCGCCCGTTCCGGCCGTGGCCCCGACCGAGGTGTCCGACACCGCGCCCCTCGACACCCCCGTGGAGGAGGAGTTCCGAGTCGGCACCATGGCGCTGGCCTGGGACGGTGACGAGCAGCGCATGATCGTCGAGGCGCAGGCCCTCGTGGAGCTCGACGCGGACTCCGAGGAGGACCTCGCCGAGGCCGAGGAGCGGCTGCTCCAGGACGAGGAGAACGGTCCGCCGATGCTCCGGGTCCGGCTCACCGGCGCGCAGGCCCGAGCCTTCGCCAAGCGCGCCCTCGACGTCGTCAACGCGGGCCGGCCGCCCTGCCCGCTGTGCAGCCTCCCGCTCGACCCGGAAGGACACGTATGTCCGCGCCAGAACGGATACCGCCGGGGAGCGTGACCACGGCCGAGTTGCTCGCCAAGGGCGAGCTGAAGGTGCGCGGACGGATCCGTGAGGCGTCGAACGCGGTGCTCTACTGCTCCGTGTCGTACGAGGGCCGGGACGCGTTCTGCGTCTACAAGCCGGTCGCCGGGGAGCGGCCGCTGTGGGACTTCCCGGACGGCACGCTGGCGCAGCGCGAGGTCGCGGCGTACGAGGTGTCCGAGGCGACCGGGTGGGGGCTCGTGCCGCCCACCGTGCTGCGCGACGGGCCGTACGGGGAGGGCATGTGCCAGCTGTGGATCGAGGGTTCCCCGGAGGCCGAGCTGCTCGCTCTGGTCGACCGTGAGGAGCCCGAGGAGGGCTGGAAGGCGATTGGCTTCGCCGAGGTCGGTGAGGGGAAGACGGCGCTGCTGGTGCACGCCGACGATGTGCGGCTGCGGCGGCTCGCCGTGCTCGATGCCGTGATCAACAACGCCGATCGCAAGGGCGGGCATCTGTTGCCCGCCGGTGAGGGGCGGCTGTACGGGATCGACCACGGGGTCACCTTCAACGCCGAGAACAAGCTGCGGACGCTGTTGTGGGGGTGGGCGGGGGAAACGCTGACGGCGGAGGCGGTGTCCGTGCTCGCGTCCCTGCGGGACGGCTTGGCACCGGGCGCGCTGCTTTCCACGCGGCTGGCCGAACTCATCACCGCCGCGGAGATCGATGCCACGCGCGCGCGTGTCTCGGCGATGCTCGCCTCCGGCAAGCACCCGGAGCCGAGTGGGGAGTGGCCTGCGATTCCCTGGCCGCCGGTGTGAGATGACCGCGTCCCGGGGCTGAGCTTGGGGCGGGCGCGCTCACCGGCGCTCGCAGCGTGCCGCTCTCTTTGGGCAGGGGTGCCGCCCCAGCGGCACGATTGCCCGCGGCTGGGACGGGTGGGCTGCCGCCCCAGCGAGGCGTCCAGAGGCACGCCGCCCGGTGTCGCGCAAGAGTGCCCTCTCGGCCATCACGTGCTGGCCGGTTCGTATACGGAACTTCCGTCCGGTTAGGCTCATGACATGCATGCCTGGCCCGCTTCTGAGGTCCCCGCCCTGCCTGGTGAGGGCCGCGACCTCCGGATCCACGACACCGCGACCGGTGAGCTCGTCACCCTTGACCCCGGTCCCGTCGCCCGTATCTACGTGTGCGGCATCACGCCGTACGACGCGACCCACATGGGTCACGCGGCGACCTACAACGCGTTCGACCTCGTTCAGCGCGTGTGGCTCGACACCAAGCGGCAGGTTCACTACGTCCAGAACGTGACCGACGTCGACGACCCGCTCCTGGAGCGCGCGGAGCGCGACGGCGTCGACTGGGTGGGACTCGCCGAGAAGGAGACCGCCCTCTTCCGCGAGGACATGACCGCCCTGCGGATGCTGCCGCCGCAGCACTACATCGGCGCCGTCGAGGCGATACCCGGCATCGTGCCGCTCGTCGAGCGGCTGCGGGACGCGGGAGCGGCGTACGAGCTCGAAGGGGATGTGTACTTCTCCGTCGAGTCCGACCCGCACTTCGGCCAGGTGTCCAACCTGGACGCCGCCGCGATGCGCCTGCTGTCCGCCGAGCGCGGGGGTGACCCGGACCGTCCGGGCAAAAAGAACCCGCTCGACCCGATGCTCTGGATGGCGGCCCGCGAGGGCGAGCCGAGCTGGGACGGCGGCTCGCTGGGCCGTGGCCGGCCCGGCTGGCACATCGAGTGCGTCGCCATCGCCCTCGACCACCTCGGGATGGGCTTCGACGTTCAGGGCGGCGGCTCCGACCTCGCCTTCCCGCACCACGAGATGGGCGCGTCCCACGCCCAGGTGCTGACCGGCGAGTTCCCGATGGCCAAGGCGTACGTGCACGCCGGCATGGTCGCCCTCAACGGCGAGAAGATGTCGAAGTCCAAGGGCAACCTGGTCTTCGTGTCCAAGCTCCGGCGCGACGGGGTCGACCCGGCCGCCATACGGCTGGCGCTGCTCGCGCACCACTACCGGGCCGACTGGGAGTGGACGGACTCCGTCCTCGAAGAGGCGGTCGCGCGTCTGGAGAACTGGCGGGCGGCGGTGTCGCGGCCCGACGGCCCGTCCGCCGACGCGTTCGTCGAGGAGATCCGCGACGCCCTGGCGAACGACCTGAACGCGCCGGCGGCGCTTCTCGCGGTCGACCGCTGGGCCGCGCTCCAGCACGAGCGGGGCGGCACGGACGAGGGCGCCCCCGGCGTCGTCTCGCGCGCCGTGGACGCCCTCCTGGGAGTGGCTCTCTAACAACCGCAACCGCAACCGCATCACCAACAGCAACGGCCGGGCGCCGGGCGGGTTCTCACCCGCCCGGCGCCCTCTGTGCGGGGAGCCGTCCGCCGCTACTTGTTCACGATGACGGCCTGGATGGCGCCGCTGGTGGAGTCGTAGATCCCGATGACCTGCTGCCCGTAGGCGAAGGCTTCCTGGACCTCGTCATGCGTCACCTGGTTGGGGTTGACCAGGCTGTGCCACACGTTGTTGATGAGCAGGTAGAGAATCGACGGCTGGCCCGGGAGCGGAGTGACGACGTCCCAGAAGCGCGTGGCCACGCCACTCACCAGCGCCAAGCTCTCGACGGCGCTCGGCAGGACCAGCGGCTGGCCCAGCTGCTGTTGCTGCTGCCCACCGAGCTGCTGCCCACCGAGCTGCTGGAGCAGCTGCTGGAAGGGCTGCTGCTGACCGAGCTGCTGCAGCTGCTGCTGCAGGTGCGGCGGAATCTGCTGCGGGATCTGTTGCGACGGAATCTGCTGCTGGCCGATGCCCTGCTGCCCGTACGGCTGCTGCATCATCTGCTGCCCGAACGGCTGCTGCTGGCCGATGCCCTGCTGCTGCCCGAACGGCTGCTGCTGGCCGATGCCCTGCTGCTGCCCGAACGGCTGCTGCTGGCCGGTGCCCTGCTGCTGCCCGAACTGCTGCGGCGGTGCCGTGCTGGGGCCCTGCTGGCCCATGTGCTGTCCTTGCTGCTGTCCCAGTTGGCTCATCTGCGGGGTGGTGCTCATGCGGGTGCCACCTTCCCTCATTGGTTGAGCATTGGTTGGGTTCCGTCGGCCCGTGAACGGTCGGCCCGTGAACGGTCAGCCCGTGATCACCAGGCCGACGATCTCGTCGTCCGAGAACCAGACACGTACGTCGGGCCGTCCCCCCGCGAACGCGGTGTGCACCGCCTGACGGGTCTCGGGGGACGGGTTGTTGAGGTTGCGCCAGGCGCCGGACACGTACAGCCGGAGCCTGGGCGGGAGTTCACGCGGATACGGCAGCAGCTCGTCCCAGTACCGCTCGGCCTGGCCCGAGCCGACCGCCTCCGGCAGCAGATGGGTGACCGCCGCCTTGATGTCCGGCCGGTTGCCGATCCGCTGGGATGCGGGTCGGCCCGGCGCGTCCTGCTGCGGGGAGCCCGTGGCCCGCAGCACCGCGCGGGCACGCTCCGGGGACATCGGTTCCTGGCCCGCCGCCTTGAGCATGCCTTGCAGCGCGGCCAGGGCGCCGACCACCACCGGGGAGGCGGAGGAGGTCCCGGAGAACGTGTCCGTGTACCAGCCGATCTCCTCGGCACCGCCCTGCAGATCGCCGGGCCGGTCCCAGAAGCCGCCGGTGGTCGTGACCTCGCGTCCCCAGCCCTGCGCGTCCACGCGTGCCCCGTAGTTGGAGAACGCGAGCCGTGAGCGGTCCGGGCCGTGGTCGCGGCCGTGTGTGCCGGGAGGCGGTGCGCCCGCGCCGACCAGGACCGCGCCGGAGGACTGGTTGGAGGGGTTGAAGGGGTTGCGCCACCACTCAGGGAACTCGGCGGGGCGGCGCTCGTACACCGCGTCGTCGAGCGACTCGGCGCCGTTGCCGGCGGCCGCCACGACGAGGACGCCCTTGGCGGTCGCGTACCGGATGGCCGTGAAGTTGTCCGGCCACCACTCGATCGCTGTGTAGCCCTGCTGGTCGTCGCGCTGTTCGAAGTCGAACCGCGGTCCTGGGGCGTGCAGTTCGATCAGGAGGATGTCGCCGGGGCCGAGCCGGTCCGCCGCCGCGTGGATCGCGGCCGCCGTGCCGATGCCCTGGAAGGATGCGGCCGCGGTCACGGCGTCCGGCACGATGCCGGTGATGCCGTACTCGCCCTGGTCGCCGCCGATCACCCCGATGACGGCGGTGCCGTGGTTGCGCCAGGCGAGGTCCGTCAGCGGGGTGCCGACGACGACACCGGCGAGTTTCGCGGCCAGGTCCTCGTGCCCGAGCTGCCAGGCGCCCTCCACGTCGATCACCGTGACGCCCTGGCCCGTACCGCCCGGCCGCTGCCAGGCCCAGTAGGCGTCGATGCCCTCGGGCGCCGGGCGCAGATAGCCCTGGCGGCTGGTGAAGTCGGGGGTGACGGGCGCCCCTTCCTTCATCCGCCGGCTGTCGTCCGAGCTCTGCCCGACCGACCCCACGGAAGCGGGTACGGCGCCGGGCTTCACGTACGCCGTGTCGATCTCCGGGAGTGCGGCGATGCGCGAGCGCAGTTCCTGGGCGCGGCTCTCGACGCCGCGCACCCGGTAGAAGAGCGCGAGGTCGGGCCCGCTCTCGGTGCCCGCCGCCGCGGACTGCTGCTGCGACTGCTGGAGTCGCTCCTCGCTGCCGAACAGCGGTTCCAGGGTGAGCTGTTCGTCGCTGAGGAACATGTTGAGGGCCGATACGTCGGCGCCCACCGCCGAGCGGACGCCCTCGGCCCGGGCGCGGAGCCGGGCCTCGGGGCGTGCGACGACGATCAGCTCCTGCTCGGCTCCTCGGTAGGTGAATCCCGCTCCGTCGGGCCCCGGCCCGGACGTTCCCGGGCCCTGCGTCGGCTGTACCTGGTCGGTCATCGCGTACCGCTCCCTTCGGTCCATGCGGGTGCCGGTCCATGCGTGTGCTCTGCCGTGCCTGTCTACTGCCGTGCCCTGTCCACTGCCGTGCCTTGAATCCTTGCGGCGCTGTGCCGCGGGACGACGCGCTGCCATGTCCCGTCCCCGGGCCGCGCCTTCGGAGCACAACCTGGCACGGCTGCGGCGACTCGTCCACCCCGTCTTCGCCAACTTGGTTTGAAAACAAGTTGAATGGGGAACCCTGTGCAATCCGTCTTGAAACAGATGTCACGTCGCAATCCGGCCAAAGGCTGCGGAGGCGTATGTCATGTGATGGGGTGGCAGCGGCTGTTGACCCCTTGGCCGGCCCGAGCCGGCCCCCGCGGAAGGACGTTCCATGCACCGTTCCTTCGCACGTCGAAGACTGCTCACCGGGACCGCCGCGCTGGGAGGAGCGGCACTGCTGGGCGGTACCGCCCACGCGGCCGAACAGCGTCGGCCCACTCAGTTCCCTCTGCCGAACGGCTTCCAGCCCGAAGGCATCACCATCGGCTCCGCCCCGTTCGCGTACTTCGGATCGCTCGCCAACGGAGACATCTACCGCGCGAGCCTGAACACCGGGCGCGGCGGCATCATCAGCAAGGGCCTCGGGGCCGAACACCCCACCGTGGGCCTCAAGATCGGCCGCCACGGCAGGCTCTTCCTCGCCGGCGGCGGCAGCGGCGAGCTGCGTACCGTCGACGCCCGCAGCGGCGAGATCGAGAAGGTGTACGCCGTCGGGGGCACCTTCGTGAACGACGTGATCCTCACGCCGGACGCCGCCTGGTTCACCGACTCCTACCAGGCGCGGCTCTACCGGCTCGCGCTCGGCAGTCACGGTGAGCCCGGGCCCGTCACGACCGTGCCGCTCAGCGGCGACTGGGAGCAGGGACCGGACTTCACCGCCAATGGCATCGAGCGCACGCCCGACGGCCGCGCGCTGCTCGTGGTGAACACGGTCGCGGGCGGCGGCGGACTCATGCGGGTCGACCCGCGTACGGGGGTGGCCACCGCCGTGGACCTGGGAGCCTCCCGACTCCCCAACGGAGACGGCCTGTTGCTCCTCGGCCGCACCCTCTACGCCGTTCAGCAGCAACAGAACCTGATCGACGTCTTCCGCCTGAACGCCTCCGGCACCAAGGGCAAGGCGATCGCCCGGATCACCGACCCGCGCTTCAGGATCCCGACGACGGTCGCGGCGTGGGACGACCGGCTGTATCTGCCGAATGCCCGCTTCGACGCCGAGCCGACGCCCGACACGGAGTACGACGTGGTGGCGGTGGACCGGGACTGATGGGCCTCCGATGATTCAGGGGCGGTACGCGTCGTGCGTACCGCCCCTGCTGGTTCAGTCCTCCGAGGAGTCCTCGGAGGAGCTCTCCCGGCCGTCGCCATCGGGCCCGGTGTCGGCATCGGGCCCGATGCCGGGTCCGGTGTCGGCCTCGGCATCGGGTCCGACACCGGACCCGGATCCGGCGTCCGTCTCCGGCCGCTGCGGCTTCGGCGGCCTGGTGCGGCCGCTGGGGCTGTCGCGGAGGTACGAGGCGGTGTCGCCGCTCTCCGTGGCGTGGCCCCCGGCCCCCGCCGCCGGACCCCCGCCGTCCCGTCTGCGCAGATAGCGCTCGAACTCGCGGGCGATCGCCTCGCCGGACGCCTCGGGCAGCTCGGCGGTGTCCCGGGCCTCCTCCAGCGTCTGCACGTACTCGGCGACCTCGCTGTCCTCGGCGGCCAGCTGGTCGACGCCGAGCTGCCAGGCGCGCGCGTCCTCGGGCAGCTCGCCCAGCGGAATGCGCAGGTCGATGAGGTCCTCCAGGCGGTTGAGGAGGGCCAGCGTCGCCTTCGGGTTGGGCGGCTGCGAGACATAGTGCGGTACGGCCGCCCACAGCGACACGGCCGGTACGCCCGCGTGCGTGCACGCCTCCTGGAGGATGCCGACGATGCCCGTGGGGCCCTCGTACTTGGTCTCCTCCAGGTCCATGGTGCGGGCCAGATCGGGATCGGACGTGACCCCGCTGACCGGCACCGGACGTGTGTGCGGGGTGTCGCCGAGCAGGGCGCCCAGGATCACCACCAGCTCGACACCCAGCTCGTGCGCGAAGCCGAGCAGTTCGTTGCAGAACGAGCGCCAGCGCATTGACGGCTCGATACCGCGGACCAGCACCAGGTCGCGCGGCTTCTCGCCGCCGACCCGGACCACCGACAGCCGCGTGGTCGGCCAGGTGATCTTGCGTACACCGGCGTCCAGCCACACGGTGGGGCGGTTCACCTGGAAGTCGTAGTAGTCCTCGGCGTCCAGCGCCGCGAACACCTCGCCCTTCCACTCCCTGTCCAGATGCGCGACCGCGGTGGAGGCGGCGTCGCCGGCATCGTTCCAGCCTTCGAACGCGGCCACCATGACTGGGTCGATCAGCTCGGGAACCCCCTCCAGCTCGATCACCCAGCGCCTCCTTCCGACGTGCCCTCGCGTACGCCCCAACCTTACGGCGTTCCAAGGGGGCCTCCGCAGCCCCCTTGCACGGGGGAGTGAACGGATCACTGCCCCGCCGAGGGCCCGGAAACACTCTTGATCGCCACCCCGGGCCACCCCGCAGTCATCCGAGCTGTCCTTGGTCAACTTCACCGAGGACCCTGGACGTTGTCGTGCGGCCGCGCTATACGTCGGATGACCGCGAGAGGTCCGATGTTCAGTGGGCGACAAGGGGCACGCATGGACGAGACCGTCACCGGCTTCGAGGTGCACGACATCCGGTTTCCCACTTCGGAGCAGCTCGACGGCTCGGACGCGATGAATCCGGATCCGGATTACTCCGCCGCCTATCTGGTCCTGCAGACCTCCGATGGATCGGAGGGCCACGGCTTCTGCTTCACCATCGGCCGCGGCAACGAGGTCGTGGCCGCGGCGATCGAGGCGCTGCGCCCCTATGTAGTCGGGCGTCCGGTCCCTCGTACGGCGGCCGATCTCGCCGCCGTCCATCTCGCGGTCACGCATGACTCGCAGCTGCGCTGGCTGGGGCCCGAAAAGGGGGTCATGCACATGGCGGCGGGCGCGGTGATCAACGCCGCCTGGGACCTCGCGGCCCGGCGCGCGGGACTGCCCGTGTGGCGCTTCCTCGCGGGCATGACCCCCGAGGAACTGGTCTCGCTGGTCGACTTCCGTTACCTCAGTGACGCCCTCACCCCGGACGAGGCGCTGGCCGTCCTACGGGCCGCCGAGCCCGGCCGCGTCCTGCGGACGGAGCAGCTGATCGAGGACGGCTATCCCGCGTACACCTCCACCCCCGGCTGGCTCGGCTACGACGACGCCAAGCTGGTCCGCCTCGCCGAGCACGCCGTCGCCGACGGCTTCACCCAGATCAAGCTGAAGGTCGGCGTGGACATCGAGGAGGACGTCCGGCGCATGCGCCTGGCCCGCAAGGCGGTCGGTCCGGACGTGCGGATCGCGGTCGACGCCAACCAGCGCTGGGACGTCGGAGAGGCGGTCCGGTGGATGGCGGCCCTGGCCCCGTACGAGCCGTACTGGATCGAGGAACCCACCAGCCCCGACGACGTACTCGGCCACGCGGCCGTCCGCGACGGGCAGCCGGTGCGTGTCGCCACCGGCGAGCACGTCGCCAACCGCGTCGTCTTCAAGCAGCTTCTGCAGGCCCGCGCCGTCGACTTCGTGCAGATCGACGCGGCCCGGGTGGCCGGGGTCAACGAGAACCTCGCGATCCTGCTGCTCGCCGCCAAGTTCCAGGTCCCCGTCTGCCCGCACGCGGGCGGGGTCGGGCTGTGCGAGCTGGTCCAGCACCTGGCGATGTTCGACTACGTGGCGGTCTCCGGCAGCCGCGAGGACCGGGTCATCGAGTACGTCGACCATCTGCACGAGCACTTCACGGACCCGGCGGTCGTCGTGGCGGGCCGCTACAGGGCGCCGAGCGCCCCCGGTTTCTCGGCCCGGATGCGACCCGAGTCGATCGCCGCGCATTCCTATCCGGACGGGCCCGTCTGGCAGACGTCGAAAGGGAGTGGCACCCGATGAGACTGCGTACGACAACCACGCTGGCCTGCGTCGCCCTGCTGGCCTCGACCGTGCTCGCCGCCTGCAACCGGGACTCGGGCGGCGGCTCTTCGAGCGACAAGATCGGCATCGACATGCCCCGCAACGACAGCGACTTCTGGAACTCCTACCAGGACTATGTGAAGAAGGACATCAAGGCCGACAAGCTCTCCACGCTGCCGCTGACCAACTCCCAGAACGACATCGGGCGGCTCGCGGCCAACGTCCAGACCTTCACCGACCAGGGCGCCAAGGCCGTGATCATGGCCCCGCAGGACACCGGCGCGGTCGCCGAGACGCTCAACACCCTTCAGGAGAAGAACATCCCGGTCGTCAGCGTCGACACCCGTCCCGACAAGGGAGAGGTCTACATGGTCGTACGGGCCGACAACCGCGCCTACGGTGAGAAGGCCTGCGAGTATCTCGGCGAGCAGCTGAAGGGGACGGGCAAAGTCGCGGAGTTCCAGGGCGACTTGGCGTCCATCAACGGGCGGGACCGCTCCGAGGCGTTCAAGTCGTGCATGACCAAGAACTATCCGAAGATCAAGGTCTTCGAACTGGCCACGGAGTGGAAGGGCGAGGTCGCCTCGGCGAAACTCCAGTCGACGCTGGCCGCCAACCCGGATCTGAGCGGGATCTACATGCAGGCCGGCGGTGTCTTCCTGGAGCCGACCCTGGCCCTGCTGGAACAGAAGAAGCTGCTCAAGTCCGCGGGGACCAAGGGCCACATCACGATCATCTCCAACGACGGCATCCCGCAGGAGCTGGACGCGATCCGCGCCGGAAAGATCGACGCGACCGTCTCGCAGCCCGCCGACCTGTACGCCAAGTACGCGCTCTACTGGGCGAAGCAGGCCCTGGACGGCGTCAAGGTGAAGACGGGCGGGACCGACCACGACTCCACGATCATCAAGATCCCCAACGGGTACGAGGACCAGCTGCCCGCGCCGCTGGTGACCAAGGACAACGTGGACGATCCGAAGCTCTGGGCCAACCAGTTGGGCAAGTAGCGTGGTGACGGCGGCAGTTCACGCGCAGGGCGTCCGTAAGCGCTTCGGGCCGACCCTCGCGCTCGACGGCGTCGACCTCACCGTACGGCCCGGCGAGTCGCACGCGCTCGTCGGGCGCAATGGCGCGGGCAAGTCGACACTGGTGAGTGTGCTGACCGGGCTGCACCGCCCGGACGCCGGGACCGTCCGCTTCGACGGGGAGCCGGCGCCGCCGTACGGGGACACGGCGGCCTGGCAGTCCAAGGTGGCGTGTGTCTACCAGAAGTCGATGGTCGTGCCGGAACTCACCGTCGCGGAGAATCTGTTCCTCAACCGGTTCGCCGAGCGGTTCATCCGGTGGCCGCGGCTGCGCTCCCGCGCCCGGGCGCTGCTCGCCGAGTACGGGGTGGATGTGGACCCCGGCGCGCGGGCCAGGGAACTCACCGTCGAACAGCGGCAGTTCGTCGAGATCGCCAAGGCGCTCTCCTTCGGCGCCCGGCTCATCATCCTCGACGAGCCGACCGCGCAGCTGGACGCGCACGGCATCCAGCGTCTGTTCGACAAGCTCCGCGACCTCCAGGCGCACGGGGTCGCGTTCCTGTACATCTCGCACCATCTCCAGGAGGTGTACGAGCTCTGCTCCACCGTGACGGTCCTGCGCGACGCCCGTCGGGTGCTGACGGCGCCGGTGGCGGGCCTGGGCAAGGCGGACCTGGTCGCGGCGATGACGGGGCAGGAGGCGTCGGCCGTGGCCGACTGGGAGCCGCGACGGACGGGCAGCGCCGATGTCGAGCCGCTCCTCGAGGCGCAAGGGCTCGCCCTGGAGGGCCAGTTCGAGCCCGTCGGCTTCACCGTGCGCCCCGGTGAAGTGCTCGGTCTCGCCGGAGCGGCGGCCAGCGGGTGCACCGCGCTCGGCGAGACGCTGGTGGGCATGCGGACGCCGACGGCGGGCGCGATCCGCGTCCGTGGACGGGCGATCCGGGCCGGCAGCGTGCCGCACGCCCTGGAGGCGGGCATCGGCTACATCCCCGAGGACCGGCACCGTCAGGGACTCGTCACCGGCCGCAGTGTCGCCGAGAACGCCACGCTCACCGTCGCCGACCAGCTGGGCCCCTGGGGGACCGTACTCCCGTCCCGTACCCGGCAGTTCGCGGCCTCCATGATCCGCTCGCTGGACATCAAGACCCGCGGACCCGACCAGCCCGTGTCGGGGCTGTCCGGCGGCAACCAGCAAAAGGTCGTCGTGGCACGGGCGTTGGCCCGCCGCCCGCACGCCCTGGTGGCGCTGCGCCCCACCGCCGGGGTCGACGTCCGCTCCAAGGAGGCCCTGCTCTCCGTCGTACGACGGGTAGCCGACGAGGGACGGGCGGCGGTGATCGTCTCCGACGAGCTGGACGATCTGCGGGTCTGCGACCGGCTGCTGGTGCTCTTCCACGGGCGGGTGGTGGGGGAGTACGGCGCCGGATGGACCGACCGGGAGCTGGTGACCGCCATGGAGGGTGTGGGCGAACGGGAGTCCCCTGTGGCCGGGCAGAAAGAGGGAGCATGACGGAGACCCTGCGGCCGCCGACCGCCGCCAAGGAACGATCTCTGCAGTTCGTACGGTACGTGCGCTGGAGCGACTTCTCGCTGGTCCCGGTGATCCTCGTCCTGATGGTGATCGGCTACATCGTCTCGCCGGTCTTCCTGACCTCCACGAACCTCATCAACGTCGTACAGCAGTCGAGCGAGCTGAGCCTGCTCGTGCTCGGTCAGGCGCTGATCCTCATCTGCGGCCGGATGGACCTCTCCCTGGAGTCGACGATCGGCATCGCCCCGGTCATCGCCATGTGGCTGGTGCTGCCGACGCACGGGGGCCGTTTCGCCGGGCTCGGCCTGCTCCCGGTCTGGACGGCCATTCCCGTCTGTCTGCTCGCCGGTCTGCTGATCGGTTGCGTCAACGGCTTTCTGATGCTCAAGCTGCGCGTCAACGGCTTCATCGCCACGCTCGGCATGCTCACCATGCTGCGTGGCCTCCACATCGGCATCACCGAGGGCAAGTCGATCACCGATGTGCCCGAATCCTTCCGGTACCTGGGCAAGACGGACTGGCTCGGGGCGCCCGCCGCCGTCTGGATCTGTCTCACGCTCTTCGCGGTCGGTGGCTGTGCGCTCGCCTGGTTCCGGCACGGGCGCGCGCTGTACGCGATCGGCGGCAACCCGGAGGCCGCCCGCGCGGCCGGAATCCGGGTCGACCGCATCACCTGGATCGTCCTCGGGGTCGGCGGCCTGCTCGCCGCCTTCGCCGGCGTCCTCTACACCGGACACTACGGCTCGGTCGCGGCGACGCAGGGCAACGGCTGGATCTTCCAGGTCTTCGCCGCGGCGGTGATCGGCGGGATCAGTCTGAAGGGCGGCCGGGGCACCCTCTTCGGCGCGCTGACCGGCGTACTGACCCTGCAACTCGTCGTCAACGTCATGACGTTGGGCGGAGTGCCCGCGCTGTGGAACCAGTTCCTCAACGGGGCGATCATCATCGTGGCGCTGGTGATCTCGCGGTTCGCGAGCGGCGAGAAGCAGGACTGAGGCTTCCAGCGGACCACGAGCCTTCCCCGGGGACTACAGCGTCGAGCGCAGCCACTGCTCCACGCTGGCGATGTGGACGGTGGCCCAGGAGCGGGCCGCCTCCGCGTCGCGGTCCCGCAGGGCCGCGATGATCGCCCGGTGCTCGTGCAGGGTGCGGCTGACCGCGTCCTCCTGAGTCAGGCCGCGCCAGATGCGGGCCCGGGTCGTGGGCCCGGACAGCCCGTCGAGGAGGGAGCACAGCACCGAGTTGCCGGAGCTCTGCACGATGCCCCGGTGGAACTCCAGGTCGCAGGCGACGAGTTCCTCCACCGAGGGTGCCGCGCCGAGGGCATCCAACTGGGCGGTCAGCGCGTCCAGTTGCTGCTCGCTGATGCGCGAGGACGCCATCGCCGTGGCGGCGGGCTCCAGGATCCGGCGCACCGCGAGGAATTCCAGCACGGTGTCGTCGCGGTGGAAGTCGACGACGAAGCTCAGCGCCTCCAGCAGGAGTTGGGGATCCAGGCTGGTGACATAGGTGCCGTCGCCCTGCCGTACGTCCAGGATGCGGATGAGCGACAGGGCGCGTACGGCCTCCCGCAGGGAGTTGCGGGACAGTCCCAGTTCGGCCGCGAGCTCGCTCTCCTTGGGCAGTCGGTCGCCGGGGCGCAGCGCGCCGGAGACGATCATTCCCTTGATCTTCTCGATCGCCTCATCGGTGACTGCCATGGAGGGCCTCCTTGTCGCTCAGACATCCGATGTCTCACGCCATTATGGGGGTTCAGTGGGCTGAACGGGGCGGAGAAGCCGATGTTTGCTCAGGTGAGGGCCGTGAGGCCGGGGCAGCGGCGGAGGGGGCGAAGTGTCCGGCCTCCCCAGGTGCCCGGACACGCGAGAGGGGCGGCTCCCCCCCGTGGGAACCGCCCCTCCAGTGCCGCCGGATGCCTACTTCTTGTCGAGCAGGTCCTGCACCTTGCCCCGTACCTCGTCGGTGGCGAGCCCGCGGATCGTCAGCGTCGTACGGCGACGCAGCACGTCGTCGGCCGTCTGGGCCCACTCGTTGTCCCGGGCGTAGACGACCTGCGCCCAGATCTCGGGCGCGTCCGGGTGGACGCGTTCGCCCAGTTCCGGGTTCTCGTTCGCCAGGCGGGCGATGTCGAAGGCCAGCGAACCGTAGTGCGTGGCCAGGTGCTTCGCGGTGTCCGCCGCCATGCGCGGGCCGGGCGCCGGGCCGTCGACGAGCAGCCGGTGGGCGACCGCGCGCGGGTTGGCGACGCCGGGAAGCGGGAGCTTCTTCGGCAGCTCGGAGATCGGCTCGAAGTCCTCGCCCAGCGGGTGGCCCGGCAGCGACTCCAGCTTCTTCATGACCGTACGGCCGATGTGCCGGAAGGTGGTCCACTTGCCGCCCGCGACGGACAGCATTCCGCCACGGCCTTCCGTGACGACCGTCTCGCGCTTGGCCTTGGACGTGTCGCCGGGACCGCCCGGCAGCACCCGCAGACCCGCGAAGGAGTACGTGATCAGGTCACGCGACAACTGCTGGTCCCGGATGGAGAACGCGGCCTCGTCCAGGATCTGGGCTATGTCCTTCTCGTTCACCGCGACCTCGCCCGGGTCGCCCTCGTACTCCTCGTCGGTCGTGCCGAGCAGCAGCATGTCCTCCCACGGGAGGGCGAAGGTGATCCGGTACTTGTCGATCGGGGTGGCGAGCGCGGCCTTCCAGGGGGCGGTGCGCTTCAGGACCAGGTGCGCGCCCTTCGAGAGGCGGATGGACGGCGCCGAGTTCGGGTCCTCCATCCTGCGCAGGTGGTCGACCCACGGGCCGGTGGCGTTGAGCACGAGGCGCGCGTTGACGCCGAACTCCTCGCCGTTGGTGCGGTCCTTGAGGTCCGCACCCGTGACCCGGCCCTTGGTGAAGCGCAGGCCGGTGACCTCGGCGTGGTTGAGGACGACGGCGCCGGACTCGACCGCCGCGCGGACCGTCATCAGGGCCATCCGGGAGTCGTTCATCTGGTCGTCGCCGTACACGGCCACGGCCTTCAGGTTGTCGGTGCGCAGCTCGGGCACGTCCTGCGCGGCCTTCGAGGGGCTGAGCAGGTGACCCACGCCGTCGCCGAACGCCGACAGGGCGGAGTAGGCGAAGACGCCCGCTCCGAGCTTCGCAGCGCCGTGCGGCCCGCCCTTGTACACAGGGAGGTAGAACGTGAGCGGGTTCGCCAGGTGGGGGGCCACCTGGCGGGAGACCGCACGGCGCTCGAAGTGGTTCTCCGCCACCAGCTTCACCGCGCCGGTCTGCAGGTAGCGCAGACCGCCGTGGAGAAGCTTGGAGGAGGCGGAAGAGGTGGCGCCGGCGAAGTCGCCGGCGTCGACCAGAGCCACCCGCAGCCCGGACTGCGCGGCGTGCCAGGCGGTGGAGATGCCCAGGATGCCGCCGCCGATGACGAGGAGGTCGTACGTCGCCTTGGAAAGCTGCTCCCGGGTCTCGGCGCGGCTCGGGTTCGAGCCGGAGGCCGGGTGCGTACCGAGGGCAGGCACGGACTGCAGGGTGGCTTGACTGGTCATGCGGGTTCTTACTCCTCGTCCTCGATCCAGCCCATGGTCCGCTCGACGGCCTTGAGCCAGCTCTTGTACTCACGGTCGCGGGTTTCCGCGGCCATGTTCGGGGTCCACTCCGCGGCCCGGCGCCAGTTGGCGCGCAGGTCCTCGGTGTTGGACCAGAAGCCGACGGCGAGACCGGCGGCGTAGGCAGCGCCGAGGCAGGTGGTCTCGGCGACCATCGGGCGCACCACGGGGGCGTCCAGGACGTCGGCCAGGGTCTGCATCAGCAGGTTGTTGGAGGTCATGCCGCCGTCGACCTTGAGGGCCGCGAGCTCGACGCCGGAGTCCTTCGTCATGGCGTCGGTGATCTCACGGGTCTGCCAGGCGGTGGCCTCCAGGACGGCGCGCGCGATGTGCGCCTTGGTGACGTACCGGGTCAGACCGGCGATCACACCGCGGGCGTCGGAGCGCCAGTACGGGGCGAACAGACCGGAGAAGGCCGGCACGAAGTAGGCGCCGCCGTTGTCCTCGACGGAGGACGCGAGCGTCTCGATCTCGGCGGCGGACTTGATCAGGCCCATCTGGTCGCGCATCCACTGCACCAGCGAACCGGTGACGGCGATCGAGCCCTCGAGGGCGTAGACCGGAGCCTGGTCGCCGATGCGGTAGCCGACCGTGGTCAGCAGGCCCGAGTACGAGTTGATGATCTTGTCGCCGGTGTTCATCAGCATGAAGGTGCCGGTGCCGTACGTGGACTTGGCCTCGCCCTCGGAGAAACAGGTCTGGCCGAACAGGGCCGCCTGCTGGTCGCCGAGCGCGGAGGCGACCGGGATGCCGCCGAGCAGGTCACCCAGCTTGCCGCCGGTGATCTCGCCGTACACCTCGGCGGAGGAGCGGATCTCCGGCAGCATCGCCAGCGGGACGCCGATGGACTCGGCGATCTTCTCGTCCCACTCCATGGTGTGCAGGTTCATCAGCATGGTGCGGGACGCGTTGGTCACGTCGGTGACGTGCTTGCCGCCGTTGACACCACCGGTCAGGTTCCAGATGACCCAGGTGTCCATGGTGCCGAAGAGGATGTCTCCGGCCTCGGCGCGCTCGCGCAGGCCCTCGACGTTGTCCAGCAGCCAGCGTGCCTTCGGGCCGGCGAAGTACGAGGCGAGGGGGAGGCCCGTCTCGCGGCGGAAGCGGTCCTGGCCGACGTTGCGGCCGAGCTCCTTGCAGAGCGCGTCGGTGCGGGTGTCCTGCCAGACGAGGGCGTTGTGGACGGGCTCACCGGTGTTCTTGTCCCACAGCAGCGTGGTCTCACGCTGGTTGGTGATGCCGATGGCCTTGATGTCGTCGCGGGTGATGCCGGCCTTCTCGATGGCTCCGGCGACGACCTCCTGGACGTTGGTCCAGATCTCGGCGGCGTTGTGCTCGACCCAGCCCGGCTTCGGGAAGATCTGCTCGTGCTCCTTCTGGTCGACGGAGACGATGCGTCCGTCGCGGTCGAAGACGATGCAGCGGGACGAGGTGGTGCCCTGGTCGATCGCGGCGATGAAGGGGCCGGCGGTGTGTGCGTCGGTCACGGTGTGCTCCTGGTAGTTCCGTATGAAAGGGGCTCTATTTACGGCGCTGTGCTGTGAGGAGTCGTGCTGTGAGGCGTACGGCTTGGGGAGGCCTTGCTCTCAGCGGTTGCTCTCAGGCGAAGGCGACGTTGTATATGCCTGCTGCGACCGCGCCGCCGATGAGCGGACCGGCGATCGGGATCCAGGCGTAGCTCCAGTCGGAACCACCCTTGTTGGGCAGGGGGAGCAGGGCGTGCACGATGCGCGGACCGAGGTCACGGGCCGGGTTGATCGCGTAGCCCGTCGGGCCGCCCAGCGAGAGGCCGATGCTGACCACCACGAGGGCGGTGATCAGGGCGCCCAGGGTGCCCAGGCCGTTGCCGTTGTCGTTCAGGCCCTGGGTGAGGACCGCGAGAACGAGCACGATGGTGCCGATGATCTCGGTGGCGAGGTTCTGCAGCACGTTGCGGATCTCGGGGCCGGTGGAGAAGATGCCGAGCACGGGGCCCGCGCCGGTCTCCTGGGCCTCGACGGCCTTGGTCTTGGTGGCCTGCGCACCCGGACCGCCGACGATCTCGCGGTCGGTGAGATGCGCGTGGAACTGACCGTAGTAGGCGACCCAGACCAGCGCGGCACCGATCATGGCGCCGAGCAGCTGACCGGCGAAGTAGGTCGCGACGTTGCTGTAGTCGTTGTCCTTGATCGCGAGCGCGAGCGTCACGGCCGGGTTGAGGTGCGCACCCGAGAGGGGCGCCGAGATGTAGACCGCGGTCAGTACCGCGAAGCCCCACCCGAAGGTGATGGCGAGCCATCCGGCGTTGCGCGCCTTGGAGGCCTTCAGTGTGACGGCGGCGCACACGCCACCGCCCAGCAGGATGAGTACGGCGGTACCGATGGTCTCGCCGATGAAGATGTCGGAGCTGGACACCCGCGACTCCTTTGTCCTTCGTCCAGGGGAAGCCGAACCCCGGGTCCCTCCGGTGGTTCGTGCTCTCGGGGAGTGAGAGCGATATCGGCCCCTTGGCTTTGCACACTCTAGCGCGTATTGCCGTTAGGTGTTCGACAATGTCGACCGATGGACGGGAGTCTTGCTTCCGCGTTACCAGCTCGTCAAGGGCTCGGTAATCGAAAACAGGATCGTTATTGATCGCCGCGAGTTATCGATCTTGAGGTGGCGGCGCACCGCGCGGGACCGGGCACTTTTCGTGGTCGCGGGGGGCATACGAAAGGCCGGCACGTCGATGACGTGCCGGCCTGTGGACGTACGCGGGCGCATGGGCGTACGTGGGGGTGCGTGGGTACGAAGGTGCGTGGGCGTACGTGGGTTCAGAACCGCCCCGCGCCCAGATCCCGTGACACCGCGCGGGCGCAGTCGCGTACCGCCGCGATGAGGTCGGGGCGCAGCTCCCCGTTCTTGCGGACCCGCTCCACGGCCCCCGTGATGCCCACCGCGCCGACCGGCATCCGCCGCTGGTTGTGGATGGGCGCGGCGATCGACGCGACCCCCGTCCAGGTCTCCTCGACGTCGTCCGCGTACCCGCGCGCCCGCGTCAGGTCGAGCACGCCTTCGAACTCCTCGAGCTCGCTGATCGTGCGAGGCGTGAACACCTTGCGCTCGGCCTCCACGACCTCGCTGTGCGCGACCGGGTCGTACGCCGACAGGACTTTGCCCAGTGCCGTGGAGTGCAGCGGCTGCATGGCCCCGACCTCCAGGACCTGGCGGCTGTCGTCGGGTCGGAACACGTGGTGCACGATCAGGACGCCCTGCTGGTGCAGTACACCGAGATAGACGCTCTCACCGCTGGAACGGGCCAGGTCGTCGGTCCACACCAGGGCGCGCGCCCGCAGCTCGTGCACATCCAGGTACGTCGTCCCCAGCCGCAGCAGCTCGGCGCCCAGCTGATACCGCCCCGAGGCGGTGTCCTGCTCGACGAAGCCCTCCTGTTGAAGGGTGCGCAGTATGCCGTGGGCCGTACCCTTGGCCAGGCCCAGCGAGGAGGCGATGTCCGACAGGCCGAGCCGCCGCTCCCCGCCCGCGAGCAGCCGCAGCATCGCCGCCGCCCGTTCGAGCGACTGGATGTTCCGTGCCATCCCCGTGCTGCCTCCGTCCCCTTCGACCGCCGGCGCGCGACTCGGTGCCGCCGTTCGGCAATGTCGAACACTACCGGTCGTTGCCAGCGTCCCGCTAATGGGTGGTCGTCATGTGTCGCACACGTCTTCACACCGCCGTCGCACACGCCACGCCCGTCCGCCCCGTGGACGCCCCTGACCCTTCCGCGTGCTCCGGGCTACCCTGGCGGCGTGCGCCTTCCATGGGAAGCGCAAAGCCGACAGCCGTCGCACTCCAGGGAGCACCTTCATGGCCTCGTTGCCGAACCCGTCCCTTTCGTCCGAGCTTGCCGAGAGCCGGAGGCGCATCGACGCACTCCGCCAGGCCCTCGCCACCCGTGTGGTGGTGGCCGACGGCGCGATGGGCACGATGCTCCAGGCGCAGGATCCGACGCTGGAGGACTTCGAGAACCTCGAAGGCTGCAACGAGATCCTGAACCTCACCCGCCCCGACATCGTCCGCTCCGTGCACGAGGCGTACTTCGAGGTGGGCGTCGACTGCGTCGAGACGAACACGTTCGGGTCGAACCACTCCGCGATGGCCGAGTACGACATCGCCGACCGTGTCTTCGAGCTCTCCGAGGCGGGGGCCCGTATCGCCCGCGAGGTCGCGGACGAGTTCGGCGCCCGTGACGGCCGTCAGCGCTGGGTCCTGGGCTCCATCGGTCCCGGCACGAAGCTGCCGACCCTCGGCCACGTCGGCTACGGAACCCTGCGCGACGGATTCCAGGCGAACGCCGAGGGCCTGATCGCCGGCGGCGCGGACGCCCTGATCGTCGAGACCACCCAGGACCTGCTCCAGACGAAGTCCTCGGTCCTGGGCGCCCGGCGCGCCATGGAGGCGACCGGCGTCGACATCCCCCTGCTCGTCTCCATGGCCTTCGAGACGACCGGCACGATGCTCCTCGGCTCCGAGATCGGCGCCGCGCTGACCGCCCTCGAACCGCTCGGCATCGACATGATCGGCCTGAACTGCTCGACGGGCCCGGCGGAGATGAGCGAGCACCTGCGCTATCTCACCCGCCACTCCCGCATCCCCTTGCTGTGCATGCCGAACGCCGGTCTGCCGGTCCTCACCAAGGACGGCGCCCACTTCCCGCTCGACGCGGTGGGGCTGGCCGACGCCCAGGAGAACTTCGTACGCGACTACGGCCTCTCGCTCATCGGCGGCTGCTGCGGTACGACGCCCGAGCACCTGCGCCAGGTCGTCGAGCGCGTCAACGGGGTCACGCCCCCCGAGCGGCACCCGCAGCCCGAGCCCGGCGCCGCCTCCCTCTATCAGACCGTCCCGTTCCGCCAGGACACCGCCTACATGGCGATCGGTGAGCGGACCAACGCCAACGGATCCAAGAAGTTCCGCGAGGCCATGCTGGGCGGCCGCTGGGACGACTGCGTGGAGATGGCCCGCGACCAGATCCGCGAGGGCGCGCACATGCTCGACCTGTGCGTCGACTACGTGGGCCGCGACGGCGTGGCCGACATGGAGGAGCTGGCCGGACGCTTCGCCACCGCCTCCACGCTGCCGATCGTCCTCGACTCCACCGAGGTCGACGTCATCCGGGCGGGCCTGGAGAAGCTCGGCGGCCGGGCGGTCATCAACTCGGTCAACTACGAGGACGGCGACGGCCCGCAGTCGCGCTTCGCCAAGGTCACCCGCCTGGCGCAGGAGCACGGCGCCGCGCTGATCGCGCTGACCATCGACGAGGAGGGCCAGGCCCGCACCGTCGAGACCAAGGTCGCCATCGCCGAGCGGCTGATCGAGGACCTGACGACGAACTGGGGCATCCACGAGTCGGACATCCTCATCGACACGTTGACCTTCACCATCTGCACGGGGCAGGAGGAGTCCCGCAAGGACGGCATCGCGACGATCGAGGCGATCCGCGAACTGAAGCGCCGCCGCCCGGACGTGCAGACCACGCTCGGCCTGTCGAACATCTCCTTCGGTCTCAACCCGGCCGCCCGCATCCTGCTCAACTCGGTCTTCCTCGACGAGTGCGTCAAGGCGGGCCTGGACTCGGCGATCGTGCACGCCTCGAAGATCCTGCCGATCGCCCGCTTCGACGAGGAGCAGGTGCAGACGGCTCTGGACCTCATCTACGACCGTCGCTCCGAGGACTACGACCCGCTGCAGAAGCTGATGGCCCTGTTCGAGGGCGCCACCACCAAGTCGCTGAAGGCGGGCAAGGCCGAGGAACTGGCCGCGCTGCCGCTGGACGAGCGGCTGAAGCGGCGGATCATCGATGGTGAGAAGAACGGTCTGGAGGCGGACCTCGACGCGGCGCTCCAGGACCGCCCCGCGCTCGACATCGTCAACGAGACGCTCCTCGACGGCATGAAGGTCGTCGGCGAGCTCTTCGGCTCCGGCCAGATGCAGCTGCCGTTCGTGCTCCAGTCCGCCGAGGTCATGAAGGCGGCCGTCGCCTACCTCGAACCGCACATGGAGAAGTCGGACGCCGAGGGCAAGGGCACCATCGTGCTCGCCACCGTGCGCGGTGACGTCCACGACATCGGCAAGAACCTCGTCGACATCATCCTGTCCAACAACGGCTACAACGTCGTCAACCTCGGTATCAAGCAGCCGGTCTCCGCGATCCTGGAAGCCGCCGAGGAGCACCGGGCCGACGTCATCGGCATGTCCGGGCTCCTGGTCAAGTCCACGGTGATCATGAAGGAGAACCTGGAGGAGCTGAACCAGCGCGGCCTCTCGGCGGACTACCCCGTCATCCTCGGCGGGGCGGCGCTGACCCGGGCGTACGTCGAGCAGGACCTGTACGAGATCTACCAGGGCGAAGTCCGCTACGCCCGGGACGCCTTCGAGGGCCTGCGTCTGATGGACGCGCTGATCGGGGTCAAGCGCGGGGTGCCCGGAGCGGTGCTCCCCGAGCTCAAGCAGCGCCGGGTGCGCGCCTCGGCCGACACGGTGGTCGAGGAGCGCCCCGAGGAGGGCCACGTCCGTTCCGACGTCGCCGTCGACAACCCCGTGCCCAAGCCGCCGTTCTGGGACACCCGCGTCATCAAGGGCATCCAGCTCAAGGAGTACGCCTCCTGGCTGGACGAGGGCGCGCTGTTCAAGGGGCAGTGGGGGCTCAAGCAGGCCCGCACGGGCGACGGGCCGACGTACGAGGAACTGGTCGAGACCGAGGGCCGGCCGCGGCTGCGCGGGCTGCTGGAGAAGCTCCAGACGGAGAATCTGCTGGAGGCGGCCGTGGTCTACGGCTACTTCCCGTGCGTGTCCAAGGACGACGACCTGATCATCCTGGACGAAGAGGGCAACGAGCGCACCCGCTTCACCTTCCCGCGCCAGCGCCGCGGCCGTCGGCTCTGCCTGGCCGACTTCTTCCGGCCGGAGGAGTCCGGCGAGCGGGACGTCGTCGGCCTCCAGGTCGTCACCGTCGGCTCCCGGATCGGCGAGGAGACCGCCAAGCTCTTCGAGTCGAACTCGTACCGCGACTACCTCGAACTGCACGGCCTTTCGGTGCAGTTGGCGGAGGCGCTGGCCGAGTACTGGCACGCGCGCGTGCGTTCGGAGCTGGGCTTCGCCGGCGAGGACCCGGCCGCCATCGAGGACATGTTCGACCTGAAGTACCGCGGCGCCCGCTTCTCGCTCGGCTACGGCGCCTGCCCCAATCTGGAGGACCGGGCCAAGATCGCCCGCCTCCTCGAGCCGGAGCGCATCGGCGTCCACCTGTCCGAGGAGTTCCAGCTCCATCCGGAGCAGTCCACGGACGCGATCGTGATCCACCACCCCGAGGCGAAGTACTTCAACGCGCGCTGACACGTACGGCGACGGACGATGAGAAGTACGCCGACGGCGCCGAGAAAGTACGTCGACGTGCTCTGAGACGCATCGCGACGCGCCCTGAGAAGTACTGGCACGCGCGCTGATCGGATAAGTCGTACACTGGTCGGTCCACTGCAGGCCGGTTGTCCCTTTGTGAAAAAAGGGCAACCGGCCTGATCGTCCCTCAAGGAGGTGCGCCCGGATGACCAGTACGGTCCCCGCGCTCGGTACCCGTACGGCCGAAGGCTCTGCCCTGGAGGCCGTACTCCTCGACATGGACGGCACCCTGGTGGACACCGAGGGCTTCTGGTGGGACGTCGAGGTCGAGGTATTCAGGTCCCTCGGCCACGTCCTCGACGAGTCCTGGCGCCATGTGGTGGTCGGCGGTCCCATGACCCGCAGTGCCGGATTCCTCATCGAGGCCACCGGAGCCGACATCCCGCTCGCCGAGCTGACCGTGCTGCTCAACGACGGTTTCGAGGACCGTATCGGCCGCTCGCTGCCGCTGATGCCGGGCGCGGCCAGACTCCTCGCCGAGCTGGCGGCGCACGAGATCCCCACCGCCCTGGTCTCCGCCTCGCACCGGCGGATCATCGACCGCATCCTGAGCTCGATCGGCCCCCACTACTTCGCCCTGACCGTCGCGGGCGACGAGGTGGAGCGGACCAAGCCGTTCCCCGACCCGTATCTGCTCGCGGCCTCCGGGCTCGGCGCGCGTCCGGCCAGGTGCGCCGTCATCGAGGACACCGCGACGGGCGTCGCCGCCGCCGAGGCCGCGGGCTGCCAGGTGGTCGCCGTACCCTCGGTCGCGCCCATCGCCCCGGCCGCACGGCGCACGGTCGTGACGTCTCTCGAAGAGGTCGACCTGTCTTTTCTACGCGGCTTGATGACGGAAATGCGCTAGGCGTTCACCCAGCGTGCATAGCCGAATGCGCGGAAAAGCGGGAGAGGGTTGCCGCAGGGAATTCGATCGCCGCCGGATGGCCGAATTCCGGTACTCGCCAACCCAGTTGAGAGTGTGACGTTCATCACTCGACAGCCGGTCGACATTGGGGTCGACGTGTGCAGTTACCCCCCTTTCGGGGGTGATGGGCGTGTCCTTGTGTCCCGATTGGTGGAACGCTGTACGAATCCTTCCGCTGTCGGGTTATCGGTGCGTCCGCGCCCGGTTTCGCAGCGTGATGGAAACTCAACTCCAGTCCCTGTGAGCCGTCCTGGTGGTGCGGACTAATCTCATCGCGAGAACATCGCCACAACCCCCGTGATCCGCAGCGACACCCCTGCATGCCGGGTACACGGACTCGACAGCTCTGGAGAAACTCGAGCATGAACCGCAAGACTTTGGTGCTGCCGGCCGTGGTCGGCCTGCTCGCCCCCGTGCTCGCCGCCTGTGGCGGGTCGGACAGCGGGAGCAACAGCGGCGATGCCATCGTTGTCGGCACCACGGACCGGTTCACAGCGTCGAAGGATGCGCCGGCTCCCCTCGACCCGGCATACGCCTACGACGTCGGTACCTGGAACATTCTCCGCCAGACCGTGCAGACCCTGATGGTCCAACCGCGTGGCGACGGTGAGCCGGAGCCCGAGGCCGCCGAGAGGTGCGGCTTCACCGACACCGGCAACGAGCGCTACGCCTGCACGCTGCGCAAGGACCTGAAGTTCTCGAACGGCGATCCCGTTTCCGCGAAGGACGTCAAGTTCTCGATCGACCGCGCGATGTCGCTCAAGGCCGACAGTGGGGTGTTCGCCCTGCTGTCCACCGTCGACACCGTCGAGACACAGGGCGACCGCGAGGTGATCTTCCACCTCAAGACCGCGGACGCCACCTTCCCGTTCAAGCTGTCGACCCCGGTCGCCGGCATCGTGAACCCCAAGGACTACGAGAAGGGCAAGCTCCGCGACGGCTTCGCCGTGGACGGCTCCGGCCCGTACACCCTTGAGTCCGAGGTCAAGGACGACACGATCGTCAAGGCCGTCTTCACCAAGAACCCGAACTACCAGGGTCAGTTGAAGGTGAAGAACTCCAAGGTCGAGATCCGCTCCTTCGAGAGCGCCGCCGCCATGGGCACCGCCCTCGAAAAGGGCGACATCGACCTGATGACCCGCTCGATGACGCCGGACCAGATCAACAAGCTCGGCAGTGCCACGGACAGCAACATCGACCTGGTCGAGATGCCCGGCCTGGAGATCCGCTACCTGGCCTTCAACACCGACGCCCCGACGGTGAAGACCCGGGCCGTCCGCCAGGCCATGGCACAGATCGTCAACCGCGGCGAACTCATCGCCAAGGTGTACGGCTCGCAGGCCGAGCCGCTCTACTCGATGGTCCCGGCCACCATCACCGGCCACTCCAACTCGTTCTTCAACAAGTACGGGGACCCGAGCGTCAGCAGGGCCAAGTCGCTGCTGGCGGGCGCCAACATCACCACCCCGGTCAAGGTCACTCTGCACTACACGACCGACCACTACGGCGCTGCCACCAAGCAGGAGTTCGAGGTGCTGAAGAAGCAGCTCAACGACAGTGGTCTGTTCGACGTCAGCATCACGGGCACGACCTGGGACAAGTTCGTCCCGGCCGAGCGGGCGGGCGACTACGACGTCTGGGGCATGGGCTGGTTCCCCGACTTCCCGGACGCCGACAACTACCTCGCGCCGTTCCTCGACAAGGACAACTTCCTCAAGTCGCCGTACACGAACAAGCAGATCATCAACAACCTGATCCCGGAGTCCCGGCGTGAGGCCGACCGCCTCACCGCGTCGAAGAGCCTCAACGACATCCAGAACGTCGTGGCCAACGACGTCCCGCTGCTGCCGCTGTGGCAGGGCAAGCAGTACATCGCCGCGCGGGACGACATCACCGGTGCCGAGTGGGCGCTCAACTCCTCCTCGACCCTCCAGCTGTGGGAGCTCGGCCGCGGCATCGGCTGACCGATCTCCCCGCCCCGGGGCCGGGACGGCCCCGGGGTTCGAGACCCGACGACAAGGCACATGCACGTGAACATGCGCAAGCAGTGGCCAGTCCTGCCGATCGTGGCGGGGCTGGCCTCCGGCCTGCTCACCGGATGCGGCTCCGAGACGGGCGACTCCGGGGGCGGAGACTCTTCCGTGGTCATGGGGATGTCCGACGACGTGTTGGCCACCGACCCGGCGTCCGGCTACGACCCCGGTTCCTGGCTGTTGTTCAACAACGTCTTCCAGTCGTTGCTGAGCTTCCCCAAGGGCGCCACCGAGCCGGAGCCCGAGGCCGCCAAGGAGTGCGCCTTCACGGACACCGGGACCAAGGTGTACAAGTGCACGCTGCAGGACGGGCTGAAGTTCAGCAATGGTGACGCGCTCACCTCGAAGGACGTGAAGTTCTCCTTCGACCGCATGCTGAAGATCGACGACGACTCCGGTCCCGCGATCATGTTCCCCATGCTCGACACGGTGGATGCACCGGACGACAAGACCGTCGTCTTCCACCTCAAGTACGCCGACGCCACCTTCCCGAGCAAGATCGCCTCCGGTGCCGGCTCGATCGTGGACCACCAGCAGTACTCCGCCGATGGACTGCGCAAGGACGACGAAGCGGTCGGCTCGGGCCCGTACAAGCTGGACTCCTTCAGCAAGGACCAGGCCGTCTTCTCGGTCAACGACAGCTACACGGGCACCGCCAAGGTGCAGAACTCCGGCGTGACGCTGAAGTTCTTCCACGGCGACCAGGCCGGCCTGAAGAACGCGCTGCTCAGCAACCAGATCGACGTCGCCTACCGAGGCCTCGCCGCCGACGACATCGCCGACATCGAGAACGACGCCTCCACCGGCCTGGGCATCAACGTCGTCGAGGGCAGCAGCGCCGAGGTGCAGCACCTGGTCTTCAACATGGACGACCCGGTCGCCGGCAAGCTCGGCGTGCGCAAGGCCATCGCCTATCTGCTCGACCGCGAGGCCCTGGTCAACGACGTCTACAAAGATACGGCGACGCCGCTCTACTCGATCATCCCGGCCGGCATCACCGGCCACAACACGTCCTTCTTCGACACCTACGGCGCCCGCCCCTCGAAGTCCAAGGCCGAGGCCGCGCTGCGCACCGAGGGCATCACCGGCAAGGTGAAGCTGACCCTCTGGTCGACGCCGTCGCGCTACGGCCCGTCCACCGACGCGGAGTTCAAGGCGATCGCCAAGCAGCTCAACGCCAGCGGGCTGTTCGACGCGACCGTGAAGTCCGTCGCCTTCGACCAGTACGAGAAGGACATCGCCAAGGGCAAGTACGGTGTGTACGTGAAGGGTTGGGTGCCCGACTACCCGGACCCGGACAACTTCACGGCCCCCTTCTTCGGCAAGGGCAACGTGCTGAGCAACAACTTCGCCAACAGCACGATCACCGGCCGGCTCATCCCCAAGACGGCCGCCGAGAGCGACCGCTCCTCGACGGACGCCGACTACGGCACGCTCCAGGACCTCGTGGCCGACGAACTGCCGGTCATCCCGCTCTGGCAGGCCAAGCAGTACGCCGTCGTCCGCGACAACGTCTACGGCCTGGAGTACTGCCTCGACGCCTCGACCGTGTTCCGCTTCTGGGAGATCAGCAAGGGCTGACCACCGTTGTACGTACGCCGAGGGCGCCCCCTTCTCGAAGGGGGCGCCCTCGGCGTGTGCGCTGTGGTGGGCTACTGCGCGCCGGGGCGCACCAACCCGCTCTCGTACGCGTACACCGCGGCCTGCACCCGGTCGCGCAGCCCCAGCTTGGTCAGGACGTGGCCCACATGCGTCTTGACCGTGGTCTCGCTGACGAACAGGTCGGCCGCGATCTCCGCGTTCGACAGCCCGCGCGCCACCAGCTTCAGCACCTCGACCTCACGCTCGGTCAACGTGTGCAGCGTGTCCGGAACCGGCTCGTCGCCGGACGGCAGATGGCCCGCGTACTTGTCGAGCAGCCTGCGCGTGATGCTCGGCGCGAGCATCGCCTCGCCCGCTGCGACCACCCGGATCGCCTGCACCAGCTCATTGGCGGGCGCGTCCTTGAGGAGGAAGCCGCTGGCGCCCGCGCGCAGCGCCTCCACCACGTACTCGTCGAGGTCGAAGGTGGTCAGGACGAGCACCTTCGCCGGCCCGTCCCGGCCGGGGCCGGTGATCTGCCGGGTCGCCTCGACACCGTCCATCCGCGGCATACGGATGTCCATCAGAACCACATCGGGTTGCAGGGCACGTACTTGGTCGAGTGCCTGGAGACCGTCGCCGGCCTCGCCGACGACCGCAAGGTCCTGCTCCGCTTCCAGGATCATCCGGAAGCCGGTACGCAGCAGCGGCTGGTCGTCGACCAGTAGGACGCGGATGGCCACGTAAGTCTCCTTCGCTAGTCCGGCCCCATTCTGCCCTGCGTGGCACCACCGGACTCCGGCGCCCTGACCGGCAGCGGATACGGCGGGGGAGTACCGCCGAATTCAGGACAGACCGCTTGGTGGTCGCACCAGCCGCACAGCTTGGTGGGCCGGGGCCGCCAGTCGCCGGTCTCGGTGGCCTGCCGGATCGCGTCCCACAGGGCGAGCAGCTTGCGCTCGACCCGCTCCAGGTCCGCGATCACCGGGTCGTACGTCAGCACGTCACCGCTGCCGAGATAGACGAGCTGGAGCCGGCGCGGGACCACCCGCTTCAGCCGCCACACCACGAGGGCGTAGAACTTCATCTGGAACAGGGCGCCTTCGGCGTACTCGGGCCGTGGAGCCTTGCCCGTCTTGTAGTCGACGATCCGGACCTCGCCCGTCGGCGCCACGTCGACGCGGTCGATGATGCCGCGCAGCTTGAGCCCGGAGTCGAGCCGCGCCTCGACGAACAGCTCCCGCTCGGCCGGTTCGAGCCGGGTCGGGTCCTCCAGCGTGAACCAGCGCTCCACCAGCTGCTCGGCCTCGGTCAGCCAGCGCGCCAGCCGCTCGCCCTCCGGGTCGTCGGCGAACAGCTCCACGACCTCCGGCTTCGTCTCCCGCAGCCGGTCCCACTGCCCGGGGATCAAGGACTTGGCGCGCGGCGCCGTCCGTTCCGTCGCCGGCGCGTCGAAGAGCCGCTCCAGGACCGCGTGCACCAGCGTGCCGCGCGTCGCCGCCTCGCTCGGCTTCTCGGGCAGCTTGTCGATCACCCGGAACCGGTAGAGCAACGGGCACTGCATGAAGTCACTGGCACGCGAGGGGGACAGGGACGCTGGCGGCACGGCGGGTGCGGCGGCCGGCGCAGCCGCTATGGCCTCGGCAGCTTCGGTCGGCTCTGTCGCGACGGCTCCGGTCGGCTCGGTCGCCACGGCTTCTGTCCGCTCAGCCGGTACGGCCGGCCCGCTGCTGTCGTCGCTGCCCGTCTCCGCGACACCCTCGGTGCTGGTCTCCATGACGACAGACCTTACGGCCCGCCACTGACAGTGACCCAGCCGCAGGCCGGGCGACGGCGGGGAAAACGGAGGGGGTGCCGGGGCGGAACGCATCACGACGGCCGCATACCATCGACCACAGACCCTCCTGCTCCGCATGATCGGGGCGGGAGACGCTTCGAACGAGGGGACATCGTGGACGAGAGCGGCGGGAGCGGGCAGCCGCGGTCCGGTACCGATGAAGCGACCGAGCGCCACCAGGGGCCCCAGGGCTCCACGGGCCCGGCCGCGGACACCGCGCGCCCCGGACCGGCCCGGCACGATCGCCCCACCGGGCCGGCGCCCACCGGTGAACCCGAGCCCCGGTCCGATGCCGACCCCGACGCCTCGGACGAGGCCCGGTCCGGGGGAGAGGCCGAGACCGCCACCGACGCCTCGAACGAACCCGAGGCGCACACGGGTCGCCCGGACGGCTCCCCCTCCGACACCGGTGCCGCCGAGGACACCCTGGTGCAGGCCGCCCCCCAGCCGCCGGGACCCGAGTCCGCGCGGACCCTGGCCCATTCCGGCAGCGGCAAGGGACGGCCGCCGCGGCGCGGCAGGGAGCCCGGTGGTGGGCTGCTCATGGGGCGGCCCTTCGGCGTACCCGTATATGTAGCGCCCAGCTGGTTCCTCGTGGCCGCGCTGATCACCTGGGTGTTCGGCGGTCAGCTGGACCGTGTGCTGCCGGACCTCGGCGCCGCACGTTACCTGGTCTCCCTCTTCTTCGCGGTGGCCTTCTACGCCTCCGTACTCGTCCACGAGCTGGCCCACACCGTCGCCGCCCTGCGCTTCAAGCTGCCGGTGCGCCGGATCCAACTGCAGTTCTTCGGCGGCGTCTCGGAGATCGAGAAGGAGGCCGAGACCCCGGGCCGAGAGTTCGTGCTGGCCTTCGTCGGCCCGCTGCTCTCGCTCATCCTGTCCGGCCTCTTCTATCTCGCCATGCAGACCGTCGAACCGGGCACCGTGCCGGGCGTCCTGCTGGCCGGCCTGATGATCTCCAACCTCATCGTGGCCGCCTTCAACCTGCTGCCCGGACTGCCCCTCGACGGCGGCCGTATGCTCCGCGCCGTCGTCTGGAAGATCACCGGCAGGCCGATGAGCGGGACGATCGCCGCCGCCTGGGTCGGCCGCGCCCTCGCCGTCTCCGTACTGATCGGGCTGCCCCTGCTCACCCAGTCCGGAGCACTCGGCGACACCCCGGACAACATCGGCGGCATGGACACCGTCACGGACGCCCTGCTGGCCGCCATCCTCGCCGCGATCATCTGGACCGGCGCCGGCAACAGCCTCCGGATGGCCCGGCTGCGCGAACACCTGCCGGAGCTGCGCGCCCGCTCGCTCACCCGGCGCGCGGTCCCGGTCGAGACGGACACCCCGCTCTCGGAGGCCCTGCGCCGCGCCAACGACGCCGGCGCCCGCGCCCTGGTCGTGGTCGACGCCGACGGCGAACCGCTCTCGCTCGTCCGGGAGGCCGCCATCGTCGGCGTACCGGAGCACCGCCGCCCCTGGGTCGCGGTGAGCGGCCTCGCCCAGGACCTCACCGACGGCATGCGCGTCTCCGCCGAGCTCGCGGGCGAGGACCTCCTGGACGTCCTGCGCGCGACGCCGGCCACCGAGTACCTGGTGGTGGAGGAGTCCGGCGAGATCTACGGAGTCCTGTCCGCGGCCGACGTGGAGCGCGCTTTCGTGAAGGCGATGGCCCGCCCCTCCTAGTGGTCGGCGGCCCCTTCGGCTGCCGGTAGGCTGGTCACATGTCCGAACCGACCGGTGCCGCCCGCAGGCGCGGGCCCTTCAAGGTCGGGGACCAGGTTCAGCTGACCGACCCCAAGGGCCGCCACTACACGTTCACGCTCGAAGCGGGGAAGAACTTCCACACCCACAAGGGTTCCTTCCCGCACGACGAGCTGATCGGCGCTCCCGAGGGCAGCGTTGTCCGCACCACGGGGAACGTCGCCTATCTCGCGCTGCGCCCCCTGCTCCCCGACTACGTCCTGTCCATGCCCCGCGGCGCCGCCGTGGTCTACCCCAAGGACGCGGGGCAGATCCTGGCCTTCGCCGACATCTTCCCCGGCGCACGCGTCGTGGAGGCGGGCGTCGGCTCCGGCTCGCTCAGCAGCTTCCTGCTGCGCGCCATCGGTGACCAGGGAATGCTGCACTCCTACGAGCGCCGCGAGGACTTCGCAGAGATCGCCCAGCAGAACGTGGAGCGCTACTTCGGCGGCCCGCACCCCGCCTGGCAGCTCACCGTCGGCGACCTCCAGGACAACCTGAGCGACACCGACGTCGACCGTGTCATCCTCGACATGCTCGCCCCGTGGGAGTGCCTGGAGGCCGTCTCCAAGGCGCTCGTCCCGGGCGGCATCCTGTGCTGCTACGTCGCGACCACCACGCAGCTCGCGCGGACCGTCGAGTCCATCCGCGAGATCGGCTGCTTCAACGAGCCGACCGCCTGGGAGTCGATGATCCGCAACTGGCACATCGAAGGCCTGGCCGTCCGTCCGGACCACCGGATGATCGGCCACACCGGCTTCCTGCTCACCGCCCGCCGCCTCGCGGACGGCGTCGAGCCGCCCATGCGCCGCCGCCGCCCCGCCAAGGGCGCGTACGGCGAGGACTACGCCGGCCCCAACGCCGACGGCGGCGCCGCCCGCTGACGCATCCGGCGCGCACATGTCGCCGACGTACCCAACGCACCACAAATGTGGCCGAGTTCCCGAAATCGCCCGGGAACTCGGCCGCAGCCCTTTTCTGTTGACGCGGCGCCAGAAGTCCGGACCCCGCCGTTCCGCCGCACTGTGACGTGTGGCACCATGCGGGACACCCCCACCGGCACAGCCCTCACAGGAGACACTCCTAGTGCAGCAATCCGCCGTCCCGGAACTGGCACACACGCACACCAGCCCCATCCAGTGGGTCGCCACGGCCACCGCCATCGCCGGAGTCGTCGCGCTGTCCTCCGTCCTGCAGCCCGACCCGGCGCGGGCGGCCCAGCCCGGCCCCCAGGCGAAGTCGGCGGCGGCCGTTGCGGCTCCCGACCCCGCCGGTGTCGACTTCCCGATCGAGTGCGGGCCCACCAAGGTCCTCGTACAGAAGAAGGCCTCCGGAGACCTCGACGGCGACGGCCGCCCGGAGACCGTGGCCGTCGTCCGCTGCGACGCGGGCTCGGGCACCCCGCCCAACGGCGTCTACGTTCTCACTCAGGCCGAAGGCGCGAGGAAACCCCGCGTCGTCGCGACTCTGGTCGATCCCAAGGACCGCCTGAGCGTCACGGACTTCGCGCTGCGCGACGCAGCCGTCACCGCCACGTTGCTCGGCTACTCCTCGTCCGACGTACCGAGTTGCTGTCCGGACGTGAAGGACCGCGCCAAGTGGCAGTGGAAGGGCGACGTGTTCGTCCGCTCGACCCCCTCCGAAGCACGGAGTGTGTGAGCACACCTTCGGACGTCCGGAACATAGGAAAACACCCTCCGCGCAGCGGAGGGTGTGAGGAAACAGACAGTCAGTGACGCGGAGTACCTTTCAAGTCACTCCGCGTCAGGGCCGTAGACCTCGACCTTGTCCGAAACCCGACGCACATGGATGCAGTCGCCCGGGCATTCCTTCGCGGAGTCCGTCACATCGCGCAGAAGCGGTAGCGGTACGGGCGTTGTGGCGCCCGGGGCCTGCAACAGCTCGTCGCCGGGGCTCTTCACATAGGCCAGACCGTCGATGTCCAGCTCAAAGACCTCGGGCGCATACTGGGCGCAGATCCCGTCGCCGGTACAGAGATCCTGATCGATCCAGACCTCGAGTGCCTCGCCGTCGACTGCGGCCTCCTGCTGCACGGTCATTTCTCCTGCCATTTCCTGCGCCGAGCGATCCGAAGACTGGGGAATCGGGCCAGCTCTGACGGGTGTTGAACACTTCGACCCTACCTCCGTCCGCTTCCCAATCATGTTGGATGGGTATTCCCCTGGCGTGAGGGAGAGCGCAAGGGTGAAGATCGGACACACCCCGACAGTCTTTGTGATCTAGGGGTTTCAATCGACACCCACCCAGGTAGGGTCTGGAAGCGTCCAGCTCCCCTTGGAGGAGGTGAGGACCGTGGCAGCCCACGACGACGACATGAACCGCGGCATCCGCCCGGGACGAGGGTCCGATGACCCCGCCGGGCAGATTGCCTACCTTGAGCAGGAGATCGCCGTCCTGCGACGCAAGCTCGCCGACTCTCCGCGTCACACGAGGATTCTCGAAGAGCGGATCGTCGAGCTGCAGACCAACCTGGCCGGCGTATCCGCACAGAACGAGCGGCTCGCCAACACGCTCCGTGAGGCCCGCGACCAGATCGTGGCCCTCAAGGAAGAGGTCGACCGGCTCGCACAGCCGCCGGCAGGCTTCGGTGTTTTCCTCATGGCGAACGAGGACGGCACGGCGGACATCTTCACCGGGGGCCGCAAGCTCCGGGTGAACGTCAGCCCCAGCGTGGAGCTCGAGGAGCTCAGGCGTGGCCAGGAAGTGATGCTCAACGAAGCCCTCAACGTGGTCGAGGCCATGGAGTACGAGAGCGTCGGCGACATCGTCACCCTCAAGGAGATCCTCGAGGACGGCGAGCGCGCCCTCGTGGTGGGGCACACCGACGAGGAACGGGTGGTACGGCTCGCCGAGCCGCTGCTGGACGTCACCATCCGCCCCGGCGACGCCCTGCTTCTTGAACCCCGTTCCGGCTATGTCTACGAAGTTGTTCCGAAGAGCGAGGTCGAGGAGCTCGTCCTCGAAGAGGTCCCGGACATCGGCTACGAGCAGATCGGCGGCCTGGGCAACCAGATCGAGATGATCCGCGACGCGGTCGAGCTCCCTTACCTCTACCCCGACCTCTTCAAGGAGCACGAACTGCGGCCGCCCAAGGGTGTGCTGCTGTACGGGCCTCCCGGATGCGGCAAGACGCTCATCGCCAAGGCGGTCGCCAACTCGCTGGCCAAGAAGGTCGCCGAGGTGACCGGCCAGGCCGCGGGCAAGAGCTTCTTCCTCAACATCAAGGGCCCCGAGCTCCTGAACAAGTACGTCGGTGAGACCGAGCGGCAGATCCGCCTGGTCTTCCAGCGTGCGCGTGAGAAGGCCAGCGAGGGCACCCCCGTCATCGTCTTCTTCGACGAGATGGAGTCCCTGTTCCGCACCCGTGGATCGGGCGTCAGCTCGGACGTGGAGAACACCATCGTCCCCCAGCTGCTCGCCGAGATCGACGGCGTGGAGGGCCTGGAGAACGTGGTCGTGATCGGTGCCTCGAACCGTGAGGACATGATCGACCCCGCGATCCTGCGCCCCGGACGCCTCGATGTGAAGATCAAGATCGAGCGCCCGGATGCCGAGGCTGCGAAGGACATCTTCGCGAAGTACCTCACCGAGCGCCTCCCGCTGCACTCCGACGACCTCGGAGAGCACGGCGGAGACCGGTCGGCCACTGTCCACGGCATGATCCAGAACGCCGTGGAGCAGATGTACGCCGAGTCCGAGGAGAACCGCTTCCTTGAGGTCACCTACGCCAACGGTGACAAGGAAGTCCTGTACTTCAAGGACTTCAACTCCGGCGCCATGATCGAGAACATCGTCGGCCGCGCCAAGAAGGCGGCCATCAAGGCCTTCCTCGAACAGAACCAGAAGGGCCTTCGGGTCTCCCACCTCCTCCAGGCCTGCGTGGATGAGTTCAAGGAGAACGAGGACCTGCCGAACACCACCAACCCGGACGACTGGGCCCGCATCTCCGGCAAGAAGGGCGAACGGATCGTGTACATCCGTACCCTGGTGACCGGAAAGCAGGGCGCGGACACCGGACGCTCCATCGACACGGTGGCGAACACCGGTCAGTACCTGTAAAAGACAGGGCGGCTGCGGGTGCCCTCACCGGGTACCCGCAGCCGACTGTTTTCCGGGTCACGGCTGGAGCAGAGCAATGACGCAAATGATCTCCCCACCAGCGCAAAGGCGTTCTAGGCTCTTTCGTACCGCCGAGTCGCGCGTTGCGGGGACGGGCACCGCACACGCACCGGAGCACCAGCGGTACTTGAGCAGCGTCCCCGACCGAGGGCGCCGCCGGGCAAGGAGGGCCGCATGACCGTACGGCGAGTAATGGGCATCGAGACGGAGTACGGGATCTCCGTCCCCGGCCACCCCAACGCCAATGCCATGCTCACCTCGTCCCAGATCGTCAACGCGTACGCGGCGGCGATGCACCGGGCGCGCCGCGCCCGCTGGGACTTCGAGGAGGAGAACCCGCTGCGGGACGCGCGAGGCTTCGACCTCGCCCGCGAGGCCGCCGACGCCAGCCAGCTCACCGACGAGGACATCGGCCTCGCCAATGTCATCCTCACCAATGGCGCGCGACTGTACGTCGACCACGCACACCCGGAGTACAGCGCCCCGGAGGTCACCAACCCGTGGGACGCCGTCCTGTGGGACAAGGCCGGCGAGCGCATCATGGCGGAGGCCGCGGAGCGCGCGGCCCAGCTCCCCGGCGCCCAGCCGATCCACCTCTACAAGAACAACACCGACAACAAGGGCGCCTCGTACGGCACGCACGAGAACTACCTGATGAAGCGGGAGACCCCCTTCTCGGACATCGTGCGCCACCTCACGCCGTTCTTCGTCTCACGCCAGGTCGTCACCGGAGCGGGCCGCGTCGGTATCGGTCAGGACGGGCACGAGCACGGCTTCCAGCTCAGCCAGCGCGCCGACTACTTCGAGGTCGAGGTGGGCCTGGAGACCACCCTGAAGCGCCCGATCATCAACACGCGTGACGAGCCGCACGCGGACGCCGAGAAGTACCGCCGGCTGCACGTGATCATCGGCGACGCGAACCTCTCCGAGATCTCGACCTATCTGAAGCTGGGCACCACGGCGCTGGTCCTGTCCATGATCGAGGACGGCTTCATCGCTGTCGACCTGGCCGTCGACCAGCCCGTACGCACCCTGCACCAGGTCTCTCACGACCCCACGCTGAAGCGACTCGTCACGCTCCGTAGTGGGCGCACGCTGACGGCTGTGCAACTCCAGATGGAGTACTTCGAGCTCTCGCGCAAGTACGTGGAGGAACGGTTCGGGGCCGACGCCGACGAGCAGACCAAGGACGTCCTGCTGCGCTGGGAGGACACCCTGAACCGCCTGGAGAACGATCCGATGAGCCTCTCCGGAGAGCTCGACTGGGTCGCCAAGCGGGAGCTCATGGAAGGCTACCGGCGCCGTGACAGCCTCGACTGGGACGCCGCCCGGCTGCACCTGGTCGACCTCCAGTACGCCGATGTACGGGCCGAGAAGGGCCTCTACAACCGTCTCGCGGCGCGCGGCAAGATGAAGCGCCTCCTGGACGAGGCGGACGTCGACCGGGCCCGCACCAAGCCGCCGGAGGACACGCGCGCGTACTTCCGCGGGCGCTGCCTGGAGCAGTACGCGGACGACGTGGCGGCGGCTTCCTGGGACTCGGTGATCTTCGATCTGCCCGGCCGGGACTCGCTCCAGCGCGTTCCAACCCTGGAGCCGCTTCGCGGAACGCGTAATCACGTCAAGGAGCTCCTCGACCGCTGCCGTACGGCCGAGGACCTGGTCAGGGTTCTGTCGGGCGGCTGAGCGGCCTGCCGAGCGCAAGGGGCGTTCGGGGTGGAAAAGGGCGACGTCCGGGAATCATCGAGGTGGCCCCCGTACGTTGTAGCAACTGCGGGGCCGATGTCGGACCCTGCTTGTAGGGTCTGATCAAGAACGTCGAACCGAGCGGGGTGAGGGTTATGGCGACCAAGGACACCGGCGGCGGACAGCAGAAGGCAACGCGTTCCACCGAGGAGGTCGAGGAGCAGGCGCAAGACGCGCAGGTATCCGACGACCTCAAGGAGCGCCAGGAGAAGCTGAGCGACGACGTCGACTCGGTTTTGGACGAGATCGACGATGTCCTGGAGGAGAACGCAGAGGACTTCGTTCGAAGCTTCGTCCAGAAGGGTGGGCAATAGGTCGCCTTTTCCTTCGATTCGAAGGTTCAGGTGCGACGGGGGCTTTGAGTGTCGGAAGAAGTGGGCGTGAAGCGCTGCTCGCGGTGCAAGGACTACAAGCCCCGAGCAGCCTTCGCGCGCACCTGCGGCGAGACCACACCTGAAGCGCCCGTTCGGCATCACCGAAGCCGAACGTGACGCCTCGCAAATGCGGCTCCGCGTGATCTGCCTGAAAGCTCCTGCAGATCATGTGGATCACTGCCACGAGACGGGTAGGGTCCGTGGCGTACTGTGCTGCAACTGCAATTCGGCCATCGGCAAGTTGGGAGAAGATCCCGACGCTCATCGTCGGGCTGCCGCCTGATTGGAAGGATCCTCGTGGAAGCCAACACTCGTAGCACCGGGCGTCTACCGGCTGCCTTCCTGACGCCTGGGTCGTCGTCCTTCATGGACTTCCTGTCCGAGCACCAGCCGGAAATGCTCCCGGGCAAGCGGCAGCTGCCGCCCGTCCAGGGCGTGATCGAGGCCCCGCACGGCACGACCATCGTCGCCGTCACGTTCCCCGATGGCGTGGTGCTCGCCGGTGACCGGCGGGCCACCATGGGGAATGTCATCGCTCAGCGCGACATCGAGAAGGTCTTCCCGGCCGACGAGTACTCGGCGGTGGGCATCGCGGGTACGGCGGGCCTGGCCGTCGAGATGGTGAAGCTCTTCCAGCTGGAGCTGGAGCACTTCGAGAAGGTGGAGGGCGCCACGCTCTCCCTGGAGGGCAAGGCGAACCGCCTCTCCACGATGATCCGTTCCAACCTCGGCATGGCCATGCAGGGCCTCGCCGTGGTGCCGCTCTTCGCCGGGTTCGACGTGGACCGCGGCAAGGGCCGCATCTTCTCCTACGACGTCACCGGCGGCCGCTCCGAGGAGCACGGCTACGCGGCCACGGGCTCCGGCTCGCTCTTCGCACGCGGCGCCATGAAGAAGCTCTACAGCAACGACCTGACCGAACAACAGGCCACGACCCTCGTCGTCCAGGCCCTGTATGACGCGGCCGACGACGACTCGGCGACCGGTGGCCCCGATGTCGCCCGCCGGATCTACCCGATCGTCACCGTGATCACCGAAGAGGGATTCCGTCGTGTCACGGACGAGGAGTCCTCCGAGATCGCCCGCTCGATCCTGGAGCGGCGCCTTGAGCAGCCCGACGGTCCGCGGGCCGCGCTGCTCTGAGTCCGGCCCTTTTACCAAGGTGATCCAGTGACTTCGACAGAAAGGGACGGATAACCGGTGTCGACGCCGTTCTATGTCTCACCCCAGCAGGCCATGGCCGACCGGGCCGAGTACGCCCGCAAGGGCATCGCCCGCGGCCGCAGCCTGGTCGTGCTGCAGTATGCCGACGGCATCGTGTTCGTCGGTGAGAACCCGTCCCGTGCACTGCACAAGTTCAGCGAGATCTATGACCGGATCGGCTTTGCGGCCGCCGGTAAATACAACGAGTACGAGAACCTGCGGATCGGTGGTGTGCGTTACGCCGATCTCCGTGGTTACACCTATGACCGTGATGACGTGACCGCTCGGGGTCTCGCCAATGTGTACGCCCAGACTCTGGGCACGATTTTCTCCTCGGCGGCCGAGAAGCCGTACGAGGTGGAGCTGGTCGTCGCCGAGGTGGGGGAGACCCCCGAGGGTGACCAGATCTACCGGCTGCCGCACGACGGGTCGATCGTGGATGAGCACGGTTCGGTCGCGGTCGGCGGCAATGCCGAGCAGATCAGTAGCTATCTGGATCAGCGGCACCAGGACGGGATGTCGCTGGCGGAGGCGCTGAAGCTGGCCGTGCAGTCGCTGTCGCGGGAGCCGAACGGTGGTGAGCGGGAGATTCCCGCGGAGCGCCTGGAGGTTGCGGTGCTGGACCGGACGCGGCCGCAGCAGCGGAAGTTCAAGCGGATCGGCGGGCGGCAGCTGGACCGCCTGCTGGAGGCGGGTGGCGCGGAAACCGCCACGGAGGCCGAGGACTCCGACGACGAGGAGTGACCGTCGCCTTCGCCTTGCCCATCGTGCGCCCCGGCCTTGCATCGGCCGGGGCGCGCGTGGCGTTTCGGGGTTGGCTGCGGGCCGGGGGTGCCTGCCGGTGGGTGGGTGGGTTCGTGTGCCGCCGTTGCGGGTCGGGGCCGCGCCGGTACATCCGCCCGCATCCGAACGGATCGGCTGTGGTCGCAAGGGTGCTGTCTCTTTGGGATCCGTCCGGATGCAGGCATTCGATGTACCGGCACGGCCCCTTCCGTGCGTCGCCGACCTCGGGTGTGTGGGGGCCGGGGACCCACCACCGTCCCCGGTCCGAGGCATACAAGCAGCGCAACACCCGGAGTTCCGCGCGGTGAACATCAAGCAGCCGGAATGGGTCAGCCGCCTGATGTCGGAGTACTTCCAGCCGTAAACGCCCCCGCCAACCTGCCCGCCCTCACCGCCTCACCCATGACAGGTCACGAATGCGGCTGGAGTATTAAGCGGCTGGAGCGCTGATCGGACAGGCGTGTCCGATCAACTGACCACCCGACCTAAGAGGCACGCCCTAGTCGCGGGGCCGAGGGGGGCGTGGTGGGGCCGTGGAGCCCCGTACGACCAGTTCGACCGGGATGTCGCCCTGTGGGGGTGTGCGGGCGTCCAGGACGGCCAGGAGGGCTTGCATGCCGCGTTCGCCGAAGAGCTCGGCGTCGAGGCGGACGGTGGTCAGTTCGGGGTCGATGGCTCGGGCCAGGGCCAGGTCGTCCAGGCCGGTGATGGAGATGTCGGCGGGGATGTGCAGGCCCAGGCGGCGGGCTGCCTTGTAGGCGCCGGCCGCGAGCTTGTCGTCGTCGCAGACCAGGGCGGTGGGGCGGGGGCCGGGTGCGGACAGGGCGCCTGCCGCGGCGGCGAGGGCGTCGTCGATGGAGATGGGGGCGCGGGCCGTGCGGAGGTCTGTGCCCGGGACGCCGGCGAGGCGGGTGGCGAGTTCGCGGGCCCGCACCTCGAAGGTCCAGGAGGCGATGTCGGCGGCCAGGTGCAGGAAGCGCCGGTGCCCCAGGGTGAGGAGGTGCTCGGCGACCTGCCGTACGCCGTCCCTGATGTCGAGATTGACCGTGGCCGCGCCCAGGCTGCCCTCCGGGTCGCTGTCGAGCATGACCAGGGGGAGCTGGTCGCCGCGGATCGCTGTGAGGGCGTCCGCGGCCATGGAGGAGGCGATCACGCCGTCGAGGGCGGCCGTCGCCGATCCGAACGGGTTGCGGGCGGGGCCGATGCCCTCGGGGGAGGGGTACAGGACCACGCCGAAGCCGTGCTCGGCGGCGACGCGGGCCGCGCCCGTGTAGACGCCCGCGAAGAACTCCGTGGTGAGCGCGGGGACCACCAGGAGGACCGTACGGGTGCGGCCCAGGCGCAGGTTGCGGGCGGCCAGGTTCGGGCGGTAGCCGAGCTCCTGGGCGGCCTCCCGGACGCGCTCCGCCGTGGCCTCGGAGACCCGGCCGCGCCACTTCTCGCCGAGCACCAGCGAGACGGCGGCCTGGGACACCCCGGCGGCCTGGGCGACGTCCCGGCTCGTAGGGCGCGCGCTACCTCGTGCCACCGTCGACCTGCTCCCTCGTCTGGACTCGCGGACTGCGCACATGGTACGTATGACAGAGGGCGTTATACGTAAAACTTGAGTCGCCGGGTCGGCTGGGGTGCTTCCGAGAGAAGGCGGGACATGGCTGCGGGATACCTGGAGATCCTCAGGGCGAGGCACGCCGCACGGCTGCTCGTCGGCACGCTCATAGGGCGGTTGCCCAACGCCACCGCCGCCATCGCCGTCGTGCTCTTCATTCGCGCGGAGGGCGGCACGTACAGCCTGGCCGGCGCACTGGCCGCCGTCTACGGGGTGGCCAATGCCGTGGGCCAGCCGCTGCTCGGGCGGCTCGTGGACCTCTACGGGCAGCCGCGCGTCCAGCTGCCGGCCGCGCTCGTCTCGGCCCTGGGGATGACCGTCTTCGCATTCGCGGGTACGGACCCACTGCCGCCGGCGTACGTGTCGATGGCCGTCGCCGGGCTCTTCACCCCGCCCCTGGAGGGCGGCCTGCGTGCGCTGTGGCCCTCCGTCCTCCGCAAGGAGGACCAGGTGCACACCGCCTACGCCATGGACGCGGTGGCCCAGGAAGTCATGTTCACGGTCGGGCCGCTGCTCGTGACGCTGTGTGTGTGGCTCTGGTCCGCGCAGGCCGCGCTGCTCGTCCTGAACGTCATCGGTGTCCTGGGCGCCCTCTCCGTAGTCGTCTCGCCGCCCTCGCGCGCGTGGCGCTCGGCCCCGCGCGAGGCCCACTGGCTCGGCGCGCTGCGCTCGGCCGGGCTGCTGGCCCTGCTCGGCGCGTTCCTTTTCGTGGGGATCGCGCTGGGCTCCATCACGGTCGCCGCGGTGTCGTACGCCGACAGTCACGGCGGGGACGCGGTGTACGGCTGGCTGATGGCGGGCATCGGCCTCGGCGCGCTCATCGGTGGCACGGTGTACGGCATGCGGCAGTGGGGCGGCGCGCCCGAGCGGCGACTGCGGGTGCTCGTCGCGCTTCTGGCGGTGTGTTACGTGCCGCTGACGCTGGTGCCCGGCCCGGTCGCCATGACGGCGCTCACCACGCTCGCCGGAGTCTTCCTGGCGCCGTGCATCGCCTGTGCCTTCGTCCTCGTCGACCGGCACGCGCCGCGCGGCACCGTCACCGAGGCGTTCTCCTGGCTTGTGACGACGTTCACCGTGGGAGCGTCCGTCGGAACGGGCGTCGCGGGCCCTGTAGTCGAGTGGGGCGGGGCGGTGTGGGGCTTCGCCGTGCCGGGGGCCGCGGGCTCCGCCGCACTGGTGGTTCTGCTGGCCACGGGGCGGGTCCTCGCAGCTCCCGGGAAGGGTGCGGTGGTTGCGGCTTCATCGGAAAATGATCCAAACCGTGCCGTCGAACCCCGTTTCAGCTCAGGGGATCGGGCGTAATGTTCAGTCATGGACCGCCGCATTTTCGGGCTGGAGAACGAGTACGGCGTCACGTGTACGTTCAGGGGACAGCGCCGCCTGTCTCCCGACGAGGTGGCGCGGTACCTCTTCCGCCGTGTCGTGTCATGGGGCCGCAGCAGCAATGTCTTTCTGCGGAACGGTGCCCGCCTCTATCTCGACGTGGGATCACATCCGGAATACGCGACACCCGAATGTGACAACGTGACGGAACTGGTCACCCACGACAAGGCCGGCGAGCGCATTCTCGAAGGACTCCTGGTGGACGCCGAACGACGCCTGCACGAGGAAGGAATCGCGGGCGACGTCTACCTGTTCAAGAACAACACCGACTCGGCGGGCAACTCCTACGGGTGCCACGAGAACTATCTGGTGGCCCGGCACGGGGAGTTCTCCCGACTCGCGGACATCCTCATTCCGTTCCTCGTCACCAGGCAGCTCCTGTGCGGTGCCGGCAAGGTGCTGCAGACGCCGCGCGGCGCCGTGTACTGCGTCAGCCAGCGCGCCGAGCACATCTGGGAGGGCGTCAGCTCCGCGACGACCCGCTCCCGGCCCATCATCAACACGCGGGACGAGCCGCACGCCGACGCCGAGCGCTACCGCCGGCTGCACGTCATCGTCGGCGACTCGAACATGTCCGAGACGACCATGCTCCTCAAGGTCGGCGCCACCGACCTGGTACTGCGCATGATCGAGGCGGGCACGGTCATGCGCGACCTCACCCTGGAGAACCCGATCCGGGCGATCCGCGAGGTCAGCCACGACATCACGGGCCGCCGCAAGGTGCGCCTGGCCAGCGGCCGGGAGGCCTCCGCCCTCGAAGTGCAGCGCGAATACTACGAGAAGGCCGTGGACTTCTGCGAGCGCCGCGGCATCCGCACCGGCACCGTCGAGCAGGTCCTCGAGCTGTGGGGCCGCACGCTCGACGCGATCGAGGCCGAGGACCTCGACCGGATCGGCACCGAGATCGACTGGGTCATGAAGTACAAGCTCATCGAGCGGTACCGCGCCAAGCACAACATGACGATGTCGCACCCGCGGGTCGCGCAGATAGACCTCGCCTACCACGACATCCACCGTCGCCGTGGCCTGTACTACCTGCTGGAGAGGAAGGGGCAGGCCACCCGGATCTGCAACGACCTGAAGATCTTCGAGGGCAAGTCCGTGCCGCCCCAGACCACTCGGGCGCGGCTGCGCGGCGACTTCATCCGGCGCGCTCAGGAGCAGCGCCGCGACTTCACCGTCGACTGGGTCCATCTGAAGCTGAACGACCAGGCGCAGCGCACCGTGTTGTGCAAGGACCCGTTCCGTTCCGTCGACGACCGGGTGGAGAAGCTGATCGCCGGTATGTGACCGGAACCGGCCCGCTCGTGGGCGGGCCGGCCCTGCACGCCCGGTGCCCGGAGGTGGTGACACCTCCGGGCACCGGGCGTCTTTGCTGCCGTGGCGCCGGCTGTCGCCCACGGTGTGTCCGGAGCGGTGAGAGAGATGTCACGGTTCCCCGTGTGGGGCAGTATGGGCGGAATCATTCATTCCTAGGAGCATCCGCGGCCATCTGTCGTCACAAATCACTGTGAAACGGTCGCTGTTCGTCGATGATCCTTTATCACACGCAATCGGGCGGCCGTGCGCGACGCACCGGAATTCGGGGCGATCGGGCCCCGGTCGGGCGTGCTGTCCCGGCGGGAAATCCGGGTCCGCCTCCTTTGCCAGCTGTTAGCTTCGAGCGGTCGGCATGGCCATGACCAGCTCGTCGATATCGCTGCGGACTCCCCTGGCCAGGGACTTTCCGCGCTCGAAGCATCAACACAAACCGGGGGCTCATTTTGCGCTCTGTCAAGACAAAGGGACGCTCGGCGCTCGTTCTCGCCACAGCGGGAACCGTGATCGCGACAGCCCTGGTGGGAGTGACCGCCTCGCCCGCCTCGGCGTACTGCCGCAGTGGCATGACGAAGTGGAACAGCGCCTCCACCGCGAAGACCATCGGCGCCAACACCACGTTCCCCAGCGGGCTGAGGAACGGCCTCAACGGCGGCCTCAAGCAGTGGAACCGCAGTGCGTCCGCGCTGCGTTACAACTCGCCCGTCTACACCGGCGGCTGGCTGATCTACGCCTTCCGCGCCTCCTACAGCTACACCAGCCTCATGGGCAGCGCGCCCGGATACGCAGCCACCCAGGTGTCGGGCAGCACGCACAACGGCGGGACGCTGTACCTCTCCAACCGCTTCAGCTGGGTGAACGCCAGTCAGGACATCGGCCGGGGCAAGGCGGACGTGCAGACCGTCGTCGTGCACGAAGTCGGTCACTTCACCGGCCTCGCCCACCCGTGGCCGGACCCGTGCACGGACGGCTCCGCGTACACGTCCGCGGAGAAGGGGTCCGTCATGACGACCATCAACACCGGGACCCGGCGTGCTCTGAACAGCGACGACATAGCCGGCGTCCGGGCCATCTACTGACGGGGGAAGCAGAAATGAGTGCAGTTCGCACAGTGAGGCCGCGCGCCCTGGTGCGTGCCTCGGCCGCTCTCGCCCTGCTCGCCCTCGGCGCTTCGGCGTGCGCCGGGTCCACCGGTGGGCAGCACGACGGCACGGCGAGGAAGTCCGGCACCAAGGCCGTGCGGGTCATCGAGGGACACCCGTACGCCGTCGACAGCAGCCCCGAGGCCGCGATCGCGTTCCCGATGAACGAGAACGTCTTCGAGGGCACGGTCGTGGACCGGCGTCCCGATGTGCACGCCACGGACGTGCTCGACGACGGAACGAAGTTCGAGGTCGTGTACACGCCCGTCGTCGTCAGGGTCGACACGGTCCACAAGGGCGCGCTGAAGAAGGGCGCCGAGGTCGTCGTACGGTCCATGGGCGGCACCGCCGACGGGGTCCAGTACGCGATCGAGGAGGCCCCGGCCAAGAAGACGTTCGCGAAGGGCACTTCGCTGGTCGTCTTCGGCAGCGAGTACACGGCCGTGGACTCGGAGAGCGGACCGGCCATCACACCCAACTTCCTCTACCGGGAAGCCGGCGACACGGTCGTCGACGCCACCTACGCGCGCGGTGCGTACGACGGGGGGCCCGCCGACCGGATGAACCGGACGGAGTTCCTTCGCAAGCTCCGCCCGCTGTCGGCGAAGACGGCCTCCTGACGGTCCGTCCGAGGGTCGCTCAGGGCTGACAGTCGCCCGGACCGGTCACCGGTCCGGGCGACGGCGTGTCTCGCGTCAGACCGTACGGGGCGCACGTAGGTCGTAGAGTGGCGGCCATTGCCCCCACCCCCGACTCCCAGTTGGACTGATGAACTACAACGTGAAACGACGTGCCGTGGCGCTGCTGGCCGTTCCCGCCCTGTTGTTCACCGCCGCGTCGTGCGGATCGGACGACAAGAGTGACAGCGAGGCGTCGGCGGGCGTCGCTCAGGTCAAGGGGGAGTTCGGGGCCAAGCCCGAGATCTCCGTGCCCAAGAGCGGGAAGCCGTCCGACAAGACCGTGGTCAAGACGGTCTCGACGGGCAGCGGAGCCGTGATCAAGGCCTCCGACTTCGTCCGCCTGGACTGGACCGTCGAGAAGTGGGGGAGCAACCAGGCACTGGGCGGCACCTGGGCTTCGGCGACCGCCGGCTCCACTACGCCGCGGCAGCAGTCCGTCGACCAGATCGGCAAGCAGAGCCAGCAGCTGCCCGCCAAGGTCCTGGACGCCGTGAAGGGGCAGAAGACGGGCAGCCGGATCCTGGTGCAGGGCACCGCGGGCGACCTGATCGGCGCGGGACTGAACACCTCCTCCGGCATCACCGCCAAGGATGTGCTGATCTGGGTGGTCGACGCGGTCGGCTCCGCCGGCGTCGACGCCAAGGCCTATGTCAAGGGGACGCAGGCGGCACCCGACCCCGGCATGCCCACGGTGTCGGCCCCGGCGCCCAAGGCGGCGACCATCACCATCCCCAAGGACACCAAGGCGCCCAAGGACCTCAAGGAGCAGGTGCTGATCAAGGGCACCGGCAAGAAGGTGGAGGCCGGCCAGGGCCTCATCGCCCAGTACACCGGGGTGAAGTGGGAGGACGGCAAGCAGTTCGACTCCTCCTGGGACCACGGTGGCGCCACCGCCTTCCAGATCGGCACCGGCTCCGTGGTGGCCGGCTGGGACAAGGGCCTCGTCGGCAAGAACGTGGGCGACCGCGTCCTGCTGGTGATCCCGCCGTCCCTCGGCTACGGCGCCAACCCCAGCAGCGAGCTGGCCAAGAACACTCTCGTCTTCGTGGTCGATATCCTCGGCACGGTCTGACCACAGAGTCTGTGAGACTGTCCGGGACGCAGGCCGTGCAACAAGGAGTAATGAAGTGAGCATCGACAAGCCCGAGATCGACTTCCCGGGCGGCGAGCCCCCGGCGGACCTCGAGATCAAGGACATCTGGGAAGGCGACGGCTCGGTCGCCAAGGCCGGCGACTTCGTCAAGGTCCACTACGTGGGCGTAGCCTTCTCCACCGGCGAGGAGTTCGACGCCTCCTGGAACCGCGGTACCCCGCTCGAGTTCCAGCTCGGCGTCGGCCAGGTCATCAGCGGCTGGGACCAGGGCGTGCAGGGCATGAAGGTCGGCGGCCGCCGCCAGCTGATCATCCCCGCGCACCTCGCGTACGGCGACCGCGGCGCCGGCGGCCGTATCGCCCCCGGCGAGACGCTGATCTTCGTCTGCGACCTGGTCTCGGTCTGATCCGTCGCCGCGATCGGGTTCCGGTCCGATCCTCATGAGGGCCGGACTTCGGTCCGATCCTCGTACGCCGTGTGATCAGGGTCTGACCGGACTCGATCACCTGGGGCCCATGCCTGTCCGGGCATGGGCCCTCGGCTTTTGCCGCGACACTCCGGAGCGGTACGGTCATCGGTCGGAAGCACCATAGGGAAGGGCGTCGATGGCCATTGCCAAGGCCGAGCGGCTGATGAACCTGGCGCTGTGTCTGCTCGGGACGCGGCGGCCGCTCAGCAAGCGCGAGCTGCGAGAGTCCATCGAGGCCTATCTGGAGGCGGGCTCGGACGACTCCTTCAACCGGATGTTCGAGCGCGACAAGGACGATCTGCGCGAACTCGGCCTGGTCATCGAGACGGTGGAGAACCTCGACGGCGAGGTCGGCTATCTCGCCCGCCGCGACAGCAACCGGCTGCCACCCATCACGCTCGACGCCGAGGAGGCCGCCGCTCTCGGTCTCGCCGCCAAGGTCTGGCAGCAGGCCCGCCTCGCCGGCGCGGCGAGCGGTGCCCTGCAGAAGCTGCGCGCCGCGGGCCTGCCCGAGGACGTGGACCCGTACGAGGCCCATGGCGCCCTGGAGCCGCACATCCCCGTGCACGAGGCGGCCTTCGAACCGCTGATGCTCGCCTGCCGCGACCGCCGCCCCGTCATCTTCGACTACCGCAAGGCCACCGCCGCGCACCCCGAGACCCGGCACGTCGAGCCGTGGGCCCTGGAGTGCTGGCGCGGCCACTGGTACCTGGCCGGCTGGGACCGCGACCGCGGCGCCGAGCGCGTCTTCAGGCTCTCCCGGATCACCGGCAAGGTCCGCACCCGCGCCGGGCGGTACACGGCCGAGGTGCCCGACGTCGTCACCGTGCGCGAGACCGTCGCGGGCTGGGCGGGGGAGATCGCCGACCGCTCCGCGCGGATCCGGCTGCGCAGCGGCTCGGGCTACCCGCTGCGGGCCAAGGCCGTCTCCGTACGGGAACTGGGCGACGGCTGGGACGAGTTGGAGATTCCGTACGGGCACGGCCTGGACGCCTGGCTTGTGGAGTTCGGGCCCGACGTGGTGGTCCTGGAGCCCGCCGAGCTGCGGGCCGACGTCGTGGACCGGCTGCGCGCCGTGGCCAAGGGCTGAGGGGGAACGTAAGAAAGTGGTAGGAAAACCGGCCAGGCCCACGAACGCGATCGACCAGACCCGGCGAATGCTCTCCCTGGTGACCTATCTGCGCGAGCGGCCCGGCGCGCGCGTCGGCGACGTCGCCCGGGCCTTCGGGATCACCGAGGACGAGCTGATCTCCGACCTCGACGTGCTGCCGCTGTGCGGCACCAGCTTCCGCGGCGGTGATCTGCTCGACATCGACACCGACGGCGACCGGATCTGGTGGCACAACCCGGACGATGTCGCGGAGCCCCTGCGCATCGCCGCCGACGAGGCGACCGCGCTGCTGGTGGCCGCCCGCGCGGTGTCCACGCTGCCCGGCCTTCGCGAGGGCGACCGGCAGGCGCTGCTGCGCGCCACCGCCAAGGTGGAGACCGCCTCGGGCGAGGCGGCGGGCGCCAGCTCCCGGCTTTCGGTGACCTTCGAGTCCGAGGGCGGGGTCTTCGCGGACGTCGACCGGGCGATCTCCGAGCGGCGCCGGCTGTGGATCCGCTACTACTCGCCCTCGCGCGACGAGCTCACCGAGCGCGAGATCGACCCGATCCGCCTGGTCAGCGTCGGGCACACGTACGTGGAGGCCTGGTGCCGCCGCTCCGAGGCGCGCCGCACCTTCCGGCTCGACCGGGTCGCCGAGATCCGCATCCTGGACGAGCCGTCCGCGCCGCCCGAGATCGAGCTGCGGGACCTCTCCGAGGGGCTGGTGCAGCCGGCCGTCGAGGACCCCGAGGTGGTCGTCGAGGTCGGACCGGGCGGGCGCTGGGTCGCCGAGTACTACCCGCACGACAGCGCGGATGAGCTGCCGGACGGCGGGCTGCGTATCACTCTGCGGACCCCCGATCCCGCGTCGCTGCGCCGGCTGGCGCTGCGCCTCGGCGGCGACGGCCGGATCGTGTCGCCGCAGGGCCTCGCGGACAGCGCCCGGCAGGCGGCCCGCGAGGCGCTCGCCGCCTACGACGGGCTCGACGGGCCGCACGGGGATCAGGACGGGCCGTACGACAGGCAGGAGCAGGGCCTTTGAGCACGTCGTCGATGTCTGGGATGTCCGGTGCGCCGGAGCGGACCGGCACGTCCGGGACGACCGGTGTGCCGTCGGGTGCCCCGGAGATGTCGGTGGTGACGGCCTTCACCGGCATGAGAAGGGTGGTCGATGTGATGTTCAAGGCCGCCTGCCCCGACTGCCGGTCCGGCTTCGAGCTCAAGGCGAGCGCCCTGCGCCTCGCCATCGGAGCCTCCAGCCGCACCACCTTCTACTCCTTCACCTGCCCGGAGTGCGGCGCCGCCGTGCGCAAGCCCGCGGGTGAGCGCATCGTCGAGCTGCTCACCGGCGGCGGGGTGCGGACCCTGCGCCTGCACTCCACCCTCTAGGGTCGACGTCATGTTCTGGCCGATGTTTGCGATCGCTGTGGGATTCCTGGGAATCGCCGTACTCGGCGTGCTCGCCGTGCGTGTCTTTCTGGAGGCGGAGCGTTTGGGCCGACAGGTTTCCGACTCCGCGCGCCGCATCAGCAGGGCCGCGGAGGATCTGGAGCGGGCGGCCGTGAGCACGGCGAGCTCTGTGGATGCCCTGTGAGTCGTGAGCGCGTTGCGCCTTGAGTGGCTTTCGCCCTGTCACCTTCGCGGCAACGGCAGGTACGCTGCTGGTCGCGGCCCGGAGAACGAGGCGCGAGTCGCGAACTGGGAGTACGCACAGGGATTGCCCCGCGTTTACCCCTGAGCGTTACGATCGCTGTCAACACGACGATCGGACACATGTCCGGCCGATCGGACAGCACCCCGACCATGCAGCCTCGGTGAGAAGGTAAAGACTTATGTTCGGAAGGCTCGGAGCTCCCGAGATCATTCTCATCCTCGTCGTCATCATCCTGCTGTTCGGCGCGAAGAAGCTTCCGGACATGGCTCGCTCCCTCGGCAAGTCCGCGCGGATCCTCAAGAGCGAGGCCAAGGCGATGAAGGACGAGGGCAGCACGCCCGCCCCGGCGGGCCCGCCCAGCACCGACGAGCAGCCCCCGGCTCAGCGCACCATCCAGGCCGCCCCCGGTGACGTGACCAGCTCGCGCCCGGTCACCGAGCCGACGGACACCACCAAGCGCTGACGCAGGGCCGGACACCTCCGGCCTGCCGCACGAGATGAGGACGTGGGTTGCTCAAGTCTGCCCGCAAAGAGGAGAAGGATCCCGAGGGGAGGATGCCCCTCGCGGATCACCTTCGTGAGCTCCGCAACCGGCTCGCGAAGGCGATGCTGGCCATCGTTGTCGTCACGACCGTGGCCGCCTTCTTCTACAACGACATCATCAACATCATCACCAAGCCGGTGCTGGACTCGGTCGGCTGTTCCCAGACCTTCGAGCAGCTGGCGAACTCGCATCAGAAGACCCAGCAGTGCGCGCAGATCACCATCAACGGTCTGCTCACGCCGTTCACACTGGCACTGAAGGTGTCCCTGATGGCCGGTGTAGTGCTGGCCTCTCCGGTCTGGCTGTACCAGCTGTGGGCCTTCGTCGCCCCCGGCCTGCACCGGCACGAGCGGAAGTACGCCTACGCGTTCGTCGGCACCGGCGCACCGCTGTTCCTCGGCGGCGCCTACTTCGCCTACCGGGTGCTCCCCACCACGGCGAAGGTCCTGATCGGCTTCACGCCGAAGGACGTCAACAACCTGCTGCCGCTGGACGATCTGCTCGACCTCGTCCTGCGCATGGTGCTTGTCTTCGGCCTCTCCTTCGAGCTGCCGCTGCTGCTGATCATGCTCAACCTCACGGGCATCCTCACCGGTAAGCGCATGCTCGGCTGGTGGCGCGGCATGATCATGGGCATCACAGTGTTCGCCGCCGTTGCCACGCCCAGCACGGACCCGCTGACCATGCTGGCGCTCGCCGGACCCATCTGGATCCTGTACTTCGGTGCCGTCGCCTTCTCGCTCCTCAACGACCGCCGCAAGCGGCGCCGCGATGCCGAGGGCCCGGCCGACGACGAGGCCTCCGACCTCGACCTCACGCCCGAGGACATCGGCGAGGTCGAGACCGTGTCGGCCAGCCGGGCACTGCCGGAGCAGGCGAGCTCGGACCGGGTCAACGGTTATGACGACGTGACCTGACGAAGCGCTCGGATCTCGTAGTGTCAGGGTCGTGACCAGCGAGATCACCCTCTTCGTCAATCCCACCGCGGGACGCGGCCGGGGCGCCCGCGCGGCGCAGCCGGCCGCTTCGGCTTTGCGGGCGGCGGGATTCTCCGTCCGCACGATCCTCGGGGAGAACGCGGAAGACGCCCTCACGCGCGCGCGTGCCGCTGTCGAGGGCGGCACCGGCGCCCTCATCGCCGTCGGTGGCGACGGCATGGCGAACCTGGCCCTGCAGGCCGTCGCCGGGACCCGCACCCCGCTCGGCCTCGTCGCCGTCGGCACGGGGAACGACTTCGCGAGGGCGCTTGGCCTGCCCGTACGCGACCCCGCGGCCGCGGGGCGGGGGATCGCCGAGGCCCTCAAGGGGGCGCGGCTGCGCGACGTCGACCTGGGGCGTGTGGGCGACACCTGGTTCGGCACCGTCCTCGCCTCCGGATTCGACTCCCGGGTCAACGACCGCGGCAATCGCATGAGATGGCCCACAGGGCGCTTCAAGTACGACCTCGCCATGCTCGCCGAACTGGCCGCTTTCAAGCCCTTCCCGTACCGGATCACGCTCGACGACGGCGAGGTGCAGGAGATCGAGGCGACGCTCGTGGCCGTCGGTAACGGATCGTCGTACGGCGGCGGCATGAAGATCTGCGCGGACGCGGACCTCGGTGACGGGCTGTTCGACATCACGGTCGTCGGGGACTGCAGCCGTACGACGCTGCTCACGGTGTTCCCGAGGGTCTACAAGGGCACCCACCTCGACCACCCCAAGGTCACCGTGCACCGGGCCGCCAAGGTCGAACTCGTGGCGGAGGGCATCACCGGGTACGCGGACGGTGAGCCGCTCGGGCCGCTGCCGCTCACCGTGCGCTGCATACCGGCGGCGGTGCGGGTGGCGGTTCCCTGAGCTGCGGGGACTCCGGGTCTCACAGCATCGGATCCCGATATTGATCGTCCTGTTGTCAGTGCCTCCCGGTAGTCTCGAAAGCACGATGACAGAGGACCTCTCACCGGCCGAGCGGTACGCGGCAGCACGACAGCGCGCTGTCGAGCAGGCCACCGCGCTCGCCTCCTTCCGCGAGATGTACGACTTCGGCCTCGACCCTTACCAGATCGACGCCTGTGAAGCTCTTGAAGGGGGCAAGGGCGTCCTGGTGGCCGCGCCCACCGGCTCGGGCAAGACGGTGGTCGGCGAGTTCGCCGTCCACCTCGCCCTCCAGCAGGGCAAGAAGTGCTTCTACACGACGCCGATCAAGGCACTCTCGAACCAGAAGTACGCCGATCTGTGCCGCCGTTACGGCGCGGACAAGGTCGGCCTGCTCACCGGCGACAACAGCGTCAACTCCGAAGCCCCGGTGGTCGTGATGACCACCGAGGTGCTGCGCAACATGCTGTACGCGGGCTCGCAGACCCTCCTCGGACTCGGCTATGTGGTCATGGACGAGGTGCACTACCTCTCCGACCGCTTCCGCGGCGCCGTCTGGGAGGAAGTGATCATCCACCTGCCGGAGTCGGTGACCCTGGTGTCGCTCTCGGCGACCGTGTCGAACGCGGAGGAGTTCGGCGACTGGCTGGACACCGTGCGCGGCGACACCCAGGTGATCGTCTCCGAGCACCGGCCCGTGCCGCTGTTCCAGCACGTGCTGGCGGGGCGCAGGATGTACGACCTCTTCGAGGAGGGCGAGGGCCAGAAGAAGGCCGTCAACCCCGACCTCACGCGCATGGCGCGCATGGAGGCCAGCCGCCCGTCGTACCAGGACCGCAGACGGGGCCGCGCCATGCGCGAGGCCGACCGCGAGCGGGAGCGCAGACAGCGCTCCCGCATGTGGACGCCGGGCCGCCCCGAGGTCATCGAGCGGCTCGACGCCGAAGGGCTGCTGCCCGCCATCACGTTCATCTTCAGCCGCGCGGCCTGCGAGGCCGCCGTCCAGCAGTGCCTGTACGCGGGCCTCAGGCTGAACGACGACGAGGCGCGGACCAGGGTGCGCGAACTCGTCGAGGAGCGCACCGCCTCCATCCCGACCGAGGACCTGCACGTCCTGGGCTACTACGAGTGGCTGGAGGGCCTGGAGCGCGGCATCGCGGCCCACCACGCGGGCATGCTGCCGACGTTCAAGGAGGTCGTCGAGGAACTCTTCGTACGCGGCCTGGTCAAGGCCGTCTTCGCGACGGAGACCCTCGCGCTGGGCATCAACATGCCTGCCCGCTCGGTGGTGTTGGAGAAGCTCGTCAAGTGGAACGGCGAGCAGCACGCCGACATCACCCCCGGCGAGTACACCCAGCTGACCGGCCGCGCCGGGCGCCGCGGTATCGATGTCGAGGGCCACGCGGTCGTGCTGTGGCAGCGCGGCTTCAGCCCCGAACACCTGGCGGGACTCGCGGGCACGCGCACCTATCCGCTGCGCTCCAGCTTCAAGCCGTCGTACAACATGGCGGTGAACCTGGTCGACCAGTTCGGGCGGCATCGCTCGCGCGAACTGCTTGAGACGTCCTTCGCGCAGTTCCAGGCCGACAAGTCGGTCGTCGGGATCTCCCGGCAGGTGCAGCGCAACGAGGAAGGTCTCGAGGGCTACAAGGAGTCCATGACCTGCCACTTGGGCGACTTCGACGGGTACATGCGGCTGCGCCGCGAGCTCAAGGACCGCGAGACCGAGCTGGCGCGGCAGGGCGCGTCGCAGCGTCGTGCCGAGGCGGCCGTCGCCCTGGAGAAGCTCAAGCCCGGTGATGTGATCCACGTTCCGACCGGAAAGTACGCGGGACTCGCGCTGGTGCTGGACCCCGGGCTGCCCGCGGGCCGGTCGAACGGCCACCGGGGCTTCGAGCAGCACGACGGCCCGCGCCCGCTGGTGCTCACCGTCGAGCGCCAGGTGAAGCGGCTGGCCTCGATGGACTTCCCGGTGCCGGTCGAAGCGCTGGACCGGATGCGGATCCCCAAGTCCTTCAACCCGCGCTCGCCGCAGTCGCGTCGCGACCTGGCGTCCGCGTTGCGCACCAAGGCCGGGCACATCGTCCCGGACCGGCACCGCAAGAAGCGGTCCGAGGCGGCCGACGACCGCGAGATCGCCCGGCTGCGCACGGTGATCCGGGCCCACCCCTGCCACGGGTGCAACGACCGTGAGGACCACGCCCGTTGGGCAGAGCGCTACCACCGGCTGCAGCGCGACACCACGCAGCTGGAGCGCCGCATCGAGGGCCGGACGAACACCATCGCCCGCACCTTCGACCGGATCGTCGCCCTCCTCACCGAGCTGGACTACCTGCGCGGCGACGAGGTCACCGAACACGGCAAGCGGCTCGCCCGGCTCTACGGCGAACTCGACCTGCTCGCCAGCGAATGCCTGCGCGCCGGGGTCTGGGAGGGGCTCAGCCCCGCCGAACTCGCCGCCTGCGTCTCGGCGTTGGTGTTCGAGTCCCGGGTCGCCGACGACGCCATGGCACCCAAGGTGCCGTCCGGCAAGGCCAAGGCCGCGCTCGGCGAGATGGTCCGCATCTGGGGTCGCCTCGACGCGCTGGAGGAGGACTTCCGGATCACCCAGACCGAGGGCGTCGGTCAGCGCGAACCGGATCTCGGCTTCGCCTGGGCCGCGTACGAGTGGGCCTCCGGCAAGGGCCTCGACGAGGTGCTGCGCGAGGCCGAGATGCCCGCAGGTGACTTCGTGCGCTGGTGCAAGCAGGTCATCGACGTACTGGGCCAGATCGCGGCCGCCGCGCCCGTCTCCGGCGGCCAGAGCTCCACGGTCGCGAAGAACGCGCGCAGGGCCGTCGACGCGTTGTTGCGCGGGGTGGTGGCCTACTCGTCGGTGGGCTGAACCAAGGGCACGTGGCGCGCCGTCTCCTTGATGTCCGGGAGGCGGCGCGCCTTTGTGCACAGGGGCATGTCATGTACGGGGCTGTGCGCGGGGTCGCGCGAGCGGCTAGAGCCCCGGTTGCGCGGGCCGCGCCCGGAGGTAACCGCGCCAGCCGCCGTACTCCGTGATGTCCTCGGCCCCTTCGAGCGCGCCTGGCTCGCACAGGAAGCCGGGTACGTGTGTGCCGTCGGCCAGCTCGACCCGGCCCAGCGCCATCGGCCGGGGCAGGTCGGCGAGCAGGCGCCCGAGGCCTTCGGCGGGCAGCCGCCACACCTCCGCCTCGACGGCGCTGCCTCCGGTGCCCACGTGGACCAGGCCCGGCTTGGGGGGCGTGGTGGACAAGGCGTGCAGACGGTAGGCGGGTGCCGTCGTGGTCGTACGCTCCCACTCCGCTCCCAAGGCGAGGAGTTGGGGGTTGAGCGGCTGGCCCGACAGATGTGCGCCGACGACGGCGATCCGCAGCCGCGGCTGGAGCAGCCGGGCGATCCGGGCCAGGCGCTCGTCCGTGAACGCGGGGCCGATCAGCGTCACGCCGAAGGGCAGCCCGTCCACGGTGCCGCCGGGGACGGCGACCGCGGCCAGGTCGAAGAGGTTCGTGGAGTTGGTGAATCGGCCCAGGCGGGCGTTGGCGCCCACCGGGTCGGCGGCGACCTCGGCGAGCGTGGGGTGGCCCGGCGCTGTCGGCAGCAACAGCGCGTCCGCGTCACCGAGTTGGGCGAGTGCCCGGGCGCGGAGCTCGGCCAGCCGGTCCTGGTCCGCGTACAGCTGGTGGGCCGGGATGTCCCGGGCGCGGGTGATGATTCCGGCGACGGTCGGGTCGAGCCCCGCACCCCCTTCGCCGATCAACTTGTCGATAAAGCTCCCCACGGCCGTGTAGCGCTCGGCGACGAACGCGCCCTCGTAGAGCATCGCGGCGGCCTCGGTGAACGGGGTGAGGTCGAGGAAGCGCACCTCCGCGCCCGCCGCCGCCAGCTGGGCCACCGCCGCCTCGTACGCCTCCGCCCAGCCCTCGTCCAGCTCTCCGAGCTGTGCGGTCGGCGCCACGGCGATGCGCCATGGTCCAGGGGCCCGCTGGGGGAGCGCCGGGAGGTCGCGGCCGGACGGGGACGTCATGAACGCGAGGGCCTGCTCGGCCTCCGGGAGCGTACGGGCGAACACGGTCACGCAGTCCAGTGAGGCGCAGGCCGGGACGACGCCGGTCGTCGGGACCAGGCCGCGGGTCGGCTTCAGGCCGACGATGCCGTTGAAGGCGGCGGGGACGCGGCCCGAGCCGGCGGTGTCCGTACCGAGGGCGAAGTCGACGATGCCGAGTGCGGTGGCTACGGCCGATCCCGAGCTGGAGCCGCCGCTGATTCTGGTCGGGTCGAGGGCGTTGCGTACGGCGCCGTGGGGGGAGCGGGTGCCGACCAGGCCCGTCGCGAACTGGTCCAGGTTCGTGGTGCCCAGCACGATCGCGCCTGCCGCGCGGAGGCGGGCGACCACGGGAGCGTCGCCCTCCGGGGTGTACGCGTAGGCCGGGCATCCGGCGGTGGTGGGCAGGCCCGCCACGTCGATGTTGCCCTTCGCGGCGAAGAGCTTGCCGGCGAGGGGGAGGGGCTCGCCCGCGGCGACGCGGGCGTCGATGGCTCGGGCTTCCTGCTCGACCTCCGCCCGGGGGCGTAGGTCGATCCAGATCTCGGGGCGGTCGGTGGCCTCGATGCGGGCGTACGCCCTTCGGACTCGGGTGAGAGTGGGGGACGACATCGGTGCTCCTTGCCTGGGGTGCATTGTCGACTGCGGGCCGTGGTCGCCTGTGCCCACCCGTTCCGCCGTGCGGAACGCCTGCTCACAGACGACCGGCGTGTTTCACGGCACTGTTGGACCCGCCGGCGCCAGAACCACCAACGCCGTGCCCGCCTCCACCTGGTCGCCCGGCTTGGTCAGGATTTTGTGGACGATGCCGTTCATGGGCGCGGGCACCCTGGATTCCATTTTCATCGCTTCCAGGGCGAGGAGAGGTTGACCGGTGGTCACCGCGTCGCCCGTTCGGACGTTCAGCTGCCATACCGACGCCGCGAATTCGGCCTCGATCAGGCGGCCGCCCTCGGGCACCGAGACCTCCAGGGGGGTCGCGGCCGGAGCGGTCGCCGCCTCCGCCCGTGCGAACTCGCCCGCCGCCTCCCAGGCATCCCGTTCCGTCGAGAAGGCGGCGCCCTGCCGGGACCGGAACTCCGCGATGGAGCCGGCGTTCTCGGCGAGGAAGGCCTCGTACTCGGCGAGTGAGAACTCGCCCTCCTCGATCCGGGGGACGAAGCGGCCCGAGGTGATGTCGGCCCGCAGCTGCAACAGTTCCTCGGGCTCCACCGGGTACCACTTGATGCGGTCGAAGAAGCGCAGCAGCCACGGCGAGCCCGGCTCGAAAGCGCCGCGCTGCTGCCAGCCCGACCAGACCTGGGTCGTACGGCCGACGAACTGGTAGCCGCCGGGGCCCTCCATGCCGTAGACGCAGAGGTACGCGCCGCCGATGCCGACCGAGTTCTCGGCGGTCCAGGTGCGCGCCGGGTTGTACTTGGTGGTGACCAGGCGGTGGCGCGGGTCCAGCGGTGTCGCCACCGGCGCGCCCAGGTACACGTCGCCCAGGCCCAGTACGAGGTACTCCGCGTCGAAGACCGTGCGGTACACGTCCTCCACCGAGTCCAGGCCGTTCACGCGGCGGATGAACTCGATGTTCCACGGGCACCAGGGCGCGTCGTCGCGGACGCCCGCCATGTAGCGGGCGATCGCCTCGCGGGTGGCCGGGTCGTCCCAGGAGAGCGGGAGGTGGACTGTGCGGGAGGGGACCACCAGCTGGTCGGAAGGAGGGAGCGCCGCGGCGATCGCCCTGACGGTGGCGAGGAGTACGCGCTGCGGGAGCCTGCGCGGATCCGTCTGGATCTGCAGGGACCGAATGCCGGGCGTCAGGTCCGTGACGCCGTCGAGATCCGCCTCTGTGACCGCCTCCATCAGCGCGTGGACACGCATCCGCAGGGCCAGGTCCAGCTGCATGGGGCCGAACTCGACCAGCAGGTTGTCGTCGCCGCTGCGGCGGAAGGTCACGTCGCCGTCGTGTGCGAGCACCCCGCCGTCCACGATCGCGGGCCGCGCCGAGCCGTCCTCGGCGAGCGGCGCGAACCGCACCGTGTCACCTGGACGGAACTGCCCGAGTTTCCAGCGCTCCGTGCTGACGACCGTCGCCGGGCAGACGAAGCCGCCGAGCGAGGGACCGTCCGGGCCGAGCAGCACCGGCATGTCGCCGGTGTAGTCGACCGCGCCCACCGAGTAGGGCGTGTCGTGGATGTTGGACGGGTGCAGGCCCGCCTCACCGCCGTCCGTACGCGCCCACCGGGGCTTCGGCCCGACCAGCCGTACCCCCGTGCGCGCCGAGTTGAAGTGGACCTTCCAGTCGGCGGCGTAGAAGTCGTGGATGTCGTCCTCGGTGAAGAACTCAGGTGCGGCGTGCGGGCCTTCCAGGGCGCCGACCCGCCATTCGGACGCGAACACGGGCCGATCGCCCACGGGCACGGGCGCCTCGTGATCCGTCACCGACCCGCCGTGCAGCACGTCCCCCGTCCGCAGCGCCCGCCCCCCGTGGCCGCCGAACCGGCCCAGCGTGAACGTGGCCGCGCTGCCGAGGAACGCCGGCACGTCCAGGCCGCCACCCGCGAACAGCACATAGGTGCGCAGGCCGTGCTCGGCGGGCGCGCCCACTTCCAGTACGGCTCCCGCGGGAACCGTCACCGGCTCCCACTGGGCTACTGGCGAGCCGTCCACCGTGACCGGCGCGGGAGCACCGGTGACGCACACGGTCGTGGTGTGAGTGAACCGCAGCGTCGGTCCCCGCAAGGTGCATTCGAGTCCCGGCGCGCCCTCGTGGTTGCCGAGCGCCCGGTTGCCGAGCCGGAAGGACAGGTCGTCCATCGGGCCGCACGGCGGCACGCCCACCTGCCAGTAGCCGGTGCGGCCGGGCCAGTCCTGCACGGTGGTGAGGGTTCCGCCGGCGACGACCTCGATGCGCGCCGTCGGGTCGGTGATCCCGGCCAGCGTCGCCGTCGAGTGCGTCGCCGTCCGGAAGGACTCCTCCGCGAGCGCCGCCCGCACCAGCCCCAGGTTCGTCTCGATGCCGTCGACCCGGGTCCTGGCCAGCGCTTCGTCGAGGCGTTCCAGGGCGTGCGCCCGGTCCCGGCCGTACGCGATGACCTTCGCGAGCATCGGGTCGTACGACGTGGTCACCTCGGTGCCGGTCTCGACCCAGCCGTCCACGCGGACGCCGCCGGGAAACTCGACCCGCGTCAACAGGCCCGCGCTCGGCCGGTGTTCGCGCGAGGGGTCCTCGGCGTACACGCGGGCCTCGACGGCGTGACCGCGGGGTGCCCCCGGGTCCCGTACGACATCCGATTCGCCGTGCGCCAGCCGCAGCATCCAGGCGACGAGATCGACTCCGTAGATCTCCTCGGTGACCGGATGCTCCACCTGGAGCCGGGTGTTGACCTCCAGGAAGTAGGCCTCCTCGCGAGCGGCGTCGTAGACGAACTCCACCGTTCCGGCCGACCGGTAGTCCACGGAGGCACACAAGTCGCGTGCCGACGAGGCGAGTTGCTCGCGGACCCGCGCGGGCAGTCCCGGGGCCGGGGCCTCCTCCAGCACCTTCTGGTTGCGGCGCTGGAGCGAGCAGTCGCGGTCGCCAAAGGTGACGACACGGCCCCGGCCGTCGCCGAAGACCTGCACCTCGACATGGCGGGCGTGCTCGACCAGGCGCTCCAGGAAGACCCCCGCCGAGGAGAAGGAGGCCGCGGCGACGCGCTGCACCCGCTCCCAGGCCTCGGTCAACTCATCGGCTGAGCGACATGCCGACATACCGATGCCGCCGCCACCGCCGGTGGCCTTGAGCATGACGGGATAGCCGATGCGGTCGGCGGCTTTCAGAGCTTCCGGAAGGCCGGGGAGGAGACCCGTACCCGGTGCCAGCGGCACCCCCGCCGCTTCCGCAGCCGCCCGCGCCGTGTGCTTCGCGCCGAACAGCTCCAGCTGTTCCGGCGTCGGCCCCACGAACACGATCCCGGCGTCCTCGCAGCGCCGCGCGAACGCCGCGTCCTCGGACAGGAAGCCGTACCCGGGGTGGATCGCCCCGGCACCGGTGTCCTTGGCCGCCTTCAGGACGAGGTCGGCGTCGAGGTACGACTCCTTCGCGGGCGCGGGTCCCAGCCGTACCGCCTCGTCGGCGAGCCGGACATGGGGTGCGGAGCGGTCGGGGTCGGAGTACACGGCGACCGTGCGCAGGCCGAGTTCGCGGGCCGTCCGGATGATCCGCACCGCGATCTCGCCCCGGTTGGCGACGAGCAGCGTGTCAAAGGTCATTCCGGCGCCCCGATGGTCATCTCCACGGCGGTCGGCTCGAAGCCGTTGCAAGGGTTGTTGATCTGCGGGCAGTTGGAGACGAGCACGATCACATCGCGCTCGGCGCGCAGGGTGAGCCTGAGCCCCGGGGCCGAGATGCCGTCGACGATGCCGAGGGTGCCGTCCTTCTCGACCGGCACGTTCATGTACCAGTTGATGTTCGAGACGAGATCCCGTTTGCCGAGGCCGTACTTGGCGCCCTCCGCGAGGAAGTTGTCCACGCAGGCGTGCTGGGACCAGGTGTGGTGCCCGTACCGCAGTGTGTTCGACTCCTTGGAGCAGGCGCCGCCGACCGTGTCGTGCCGGCCGACCTCGTCCGCCAGGACGGTCATCAGCGGGGTGTGCTCGTTGGACATGAGCACACTGCCGGTGGTCAGGAAGAGGTTGCCCTGCGCGTGGATCGTGTCGGGTGCGCTGTAGCGGACGGCGGTGTCGTGGGCGTCGTACACGAGGAAGTCCACGGCCTGGTTGCCGTGCAGATCGGTGACGGTGAGCGTCTCGCCGGTGCGGACGACGGCCGACCAGGCGGCCCGGGCCGGAACAACGGTGCGGGTCATGCGATCCCCCTCGCGGCAAGGAATTCGGCGGTGTTGAGGAAGGCGCGGCGGCCCTCGGGCGTCGCCTCCCACAGCGGGTCGCCCGGCTTGGTCGCCTCCGAGCGCCAGGCGAGCACCTCCAGCGGGGTGCTCATGTACTCCGGCCGGGGATCGGCCGGGTGCGGCACGTTCGCGATCAGTACGGTGACCTCCTGCTCGGCGCGCAGGGTCACGCTGCCGCCGGGCCCGGCCGAGCCGGTGAAGTCCAGCGAGCCGTCGTCGCGGACCTCCACGCCCTGGAAGAAGGCGAGCGACGGCGGCAGATCACGCGGTTCGAGCCCGTTCTTGGCGGCGGCCAGCTTGAACAGCTCGCGGCCGGCCGGGGAGGGGGACTGCGGCGTCCCGTCCCCGTACCGCTCGGTGTTCCGTACGAGCGTGGAGGTGCCGCACAGTGCATCGTGCCGCCCGGAGGTGTCGGCGATCACCGAGGCCAGCACCCGGCCCTGGTCGGACAGGAGCAGCTGACCCTCGCCCAGGTAGGCGTTCCACTGGACCTTGACCGTGTCCGCCACGTTCAGGCGCTCCCAGGGCCGGTCGGCGACGTACAGCAGGAGGTGCGCACACGCGTCGCCGCGCAGGTCCGTCAGCCGCAGCTCGGTGCCGCGGGCCAGCACCTTGTGCGTGTAGTTGCCGCCCGCCACCGTCTCCGCCCACACCAGGTGGCCGGCCTCGCAGGGGGGCGTGGGCCAGGCGCCGGCGGGGACGACGGGCATGGCCTCGGCGCGGGTGCCTTCCTGGGATCGGGCGTGGTCGCGGGCTCCGTAAGTGGTCGCTGTCGCCATCGCGGGACCTCCGGCTGTTGACGGCTCGGGTCATTTCTGTCGCCCGACAGAAATTAGGAGCCCGGGGGGTCGGAGCCGTTGCTCGTGCGTTGCCGTGCGGTTACCGATCCCTCACGGGGGTCGCCGGGGCGCGCCTCGTGAGGGGCGCGGGGCTGCGACCTCGTGCGGCTCCGCCGCGTGGGCGCGATCAGCCACGCGGGACCCGCGGCTAGGATCGAACGCATGGGAACCGGTGGGCGAAAGGTCGGCAGACCGCGGGCTGCCGCACAGCGGCCGGACAGCGGGCTCTCCCCGCGCGCCGAACTGCTCGACGCCGCCGCCGAGTTGTTCACCACGCGCGGCTACGCCGCGACGACCACCCGTGCCGTCGCCGAGCGGGCCGGCATGCGCCAGGCGTCCATGTACCACTACGTCTCCGGCAAGGAAGAGCTGCTCGCCGAGCTCCTGGAGTCCACGGTCACGCCTTCCCTGACCTTCGCCCGCGAGCTCCTCGCGGACGACGCGACCCCGGCGGAGAGCCGACTGTGGGAGCTGTGCCGTACGGATGTGGAGCTGCTCTGCGGCGGCCCGCACAACCTCGGCGGGCTCTATCTGCTGCCCGAGGTGCGCGCCGAACGCTTCGCGGGCTTCCATGCCGTACGGGCCGAACTCAAGGACGCCTACCGCCAGTTGCTCGCCGCGACGTCGGCGGGGGGCGCGCTCGCCAAGAGTGAGCTGGAACTGCGCACGGATCTGCTGTTCGGGCTGATCGAAGGAGTCATACTCGTGCACCGCTCCGATCCGGAACGGCCGGTGTCGGCGTTCGCCGAGGCCACGGCGGACGCGGCGCTGCGCATCGCCGGAGTCTGAGCCGGAATCCGAGCGGTTTCCGAGCAGCATCAGAGCAGTATCCGAGCAGAACCCAAGCCGCAATCCAAGCCGCAATCCAAGCCGGAGTTCCGGGAGTTCTCACTCCTCCGGGGGGTGGCTTTCGTATGCCTGTACGCCGTCACGCACCGTGTGCGAACAAAGCCTCAGCGTGCAAATGGGCCGAGGGTACTCCTGCCCCGAGGGCGTTTTCAGGTGCTTGCGGAATATGACACAGCGATGATCCGGTCGGACTAAGCTCGCCCGCGGCGCACCGAGTTGAGGTGTATTCGTGCGCTTGTTCCCAAAAGTTCCGAAGATTCAGTTTGACCACGCCGTTTCCCCCACAATCTTCCCCGACCCCCAGCCGATTTGTCTCAGAGGGCATACATGGTGAGTGTTCAATCGCCTCCCGGTGGCCGTGAACTTCCCTACGCGCGCGTGCTGTTGCTGCCGGCCATACTGATGGCCGCGGCGACCGGAGCCGCCGTCGCCGTCGTGACCGACCCGGCCCGGGCCGCCGTCGGCTGGTGCGGCGGCATCGCCACGCTCCTGGTCGTCGCGATCGGCGCCGAAGCCGTACGCCGCGGCCGCATCGCCCGCGAGCTGCGCGCCGAACTCGCGCGACGCACCGATTCCTTGGAACAGCGCATCGCCGCCCAGGACCAGGACATCGTGTACCTGCACGAGAACGTCCTGCCCGCCGCGCTCGACCAGCTGCGCGGCGGCGATTCCCCCGCAGAGGTGATTCGCACCCTGGGCCGTGACAACCCGGACCACCGCGCAATCCCCGAGTCGCAGCGCGATCTGCTGAAGACACTGCTCAAGACCATCGACACCGAGGAGTCGATGCGCGACGCGGCGCAGCGCTCCTTCGTCAACATCGCCCGGCGCGTCCAGGCCATCGTCCACCAGCAGAACAACGAACTACGCGAGATGGAGGAGGATCACGGGCGCAACCCCGAGGTCTTCGACGACCTCCTGCGCATCGACCACGGCACCGCGCTGATCGGCCGCCTCGCCGACTCCATCGCGGTCCTCGGCGGCGGCCGTCCCGGACGCCAATGGCCCCAGCCCGTACCGCTGTTCAGCGTGTTGCGCGGCGCGATGTCCCGGATCCTCGAGTACCGCCGCATCGAGCTGCACAACGTCGTCGACGTCGCCGTCAAGGGCGTATCCGTCGAACCGCTCATCCACGCGCTGGCCGAGCTCCTCGACAACGCCACGCGCTACTCGCCGCCGCACACCAAGGTGCACGTCACCGCCATCGAGGTGCAGACCGGCGTCGCCATCGAGATCGAGGACGGCGGCGTCAGCCTCAGCGACGAAGCCCGCGGCAAGATCGAGGAGCTGCTCCGACTGGCCGCGGCCGGCGTCGACCCGAACGTCATGGGCCAGGCCCCGCGACTCGGCATGGCGGTCGTCGGCCGACTCGCGCAGATGTACAACATGCAGATCTCGCTGCGGCAGTCCGCGTACGGCGGCGTCCGCGCCGTCCTCATCGCGCCCCGCGACATGCTCACCACCGGCCCGGCCCCCGGTCTCGCGCACGGCGTCGGCGCGCCCTCCGTGACGGGTGTCGACACCGGCGGCGTCGAGGGTCCGGCGCGCAAGCCCAAGAAGCGCCGCCCGACCACCGGACCCCGGATCCCCTCCCCGACGGGCGGGGCCATGGAGGACGACGTCCCCACGGTCACCGAATGGACGGCCAACGGGCTGCCGCAGCGCCGCAGCCGGGTCAAGGTCCCGCTCAGCCAGCGGTACGCCGAGGCCGCCCGGGCCGAGGCGGAGGCCGCCGAGGCCAAGGCCGCAGCGGCCTCCGCGTGGTCACCCGAGCCCGTGCCGGAGGAGAAGGAACCCGAACCGGGTCTGTGGGTCGAGGCGTTCATGAACGGACTCAAGGGCGACCCGGACCCGACCGCATTCACCAGGAACAACGAGCCGGCCCCTGCCGAGGCCGACGACGAGGGGGACCTCAAGTGATCCAGCAGCGAGCCAACTTCGACTGGATGCTCAAGGAGCTCGCCGACGGCGTACCGGGCGTCCAGCAGATCGTGGTGCTCTCCGCCGACGGCCTGCGCATCGCCCGCCACGGCGGTGATCCGGACGCCGCCGACCGCGTCGCCGCGGCCTGCGCGGGCCTGCAGAGCCTGGCCGGAGCCGTCGCGAGCGAGATCCCCCGCAGTGACGGCCGGATGCGCATGGTCATCATCGAGATCAACGGTGGCTACTTCTATCTGATGTCCGCCGGACCCAACGCCTATCTCGCGGTGCTCGCCAACCAGACCGCGGAGCCCGGGCTGATGAGCAACCGCATGCGTGACCTCGTCGTACGGATCGGCGCCCATCTGACGAGTCCGCCGCGGCGCAACGGGCAGACCGTATGACTCCTCCGCAACGCCGGCGGCGCTACCCCAAGGAAGAAGGACCCCCGGAGCCTCCCAAAGCGGCTCCCGCTCCGGCGGGCCAGGACAACCCGAAGGATCTCGAACGCCTGTACCTCCTCACGGGCGGAGCAGAGGGCGGTGACCGGGCCGACATCGACCTGGTGACGTTAATCGTGGCGCGCGCCGACGCGCCGCCGCCCGCCACCCAGCCGGAGCAGTCGGCGCTGCTGCGGCTCTGCAAGGCCCCTCTGTCCGCGGCCGAGCTCTCGGCCTATCTCAACCTGCCGTTCAGCGTGGTGACCGTCCTGCTCACCGAGCTGCTGGCGGCTGAACTGGTACAGGCGCGCGCCCCGATCGTCCGTCAGGCGCTCCCCGACCGTTCCCTCCTCGAAGCGGTGATGCATGGACTTCAAAAGCTCTGACACCATCACGGGCCCTCGCGCCGAGGACCATCTGCCGCACACCACACAGGCGGCGGTGAAGATCGTGATCGTGGGCGGCTTCGGGGTCGGCAAGACGACCATGGTGGGCTCCGTCAGCGAGATCAGGCCGCTGACCACCGAAGAGACCATGACGCAGGCCGGCATCGGAGTCGACGACAACTACGGCTCCGAGACCAAGACGGCCACCACCGTCGCCATGGACTTCGGCCGCATCTCCATCACCGAACAGCTGGTGCTCTATCTGTTCGGTACGCCCGGGCAGGAGCGCTTCTGGTTTCTGTGGAACGGCCTCTTCGAGGGTGCGCTCGGCGCGGTCGTGCTGATCGATACCCGCCGCCTGGAGGTCAGCTTCGACGTGATCGGCCGCCTGGAGGAGCGCGGTGTGCCGTTCGTCATCGCCATAAACGACTTCCCGGACGCGCCCCGCTACCCGATCGAGGACCTGCGGACCGCGCTCGACCTGTCCGAGGACATCCCCATCGTGAAGTGCGACGCGCGCCGCAGGGCCTCCAGCCGGGACGTCCTGATGACGTTGATGCGCTTCCTGCACTCGCTGGCCATGTCCCAGACGCGGGCCTGAGCCCCCGTACCGACAGCAGCACATACGCCAACTCCCCATAAACCGGATCCATTTCAGTTTCGGAGCGATCACCGTGACGCCTGAATCCCACTCCCCGACCGGTACGGACGACCCCACGCTCGGCCCGCCACCCGGCTGCCCCGCCCACGGCCTCGGTCCCGGCGGACTGCACCGCCTGTACGGACCCGAGGCGGAGGACCTGGGAGCCCTGTACGAGAAACTCCGTGCCGAACACGGCGCCGTGGCGCCCGTGCTGCTCCATGAAGACGTGCCGATCTGGGTGGTGCTCGGCCACGGCGAGAACCTGCACATGGTGAGCACCCCCTCGCACTTCGCGCGCGACAGCCGCCTGTGGACCGCGGTCCAGGACGGCACGGTGGCGCCCGACAACCCGCTGATGCCCCTCATCGCCTGGCAGCCCATCTGCTCGCACGCCGAGGGCGACGAACATCTGCGGCTGCGCGGGGCGGTCACCGGCGCCATGACGACCATCGACTTCCGCAGCCTGCGGCGCCACATCAACCGCTCGACGCAGCGCCTCGTCAATCAGATCTGCGAGATCGGCAAGGCCGACCTGGTCGGCCAGTTCGCCGAGCACCTGCCCATGGCCGTGCTCTGCGAGATCCTCGGCATGCCCGAGGACTACAACGACCGCATGGTGCACGCCACCCGCGACCTGCTCAAGGGCACCGAGACCGCGATCGCCAGCAACGAGTACGTCATGGGTGTGCTGATGCAGCTCACCACCCGGCGCCGCGCCAGGCCGGAGGACGACTTCACCAGCCACCTCATCAACCACCCGGCCGGGCTCACCGACGACGAGGTCGCCCAGCATCTGCGCCTCGTCCTGCTCGCCGCGTACGAGGCCACGGCCAACCTCATCGCCAACGTGCTGCGCATGGTGCTCACCGACCCGCGCTTCCGCGCGCAGCTGAACGGCGGCCAGATGACGGTCCCCGAGGCGGTCGAGCAGTCCCTGTGGGACGAGCCGCCGTTCAGCGCCGTCCTCGGCTACTTCGCCAAGCAGGAAACGGAGTTGGGCGGTCGGCGCATCCGCAAGGGTGACGGACTGCTCTTCGCGATCGCGCCGGGCAACGTCGATCCGCGGGTCCGACCCGACCTCGCCGCCAACATGCAGGGCAACCGCTCCCACCTCGCCTTCGGCGGCGGCCCGCACGAGTGCCCCGGTCAGGACATCGGCCGTGCCATCGCCGATGTCGGCGTCGACGCGCTGCTGTTGCGCCTGCCGGATGTCGAACTCGACTGTGCGGAGAGCGAGTTGCGCTGGCGGGCGTCGCTGTCGTCGCGCCACCTGGTGGAGATGCCCGTGCGGTTCGCGCCGAAGCCACCGCAGGACGTGATGCAGCGTCCCGCCGTCAACGCGGTGCCGCGCCAGCGGCCGAACTGGCAGGTCACGACGGAGAAGGCCGAGCCGGTCGCGCCCGCACCGCAGCCGGTGGCCCCCCAGCCCGCGTCGACACCGGAGCCCGCCCGCCGCCTCGGCGCCTGGCAGCGCTTCCTGCGCTGGTGGCGCGGTTACTGAGAGGCTGGGCGGAGAGGGCCGCGGGCCCCTGCGGCGGGATCTGTCGCGGCCTTCGGTGGGATCTGTCGCGGCCTGCGGTGGGACCCGTCGCGGCCCCGGCGCGCGTGCGGCGCATACGCGTCATGGGATGCCTACCGGCGGAGAGTGCCTGCGTGTCAGAGGGGGCCTACGCGTCGGAGAGCGCCAGCGGTCAGAGGGTGCCTACGCGTCGCGGGAAGCCCACTCGTCGTACGAGGCCCAGGCCTCCAACTCCCGTGCGCTGACGAACCGGTGCGCATGCCCCGTGACCGGATCGGTGAACTCCAGTACCCGCGCCAGCAGTTGCAGCGGGCGCCGGAAGTCGCCGGCCGGCACGGGGCCCGTCACCACCGGGTAGAGCGGATCGCCGAGGATGGGCAAGCCCAACGCGTTCATGTGCACCCGGAGTTGATGGGTCTGCCCGGTGCTGGGCGTCAGCCGGTAACGCCCCACTCCGTCGCGGTGCTCGCGCAGCTCGACCCGGCTGACCGCGTTGGGCTCGCCCGTCACCTCCCGGGCGGCCAGCACCCCGCGCTCCTTCACGATCCGGCTGCGGATGGTACGCGGCAGGTCCAGCTCCGCGTCGTACGCGGCCACGGCCTCGTACTCCTTGCCGACGAGCTTGTCGCGGAACAGCGACTGGTACGCACCGCGTTCCTCGGGCCGCACGGTGAACAGCACGAGTCCGGCGGTGAGTCGGTCCAGGCGGTGCGCGGCGCCCAGCGTCGGGAGGTCCAGCTCCCGCCGCAGCCGGGCGAGGGCGGTCTCCGCGACATGGCTGCCGCGCGGGGTGGTGGCGAGGAAGTGCGGCTTGTCCGCCACGACGATGTGCTCGTCGCGGTACACGACGTCGAGCGCGAACGGCACCCGCTCCTCGTCCGGCAGCTCCCGGTGGAACCACACGAACATCCCCGGCACATACGCCGCGTCGGCGCTCAGCGGCCGCCCGTCCTCCCCGACGATCAGCCCCTCGCCGATCATCCGGTCGATCACCCCGGCCCCCGCCGCGAGCCGCTCCAGCAGATGCTCGCGCACGGTGGCCCAGGCCCCGCCCTGCGGCAGCTTGATCCGCACGGGATCGACCCCGTGGCGCTGCGGCAGGGGGGAGGGCGGGATCCGGGGCTTGCGTCTCACCTGGTCAAGCGTACGAGGCCCGGTCCCTGTCAGGCGTACGCAGGTGCCTCCGCCACCGTCGCCCGCGCCCGGTACGCCCGGTACCCCGCGCCCGCGACCAGCGTCACGCCGAGGAAGAGCAGGGTGAACCACTGGAAGTACCAGTGCCCGCCCGCCGGGTCGTACACCGCGGCGCGGGGCCAGGCGAGATTGACGGTCATGAAGAGGCCGTAGAGGAGGGCGAGCGCGTTGACCGGGACGCCCCAGCGGCCGAGGGAGAAGAGCGGACGGCCCTCCTCGTCGACGCCGTCCGCGCCGGGGAACTCGCCGCGCAGGCGGCGCACCAGCAGCGGCCCGGTCACCATCGCGTACGCCAGGTACAGCATCACGATGCAGGTGGTGCCGATCGCCAGGAACGCGTCCGGGGAGGCGAAGTTGAGGAGCAGCAGGGCGGCGGAGAGGATGCCGACGACCAGGGCGGGCGCGCTCGGCATACCGGTGCGCGGGTTGACCTTGGCGAGGCGGCGGGAGAAGGGGAGCTGGTTGTCGCGGGCCATCGAGAAGAGCATGCGGCAGGCGGCCGTCTGGATCGCCAGCGTCGCCACCGCGATGGCCACGACCACATCGGCGAGCAGCGCACGCCCGACCCCGTCACCGAGGCTGCTGGTCAGGACGTAGCTCAGGCCGTCGACACCCAGGTGCCCGTCCGTGAGGCTGGGCGCTGCCAGCAGTCCGCCGAGGACGATCAGCCCGCCGAGCAGGCCCGCCGCGCCGAGCGCGGTGAGGATCGTACGGGGCGCGGTACGGCGCGGGCTGTGGGTCTCCTCGCTCATCTCGCCGGCGCTGTCGAAGCCGATCATCACGTACGCGGCCATGAACGACCCCACCATCAGTGCCCCGAAGAGGCCGGTGCTGCCCTCGCCGGTGTGGAAGGTGATGCCGGGGGAGCGCTCGGAGTGCGTGAGCAGCAGCACGATGATCAGGACCGCGCCGATGATCTCGGCGGTGACGCCGATCCGGTTGATCACGGACATCACACGGTTGTCGACGACATTCACGAGTGTGGTCAGGACCAGCAGAATCACGCCGAGCACGGCCGCGTTGGCCGCCCCGTCGGGACTCGTCGGCGCCGGATCGCCGCCCACCAGCTGGAAGCCGGACCAGATCGCCGGCAGCACCATCTGCAGTGCCAACGCCGCCGCCGCGACCACCACGATCTGCCCGATCACCATGATCCACCCGGCGAACCAGCCGAATGAGAGGTTCGACAGACGGGACGACCACTGGTAGATCGCGCCCGAGAGCGGATAGCGCGCGGCCAGCTCCGCGAAGCACGCGGCGACCATCAACTGGCCCACCAGCACGGCCGGCCAGGTCCAGAAGAAGACCGGGCCGCCGAACGCGTACCCGAAGGCGAAGAACTGGAAGACGGTCGTGAGGACGGAGATGAAGGAGAACCCGGCGGCGAACGAGGCGTACCGGCCGAGGCTGCGGTGCAGCTCCTGGCGGTAGCCGAACTCTGCCAGGGAGCGCTCGCCGGAGGACTCCGGCGGGTCGGGGCGTACGTCGGAGGGGGCGGTGGTGGTCACGGCGGCACCTGCCTTCGGCGCGGAAGGGTGGGCGGGATCTGCGTCGGATCCGAACGGGATTCCTGTCGGGTGACAGAAATTAGGGAGACCCTGTTTCGCTCGCGTGACGCGGCCATGTCGACGGCGGGCCTAAGTCCTCACGCCCTTGCCATCTCCGCTCGGACGCGATACATCGTGTGTATTGACTCTCGCTTCGGATACGCGATATGTTCGGCCACGGATATTCGGGGGCGAGGTGAGGTCATCGTGGCGACGAAGCGCCGGAAGCTGAGCAATCCGCTGGCACTCGCGGTCATGGTGCTGCTCACCGAGCGGTCGATGCACCCGTACGAGATCGCCCAGACCCTGCGCCGGCGCGGCAAGGATGCCAGCCTGAAGATCAACTACGGCTCGCTCTACACCGTCGTCCAGAACTTGGAGAAGCACGGTTTCGTCGAAGTCGCCGAGGTGCAGCGGCAGGGCAACCGCCCCGAGCGCACCCTCTACGGCATCACGGACACCGGACGTGAAGAGGCCACGGAGTGGCTGTCGGACCTGCTCGCCGTCCCGGCGCAGGAGTATCCGATCTTCGAGGCCGCGCTCTCACTGATGGGCGTGCTCCACCCCGACGAGGTGGCCCGCCTGCTGGCGGAGCGGCTCAACATGCTGGAGGTGCGGGCCGCGAGCCTGCGCGGCGGCATGGAGAAGCTCTACGAGACGCTGCCCCGGCTCTTCCTGATCGAGTCCGAGTTCAAGCTGCACATGATCGAGGCGGAGGCCGCGTGGGTCCGCGGCTTCCTGGCGGAGGTCGCCGCGGGCACGTTTCCCGGAGTCAAGGAGTGGCGGACCTTCAACGAGACGGGGGAGGTCCCCGAGGAATACCGGAATCTGGAGGACGGCGACGTCGAGAGACCGTAGCCGAACAGAGAAAGACCCCGGCAGAGCTGTTGCAGCAGCCCCGCCAGGGTCTCGAACCCCGAACTGAACCCGCCGTGAGGCAGTTCCAGGCGATCGAGGTGCGGCACACCCAGGATAGCCCGGCGCTCTTCACGCGGATCGGTTCGGCCCTGCCCGAGATCACCGCTCACACAGGAGAGCAGTCGTCATGAGTACCCGTGCGCCCGCGGTCGAGGCGCGTCAGCTGATCAAGACCTACCCCGGTGACGTCACCGCGCTCAGCGGCATGGACGTCACCGTCGAGCCAGGCACCGTCTTCGGACTGCTCGGTCCGAACGGCGCCGGCAAGTCCACTACCGTCAAGATCCTCACCACCCTGGCCCGCCCCGATTCGGGCACCGCCACCGTCGCGGGCCACGACGTGCTGCGTCACCCGGACCGGGTGCGCCGCGCGATCGGCGTGGTCGCCCAGAGCTCGGGCGCCGACCCGGTGGCGACCGGCCGGGAAAACCTCCAACTCCAGGGCAGGCTCTACGGATTGAAGGGCGCCGGACTGAACCGCCGGGTGGACGGGCTGCTGGACCGCTTCGAGCTCGCCGGCGCCGCGAAGCGCCAGGTCAAGGGCTACTCCGGGGGCATGCGCCGACGCCTGGACGTGGCGCTCGGCCTGGTCCACCGCCCCGAGGTGCTCTTCCTCGACGAGCCGACCACCGGTCTCGACCCCGAGGCGCGCACCGCGATGTGGGACGAGATCGCCCGCCTCGCCGGCGACGAGGGCCTGACGATCCTGCTCACCACGCACTACCTCGAAGAGGCGGACCGGCTCGCCGAGCGCATCGCGATCGTCGACCGCGGCCGTGTCGTGGTCGAGGGCACGCCGGATGCCCTCAAGGGCGAACTCCGCGGCGACGCCGTCCACTTGGAGCTGCGCGACGCGGTCGGCGAAGCCGGTCGTACGCTGCTGGCTGGCGCCCTCACCCGGCTGCCCGGCGTGCACGAGGCACTGTTCGACGGTCGCCGCATCAGCGTCCGCGCCGACGACGGGGCCTCCGCGGTGCCCGCTCTGCTCGGGGCGCTCGAGCGCGCCGGGGTCGGCGTCGTCGCTGCCACCGTGGCCCGCCCCTCACTCGACGACGTCTATCTCCGCTATGCGGGCCGCCGTTACTCCGAGGCCGAAGCGGAAGGCGCCGACAGCCTTGTCCTCACCGGAGGTGCCCGATGAGTACCGCCGTCTCCCAGACCTGGTACATGACCCAGCGTCAACTCATGGTGTTCGTACGGCAGCCCGCGTTCATGCTGATCACCCTGATCCAGCCGGTGGTCTGGCTGTTCCTGTTCGGCAACCTCTTCAAGAAGGTCGTCGAGATCGGCGGCTTCGGCACCACCTCGTATCTCGACTACCTCGTGCCCGGCGTCGTCGTGATGAGCGCGCTCAGCTCCAACATGTGGGCGGGCATGACCACGCTCGACGAGATCCAGCGGGGCACGCTCGACCGGTTCCTGACCACGCCCGTCAGCCGGGTGGCCCTGATGAATGGCAATGTCGTCAACAACGGCCTGGTCACCGCGTTGCAGTCGGTCATCATCGTGCTGCTCGGACAGCTCGGCGGCGCCGATTACCCGGGCGGGATCGGCGGGGTCGCGATCCTGATCGTCGCCTCGGTGCTGCTCGGCACGATCTTCGGGGCGCTCTCCAACGCGTTGGGCATGCTGGTCCGGGAGCGGGAGTCCATCATCGGCATCAACACCTTCCTGCTGCTGCCGCTGACGTTCCTGTCCTCGGCCTTCATGGCCCCGTCCCAGATGCCCGGCTGGATGCGGCACATCGCCGACTTCAACCCGCTCAACTGGGCGATGGTGGCGGGCCGTTCGGCGCTGTCCGCCCACCCCGACTGGGGTGACGTCTTCAGCCGGGGCGGCGCGCTGCTCGCTCTCGCGATGGCGGCGGTGTGGCTGTCGATCCGTACGTTCCGGTCGTACCAGCGGTCGGTGTAAGGCGGTTGATCACGAGGCGGCTACGGGGCGGTCGACGAGGAGGCGGTCACCAGGCGGTTGACCAGGAGACGGCCACCGGGCCGTTGACAGGAGGCGGTCACCGAGCAGGTGGCCGCCTCCTGTCACTCGTGTCTCCGAGCGCTTACACGGACGCCTCCTGCTCTGCCTCCACCTGCGCGTTCCAATCCCGCTTCGTCGCCTGCCAGCCGTCCTCGTTGTGCCCGAGGCGCCAGTAGCCGGAGATCGACAGGTCCTCGCGCGGGATCTCGCGCTCGACTCGCAGCAGTTGGCGCAGCTCCTTCACGAAGCCGGCCTCGCCGTGCACGAACGCGTGCACCCGGCCCTCGGGGAACGCGAGGGCGCGTACGGCCTCGACCAGGGCCTCGCCGAGGGGCCGGTCCCCGCGGCGCAGCCAGACGACGTCCACGTCGGAGTCGATCTTCTGCTCCTCCTCGGGGCCGGAGACCTCGACGAAGGCATGGGCCACCGCGCCGTCGGGCAGCGCCTCCAGGGCGGCCGCGATCGCGGGCAGCGCGCTCTCGTCACCGGCCAGCAGATGCCAGTCGGCGCTCGCGTCGGGCGCGTACGCACCACCGGGGCCCATGAACCGTACGACCTCGCCCGGCTGGACCCGGGCGGCCCACGGACCGGCCAGACCCTCGTCGCCGTGAATCACGAAGTCCAAAGTCAACTCGCGCACCTCGGGGTGCCAGGCACGCACGGTGTACGTCCGTGTCACGGGCCACTGGTCACGCGGGAACTCCTCGCGAATGCGCTGCATGTCGAAGGGTTCGGGATAGGTGACACCCTCGGCGCCGAACAACAGCTTCACATAGTGGTCGGTGCTGCTGCCCGCGGTGAATTCGGCCAGGCCGTCGCCGCCCAGCACGACCCGCTGCATGTGCGGGGTCAGTCGCTCGGTCCGCACCACCTGCGCGGAGTGGGGCTTCCGGGGCTTGCGTGCCGGGCGCTCTGCCATGACAACCTCCAGGATTACATGCTTAGGCTTACCTAAGTTAGCACCCCTCGCTCTGCGCGACCTATGCGTGCAGCGGTACTGCCTGTGCCTGAAGAGTTCAGCTATGTCTGCAGGGTCGAGAGCAACTATGTCTGCAAGGTCGCGAGCAACCGCTGCAGCGAGCCGCCCAAGCCCCAGCGTACGGCGAGTTCGTCCAACGCGGCCGGATCGCGCGGCGCGTGCGGCAGTGCCGGGTCCACGTCCGGCAGGGGGACGTCACCGGCAACCTTGACGACCTTGGGCGCGACCGCGACGTACGGCCGCGACTCGTCGAGGCGCTTGCGCTGGGAAGGAGTCAGCTTGGCCTTCGGATCGTCGACCGCGGCCATGATTCCGGCCAGGTCGCCGAATTCGGCGAGCAACTTGGCGGCCGTCTTCTCGCCGATGCCGGGCACGCCGGGCAGACCGTCGCTCGGGTCGCCGCGCAGCAGCGCCAGATCCGCGTAACCCGGGCCGTCCACGCCGTACTTCTCGCGCAGCCAGGCCTCATCGGTGAGCTGGAGGGTGCCGACGCCCTTGAGGGGATACAGGACGCGCACCCCCCGCTTGTCGTCCACGAGTTGGTGGAGGTCGCGGTCGCCGGTGACGATGTCGACCGGGCCCGTGGCCCGCCCGGTGAACGTGCCGATCACATCGTCCGCCTCGTATCCCTCGACCCCCACGCGCGCGATGCCGAGCGCGTCCAGGACGTCCTCGATGATCGGCACCTGCGGCGAGAGCGTGTCCGGCACCTCCTCCTCGTCCGGACCCACCTCGTGCTCCTCGGCCACCCGGTGCGCCTTGTAGGAGGGGATCAGGTCGACCCGCCACTGCGGACGCCAGTCCGCGTCCATGCAGGCCACCAGGTCGTCGGGGTGGTGGTCCTTGACCAGGCGGTCGATGAATTCCAGCAGCCCGCGCACGGCGTTCACAGGTGTGCCGTCCGGGGCCTTCACGGAATCCGGCACGCCGAAGTAGGCGCGGAAATACAGCGAGGCGGTGTCGAGGAGCATCAGGCGTCGGGTCACGTTTCGCATCATGCCGTACGCCACTGACAGTGACCGTCTCTTACGCCACAGACCACGACGTACGCCACGGACAGTGACCTCGACCACTCTTGTGTTTGCTCCGCGTAAGCAGGGGCAGGCGCGGCACCGGGGCGAATCCCGTTGTTCATTCAACCGTTCGCCTCTGTCCAAGCGTCCAACGAGAGGCACACGTGTCAGCCAGGCTAGAGGCCGAGCATCTGTACAAGGTGTTCGGGAGACGACCGGAACAGGCGGTGGACCGGCTCCGGCAGGGAGCCGACCGTGAGGAACTGCGCGCCGACGGCACCACCGCCGCGGTGATCGACGCCTCCTTCACGGTGGAGCCGGGCCAGATCTTCGTCGTCATGGGCCTGTCCGGATCCGGCAAGTCCACGCTGTTGCGGATGCTCAACGGACTACTGGAGCCGACCGCCGGACAGGTGCGCTTCGACGGCCAGGATCTGACCGCGCTCAGCGCCCGTGAACTGCGCGAGGTCCGCTCGAAGAAGATCAGCATGGTCTTCCAGCACTTCGCGCTCTTCCCGCACCGCAGCGTCCTGGAGAACGCCGCGTACGGCCTGGAGGTCCAGGGCGTGCCGAGCGCCGAGCGCAAGGAACGCGCCACCAAGGCACTCGAACTGGCCGGGCTCGCGGGCTGGGAGAAGTCCTGGCCCGACGAACTGTCCGGTGGAATGCAGCAGCGCGTGGGCCTGGCCCGCGCGCTCGCCACCGACGCCGATCTGCTGCTGATGGACGAGTCCTTCAGCGCGCTCGACCCGCTGATCCGCCGGGACATGCAGGACCAGCTGATCGAGCTTCAGAAGAAGCTCAAGAAGACCATCGTCTTCATCACGCACGACCTCAACGAGGCGATGCGTCTGGGCGATCGCATCGCCGTCATGCGCGACGGCCGCATCGTGCAGATCGGCAGCGCCGAGGACATCCTGGTCCGCCCGGCCAACGACTACGTCGCCTCCTTCACCCAGGACGTCGACCGCTCCCGTGTACTGACCGCCGGCGCCGTCATGGACACGGACGTACGCGGAGACGAGGCCGACTGCTCCTGCGCGACCGCCACGCCCAACACGTCCTTCGTGGACCTGTGCGCCCTCAGCGCCCGCCTGTCGCACCCGGTCGCGGTGCTCGACAAGACCCAAAAGCTCGTCGGAGTCGTCCCGCGTCAGCGGCTCGTCGGCTTCCTCGGTGACGAGCAGGGCACCCCGGAAGGCTGCGCCAGCCCGCGCGACCAGCGTGACGAGGCGGTGAAGGCCGGTGCCTAGGATCCCCTTCGGCGACTGGGTCAACGACGCGGTCGACTGGCTGCTGAACCACATGGCGTGGCTCTTCGACTTCTTCAAGACCGTCTTCCTGGGCGCCTACGACGGCATCAACGCCGTCCTCCAGGCCCCTGAACCGCTCCTCCTCGCGGGCATCCTCGCCGTCATCGCGTTCTGGCTGCGCGGCACCTCCGCCGGTGTCCTCGCCTTCGTGGGATTCGCCTTCATCGACTCCCTCGAACTGTGGGCGGACGCGATGGACACCCTGTCGCTGGTCCTCGTGGCGACGCTCATCGCGCTCGTCGTCTCCGTCCCCGTGGGCATCTGGGCGGCGCGCTCCGACCGGGTCAGCGGCATCGTCCGCCCGGTGCTCGACTTCATGCAGACGTTGCCCGCGATGATCTACCTCATCCCGGCGATCCTGTTCTTCGGCACCGGCGCCCCCGCCGGCATCGTGGCCACCCTGATCTTCGCGCTGGCCCCCGGCGTCCGCATGACGGAGCTGGGCATCCGGCAGGTCGACAAGGAACTCGTCGAGGCCGCCGACGCGTTCGGCACCACACCCCGCAGCACCCTGCTGCGCATCCAGCTGCCGCTGGCTCTGCCCACCGTCATGGCCGGTGTCAACCAGGTCATCATGCTGGGCCTGTCCATGGCGGCCATCGCGGGCATGGTCGGCGCCGGCGGCCTCGGCGGCGACGTGAACGAGGCCCTCGGCCAGCTGAACGTCGGCCTGGGCTCCGAGGCCGGCGTCGCCATCGTCATCCTGGCGATCTACCTGGACCGCATGACCAGCGCCCTCGGGACCCAGGTCTCGCCGCTCGGCCGCCGCGCCGCCGCCAAGCTGCGCGCCGCGCAGGGCCTGAAGATCTGGTCCTACCGCCCCAGGCCCGTCGTGGCCATGGTCGGCGTGGTCGTGCTCGCCCTGGTCGCCGGCGGGATGGGCATCTTCGGCTCCGCCACCGGAGAGTCCACCGCGGCCGACGGCGAGAACGTCGGCCAGGGCAAGAAGGTCACCATCGGCTACATCCCCTGGGACGAGGGCGTCGCCTCCACCTTCCTCTGGAAGGAGATCCTGGAGCAGCGAGGCTTCCAGGTCGACACCAAGCAGCTCGACGCGGGCCCGCTCTACACCTCCCTCGCCCAGGGCGACATCGACTTCGAGACGGACTCCTGGCTGCCGACCACGCACGAGCAGTACTGGAAGAAGTACGGCAAGCAGCTCGACGACCTGGGCTCCTGGTACGGCCCGACGTCCCTGGAGCTGACCGTCCCCTCGTACATGAAGGACGTCAACTCCCTGGACGACCTCAAGGGCAAGTCCGGCACCTTCGGCGGCAAGATCACCGGCATCGAGTCCAGCGCCGGAATGATGAGCCTGCTCAAGAGCAAGGTGCTGGGGGCGTACGGCCTCGACAAGGAGTACAAGGTCGTCGACAGCTCGACGCCCGCGATGCTGGCCGAACTGAAGCGCGCGTACGCCAAGCAGGAGCCCGTCGTCGTCACCCTGTGGTCGCCGCACTGGGCGTACAGCGACTACAAGCTGAAGAAGCTCAAGGACCCGAAGGGCGCCTGGGGCAAGGGCGACGGAGTGCACACGCTCTCCCGCAAGGGCTTCGCCCAGGACAACCCGGTCGTCGGGAAGTGGCTCAAGGACTTCAAGATGACCGAGCAGCAGCTCACCAGCCTTGAGGCGGAGATCAACAAGGCCGGCAAGGGCAAGCAGCAGGACGCCGTGCGCGCCTGGCTGAAGAAGAACCCCGGCGTCGTCGACAAGCTGGCCCCGGTCGAGAGTTCCGCGGCCGCCGCCCCGGCCGAGGCGAAGCGCGCGCTGGACGTCGCCTGGTTCCCCTGGGACGAGGACGTCGCCGTCACCTACCTGTGGAAGAACGTCCTGGCCCGGCGCGGCTACACGCTGAACCTGAAGCAGATGGACGTCGGCCCCGTCTACACGGGTCTGGCCTCCGGTGACCTCGACCTCAACTTCGACGCGTGGCTGCCGTACGCCCAGGCGAACTACTGGGACCAGCACAAGAACGACCTGAGAGATCTTGGCACTTGGTACCAGCCGACCTCCCTGGAGATCGCCGTGCCCTCGTACGTGAAGGACGTCAAATCCCTCGCCGACCTCAAGGGCAAGGCCGGCACCTTCGGTGGGAAGATCATCGGAATCGAGCCGGGCACCGGCGAGATGAACCTCCTCAAGACGAAGGTGCTTCCCGGCTACGGCCTGGACAAGGAGTACAAGGTCGTCGACGGCTCCACGCCCGCGATGCTGGCCGAGCTGAAGCGCGCTTACGCCAAGAAGCAGCCGGTCGCCGTCGTCCTGTGGTCCCCGCACTGGGCCTACAGCGAGTACCAGCTCACCAAGCTCGCGGACGACAAGAAGCTGTTCGGCGAGGGCAACACGATCCGGACCATCTCCAGCAAGAAGTTCCCCGAGCAGTATCCGCAGCTCACCAAGTGGATCAAGAACTTCAGGATGAGCGAGTCCGAACTCGGCAGCCTGGAGAGCGAGATCAAGCAGCGCGGCCAGGGGCACGAGGAGGACGCCGTCGCCGCGTGGCTGAAGAAACACCCGGACATGGTGGAGCGGATGACTCCGCAGTAGGACCACCCGTGCGTGGGCGGTCGGTCTCGGGACCGACCCCCCACGCAGGCGTGAGAAGCGCGCCCCGTGGAGCGAAATCCGCCGTTCCTGGGCGGTGAGCAGGACACACCGGCGCGCCCCGGATCATCTGATGGTTCCCGGCCGGCCCGCACTCGCGCCCGACGACTCCGGTGGCTGGGTCCTGGCGTACGAGAAGGATCCGGACAACCACATCGCGGTACGCGGCTACGCCGATCTCGGCGCCCTTCTGTCCGGCGACGCCGCCCATGTGTACGACGCCCCGCGCACCCTCTCGCGCTGCGCCCAGGGCACGCCGGACATCGCCTCCGTGCACGACGGAACGGTCGAACTCACCGGCCACTACCGGGCCGAGCGCGACACGGACGGCCAACTCCGCGCCACACTGAAGGACTTCACGACCTGGCACGCCGGGCCCGACCGGCTGACCCTGCGCACCCGTGGCGACAGCCGGGCCCTCGCCCACCCGTCGGCGACGCTGCTCACCGATCCGGACGGGCACCCGGCCCTGCTGGTCAGCCTTTTCGTGCCGCGCGAGGGGGCGGCGCCCGGGGAGTCGGGACGGTTCGCGCATTGGCGAGAACTGTGACCCTCACGCTCCTTCGATGTGTCAGCGATGTGACGGGTGCATGAAACGGTTTGCCGAACATGCGTAGGGTGCAAACAACTCATCAGAAGCAGTGGACCGAAGAAACCGAAGATTCAGCGGACCGACGACGCAAGGGAGGGAGCCGGAGCGATGGGCGACCACAAAGAACAGCCCCTTCGGGTGGGCGCCGCCGTCCGGCGGCGGCGCCGGGCACTGCAGCTCACCCTCGCCGTCGTGGCCGAGCGCAGCGGCCTGTCGGTCCCCTTTCTCAGCCAGGTCGAGAACGAGCGGGCCCGGCCCAGCAAGAGCTCCCTGGAAAGAGTCGCCGACGCGCTCGGCACCACCGCGGTCGAACTGCTCGCCGCCGCCGACCCGGCGTGCAGCGTCGACGTGGTGCGCGCGGACGGCGTGGATTTCATCCCCGAGGCCCGGGTGCGCCCCCTGGTGCGCGGTCACCACCAGTTGCACGCCACCGAGTTCACCGGCGACCACGACGAGGGGCGCGAACTCCAGCACCGCAACGACAAGTTGATGTACGTCGCCGACGGCGCCGTCGAGGTCGAGGCGGAGGGCCGCGCCCATCGCCTCGGACGCGGCGACACGCTGTATCTGACGGGCGGTGTGCGCCATCGGTGGCGGGCGACCGTGCCGGACACCCGGGTGATCGTCGTCGAGGTCGCCGACCACATCGACGCGGTCGAGGACCGGCACGGCTTCGGCAAGCGCTGATCACTCCGCGGAGGCAGGTACCTCTGAGAGCCGGTACACCCTTGGGCGGTACAAGGCGTTCCGTTGAGGCCAGTACACCTTTGGGTGGCGCTGACCCGTCCGTGGCGGATCGGTGCCGGCCCGCACTGCGATACTGACGCCATGTCCGGCACCTCCGGTTACGCCTTCGACGACACCTCCGAACACGCCGGCGGGCGCTTCGACGCCCTGGAGAGCTGCTACGACCCGGTTTCCTTCGCCCGCCTCGCCGACCTGGGCGTCGGTCCCGGAATGCGCTGCCTGGAGCTGGGCGGAGGCGGCGGCTCGGTCGCCGTCTGGCTCGCCGACCGGGTCGGCCCGACGGGTTCCGTCCTCGTCACCGACATCGAACCGCGCTGGATGGACGGCCTGCCCGGGCGCGCCAACCTGCGCGTCGTACGGCACGACATCGGCGCGGAAGAGCTGCCGGAGGGCGGCTTCGATCTGATCCACGCCCGGTTCGTGCTGCCGCACGTGCCCGACCGCAGGGCGGCCCTGGACCGGCTGGTGCGGGCGTTGCGCCCAGGAGGCCTGCTGGTCCTGGACGAGTTCGACTGCGGCTGGACCCCGGTGCTCGCGTCCCCCTCGCCCGGGTCGGCCGAACTGTTCGAGAAGACGCACGGGGCGGTGATGGGCATCATCACGGCGGCCGGTGCCGACATGCGCTGGGGCGCGCAGGCGTACGCGGCGCTGCGCCGGGCCGGTCTGAGCGACGTGGCGTCCGCCACGTACGCGGAATCCTGGCGCGGCGGCTCACCGGGCACCCGGTTGCACCAGGTCAACATCCGCCAGCTGGGCGGCCGACTGGTCGAGGAGGGCCTGACGGAGGAGCAGCTGGAGCAATGTCTGCGCCTCCTGGACGACCCCGACTTCACCGTCAACTCCTATCCACTGATCACGACTTGGGGTGTACGGCCATGACGCGTTCCCTGCCTCGCGTGGTGTCGCTCGTGCCCTCGCTCACGGAGGCGGTGGCCGTCTCCGTACCCGGTGCCCTGGTCGGCGCGACGGACTGGTGCAGCCATCCCGCGGATCTCGATGTAGTACGGATCGGGGGCACCAAGAATCCCCAGGTCGACAGGATCGTGCAGCTCGCCCCCGACCTGGTCGTCGCCAACGAGGAGGAGAACCGCGAGCCCGACCTGACCGCCTTGCGTCAGGCAGGCATCGACGTACTGGTGACCGAGGTGCGGGATGTGCCGGGTGCCTTCCGCGCACTGGAGCGGGTGCTGCGCGCGTGCGGGGCGGCGAACCGGCCGCGCTGGCTCGACGAGGCGGAGACGGCGTGGGCCGAGCTGCCCGCTCCCGACCGCCGTACGACCGCGATCGTGCCGATCTGGCGGCGGCCCTGGATGGTCCTCGGCCGGGACACCTTCGCCGGGGACGTGCTGGCCCGGCTGGGCGTGGACAACGTGTACGCGCGCCACGAGGACCGCTACCCCCGCATCCCGCTCCCCGAGCTCAGGGCGGCGGACCCGGATCTGGTGGTCCTGCCCGACGAGCCGTACCGCTTCACCGCCGACGACGGGCCCGAGGCCTTCGAGGGCGTGCCCTGCGCATTGGTCGACGGTCGCCAACTGACGTGGTACGGGCCTTCGTTGGCGCAGGCGCCCCGTCTGCTCAGCGAGGCGCTGCGACCAAGCCCACGGCAATCGGAGTCGGGGTGAAACGCGCTTCTTTAGTCGACCACGACCCCCAACGCCTGGGGGTCAGATCCGCGCCAGCACTTCCGGGCATTTGGTCGATCTCTAGTCACGCGTTCCGGTCGTCTCTGTAGCCGGCGAACGGTTCCGGGATATCCAGTTTCCGTGAGTCAAGAATCAGGGCGTGAGCAGGGGGCCTCGGATAGCGGGCAGGCAATCCATGCGACGGGGGAGTGCCCTCGCTGCCCTTGTTGCGGAGGTGCTCTAGGGGCGAGCCGGTATGGTGCCTGATTTGGGGCGGAAGCCGGCGGCAGGGTGTCGGGCGGTCGAGCGGACACTGGTTGAGGTTCCGGGCCGCCGGACCGTGGTCCCCGACCGGGAGTTCCGGTCCGGCGGCGGGGTCCGTTCAGTCCTCAGGCCGCTCGGGCGCCAGCAGCTCCCGGAGTTCGTCCATCGCCTCCCGGAGCCGGTCGGCGAACGTCCGCATCTGCGCGGCGACCGCCAACGGCGTGCTCAGGTAGAGGTTGAACCGCTCGGGAAGCAGCACATAGGCGACACCGATGCACTGGCTGCTGGTCGACCCGAAGCCGAAGTACTGGATATTGACGGACGGCGCGGAGCTCGTGCTCAGGTAGTCGTCCCGCATGGTCAACCAGCCCGGCGTCCGGTACAGCGCGGGCTGCTCGGTCACCCCGAGCTCGGCCCCCCGCCGGCGCTGGATCAGCTCCAGCTCCCACAGGTGCTGCTCCGGCACCTGCCCGGCCTGGCACGCCTTCGCGCGCGCCACATGGGCCTCGGTGGCTGCCCGAAACGCGGCGCGGCGGGCGTCCGCGTCCGCTGCCGGGTCCTCCATCGCCGCCACGAAAGCCACCATCTCGGTGGTGACGACGCGCATCGCCTCGGTCCGCCCGTGCCGGTACTGCCGGGTGGCGATCGACTCGTACGTGGCGCCCAGGTGCCCCTTGGCGCGCTGGTGGGCGAGCTGGTAAGCGGCCTGGACGAACGCGTCCGGCGAGACCCCCAACACCTTGGCCGTGCTGCTGCCGAAGTCCGCGAACGACAATGTGCTGGTCGCGGTGTTCTCCCCGTAGGCCGCGAACGCGTCGGCGGCGGAGCGCGCCTGGTCCCGCAGCGCGTCGTCCAGTTCGAACACGATCGGCTCCAGCGCCGGCAGCCCCTGGGAGCGGGCTCCGGACTGCCGCGACTGCTCCTCGGCCGGGGTGTTGAGCAGGGCGTCGGTGAAGGTGAGGATCGTGGTCCCGTCCAACTCGCAGTGTTCGACGTTGATGCCCGCCCGTCCGTCGGCGAAGACGACGAAGGACACGGCCTTGTCGAACCAGCGGTTGCCGCGGTCGCCGTACAGCAGCTGGTCACAGGCGTCCTGGACGTCCGCGGGAGCGAAGTCCTCCAGAGCGACGCAGAACAGCGCGGTCTCGACATCGTCAAGGGCGTCGGCGTTGCGGGGGTGGCAGGCGAGAAGGGACTCCCGGGCGGCCGCCCACTCCGCGCGGGCCATGGTCGTGAGGTGGCCCACCGAGGTGTCCGCGCCGGCCGGGTGGGCCTTCATCACGGCGCGCAGCCCCGCCTCGATGTCATCCAGGCTGTGCGGGACACCGTCCGGACCCAGCACGTCCAGCCGGAACATGCCGCCCCGGAAGAACACCACGACGTGCCGGGCCTCGGACGGTCCCGGCCACTCCTCGGTGTAGGGGGCGCGGACGGTGTCCTGCTGCACGCCGGGGATACGCGTGGTGGAGAACAGAAACTTGTTCTGCACCATCGACTGAGGTGCTCCGCGCTGCACCACCGGTGGAATCAGCCCCTGATCGAGCTGCCGCTTGTAGTTGAGGGCCCCGGCGACGAGCCCGGCCGCCCGCTCCACCTGCGCCTGGTCGGAGTCCTGGAACAGGAAGAAGAAGTTGGCGTTGAGCGCGATCCGGTCCCGGCGGCCCAGGTATCGGTACGGCCAGAAGGTGTCGAGCCAGCTGTGCACGCCCTCCGTGGCGTCGTATTCCTCCAGCGCGGCATGCAGCACCCGGCCGGGGCCACCGGGTCGGAGAAAGGCGGCAACCTCCGCCTCGGTCGCCGACCGCTCGTCGGTGGCCAGCAGCGGCGTACACCAGGCGAGAAACCTCTCGCAGCTCGCATCCAGCGTAGGCAGCGGCACGCGCGGGAGGCTGTCCTCCTGGGCGAAGGTCGCGTTGCCTGACGCATCCTGACTGGTCTTCAACTCTGTTCTCGATTCGGATCGTTGGTACCTGTGATGTCGTACGGACGGGAAAGGTAGAGCTGTGCGTACAGCCAGCCTTCCGCCTCCAGGCCCCGCGGATCCACCCCTGCGGCCGACATGCTGTCGAGCACGAGCGCCTGCTCCTGCGGGGAGGCGAACCGCCGCTGTCTGAACACCTCGTCGACGCGGACGGTCCGGTAGCCCAGACTCGCCAACGCGCGCTCGACGGAGTCGAACGGGAACATCCGCAGCACGAAGTGCGCCATCCAGGGCCGGCGGATGCCCTGCGCCCGGACGACTCGCGTGAGCGTCCGCTCGGTGACGTAGCCGACGCAGCCCGTCGAGATCACCAGGTCCGTACCCGAGAGCTGGGCGCGCTGTTGCGGTGTGGGCTCGTGCTCCTCCAGGTCGGCGTGCACCACGTCGTCGAGGAACCCGGCCTCAAGAGCGTAGGACAGCGCGCTGCCGGAGGTGTCGAGGCCGACGAAGCGGATCGCTTGCGGGGGTTGGCGTGACCGAGCCAGCTCCCGGTCGCGGGCCAGCAAAGCCTCGCGGCTCTCACCCGCACGCTCCTCGTCGCCGTAGCGCGCGTACAGCTCGTCCATGGTCGCGTCGTACTTCAGCAGGGCGGCGTTGATTCCGTACGAGCAGCCGATGTCCAGCACCTTCGGTACCGCGACGTGCTGGGACTCCCGGTACTCCGTGATGATCTTGGCGAAGTAGGGCTTGGCCTGCTGCGGAACGCCGTAGTCGAGCGGGCGCAGCACCCTGAAATAGGTTCGCGGATCGGGCTGGTCGTAGATGTGGTCGAGTGAGACTTTTCCGGTCACGTCGAAACGCACAGGGCTTACTCCTCCGTGGGATCGCGCAGGGGGAAACGGCCTACGGCGACTACGCGTTCTCGCCGCCCGCTAGTCCAGGAGCCGGTCGCCGCGGACCGCCCGGCCCTCGGCCGCCAGGTGCTCGGGCAGCACCCGGCCGAAGAGCTGCCGGGTTCGTTCCACGCTCCCGATGACGCCGGGGCGCTCGCTGTAGGCGAATATCGCGGAGTGGCGCGCGACCTCGCCGCGCACCGGGCTCACTCGGTGCAGCGAGTAGCGCCCTTTGAACAACTGCAGGTCACCCGGTTGCAGGGGGAGGCGCCGGGTCAACCGCTCGCCGTGGCCGTCCACTACGTCCCGGACGTCGTCGAAATTCTCGTCCTGCGCGGTCCGAATGTTCGGGCAGTACTCGAAGACGCCGCCGGCCTGCGCCTGCTGGGTGAGCATGCTCACGGTGAACTCGTTGGTGTCGAAGTGCCAGGGGTGCTCCATGCCCGGCGCGATGACGTTGAGAACCAGCCCGGAGAGCGGGTCCGCCAGCTCGTGCAGCTCTGGCAGTTCGAAGCAGCGGGCGATGAAGTGCCGGAACACCATGTTGGAGTAGAGCCGGCTGATGAGGGAGTCCGCGGGGATGCGGTCCCGCGCGACGAACGCGTTACCCCGCTCGAAGGTCTTCCGGCCCGGATGGTCCTCCGGCAGCGCCGAGTCCACTGCGATGTTGTAGACGTTCACCGTCTCGACGTCGTGGTGCGCCCGGGGGGCGATGGCCGAGCACTCCTGCCGCAGCACATCGCGCAGCGACGGGCGGATGAAGTCCGGCAGCACGGTGCAGCCGAGAGTCAACAGGTCGCGCCGGGCACGGGAAACCACGGCCTGTCCCCGGGCGCTCGCGAGTTCCGACAGGGGATAGCGAGCCGTGTCGACTACCTGATCAAGCGTCAGGGCTTCCAAAGAGCGCATTCGATCCTCTCCACAAGCGGGCCGCCCCTCTCGTCGGTTCCCTCGCCGGCCCGCGGTTCCGCCTCTTACGCACACACGGGACGAGCGACGCAATCCGTGCGGCCGGCCGGACCTCACTCTCGGATTTTGAGTAACTCGGCTGGCAAGAAGGGCACTTGAAGTTCCCACAGCGGCGCCGTGTTGTCTGTGACGCGTCACACTGCCCAACTGTGAGCTCCAGCAGGCCTTCGCGGGTTCGGCCGGGCCGACCGTCGCGCAGGAGCCGCAGGAGCCGCAGGAGCCGCAGGAGCCGCAGCGCCCCGGACGGCGGCCGCGGCCTTGAGCGCGTCGGTGACCAGCGAGGTGCGCAGGTCCGCGCAGACCTGGGCGAACTCCCATGACGCGTGCCACCCGTTTGTGGTTGACCCGCTCGCCCTCGTCACGGAGCTCGGCTGTCACGCGTGGAGCCCCGTAGGTGCCGTCGGACTCGGCGTGGACATCGGTGATGCGCCCGGCGAGCTCGGCATCGGCCCGGGCCCGCTCGGCCCGTGCGTCCGCGCCGGCCAGCCACCGGTAGAACCCGGACCGGGAGACAGTCAGGATCCGGCAGAGCCGCTTGACACCGCAGGCGCCACGATGATCGTCAACGAACTGGAAACGGCTCACCAGCTGGTCTCGCCCGCACAATACTTCGCGGCTCTCCGCAGGATCTCCCGCTCGAGCTCGAGTTCTTCCACCCGCGCCCGCAGCTGCCGGTTCTCCTTCTCCATCGTGGTGGCCTCGCCCCGCCCCGGGCTGGGCCGCCTGCTCGGATCCCGCACCCACGTGCGGAGCGTCTCGTGGTTGACACCCAGGTCCTTGGCCACCGACGCATACGTCCCACCCGGACTGGCGTGGTACAGCGCGACGGCATCCGCCTGGAACTCAGGCGAGTACTTCGACGTCCCCAACGGGAACTCCTGTCCTTCGGATCCTCACGGTCCAACGATCAGGATGTCCACGATCAAGGGGTAACACCCGCCGCGCTCGGCCCCAACCACCCCGACACCGCCCACCGCCGAGGCAACCTCACTACGATCCGCACATCGCTGGAAGACCCAGCGAAGGACGAACCCCAGCCACGCCAGTCCACGCGGCAAAGGCATGGGAAGGCAGCCGCAAGAGGCTACATTCGCGAAGGTGCTGCGAGCAGCTCGCCGCTGAGCAGACCGCGAGCCGTGCGGACGGTGGCCACGGACCAGGCGGCCACGAGCAGGACGTACAGGGCGACCGCGAGCACCTCGAAGGCGACAAGCCCTGTGTGCCGGGCCAGCGCCTCGGCGCCGGTGACGCAGGTCCCCACCGGGAACGTGAACGCCCACCAGGTCATCGCGAAGCCCATGCCCCGGCGGCGGGCCCGCAGCACCATCGCGGTGGACAGTCCCAGCCACAGCAGGGCGAAGCCCATCACGGGGACGCCGTAGAGCACCGCGAGGGTGCCGAAGCCCTGCTCGTACGGCGCGCGCACCACGCCGGGTGCGAAGTCCGCGAACTTGCCGACGGCGGTGGTCGACTGGCCCAGCGGGCCGAGCACGAGGAACAGGGCCGGCGTGAGCGCGAGCGGCAGCGGACCCGTGGTGATGAGCCGCGCGAAGATCATCGGCATCATCACGAGGACGGCGAGCAGGCTCAGCCCGAACATCGCGACACAGGCGAGCAGCAGGGTCTCCCGCGGCTGCCCGGCAGGGAGATGGGGGACGAGCAGGGGGCCGAGGGCGGCGGAGACCATGGGGGCGACGAGGGGGAGCAGCCATACGGGGCTGGCCTGGCCGGGCTCGATGCGCTGGCGGACGACCATGAGGTACGGAACGGCCACGGCGGCGACGAGCCCGATCGCGGTGCCGGCGCCGAACAGGACGAAGTCCAGAGCGACCGCCGTTCGTGTCCCGATCCAGTCCTGGCCGACGACCAGGGCGCCGCCGCCGACCGCCAGCAGAGCCATCGAGAGGCAGCCGTAGAAGGGGGCCATCGCCGGATCTAGAAGGTGCGCGCGGGCCTGGTCGCGGTGGTACGCCCAGTGCAGCGTGCGGGCGGCGAGCAGGGCCAGGAGCATCGCCAGCGAGAGCGCCCATACGGCCGTGCAGGCGATCCGCAGACCCGATACGTGCCCGGGAAGCCCGGCGCCCGCCGTCGCCACTATCGCGGTGCCCATCACTGAGGCGTACCAGTTCGGTCCGAGGTGCCGGACGGCGGCGGCGCGGGGGGTTCCCGTCGTGCGGGAGGTACCCGCCTTGCGGAGGGTGAGGGGCTGGGCTGCGGTGACCATGTGTCCACGGTCGCGCGGTGGTGCGCTGCCCACCAGGGAGCATGGTTCTATGAGGGCATAAGCTGGGTTTATGAGTAAGGCGGAAGAGGTGGCAGGGGAGACCGGAACAGAGTCGGTCGTGACAGGACCGGCTGGAACGGGCCCGGTCGGGAGCAGGGGCGAGGAGCCGGTCGCGATCGGGATCGGGATCGCGCACCGGGTGCCGGATCTGGGCGCGCTGGAGTTGTTGCTGGCCGTGGCACGCCTGGGGAGTCTGGGGCGGGCCGCACGCGAGCTCGGGATCACCCAGCCGGCGGCCAGCAGCCGTATCCGCTCCATGGAGCGGCAGCTCGGGGTGGCGCTCGTCGACCGCTCACCGCGCGGGTCCCGGCTCACCGACGCGGGAGCGCTCGTCACGGACTGGGCGAGGCGGGTGGTGGAGGCGGCCGAGGCGTTCGACGCGGGGGCGCAGGCGCTGCGGGACCGTCGGGATTCGCGGCTCCGGGTGGCGGCGAGCATGACGATCGCCGAGTATCTGCTCCCGGGCTGGCTGATCGCGCTGCGCGCGCAGCGGCCCGACACGGCGGTGTCGCTCCTCGCCGGGAACTCCGCCGCCGTCGCGGAACGACTTCTCGCCGGCGAGGCGGATCTCGGCTTCGTCGAGGGCCTCTCGGTTCCGACGGGCCTGGACTCGGCGACCATCGCCCACGACCGGCTGATCGTCGTGACGGCGCCCGGGCACCCGTGGGCGCGTCGCCGCTCGCCCCTGTCCGCCGCGGAGCTCGCGGCTACGCCGCTCATCCTTCGCGAGGAGGGGTCGGGCACGCGCCAAGTCCTCGACACGGCGCTCGGCGGTCTCGCCCGCCCGCTCATCGAGCTCTCCTCGACCACGGCGGTCAAGGCGTCCGTGGTCAGCGGTGCCGGACCCGCCGTCCTCAGCGAGCTGGCCCTCGGCGAGGAGCTCTCGGCCCATCGCCTGGTGACCATCCCACTGGCCGACGTCCGACTCGACCGCGCCCTCCGCGCGGTCTGGCCGACGGGTCATCGCCCCACGGGCCCGGCCCGCGACCTCCTGTCGCTGACACGCGGGGCGTAGCGCCGGGGTGTGGTGCGCAATCTTTTAGCGGGGGTCTGGGGGCGTAGCCCCCAGGTACGGGAATGGGTAGGGGCGGCGGGGGCGAAAACCCCTCCAGCCCCGCGCCCACGCCGGGTTGCTCAGGCAGCGGCGCGGACCAGTGCGCGCATGACCCGCAGATCCTCGCCCATCTCCGGGTGCCACTGAACCCCCAACACCCAGGCGGAGCCGGGAAGCTCGATCGCCTCCACGGTCCCGTCCGCCGCGTGCGCCGAGGCGACCAGTCCCTCGCCGAGACGATCCACCGCCTGATGGTGGTACGTGGGCACGGCGCACGACTCGGGCACGACACCGGCGTAGAGGCTGCCCGGCACGGGCGACACCTCGTGGTGCCCGAAGACCGCGACGTCCTTCACATGCCCGTCGATGTGCTGAACCAGCGTGCCGCCCAGGGCGACGTTCAGAAGCTGCATACCCCGGCAGATGCCGAGGAGCGGCGTGCGCGAGGCCAACGCGGCCTGGACCAGGGCGAGTTCCCAGGCGTCACGCTGCGGCGCGGGCGCCCCCGTACGCGGGGAGCGCTCGGCGTCGTAGCGAGCGGGGTCGACGTCCGGGCCACCCGCGACAACCACCCCGTCGAGGCGGGCGACGGTCGCGGCCGCCCGCGCCGGATCGTCCGGCGGCAGCATCGCGGCGAGCCCGCCCGCGCGCTGCACGAGCCTCGGGTAACCGGCCGGAAGCAGCGCCGCCTCCAGCTCCCACACACCCCAGCGCGCCCCGGACTCCAGATACGTACTCACACCGATCAGCGGCCTGCCCACGCTGCTCTCCCTCGGATCAACCAGGTCTACCGGATCTAATGGAACGCTCTCATACCTTTGCGACGGGGGCGTGGGGAGCAAGGCCCCACGCGCCGCATCCGGCTCACGTCAGGAACCCCCGCAGCAGCGCCGCCGTCCCCGCGCAGTGCTCGCGCATGATCTCCCGCGCACCGTCCGCGTCCCCGTCGAGCACCGCCTCGACCAGTGCGGTGTGCTGGCGCTGGGAATGCTCCAGGTTCCGTACCAAGAGGGGGATGCAGTCGAGGAGGTCGTTGACGGAGGCGCGGACGGCCGCGTACTGGGCCGTCAGCGACGGGGAGCCGCACAGTTCCGCGAGGGTGAGGTGGAGCATCGTGTCCAGGCGCCGGTAGTCGGCCAGCGGCGCGTCGTGCGTGCGGGCAAGCGCCTCGCGCAGGCGGTCGGCCCGGTCGTCGTCGAGCCCGTGCGTGGCGCACAGCCCTGCCGCGCCCACCTCCAGCACCTCGCGGAAGCGCAGCACGTCCTCGACGTCGACCTCGGCGGTGCGGCGCCGCAGTTCGTGCTCGCCGGGCGCGTCGCTCCTCGGCAGCACGAACGTTCCGCCGTACCGGCCACGCCGGGACTCGACCAGGCCCTGGTCCTGCAGCACCTTCAGCACTTCGCGCAGCGTCACCCGGCTGATCCCCAGCCGCTCCGCCAACTCCCGCTCGGCGGGCAGCCGTTCGCCGCCGGGCACCAGGCCGAGCCGGACGACCTGGAGGATCTGCTCCAGCGCCTCCTCGAAACCGTTGCCCGCCCGCACCGGCCGCAGCACCGGCGTCAGCCGGTCGTCCACCCCGCCGTCCGGTTCCGTCCGCGTCATCCGGTCGTGCCCCCTTCCCAAGCAATGGTTCTCGGCAATACCTTATGGCTCTCGGCTGACCCAAGGAGGCTTTTCCGGTGGCAGACCGCACACCCCCGCTCGCCGTCGAGGAACTGCACGCCCTCGTCGCGGGCGGTGAGATCGACACCGTCGTCCTGGCCTTCCCCGATATGCAGGGGCGGCTCCAGGGCAAGCGGTTCGCCGCACGCTTCTTCCTCGACGAGGTCCTGGAGCACGGCACGGAGGGCTGCAACTACCTCCTGGCCGTCGACACCGAGATGAACACGGTCGACGGGTACGAGATGTCCTCATGGGACCGGGGCTACGGCGACTTCGCCATGCACCCCGATCTCGGCACCCTGCGGCGCGTCCCCTGGAACGAGGGCACCGCCCTGCTCATCGCCGACCTCGCCTGGAACGACGGCTCCCCGGTCGTGGCCGCGCCGCGCCAGATCCTGCGCCGCCAGCTCGACCGCCTCGCCGCGCTCGGCTACACCGCCCAGGTCGGCACCGAGCTCGAATTCATCGTCTTCAAGGACACCTACGAGCAGGCCTGGGACGCGCGGTACAGGGGCCTGACGCCCGCCAATCAGTACAACATCGACTACTCGGTCCTCGGCACCGGACGCATCGAGCCGCTCCTGCGCCGCATCCGCAACGAGATGCAGGCCGCCGGGCTGACCGTCGAGTCCGCCAAGGGCGAGTGCAACCCCGGCCAGCACGAGATCGCGTTCAAGTACGACGAGGCCCTGGTCACCTGTGACCAGCACGCCGTCTACAAGACCGGCGCCAAGGAGATCGCCTCCCAGGAGGGCGTCTCGCTCACCTTCATGGCGAAGTACAACGAGCGCGAGGGCAACTCCTGTCACATCCACCTCTCGCTCGCGGACGCCGACGGCACGAACGTCATGGCCGGCTCCTCCCACGACCCGGGCGGCATGTCGGAGGTCATGCGCCACTTCCTCGCCGGGCAGCTCGCCGCGCTCCGCGACTTCTCGCTCCTCTACGCGCCCAACATCAACTCGTACAAGCGCTTCCAGCCCGGCTCCTTCGCGCCGACCGCCGTGGCCTGGGGATACGACAACCGCACCTGCGCCCTCCGCGTCGTCGGCCACGGCCGCTCGATGCGCTTCGAGAACCGGCTCCCCGGTGGCGACGTCAACCCGCACCTGGCCGTCGCCGGACTCGTCGCGGCCGGCCTGTACGGCATCGAGCAGAAGCTGGAGCTGCCGGAGCCGTGCGCGGGCAACGCGTACGCCTCCGAGTACGAGCACGTGCCCACCACGCTGCGCGAGGCCGCCGAGCTCTGGGAGAACAGCCCCATCGCCAAGGCCGCCTTCGGTGACGAGGTGGTCGCGCACTACCGCAACATGGCGCGCGTCGAGCTCGAAGCCTTCGATGCCGCGGTGACCGACTGGGAGCTGCGCCGCTCCTTCGAACGCATGTGAGGCCCTTCTTGTCCGAGCAGTCCGAGCAGTACGCCGCACCGTACGAGCTCCAGGTACTCAATCCCGCGACCGAAGAGGTCATCGCCACCGTCCCGGGAGCCACCCCGCAGGACGTCGACGCCGCCGTCGTACGGGCTGCGAAGGCACAGGCCGGGTGGGCCGCCCTCGCGCCGGGCGAGCGCGCCCGGCTGCTGCGCCGCTTCGCCGTCGTCGTGGACGAACACCTCGAAGAGCTGGCCCGGCTGGAGGTCCGCGAGGCCGGCCACACCCTCGGCAACGCCCGCTGGGAGGCGGGCAACGTCCGCGATCTGCTCGACTACGCCGCCGGGGGAGTGGAGCGGCTGACCGGCCGTCAGATCCCGGTGCCGGGAGGTCTCGACGTCACGATCCTGGAACCGCTCGGCGTCGTGGGGATCATCGCACCCTGGAACTTCCCGATGCCGATCGCGGCGTGGGGCACAGCACCGGCGCTCGCGGCCGGCAACGCGGTGATCCTCAAGCCCGCCGAGACCACACCCCTGACGGCTCTGCGCCTGGCCGAACTCGCCCTGGAGGCGGGCCTTCCCGAGCACCTGTTCCAGGTGCTGCCGGGCGCGGGACCCGTCGCGGGCAACGCCCTCGTCGAGCACCCGGGAGTGGCCAAAATCGTCTTCACCGGGTCCACGACCGTGGGCAAACAGGTGTTGGCGAAGGGCTCGGCCCTCCTCAAGCGCGTCACCCTCGAACTCGGCGGCAAGAGCCCCAACATCGTCTTCGCCGACGCCGACATCGAGGCCGCTGCGGCCGCCGCCCCCATGTCCTTCCTCGACAACTCCGGCCAGGACTGCTGCGCCCGCACCCGCATCCTCGTCCAGCGCTCCGCCTACGACCGCTTCCTCGAACTCCTCACCCCGGCCGTCGAGTCCGTCCTCGTCGGCGACCCGGCCGACGAGCAGACGCAGATGGGCCCGCTGATCTCCCGGGCGCAGCTGGAGCGCGTACGGTCCTACGTTGCCGCCGACGCACCCGGCATCCGGGGCAAGGCCCCCGAGGGCCCCGGCTTCTGGTTCCCGCCGACCGTCCTCATCGGCGTCGAGCCGCACGCGCGCGTGGCCGTGGAGGAGGTCTTCGGCCCCGTCGCCGTCGTCCTCCCCTTCGAGGACGAAGCGGACGCGATCCGGCTCGCCAACGACACGTCGTACGGCCTCTCCGGCTCCATCTGGACCCGCGACGTCGGCCGGGCACTGCGGGTGTCGGGTGCCGTCCGCGCCGGGAACCTGTCCGTCAACTCCCACTCCAGCGTCCGCTACTGGACCCCGTTCGGGGGCTTCAAGCAGTCGGGGATCGGCCGCGAACTCGGGCCGGACGCGCTCACCGCCTTCACCGAAACCAAGAACGTCTTCATCAGCACGGAGGGCCCCGCACAGTGACCGAAGAAAGCATCTGCCGCCGTCTCGTCGGCCGCACCGCCGTCATCACCGGCGCCGGCAGCGGCATCGGCCTCGCCACCGTGCGCCGGCTCGCCTCCGAGGGCGCCCACGTCGTCTGCGGCGACGTCGACGAGCAGCGCGGCAAGGCGGCCGCCGAGGAGGTCGGCGGGACCTTCGTGAAGGTCGACGTCACCGACCCCGAGCAGGTCGAGGCGCTCTTCAGGACGGCGTACGACACCTACGGCTCCGTCGACATCGCCTTCAACAACGCGGGCATCTCGCCGCCCGACGACGACTCCATCCTGGAGACGGGCCTGGAGGCCTGGAAGCGCGTCCAGGAAGTCAACCTGACCTCCGTCTACCTGTGCTGCAAGGCCGCGATCCCCTACATGCGACGCCAGGGCAGGGGCTCCATCATCAACACGGCGTCGTTCGTGGCCCGGATGGGCGCGGCGACCTCGCAGATCTCGTACACGGCCTCCAAGGGCGGTGTGCTGGCCATGTCCCGCGAACTGGGCGTGCAGTTCGCCAGGGAGGGCATCCGGGTCAACGCCCTGTGCCCCGGGCCGGTCAACACCCCGCTCCTCCAGGAGCTGTTCGCCAAGGACCCGGAGCGGGCCGCGCGGCGGCTCGTGCACATCCCCGTCGGGAGGTTCGCCGAGGCCAAGGAGATCGCCGCGGCGGTCGCCTTCCTCGCCAGCGACGACTCCTCCTTCGTGAATGCCACCGACTTCCTGGTGGACGGCGGGATCTCGGGCGCGTACGTCACGCCTCTGTAGCCCACCCCGGTGTATGCACGTCCCATGCGATACCGATCCGTCTTCGCGTGGACCCTGGCCGCGGCCGCCGCCCTGGCGGCCGCGCCACCCGCCGCTCCGGCCGAGCGCGCCAACTGCCCGCAATTGTCGGCGAGTTGGTACGGCGACAACCGCGCGCACCTGCAGCAGGTCATCGACGAGCGCGGCGCCTGCGCCGGACACCTCGGCGGTCACCCGGTCGCCGCCTTCGACTGGGACAACACGGTCACCAAGAACGACGTCACCGACGCCACCCTCGCCTGGGCCCTGCGGCACGACAAGATCCTGCGCCCGGCGGGCTGGAAGGCCACCAGCAAGTGGCTGACCGACGCGGCGGACACCGCACTCACCGCCGCCTGCGCCACCGACGTTCCCGTGGGCGCGCCGCTGCCCACCGCCACGAACACCCGCTGCACGGACGAGATCTTCGAGATCCGCGCGGAGGGGAGGACGATGAGCGGTGCCGCCGCCTTCGCCGGAGAATGGAACCACCGGCGCACCGTCCCGCAGTACGCCTGGGTGCCCCAGCTGTTCGCCGGACACACGATCGCCGAGCTGACCTCGTACGCCCGCCGGGCCCGCGCGGAGGCCCTCGCGGCGCCCGTCGGCTCGACACGGATCCTCGGCACCCACACCCTCCCGGCGTACGTCCGCTACTACGACCAGCAGCGCGATCTGATCCGTACGCTCCAAAGGGCCGGATTCGACGTCTACATCGTCTCGGCGGGCTCCGAACCCGTCACCGAGGTCTGGTCGCGCGGCGTCGGCATCGACGCGCGGCACACCGTGGCGATCCGTTCCGTCCTCGACCGGCACGGGCGCATCACCACCTGGAACCAGGGCTGCGGCGACGTAGCGGTGAACCAGGGCGAAGTCATCCCGTACATCGACGGGAAGCGCTGCTGGATCAACCAGGAGATCTACGGTGTGCGCGGAGCCGCGGCCTGGCAGCGGCAGGACCGACGCCATCGCCCCGCGATCGCGGGCGGCGACGCCGACACCGACGTCACCTTCGTCGGCGACGCCACCGGCGCGCACGTCGTCCTCAACCGCAACAAGAGCGAACTCATGTGCCGGGCCTACGACGACGCCGACGGCCGCTGGGTGATCAACCCGATGTTCATCGACCCGCTGCCGCGCAAGCCGGATCCCTACCCGTGCTCGACGAGCGCTTACAACGCGCCCGATGGCAGCAAGGGGCCCGTGCGCGGGGCGGACGGCTCGATCGTGCCCGATCAGGAGGACGCCGTCCACTGAGCACCCTGTGCCGAGCGAGCACCATGTGCCGAGCACCGTGTACTGATCTTCGGGGCTCGTCCTAGAGTGCCGGGATGAGCATGACGCCACCGCCCGGCTGGTACCGCGACCCCTCCTATCCCCTCGTCGAGCGTTGGTGGGACGGGACCGCCTGGACCGACCACCGGCGCCAGCCGGAGGTGCCCCAACAGCCTCTGGCGCAGCCGGAGTCGCCCGGAACGGGCGGTTCCGGCCGTGCCAAGGCCATCGCGCTCACCGTGGCCGCGGTCGTGCTCGTCGCCTCGATCGTCACCGGCGCCGTCCTCCTCGGCCGCGACGGCGGCAACGGCGACGCGGCGGCGCAGGCCACCCCGACCGGCGCGTCCCCTGCCCCGCCGGAGACCGGGACACCATCGCCCTCGGTGTCCACCTCCGCCCCCTCGACGGAAGACCCGTCCGTCGTCGTGGACGAGCTCAACGGCATCACCCTGCCCCTGCTGGACGGTTGGGCCAGACCGCAGTACGTCGCCGAGGACGACGTCGTGATGACGACTCCGGGCACGTACGACTGCCCGGGCGACCCCGGCCTCTGCCGCCACGGCCGGGTCATCTCGCGCACGGTCACGGCGAACGACGAGAAGTCCCCGCGGGTCCTCGCCGAGCAGGACATCGAGGACGCCGCGAACGGCGCGTACGACCGCGACCTCGTCGACAGCCGCCCCTACAAGGGCATCAAGTCCCACCAGTTGGTGAAGGCGGGCTCGGTCGCCGTGGCCGGGCGCGCCGGGTACTTCGTGCGCTGGAAGGTCAGGACCGGGGTGGGGCCCGGGGGTTACGTCGAGTCGCTGGCCTTCCCGTCCAGCGTGGGCTCGGAGTCGCTCGTCATCGTCCGCTTCGCCTTCGACGCGGGCGCCGACGGGCCGCCGCTGTCCGACATGGACAAGATCACCAAGGGGATCCGGCCGCTGGGCGACGCGGACACGGGCGGCGGCGTGGGCAGCAGTATCGGCCCGACGAAGTGAGGCCGCCGGACCGGCTCCAGAGGCCCGACCGGCCCTAGAGGAAGGTGTGTCCTTCCCCGCGATACGTCGGCACGGCGGCCGTCACCGCATCGCCGTGCACCAGATGCAGCGTGTCGAACCGCTCGCACAGCTCGCCGGCCTTGGCGTGCCGGAACCACACCTTGTCGCCGATGAGCAGATCGTCCGCGGGGGAGCCGAGCAGCGGTGTCTGCACCTCGCCGGGGCCCTCCTGGGGGTCGTACTTCAGCCCCTCGGGGAGGTGGGGGACGGGCAGCCGGTCGCGGCCGGGAGCGCCGGAGGCCGGGTAGCCGCCGCCGAGGACCGTGACCACCCCAACGCCCGGCCGGCGGACGACGGGCTGGGCGAACAGCGCGGCCGGACGCCCGGTGAACGAGGTGTAGTTGTCGAAGAGCCGCGGCACGTAGAGCCCCGAGCCCGCCGCGATCTCGGTGACCGCGTCCTCGGCGGCGGTGTGCTGGACGCTGCCGGTGCCGCCGCCGTTGACGAATTCCAGGTCCGGCTCCACGGCCCGTACCGCGCGGACGACCTCGGCGCGCCGCTGGGCGAGCTCCTTGCGGGCGGTGGCCTGCATCAGCCGGACGGCACGCGAGCGCAGGGGCTGCCCCTCGACCGCGTCACCGACGCCCGCGATGTGGCCCTCGTACGCCATGATCCCGACGAGCTTGAACCCCGGCCGCCGGGTGACGGCGCGGGCCATCTCGGCGACCTGGGCGGGCGAGTGCAGCGGCGAGCGCAGGGCCCCGACCCGGACCCGGCCGCCGAGCAGCTTGAGGGAGGTGTCCAACTCCAGGCAGACGCGCACGACTTCGGTGCCGCCCTGCCGGGCCTCGTCGATGAGACGGAGCTGGGCCGGGTCGTCGACCATGACGGTCACGGCTCCGGCGAGCTTGGGGTCACTGGTCAGCTCGGCGAACGCCTCGCGGTCCGCCGACGGATAGGCGAGCAGTACGTCGTCGAAGCCGGACCTGGCCAGCCACAGGGACTCGGCGAGGGTGAAGGACATGATGCCCGCGAAGCCGTCCCGGTCCAGGACGCGTTCGAGCAGGGCGCGGCAGCGCAGGGACTTGCTGGCGACGCGGATCGGCTTGCCGGCGGCCCTGCGGACCAGATCGTCCGCGTTCGCGTCGAAGGCCTCCAGGTCCACGATCGCGACGGGGGCGTCGAGGTGAGCGGTGGCCCGGTCGTAGCGGGCCCTGTCTGCGGCGCGGGCAGTCATGACCGAAGCCTGCCAGACTCGATTACCGCAGGGTAGGGGGACGTTCCGGGCAGATGCCCCGGGGCCCCGGACTGGTTCCCTCCGGGCCGGGGTCAACCCGTAGAGTGACGCGCACGCAGGGAGGAACGACCTTGCCCCGGCGGGCCCTGCCCGGGGTGACGGTCCACCGGTACGGGTATGCGTGCCCGTGGCGGGGTTCCCTTCCGCGCATGTGAAACGGCCCCGCCGAGCTCCGAGGCGGTCCGCTGGCCCGGGTACGAGGAAACGGGGGGTCCATGAGCACGGAAGCGCGCCGCGCCTCCCTTCCCCCACGCCCGGCGACGCCGCCCGTTTCGACGCCTCCGCCGGACACCACGCCTCCGCCGAGCACGGCGGCTCCGTCGCGCACGTCGGGCATGTCGAACCCGCACGACCAGTCGACTCCGCCCGATCCGAATACCCCGTCGGGCCTGCCCCGTCAGGACCAGCCTTCGTCGCCCGAGCAGCCGTCGCCGCCCGGCGAGGCCGCACGGCGCGAGGCGGCGGCTCCCGGGGAAACCCCGTCGCGCGGCGAGGCCGTGTCGAGGGCAGAGCCCCTGGCGCCGCCCCGTCCCGCGACCCCGCCCCCGGGCTACGCCCCGCCGCGCCCGTCGCGGGATCCGCTGCCGGGCGGCACCGCGCCGCTGCCGCCCCGCTCCACGGCTTCGCCTTCGGGCGAGGCCTCGGTACCCCGCCAGACCGATCTGCCGCCCCGCTCCACGGCTTCGCCTTCGGGCGAGGCCTCGGTGCCCCGCCAGACCGATCTGCCGCCCCGCCCGACGGCTTCGCCTTCCGGTGAGGCCTCGTCGTCCCGGGCTCGAGATCTGGTGTCGGGTGACGCCCCGTCGGTTCTGCCGCGCCCCGTGACGGCGCCGGCGGGCGACGCTGCGCCGTCCTCGTTCCGCCCCGCGGCCGCGCGGACCGGCGATGCTTCGTCGTCCCGGCCTGTGGACGCTTCGAGGCGCGTGGCCTCGCCGTCGAGCGGTGCCGCGTCGCTGCCGCCGCGCCCGGTGGAGCCGCCTTCGGTGGGGGAGGACTTCGGTTCGCCCTCGGCGGCCGGTGACGGTCCTCGGGCGGCCGGTGTCGGCGCGATGCCCCGTGCGGGGCGCGTGCCGTCCCCGTCGAGGTCCTTCGACTTCTTCGACTCCTCGACCGATACAGCGGATATGCCCGATACGCCGGTGCCGGCGGCGGAGCTCACTCGTGCCCCGCGGTCCGCTGCGCCGGAGGCCCGACGGTTCCCCGAACTGCGTCCCGAGCGGCGGTCGAGCGCGATGCCCCCGCCCCCGCCCGCGGCCTCCGCGCGGTTCCCGGACGCGCCCCCGGCGCCCGCCGAGCGGCGTGCCGCCGTGCCCCAGGAGAGTCCCGAGGAGACGACCCGGCGGCTGCGCCCCATCCCGGCCGAGGAACCGGCGGAACGCCCGGTTCCCGCACCCCCGTCCATCACCCCGAGCGTGGAGCGCCCCTTCGTGTCGTTCGCGCAGCCGGAGACGTACAACGACGAGACCGCACGGCCGCGCCCGCTCGGCGGCCGTACCCGGCCCCGTGCCGTGGCGGCCGCGGCCTGTGTCGTGCTCGGGCTCGGCCTCATCGGCGGTGCGGTGACAGGGAGCTGGCTGACCGGGGACAGCGCGGACGGGTCCGGCTCGCGGAGCGCCTTCGCGGCGTCCGGTGAGCTCTGGCACAGCGTGCCCGTGAACCAGCTCTTCCCGCCCACCCTGCAGGGCGTGGGCGCGGGCCCCGGCGGCGCCGACCGCACCTGGACCCGTATCGCCGTCGCCCCCGACAGCGGCTGCAAGGACGCCTTCGACCCGCTCCTGCGCAAGGCCCTGGCCCCGGTCGGCTGCCTGCGCCTGCTGCGCGCCACGTACACGGACGCGACCCGCAGCCACGTCACCACCGTCGGACTGCTGTTCACCAAGGCGGACGCGGCGGCGATGACCTCGCTGAAGGCCCGCTTCCGCAAAGAGGACCTGGACCGGCGCACCGACCTGATGCCCCGCCCGTACGCCGCGAAGGGCACCGACGCCGAGGACTTCGGCGACGCCCAGCGTGCCTGCTGGACGGTGTCGGTCCTCACTGACGCCCCTGTCGTCGTCTACGCGGTCTCCGGCTTCGCCGACGGCCGCATCGTCACGGCCCCGCAGCCCGCCGTCGACGCCATGAAGCCCGGCGCGACCACGGCTCCGGCCCAGGCGGGCCTCGGACACGAGGCGCAGGGCCTCGCCGACCGCGTGGAGCGGGGCCTTCGCAAGACCGTCACCTCGGCCACGGAGAAGCCGTCATGACCCGTAAGGCCGGACCCACCCGTAGGGCCGGACGGACCCGCAGGGCCGGGCTCCTCGGCGTCCTGCTGGCCGCCTCCCTCGCCCTGGTGCCGCCGACCGCAGCCCACGCCGACGGCATACGCGCCCAGCAGTGGGCCCTCGACGCGATGCACACCCAGGAGGCCTGGCGCACGACGAAGGGCAAGAGCATCACCGTCGCGGTCCTCGACACCGGCGTCGACGCCCAGCACCCCGACCTCGCGGGCAACGTCCTCACCGGCAAGGACATGGTCGGTTTCGGCGCGAGCCGCGGCGACCGGGCCTGGGCCCGGCACGGCACCGCCATGGCGGGCATCATCGCGGGGCACGGTCACGGCGCGGGCGACGCCGACGGCGTCATGGGCATCGCCCCCGAGGCCAAGATCCTCCCCGTCCGCGTCATCCTCGAAGACGGCGACTCCGCCCGTACGAAGGCCCGCAGCACCCGTGGCAACGCCCTCGCCGAGGGTATCCGCTGGGCCACCGACCACGGCGCCGACGTCATCAACCTCTCCCTCGGCGACGACTCCAAGTCCGCCCACCCCGAACCCGCCGAGGACGAGGCCGTCCAGTACGCCCTGAAGAGGGGTGTGGTCGTCGTCGCCTCGGCCGGCAACGGCGGTGAGAAGGGCGACCATGTCTCGTACCCCGCCGCCTACCCGGGCGTGATCACCGCGACCGCCGTCGACCGGTACGGCACCCGCGCCTCCTTCTCCACCCGCCGCTGGTACGCCACCGTCAGCGCCCCCGGCGTCGACGTCGTCATCGCCGACCCGGACGACCGATACTACGAGGGCTGGGGCACCAGCGCGGCGTCCGCGTTCGTCTCCGGCGCGGTCGCGCTCATCAAGGCGGCCCACCCGGGCCTGTCCCCGGCCCAGATCAAGCAGCTCCTGGAGGACACGGCCCGCAACGCCCCCGCCGGCGGTCGCGACGACTCCCGCGGTTTCGGCTTCATCGACCCCGCCGCCGCGATCAAGCGAGCCGACCGTCTCAAGCCGGAAGGGCTCCACTCGGCGGCGTACGGCCAGAAGTACTTCGGTTCGGGGCCCGACACCCCCGCGGACGACGAGAACTCCTCCGGCTGGGCGGGCCCCCTCGCGGGCGGCCTCGGCGCGGTCCTGCTGGCGACGGCGGTGCTGCTGTGGCGCGGCCGCAGGGGCCCGCGCCGGTACGGCTTGTAGCGACGCCTTCGAGACAGGCCTACACGACCGAGACACACGCCTCAGCTGTCGGCGGCGTACGGCCTCAGTCGTCGGCCGTGTCCTGGAAGGCGGAGACCGCCGCTTGCGTCGCCGCCTCCACCAGCGAAATCCCTTTCGCCTTCGTCGAGTTGCCGTGCGACAGCGTCGCCACCAGATAGTCGTGTCCGTCGACCGTGACCCGCCCGATGCTGTTGATGTCCCACAGGCCGGTCGTGCTGCGCGCCAACCACCCGTTCTTCAGGGCCCACTTGGAGCCGTCGGCCGCGACCGACACCCCCCAGTGCTGATCGGTGGCGATGTCACCCATGAGCCCCTGAAGGTATGTCCGCGAGCTCTCGCTGAGTGCCGAGTCGTCCCCGAACACCTGCTGCAGCAAGGTCAGTTGATCGGCCGCGGTGGTCTGCGTCAGACCCCACAGCATGCCGTCCCCGCCCTCCGTACCGGTCAGTCCGAAGCGCTGGTTGGCGGAGGCGAGCCCGTCCGCCTGTCCGATCGTGCGCCACAGGGCGGACGCGGAGGTGTTGTCGCTGTTCTCGATCATCGAGGCGGCGTGCGTCTTCTCCTGGGCCGTCAGATGCCGGTCCGCGTCCTGGGCCTGGAGCAGCAGCGTGGCCAGGATGTCGACCTTGACGATGCTTGCGGTGTCGAAGGTGCCGTCGCCGTACGCGGCGCTCTCACCGGAGTCGAGGTCGAGAACCGCGACCGACACCTCCGCGCCGTCCTCCACGGTCACTGCCTGCATCGCCTTGGTGAGCAGCGCGTCCCGGTCCACCGCGGGCTCCGCCACTGGTTCCACCGAGGCCTCCTCGCTGACGGTCGGCGACGCCGAGGACGATGCCGAGGCCGGGGACGACGATACGAGGCCCGGGCCGTCGTGCGCCTGTGCCTTCACATACACCGTTCCGGCCGCCGTACCGCCCACGAGGACGGCGGAGGCCACCAAGGTATAGAGGATCGGCTTGCGTCGGGAGGGCCGGGCGCGGCGCCCGCGGGCTCTGTGACGGTCCATCCCGCGATGCTGGGTGCCGGGCCTGTGCCCGCGGTTAGGCGAATGTTAGATGTGTGTCAGGGAAGGCTGAGAAACCCATGAGCCCTGTCAACGCGGGGTTTCCGGGGCCGCACAAGCGCAGCAGCATCCCCCCGATAGGGTCGGGGACCGTGGCGAACAAGAACATTCCCGACTCCGGCTTCTCCGACGACGACGGCTCCGCCGACCCCGGGCTGAGCGCGGCGCTCGCGGCCTGGTCCGAGGACCGCACCGCCGTGCGGCCGGTCCTGGAGGCGCTCAAGGGAGCCCGGCTGCTGGTGCCCGTCGTGGCCATCCTCGGCGAGGTCGAGGAGGACGAGAACGGCCTCCGCCATGAGAAGACCAGCGACATGGCCGTGCCGACCCTGAAGGCCGGCAGCCGCACGGCGCTGCCCGCCTTCACCTCCACCGAGTCGCTGGCCCGCTGGGACCCCGAGGCCCGCCCCGTCGCCGTACCCCTGCACCAGGCCCTGCAGGCGGCGGCGCACGAGAAGGCCGACACGATCGTGCTGGACATGGCGGGACCCGTGCCCTACGAGCTGACCGGCTCCGCCCTGCTGGCACTCGCCGAGGGGCGCACGTCCGCCGACCCGCTGGCCGACCCGGCCGTCGTCGAAGCGGTACGGGCCGCGGTCGCCGCCGAACCCCTGGTGCTCCGCGCCCACCTCGGCCCCGGGCAGGCCGACGGCACCCTCGCCCTCGTAGTGGACCCGTCCGCCGCCCCGGCCGACACCGCACGCGCGGTCGCCGAGCGGCTCGCGGCCGACGAAACGCTGAGGGCCCGCCTGGTGCGCGGCCTCGACCTGGCACTGCTGCCGGCCGGGGCGACGCCGCCGGGCGAGCCCTTGTACGTACGCTCCTGAAGACCTAGCCGTAGACCGGGCCCGTGTACTTCTCGCCCGGGCCCTGGCCGGGCTCGTCCGGGACGATCGACGCCTCGCGGAACGCCAGCTGCAGCGACTTCAGGCCGTCGCGCAGCGGTGCCGCGTGGAAGGAGCTGATCTCGGTCGCGCTCGCGTCGAGCAGCCCGGCCAGCGCGGTCACCAGCTTGCGCGCCTCGTCGAGGTCCTTGTGCTCGTCACCCTCCTCGGTCAGACCGAGCTTCACTGCGGCGGCGCTCATCAGGTTGACGGCGACCGTCACGATCACCTCGACCGCGGGGACCTCGGCGATGTCGCGGGTCAGGGCGTCGTAGTCGGGCGTCTGGGGAGGGGTGTCACTCATGCCTCACACGATAGGCCCCGGCACGCCCGCCCCTGTGCGGGGGAGGCCGGTGCACTGTCCGGTGCACACCGGTTCGCGCCTCCCCCGGGGAGCTGCTAACCTTGTGTGACGACCGGCTGGATGTGCCCAGACATATGTCAGCGCACCCGGCCCACAAGTGGAGGCTCCGATCTCCCACCTGACCGTCCTCCGGGACGGCGGGTCACCCGGTCAGGCGGCCACCACCGTTCCGTACGGACGGTGGAGTCGCCCGAAAGTGCGCCCCGCGGTTCACCGCGGCGGTGCTCCGGTAGTCCTTGGAGCCCCGCCTGTGTACCGTCCCGGGGCATTTTTCATGCCCCGCGGTGGTTGGTCCACATGTCATCAGAGACATACGCGGCTGTCCGCCAGACCGCCGTGTGGTGCTACCGAGGAGGATCCATCAGCGCCGAGCCCCGCATCAACGACCGGATTCGCGTTCCCGAGGTGCGACTTGTCGGTCCCAGCGGCGAGCAGGTCGGGATTGTTCCGCTTGCCAAGGCCCTGGAGCTTGCGCAGGAGTACGACCTCGACCTGGTCGAGGTGGCCGCGAACGCGCGCCCGCCGGTCTGCAAGCTCATGGACTACGGGAAGTTCAAGTACGAGTCGGCCATGAAGGCCCGTGAGGCGCGCAAGAACCAGGCGCACACGGTCATCAAGGAAATGAAGCTCCGGCCGAAGATCGACCCGCACGACTATGACACCAAGAAGGGTCACGTCGTCCGGTTCCTCAAGCAGGGCGACAAGGTCAAGATCACGATCATGTTCCGTGGTCGCGAGCAGTCCCGGCCGGAACTTGGCTACCGACTGCTGCAGCGTCTCGCGTCGGACGTCGAGGACCTCGGTTTCGTTGAGTCGAACCCGAAGCAGGACGGCCGAAACATGATCATGGTTCTCGGTCCGCACAAGAAGAAGACCGAGGCGATGGCCGAGGCCCGTGAGGCCCAGGCGGCTCGCAAGGCGGAAGCGAAGGCCAACCCGGGCCGCTCGCAGAACGCCGCCGAGACGGCTGACGCCGAGACGGCCGACGCCGAGACCGCCGAGGCCCCGGCCGAGGCTTCCGCCGAGGCCTGATCCCAGGGCGAAGGCCCCGGGGAGTCACGGACGAGAGTCCGTGGAGTCCTGGGACACCCGTCCAGGGATGACAATCGACACATACATGACGTTCCACCGTGCCCGGTTTAACGACCGGGCATCGGAACGCCACTGACGAGGAGAGAACGGCGCTATGCCGAAGAACAAGTCGCACAGCGGTGCCAGCAAGCGCTTCAAGGTCACCGGCTCCGGCAAGGTGCTCCGTGAGCGCGCCGGCAAGCGCCACCTGCTCGAGCACAAGTCGTCCCGTCTGACGCGTCGCCTCACCGGCAACGCCGAGATGGCCCCGGGCGACGCCAAGAAGATCAAGAAGCTTCTCGGCAAGTGACGTATCGGCGCCTCGCCGCCGTACGTCTGGACCGGGACCCAATCGATTTCGGGCCGTGTGACGACCACCACGGCCCCGCTACAAGGAGTTAAAAAGTGGCACGCGTCAAGCGGGCAGTCAACGCCCACAAGAAGCGCCGGGCGATCCTCGAGGCCGCCTCTGGCTACCGCGGTCAGCGCTCGCGCCTGTACCGCAAGGCCAAGGAGCAGGTCACCCACTCGCTGGTCTACAACTACAACGACCGCAAGAAGCGCAAGGGCGACTTCCGTCAGCTGTGGATCCAGCGCATCAATGCCGCTGCCCGCGCCAACGGCATGACGTACAACCGCCTCATCCAGGGTCTGAAGGCCGCCAACATCGAGGTGGACCGCAAGATCCTCGCGGAGCTGGCCGTCAACGACGCCAACGCGTTCGCCGCGCTCGTCGAGGTCGCGCAGAAGGCGCTGCCGTCGGACGTCAACGCGCCGAAGGCCGCGTGACGCTCGCGCTGGCTTGAGCCGGACGTAGCTGTGGACCCGCTTGCCTCGCGGCTTGCGGGTCCATGTGCGTTTTCGCTGCGCCTGCGCTGCGCTGCCCTGCGCTGTGCGAGGGCCGGTTCTCCCGGCCGGACGTTCGGCTTCGGCCTCGCAAGCCGTGCACGGCTCGGGTCGTGGTGGCGGCTGGTTCGGCCCCGCGGGCCGTCCGTGGCCGGGTCGTGGACCGTACGCTGCGCGTTGCTCCGCCCGGTCGGCACCGCCCGGACCCCGTCACGGCCGAGTGCCGTCGCGGCGGGAAGAGGCGGCTGCCGCCCTGGGCGAAGGGCCTCGCCCGCAGGGCCCACGCTGTCGGCGGCAAGGGGCTCACCCGCCACTGCGGGAAGGACCGCCCCGCAGACGGGAAGCCTCAGCCGCTGTCATGGCGGGAGACGCTCGCCCGCGCAGCGGTGCGGGCCCTGGGCGAAGCAGCCGCGGGAATTTCCACGCACTCCCGGGCCAGGGCGGGGGATCCCGGCTCGCCGCCGCGATTGAAGGCTCCGGTCGCCGCCGCGGCTGAAGATCCCAGTTGTTTCGGAGGCTGCAGGCTCCGGTCACCGCCGCGGCTGAAGGTCCCGGTCGCTCCAGAGGCTGAAGGCTCCGGCTTGCCGGGATACTCGCCCGCAGCCGCAGCCGCAGCCGCAGCCGCAGCCGCAGCCGCAAACGACAGCCTGCTGTCGTGCTCGGCGGCAGACGCGAGACGCTCCGTCCACGAGATCCCCGTCGTCGGTTCAGCCCCGTGCGGCGGGCGTTGAACCATTCTCCGTAACCCACCGAAGGTGAACCCATGGCTGCCGCCCCCGAGTTGATCTCCCCGCGCTCGCCTCGTGTCTCTGCCGCGCGGCGGCTGGCGAGGCGGAACTTCCGGGGGAAGGAGCGGCTGTTTCTCGCCGAGGGGCCGCAGGCCGTGCGGGAGGCGGCGGCGCATCGGGCCGACGGCGCCGCCACGCTGGTGGAGCTCTTCGCGACCGTCGAGGCGGCGGAGCGGTACGCCGACATCGTCGGGGAGGCCCGGGACGCCGGGGCGCGTGTGCATCTCGCCGACGAGGCGGTGATCGCCGACATCTCGACGACCGTCACCCCGCAGGGGCTGGTCGGGGTCTGCCGTTTCCTGGACACCCCGTTCGAGGAGATCCTCCGGGCCGCGCCCAAGCTCGTCGCCGTACTCGCGCACGTCCGGGACCCCGGGAACGCCGGGACGGTGCTGAGGTGCGCGGACGCAGCCGGCGCCGAGGCCGTCGTCCTCACCGACGCGTCCGTCGATCTCTACAATCCCAAGGCCGTACGGGCCTCGGTCGGCTCCCTGTTCCATCTGCCCGTCGCTGTCGGCGTGCCCGTCGAGCGGGCCGTGCAGGGGCTCAAGGACGCCGGTGTGCGGATTGTCGCCGCCGACGGCGCCGGTGACGACGATCTCGACGACGAGCTCGACAAGGGGACCATGGGCGGGCCCACCGCCTGGGTGTTCGGGAACGAGGCGTGGGGGCTTCCGGAGGAGACCCGCGCGCTGGCCGATGCCGTCGTGCGCGTTCCTATTCACGGAAAGGCCGAGAGCTTGAACCTCGCCACGGCCGCCGCCGTATGTCTCTATGCATCCGCCCGTGCACAGCGCGCCTCCGGAGGGTGCCGTTCCGTCACCGACAGCTAGTAGGGTGACGGGCTCGGGGGCCCACTGCCAGACGAGAGGTGGGGTACGGGGATGAGTGTCGGCACGAGCGGTGCGCAGAAGGCGCCGCGAGCACGGGACGTGCGCGGCACACCCGCGTCCCGGCGCGGTGAGCTCGCCACCGAGCGTGAAGCCGCACTCGGAGCCGACGCCGCGGGCGCCCCGGGCGCCGAGCTCGGGGCCGAGCTGGGTATCGACCCCGACGACCTGCCCGACGGACTCGTCGTCGCCGACGAGCAGGGCCGGGTGATCTGCTTCAACGCCGCCGCGGCTCGTATCACCGCCGTTCCTCCCTCCGAGGCCCTCGGCCGCCGACTCGAGTCGGCCCTCCCTTTAGAGGACCTGGAGGGCCGCCGCTGGTGGCAGCTGACCGACCCCTACGGCGGTCTCGCGATCCGCAACGGTCAGCCCGAGCGCAATCTGCTGCTGCCCGGCGGCCGTGAGGTCCTCGTCTCGGCTCGCTACGTGCGGACGAACCCGACCGGCCCCATCCACCGCGTCGTCGTCTCCCTGCGTGACACCGAGGCCCGCCGCCGCACCGAGCGCAGCCACGCCGAGCTGATCGCCACGGTCGCCCATGAACTGCGCTCGCCGCTCACCTCCGTCAAGGGCTTCACCGCGACGCTGCTGGCCAAGTGGGAGCGTTTCACCGACGACCAGAAGAAGCTCATGCTGGAGACCGTCGACGCCGACGCCAATCGCGTCACGCGGCTCATCGCCGAGCTGCTCGACATCTCCCGCATCGACTCCGGGCGTCTCGAGGTGCGCCGCCAGCCCGTCGACATCGGCGCCGCCGTCGGCCGCCACATCCAGGCGTACGTCACCGCGGGCCAGCCCGCCGACCGCTTCCTGCTCCGCATCGAACATCCCCTGCCCGCTCTCTGGGCGGACCCCGACAAGATCGACCAGGTGCTCAGCAACCTGCTCGAAAATGCGGTGCGCCACGGCGAGGGAACCGTCACGATTGACGTAGCGCCCTCGGCGTCCCCGCGTGAGCGCGAAGACGGCGAGTACGCGGCCACGTCGGTCACCGTGAGCGACGAGGGCACCGGCATCCCGGAGGAATCCATGAACCGCGTCTTCACCCGCTTCTGGCGGGGCAGCAAGCGCGGCGGCACCGGGCTCGGGCTCTACATCGTCAAGGGCATCGTCGAGGCCCACGGCGGCTCCATCACGGTCGGCCGCGCCCCCGGCGGCGGCGCCGAGTTCCGATTTACGTTGCCCGTGGGCACCCCGGCGTATCTGCTGTAACGCCGAAGAGGCCCCACGGGCGCACGCGCTCAGGAGCCACCCCTTGGACTGCGCGTCCAAGGCTGTCTCCCACCCCGTTAGACTCGGCCTTTGGCACCTTTGCGTCCCTCAATGTGGACGATTCGTCTCCGAGTCGTCGACGGGGACCATCCGCCAGCCAACCGGAAGCACGGGAAGAGATGTCGGCACCGAATAAGTCGTACGACCCTGTAGAGGTCGAGGCCTTGAAACCGGAAGAGATCGAGCGCATGCGGGACAAGGCGCTCGCCGCCTTCGCAGCCGCCGGTGACCTCGACGCGCTCCAGGAGGCCAAGGTCGCCCACACCGGCGGCACCTCGCCGCTGGCCCTCGCCAACCGCGAGATCGGCGCCCTGCCCCCGCACGCCAAGGCCGAGGCCGGCAAGCGCGTGGGCCAGGCCCGCGGCGCCGTGAACAAGGCCTTCGCCGCCCGCCAGGCCGAGCTGGAGGCCGAGCGCGACGCCCGGGTGCTGGTCGAGGAGGCGGTGGACGTCACGCTGCCCTACGACCGCGTACCGGCAGGCGCCCGGCACCCGCTGACCACCATGATGGAGCGGGTCGCCGACGTCTTCGTGTCCATGGGATACGAGGTCGCCGAGGGCCCCGAGGTCGAGGCCGAGTGGTTCAACTTCGACGCCCTGAACTTCGGCCCGGACCACCCGGCCCGGCAGATGCAGGACACCTTCTTCGTCGAGGGTCCGAAGGGCGACCACGGCGAGTCCGGTGTCGTGCTGCGCACGCACACCTCGCCGGTGCAGGCCCGCGCCATGCTCGACCGTGAGCCGCCCGTCTACATCGTGTGCCCGGGCCGCGTGTACCGCACGGACGAGCTGGACGCCACGCACACCCCGGTCTTCCACCAGATCGAGCTCCTCGCCATCGACGAGGGTCTGACCATGGCCGACCTCAAGGGCACCCTGGACCACATGGTTCAGGTGCTCTTCGGCTCCGACATGAAGACCCGGCTGCGCCCGGCCTTCTTCCCCTTCACCGAGCCGTCCGCCGAGATGGACATGCTCTGCTACGTCTGCAAGGGCGAGTCCGTCGGCAACCCCGACCGCCCCTGCCGGACGTGCTCCTCCGAGGGCTGGATCGAGCTGGGCGGCTGCGGCATGGTCAACCCGCGGGTGCTCATCGCCTGCGGCGTCGACCCGGAGAAGTACAGCGGATTCGCCTTCGGGTTCGGCATCGAGCGGATGCTGATGTTCCGCCACAACGTCGAAGACATGCGAGACATGGTCGAGGGTGACGTCCGGTTCACCCGGCCGTTCGGGATGGAGATCTGATGCGGGTCCCGCTTTCTTGGCTGCGGGAGTACGTCGACCTGCCGGCGACGGAGACCGGGCGCGACGTCCAGGCCAAGCTCATTTCGGCAGGCCTCGAGGTCGAGACGGTCGAGCAGCTCGGCGCCGACCTCAAGGGCCCCCTGGTCGTCGGCCAGGTGCAGTCCATCGAGGAGCTGGAGGGCTTCAAGAAGCCCATCCGCTTCTGTCTGGTCGACGTCGGCACCGCCAACGGCACCGGTGAGCTCCAGGAGATCGTCTGCGGCGCCCGCAACTTCTCCGTCGGCGACAAGGTCGTCGTGGTCCTGCCGGGCGCCGTCCTGCCCGGCAACTTCGCGATCGCCGCGCGCAAGACGTACGGCAGGACCTCGCACGGCATGATCTGCTCCGGCGACGAGCTGGGCATGGGCGACGACGGCAGCGGTGGCATCATCGTCCTTCCGCCGGAGACCGAGGTCGGCACCGACGCGATCGAGCTGCTTCAGCTCGTCGACGAGGTCCTCGACATCGCCGTCACCCCCGACCGCGGGTACTGCCTCTCGCTGCGCGGCATCGCCCGCGAGGCGGCCATCGCGTACGGGCGCCCGCTGCTCGACCCGGCGCTGCTCGACGTGCCGGCGCCGAACGCGTTCGGCTACCCGGTGCAGGTCGCCGACCCGCGCGGCTGCGACCGCTTCACGGCGCGCACGGTGACGGGTCTCGACCCCGAGGCCCGCTCCCCGATCTGGCTGCAGCGCCGCCTCCAGAAGGCGGGCATGCGCCCGATCTCGCTCGCCGTCGACATCACCAACTACGTGATGCTGGAGCTCGGCCAGCCCCTGCACGCGTACGACCGCACCCGCGTCCAAGGCGCGATCGGCGTGCGCCGGGCCGAGCAGGGCGAGAAGCTCACCACTCTCGACGGCGTCACGCGCACGCTCGACGCCGAGGACCTGGTCATCACCGACGACCGCGGCCCCATCGGCCTCGCGGGCGTCATGGGTGGCGCCAACACCGAGATCGACGACACCGAGGGCACCACCACCGAGGTCGTCATCGAGGCCGCGCACTTCGACGCGATCTCGATCGCGCGTACGGCCCGTCGGCACAAGCTGGCCTCCGAGGCGTCCAAGCGCTTCGAGCGCGGCGTCGACCCGCAGGCCGCGTCCGCCGCGGCCCAGCGGACCGTCGACCTGCTGGTCCTCCTCGCAGGCGGCAGCGCCGACGCCGGAGTCACCGAGGTCATCGCGCCCTCCGCGCCGCACACCATCACCGTCCCGGCGAACCACCCGGACAAGGTGGCCGGTGTCGAATACGGCCGCGAGACCGTCGTACGCCGTCTCCAGCAGGTCGGCTGCGACGTCTACGGTCAGGACGAGCTGATCGTCACCGTGCCGTCCTGGCGCCCCGACCTGACGGACCCGAACGACCTCGCGGAGGAGGTCATCCGTCTCGAGGGCTACGAGAACCTGCCCTCCACGCTGCCGGCGCCCCCCGCCGGCCTCGGCCTCACCGACCGGCAGCGGCTGCAGCGCCGTATCGGCCGCGCGCTGGCCGGCGCCGGATACGTCGAGGCGCTGAACTACCCGTTCATCGGCGAGCACGTCTTCGACCAGCTCGGCCTGGCCGCCGACGACCCGATGCGCAAGGTCGTCAAGCTGGTAAACCCGCTCTCCGACGAGGAGCCCGCGCTCCGTACGACGCTGCTGCCGGGCCTGCTCCAGGCCCTGCGCCGCAACGACGGACGTGGTGCGCACGACCTGGCGCTCTTCGAGACGGGCCTGGTCTTCCACCCGCAGGACGAGCTGCGCGTCGCGGGCTGGCTGCCCGTCGACCGCCGTCCGACCGACGAGGAGATCGCGTCGCTCACCGCCGCGCTCCCCATCCAGCCGCGGCACGCCGCCGTCGTCCTCGCGGGCGCCCGCGAGCAGGCCGGCTGGTGGGGCAAGGGCCGCCCGGCCGACTGGGCCGACGCGATCGAGGCCGCGCGCACCCTGGCCCGCGAGTCGGGGACCGAACTCCTCGTCCGCTCCGGCCAGTACGGGCCGTGGCACCCGGGCCGCTGCGCCGAGCTGGCGGTCCGCGTGGGTGGCGTCGAGCAGGTCATCGGGTACGCCGGTGAGCTGCACCCCGGCGTCCTGAACACCCTGGGCCTGCCCGCGCGCACCTGCGCGATGGAGCTGGACCTGGACGCGCTGGAGCAGGCGAGCGAGGGCCTCCCCAAGGGCCCGAAGATCTCGACCTTCCCCGTCGCCACGCAGGACGTCGCACTGGTCGTCGACAAGTTCGTCCCGCACACGGACGTCGAGGCCGCGCTCCGCGAGGGCGCGGGTGAACTGCTGGAGTCCATCCGGCTGTTCGACATCTACGAGAACAGTGAGCAGCTCGGTGAGGGCAAGAAGTCGCTCGCGTACGCGCTGCGGTTCCGTGCCGCCGACCGCACGCTGACCGTGGACGAGGCGTCCGCGGCCCGCGACGCGGCGGTGGCGCTGGCCGCCGAGCGTACGGACGCGGTGTTGCGCGGAGCGTAGGCGCTCCGCCGGCTGTGCCGGGGAACTGCGGGTCGTTCATGTGCCGCGGGTTGTTCGTGGCTCGACGCGCAGTTCCCGGCGCCCCTCACGGGGGCGCCATCCCTTGGCCCACCTGCATAAATGCATGTATCCGAAGGCACCTCACTCATTCGGGTGACAAGTCCGGGCGATCTGGCCCGATCGGGGCATGCGGTCGACAGAATCGGACCGGCCTCTCGGAGGCCGTCTGCGCTGTCAGGGCCTATTGGGGGGCCAATCGGCATGATCCGTATCAAGGCTGGGGCTCCCTGCAGGGCAACGCCCCGGACGCATTCACGGGTGCTGGCCCGGGCGGGCCTCGGGCCGCGGGGCCGGGGCGACGCCCTGCGGGTCGGGCTCACTCGGGCGGTGCGCGGAGGAGGACCCCGGCTGGTCCGCAGACGTGTCCCGCGTGCCGGCCAGGACCGCACGGTTCGCCGGGCCGAGCGCCCACCGCTGGCCCGGGCGCTCGGCATGGGGCTGCCCCTCGCCTGGGGCGCGATGGCGATCACGTACAAGATGGCCTGCCCGCTCGCGCAGCAGAACGGGCTCGGCGCCCGGATCGTCACCAGCGCCGTCTTCTTCGCCGTCGGCACGGGCCTGATACTCCACGTCAGAAGTGCGCTGCTGCGGGAGCTCAGGCAGATCCGCAAGGTCGCGGGCGCCGCCCAGAACGTGCTGCTGCGGCCGTTGCCCCCGCGCATCGACGGGCTGAGCGTCGCCGCGGCCCAGCTGTCGGCGGACCGTGGCGCGAGCGTCGGCGGTGACCTGTACGAGGTGATCGCCACCGAGCACGGCGTACGGATCGTCATGGGCGACGTCCGCGGACACGGGCTCGGCGCCATCGGAACCGTCGCCGCCGTTCTCGGCAGCTTCCGCGAGGCCGTGCACGACGAGCCGGAACTCGGCTGCGTACTGAGGAGACTCGAGCGCGCGCTGGCCCGGCATCTGCGCGAGCGGGCCCGGGCCGAGCACCCCTCGACCGGGCTCGATCCGGACAGTCCGGTCGCCGAGGAGTTCGTTACCGTGCTGCTGCTGGAGATCCGCTCCGACGGCGAGGTGTATGCCCTCAACTGCGGTCATCCGTGGCCGTATCTGCTCAGCGGCGGTCGGGCCGAACCACTCGTGCGTGCCGACCCGCTGCCCCCGCTGGGGCCGTTCCCGCTCCCGGCCGAGCTGCCCGCCGTGCGCTGCGGTCAACTCCTGCCCGGCGAGGTGCTGTTCCTGCACACCGACGGTGTCGAGGACGCACGCGACGGCCACGGCCGCTTCTTCCCGCTCCCGGCCGAACTCACCGTGGCCGTCCGTACCCAGCCCGTCTCACCCCAGTCCGTCCTGCGCGCAGTCCTCACCGGGCTGCTGCGTCACACCGGCGGCAGACCCGCCGACGACGTGGCCGTGCTCGTGCTCCGCAACGACCGCAGTCGCGTCGCCCTGCAGCAGGGGCACGCCGTGGCCCACCACGCGCCCCGTTAGGGGCGCGGGGCTGTGCAACCGGCGGAGCCGTCCGCCCCGCCACGGAGTGTCGGGCAGGCAGCTGGGCGGACGGCGCGGAATCGGGCCGCCGCACTGTACGAGGGGGAGCCGGCGGCCCGGCCGGCCTCTTGCGAGGCATTTCAGTCAACCGGCCAGAAACGCTCTGCGACAGTGCGCGTACTGCCCGGATACGGGCACTCGTTTCACACCCCGTGTGAAACGGGACGCACTAGTCTGTCGGCACCGAGCCACCCGGGGGGCCTTCATGCAGCCCAACACTCTGCTCGACGCGATTCTCGACGAGGCCGGCATCTCGCACGCGGGACTCGCCGCCCACGTCAATCAGGCGGGGAGAGCGCGCGGTCTCGCGCTCAGGTACGAACACACCGCCGTGGCGCGCTGGTTGAAGGGCCAGCGCCCGCGCGGCCAGGTGCCCGACCTGATCTGCGAGGTGCTCGCCGGCCGACTGCACCGGCCGGTCACGCTCGACGACATCGGCCTCGGCGTGCCCGGCGAGCCGTCCACCCCGCACGGCACCTCGCTCTCCGGCTTCGTCGAGCGCGCCACCGCCCTGTGGCGCTCCGACGAACAGCAGCGCCCGCACATCCTCGGCGCCCCGGCCGTCACCGGAACGCCCGCCGTGATGCCGGTGTGGGAGTGGGAGAACCCGCCCGAGGACGTCGACGTCTCGCGCGGCGGACGCCACCGGGTCAGCATGGCCGACATCGAGATGCTGCGCGCGGCCCGCGCCCACTACGAGCAGATGTACCGCAAGGCCGGCGGCATCGCGACCCGCACCCGGATCGTCGGCTTCCTCAACTCGGAGACGGCACCTCTGCTGCGCGGCAGCTACACCGACGCCACCGGCCGCCAACTCCACCGCGCGACCGGCGGCCTGGTCGCCATCGCGGGTATCTGCGCCTACGACTCCGACGCGCACGGACTCGCCCAGCGCTACTTCCACCAGGCGCTGCGCCTGGCGAAGGCCAGCGGGGACAGGGGACTTGGGGCCTACGTCATAGCCCTGCTCGTCAACCAGTCGCTGTTCATGCGCGAGTACCGGCAGGCCGTCGCGTTCGCCGAGGCCGCGCTGCGCGCTGCGGGGCGGCACATCACTCCGGCGCTCGCCTCCGACCTCTACGCGATGCAGGCCAAGGCGTATGCGCACCTGGGCGACGGCAGCAGCGCGCTGTCCTGCATCCGGCGTGCCGAACAGGCCGCCGAGCGCATCCGTCGGGGCTACGAGCCCGATGAGACCGGCTATGTCCAGCCGGGCCTGGTCAACGTACAGGTGGCGGAGGCGCTGCTCAGCCTCGGCGATCTGGTGGCGGCGGGGGAGCACGCCATAGCCGCCGTCGACAACCCGGCGCACGACCGGGGACGGGTGCACCGGCTCGCGATGCTCAGTCAGATCGAGCTGCGCCAGGGCAATGCCGACAAGGCGGTGGCCACCGCGGTCCAAATGGCCGAACAGGCGCGGGGGATGGAGTCCCAGCGACTGCGTGACAGACTTCGCGCGGTACGCGAACACCTGGTGCGCAGCGGCTGTGCGGGCACGGCCGAGGCCGCCGAACTCATCGACGGGGCACTGCGCGTACCGCTGTAGACAAGTGCTCCCAGAACACCGCGTACCGCTTCAGAACTCCGTGCCTGCGCTGCCGCTGCACCGTGCCCCGACCGCTGTGAGCCTGCTGAGAGGACGCTCCTGCTGCGATATTGCCATCTACTCGGCGGAAGGTGGCAGAACCGTGCAGTGGACGAAACGAAACGAACAAACTGTGTACGCAAACCGCTGGTTCAGCGTCAATCTCGCAGATGTGGAGCTGCCGGACGGTCGGCACCTCGATCACTTTTTGATACGGCTGCGGCCGGTGGCCGTGGCCACTGTGGTGAATGAGGCCAATGAAGTGCTGCTCCTGTGGCGGCACCGCTTCATCACCGACAGCTGGGGGTGGGAACTCGCGGCGGGCGTCGTCGAGGACGGTGAGGACATCGCCGTCGCGGCGGCCCGCGAACTGGAGGAGGAGACCGGCTGGCGGCCGGGACCCCTGCGGCATCTGATGAGCGTCGAGCCCTCGAACGGGCTCACCGACGCCCGGCACCACATCTTCTGGGCCGACGAGGGCGCGTACATCGGACACCCCGTGGACGACTTCGAGTCGGACCGAAGGGAATGGGTTCCCTTAAAGCTCGTTCCCGACATGGTCGCCCGCGGCGAGGTCCCGGCCGCCAACATGGCTGCCGCACTGCTCCTTCTGCACCATCTCAGGCTCGGGCAGGACGCGTTGCCCTGATCCGTCCCCCCACGCGTCCAGGGGCCTAGTGGCCCAGAGCCTGCCAGACCGCCACGGCCAGCGCGCCCACGGCCGCGACGGCCGCGAGGGTGGGCAGTGGCCAGCGGGTGTGCTCGAGGGCGACGACCCGTGCGCTCAGGTCGTCGAGATCCTTGGCGGTCTGGTCGTCGCGCTGAGTGAGCAGCGCCAGTCCGCCCTCGATGCGGGTGAGGCCCACTTCGAGCGACCGGCGTAACTCTGCGAGTTCCCTTGGGGCCACGGGATGCTCGGGGTCGGCGGTCACGAGTCCGCTCCTTTCCGTAGTCGTCACATCCCTTACATGCGCACGGAAAGTCAACTCGCCTGGTGGACAGGTGGGGAGCGTGTGCGAGGGGCATATGCGGGCCCGGCGCGCACACGGTGTGTGAATGGCGCGGGCCCGGCACCCGAAAGGGTGCCGGGCCCGCGCCTGCCCGAGCTGTACGGACCGTAGTCAGCGCTTCGGTATCACTGGTCGTACGTGGAGAAGATCACTGACCGTACGTGTAGAAACCCGAGCCCGACTTACGGCCCAGGCGTCCCGCGTCCACCATGCGCTGGAGCAGCGGGGGAGCGGCGTACAGGGGCTCCTTGTACTCCTCGTACATCGAGTACGCGACCGAGGCCACCGTGTCGAGGCCGATCAGGTCGGACAGCTTGAGCGGGCCCATCGGGTGGGCGCAGCCCATCTCCATGCCATTGTCGATGTCCTCGCGGCTCGCGATGCCCGACTCGAACATCCGGATCGCGGACAGCAGATACGGGATCAGCAGCGCGTTGACCACGAAGCCCGAGCGGTCCTGAGCGCGGATCGCGTGCTTGCCGAGCGCCTTCTCGGCGAACAGCTGGGCGCGGCCGAGGGTGCCCTCGGAGGTGGTCAGGGCCGGGATCAGCTCGACGAGCTGCTGCACCGGGGCCGGGTTGAAGAAGTGGATGCCGATGACCTGGTCGGGGCGCGAGGTGGCGACGGCGAGCTTCACCAGCGGGATCGAGGAGGTGTTGGAGGCGAGGATCGCGTCCTGCCGGGTCACCACCTGGTCGAGCACCTGGAAGATCTCGGTCTTCACCTGCTCGTTCTCCACGACGGCCTCGATCACCAGGTCGCGGTCGGCGAACTCGCCGAGGTCCGTGGTGAAGCTGAGCCGGTCCTGGGTGGCCTTGAGCTCCGGCTCGGAGATCTTTCCGCGCTCGGCCGCCTTGGAGAGGGAGTTGAAGAGCCGGGTACGGCCGATCTCCAGGGCTTCACCGGTGGTCTCGGCGACCTTGACGTCCAGACCGGCGCGGGCGCACACCTCGGCGATACCCGCTCCCATCTGGCCGCAGCCCACGACTCCGACGCGTTCGATGTCGGTCACATCGTCCCCTTCGCTGATCTACGGCACTGGCAGGACTCCCGTTGTTCGGTGCCTGCTCCGATCGTGCACGTTACTCCGAAGTATCGATGATCGATCGTCCGGGTCCGGCATGCTGGGCGCGGAGACGATCCGTGATGGCGCGGATCCATTGCGTATCGGGGTGTGGAGATGGAGCGACTGTCGCGTCGGGCGTTCGCGGTGGCAGCCGTGGCGACACTCTCGGGGCTCGCGACGGCGGGGGACGCCGCGTCATCCCCGGGCCCGGCCTCCCGGGGGCGCGACCGGGCGCAGCCCGGGAGCGAGCTGCGCGGGATGTGGCTGGCCGTCGTCTCCAACCGCGACTGGCCGTCGAGCCCGGGCCTGACCGCCGGCTGGCAGCGCGCCGAACTCCTCGACCATCTCGACACCGCCGTACGCCTCCGCCTCAACACCGTGATCTTCCAGGTGCGCCCCACGGCCGACGCACTGTGGCCCTCGCCCTACGAGCCGTGGTCCCAGTACCTGACCGGTGTCCAGGGCGAGGACCCCGGCTGGGACCCGCTGGACACCGCGGTGACGGAGGCCCATGCGCGCGGCCTGTCGCTGCACGCCTGGTTCAACCCGTACCGGATCGCCAACCACACCGACCTGGCGAGGCTCGTGGCGGGCCACCCCGCCCGCGAGCACCCCGAGTGGGTCGTGCCCTACGGCGGGAAGCTCTACTACGATCCCGGGCTGCCCCAGGTCCGAGAGTTCGTCCAGGACGCGATGCTCGACGCCGTGCGGAAGTACGAGATCGACGCCGTGCACTGGGACGACTACTTCTACCCGTATCCGGTCGCCGGCCAGGTCTTCGACGATGAGGCGACGTACGCGGTCCACGGCGCGGGCTTCCCGGACAAGGCCGCCTGGCGGCGCGACAACATCGACTGCCTGGTCCTGGACATGGCCGCCCGCATCAAGGAGATCCGGCCCGCGGCCCGCTTCGGGATCAGCCCCTTCGGGGTGTGGCGCAACGCCACCACCGACGGGCTCGGCTCGCCGACCCGGGCCGGCGTGCAGACGTACGACGATCTGCACGCCGACACCAGGAAATGGGTCCGGGAGCACTGGATCGACTACATCTGCCCGCAGCTGTACTGGAACATCGGGCTCGCCGCCGCCGACTACGCGAAGCTGCTGCCCTGGTGGTCGTCGGTCGCCGAGGGCACGGGCGTGCAGTTGTACGTCGGGGAGGCGCTGTACAAGGCGGGCGATCCGGCGCAGCCCGCTGCATGGCAGGACCCCGCCGAGCTTTCCCGGCACCTCACCCTCGCCGGCGACCACCCGCAAGTGTGCGGGCACGCCTTCTTCTCGGCCAGGGAGGTCGGCGCGGATCGCATCGGCGCAATGGCACGGGTCGTCGCCGACCACTATCAGCGGCCGGCGAGAACTCCGCGCTGAGCCAGGGCGCGCCGGCTGGGCGCGCCCCTGTGCTGAGCTCCTACCTGGTGTCCTTGTGGCGGATTTCGGTGTCGGGGCCCGGTGAGCACACTCCCTCGTGCCCGTCCTCGAACTTCACGCGGTACGGGGGATTGCCCTCCGCCCCCATGACCTCGGTGATCTTCCCGACCTTGTCGTGCTGCCCGACAACCCTGCCGTGCTGCACAATCTGGTCGCCCACGGTTGCACGCATATGAACGGTCTCCTCGTCATGTGCGGGAGTAGCGGTCCGTTGTCGCAAGTCTACGGCTGGTGGCGCCGGTTGGCCCGGCCCGTGCGTGCCGGTCAGCCCCGCGCCCGTTGGGTGAGCGCGATGCAGACCAGAACGGCGGCGGCCGTCAGGGGTGCGGCCGGTGTGAGCTGCTCGCCCAGGAGCAGTACCGACCACACCAGTGTGAGCAGCGGCTGCGCCAGCTGCAACTGGCTGGCCTTCGGAATCCCGATCGATGCCATACCGCGGTACCAGACGACCAGGCCGAGGAACTGCGACACGGCCGACACCCACAGCAGTCCCGCCACGCTGTGCGTGGTCAGCCGCACGGGCTCCTGCGACAGCGCGATCAGCGCGCCCGGCACCGACAGGGGCAGACACAGGACCAGCGCCCAGCCGATGACCTGCCAGCCCGGCATGACACGGGCGAGCCGGCCGCCCTCGGTGTAGCCCGCCGCGCAGATCAGCAGCGCCCCGAAGAGATACGCGTCCGCGCCGGTCAGAGCGCCACCGCTCTGCTGCACGGTGAACGCGATCACCGCGGCCGCGCCCGCGACGGCCGCCACCCAGAACATCCGCGAGGGCCGCGCCCCGGTCCGCAGTGCCGAGAACAGCGCGGTCGTCAGTGGCAGCAGCCCGACCACCACGGCCGCATGGGCGGTGGTCGACGTCTCCAGCGCGAGCGTCGTCAGCAGCGGGAAGCCGAGCACGACACCGGCGGCGACGACGGCCAGCCCCGCCAGGTGGCGGCGGCCCGGCACGGGAACACGCAGCGCCAGAAGGCAGCCGCCCGCGATGACCGCCGCCAGGACGCTGCGCACGGCCACCAGGGACCAGGGGCCGAATCCCTCCAGACCCCACGCGGTGGAGGGGAAGGTCAGGGAGAAGGCCGTGACACCGAGGGCGGCTTGGAGGGTGCCTGAGCGGCGGGCCGTCGCAGCGGTCCGAGGGGTGTCGTTCGCGGTGCTCCGGGCAGTGTCGCTCGCGGCGGTCCCAGTAGTGACAACCGCTATCGGGGTCTCGGCAGTAGCGCTATCCTGTGCTCTCATGCAAGAGCGTAGCAGTGTGGGAGAGCTGGCGAATCAGCTGCGTCGGGAGCTGAACCGCTACTCGCCGGGTGGAAAGCTGCCGTCGAGCCGGGCACTCGTGGAGCGGTTCCGGGTGAGTCCGGTGACCGTGTCGCGGGCGCTGGCACAGCTCGCCGCCGAAGGTCTTGTGGTCACCCGGCCCGGCGCCGGCGCGTTCCGGGCGCGGCCGCGTACCACCCCCGCTCCCGCCGGGGACACCTCCTGGCAGGAGCTCGCGCTCAGCGCGGACGCCGCGGCCGAACTCGTACCACGCACGGTGGACGCGTCCGGCGTCCTCGTCTCGCTCGCCGCCCCGCCGCCCGGCGTCGTCGAGTTCAACGGCGGCTATCTGCACCCGTCGCTGCAGCCCGAGCGGGCGATGGGCGCGGCCCTGTCCCGGGCAGGGCGCCGTCCTGGGGCCTGGTCCAGGCCGCCCATGGAAGGGCTCGCGGAACTGCGCGAGTGGTTCGCGCGGGGGATCGGGGGCGCGATCACCGCGGCCGAGGTGCTCATCGCGGCAGGCGGTCAGTCCGCGCTGACGACCGCCCTGCGCGCGCTCGCGCCGCCCGGGGCGCCGGTTCTGGTCGAATCGCCCACCTACCCGGGCATGCTGGCGATCGCCCGCGCGGCCGGACTGCGCCCCGTGCCGGTGCCCGTCGACGCCGACGGCGTGAAGCCGGAACTGCTCGCCGACGCCTTCAGGGCGACCGGCGCCCGCGTCTTCGTCTGCCAGCCGTTGTTCCAGAACCCGACGGGTGCCGTCCTCGCGCCCGAGCGGCGGGGCGAGGTGCTGCGCATCGCGCGGGACGCCGGCGCGTTCGTGGTCGAGGACGATTTCGTACGCCGTCTGGTGCACGAGGACGCGGGACCGTTGCCCAGGCCGCTGGCCGCCGAGGACCCCGACGGAGTCGTCGTGCACGTCGGCTCGCTGACCAAGGCGACCTCGCCGAGCTTCCGGGTGAGCGCACTGGCCGCGCGCGGTCCGGTACTCGAGCGGCTGCGCGCCATCCAGGTCGTCGACACCTTCTTCGTACCGCGCCCGCTCCAGGAGGCCGCGCTCGAACTCGTCGGCTCACCCGCCTGGCCCCGCCATCTCCGCGCCCTGGCCGCCGAGTTGAAGGCCCGCCGCGACACGATGACCACCGCGCTGCGCCTGGACCTCCCCGAACTCGCCCTCCCTCACATCCCGTTCGGCGGCTACCACCTCTGGCTGCGCCTGCCCGACGGCACGGACGAGACCGCCCTGGTCACCGCCGCCCTCCGTGCAGGCGTCGCCGTCACCCCCGGCCGCCCCTACTTCAGCGCCGAACCCCCGGCCGCCCACCTCCGGTTGAGCTTCGCGGCGGTAGCGGGGACGGAGGAGATCACGGAGGGGGTACGGAGGCTGCGGGCCGCATGCGCGGAGATCGCTTAGCCGGCCGCCGCCAGAAGTTTCAAGCCCGTCCGGCGTTCGGGGGCGAGCGCGAAGCGCGATACGGGGGTCTGGGGGGCGGAGCCCCCAGGTACGGGACGGGTAGGGGCGGAGGGGGCGGCAAACCAAAACGGTGCGGCGGGGCCCGCTCCGGGCAGGCCCGCTTCGCAAACCCGCTGCAGTGAGCCCGCAAATACCCTGCGTAATGCCCCTTGACCTGCGGAGTCCCGCGTTCCACGATCTCCGCATGCATCTTCGGGTCACGTTCGTCGCCGCCGCGCGCAGCTCCTCGCTGCTCGCGGAGCGTTTCCAGGACGACCGGCCACTGGACCAGGCCGGCTGGGACGAGGTGCAGCGCGCCGCCCCCGAGCTGGTGGCGCTGGCGGCGGCCGAGCTGCGCTACTGCTCGCCGACGCCACGCAGCCGTGCCACCGGTGACGCCCTGGGGTACGGGCCGCTCGTCCAGCTCGCCCTGCGCGACTGCGACATGGGCCGCTGGCGCGGCTTCACGCTGGGCGAGGCGATGGCCCGTGAACCCGAGGCCGTCGACGCCTGGCTCGCCGATCCGCGGTCCACGCCCCACGGCGGCGAATCGCTGCTGGCCTTCATCGCTCGCGTCGGCGCCTGGCTCGACACCAGGCCCGCCGACGACGGCGGGTGCATCGTCGCCGTGGCCGAACCCTCGGTGATCCGGGCCGCCCTGGTCTACGCCCTCAAGGCGCCGCCCTCGACGTACTGGAACATCGATGTACGCCCCCTGTCGACGACCACCGTCACGGGCCGGGCCGGCCGCTGGAACCTGCGCTTCGACGGAGCGTTCTCTCAGTCCACACGCGCGTAGTCGGTGGTGAGCACCAGGTCCTTCGCGGGTCCCCGCACGCGCCACACGGTCCGCCAGTGGTTCGCGTCGCGGACGGTGAACTCGCCCCGGTAGAGGTCCGCCACGCACGGATGGTCGGCGATGTGCCGCCCGGTGGTCAGGTCCAGATCGTGGAAGGGACGGCCGTCGGAGAACCGTACGGCCGCGCTGCCCGGGCGCTCTCCCGGCAGGAACCACAGCGTCCGCTCGGCGGGCCGGGGCGTGCCCTGCCAGACGAAGGTCCCGGACTCCTGATGGAGGAGGCCGTCGCCGCCGTCTTCAAGTGGTGAGAAGACGGTCGTCCCCGTGAATCGCCCCTCGGCGCCGCTCGCCAGATCCCGCACCGAGCGCTCCACCCGCCAACTGCCGGTCAGGTAGGCCAGTACGTCCGTCACTGGCCAGAACTCGCCCATACCGACCCGCTCTCCGTCCCATCCGATGCTGCGCGACCCATTGACGCACTCCGACCCCCTCCCTATCTTGCCGTTCGAAGTATTGATCGACGTCTGATATTTCGAACAACTCAACACTACAGAGCCGCGGAGTATCCATGTCACCCACCCGCACCCGCTGGAGACTCGGACTCACGGCCACCGCACTCCTGGTGGCCTCCACCGTCGTACCCGGGCCCGCTCCGGCGAGCGCCGCCGCCGACGTCACCGACTACGCGATCACCGTCGACCCGAAGGGCTCGGGCGCGAAGATCGACGACACCATGTACGGCGTCTTCTTCGAGGACATCAACCGCGCCGCGGACGGCGGCCTGTACGCGGAGCTCGTGCAGAACCGGTCCTTCGAGTACAGCACCGCCGACAACAACTCCTATACGCCGCTCACCTCGTGGACCGTCTCCGGCACCGCCAAGGCCGTGAACGACGACGGGCGGCTCAATGCCCGCAACCGCAGCTATCTCTCCCTGGGCGGGGGCTCGTCCGTCACCAACTCCGGCTACAACACCGGGATTTCGGTCGAGAGCGGCAAGGCGTACGACTTCTCGGTCTGGGCCCGCGCCGACGCAGCGTCGGCCGTGACCGTGACACTGCAGGACTCCGAGGGCGCGCTCGCCGAGGCCCGCCGGGTCACTGTGCGCGGCGGCTGGGCCAAGTACCGGGCGACGTTCACCGCGGCCCGCAGCAGCACCACCGGGCGCCTCACCGTCGCCGCGGCCGGCCCGGTCGCGCTCGACATGATCTCGCTGCTGCCCCAGGACACGTACAAGGGACACGGCCTGCGCGAGGATCTCGCCGAGAAGATCGCCGCTCTCCACCCCGGGTTCGTGCGCTTCCCGGGCGGCTGCCTGGTCAACACCGGCAGCATGCAGGGATATGACGAGGCGTCGGGCTATCAGCGCAAGCGCTCGTATCAGTGGAAGGACACCATAGGCCCGGTCGAGCAGCGCGCCACCAACTCCAACTTTTGGGGCTACAACCAGAGTTACGGCCTCGGCTACTACGAGTACTTCCAGTTCGCCGAGGACGTCGGCGCGATGCCGCTGCCCGTCGTGCCCGCGCTGGTCACCGGCTGCGGCCAGAACAAGGCCACCGACGACGACGCGCTGCTCAAGCGGCACATCCAGGACACCCTCGACCTCATCGAGTTCGCCAACGGGCCGGTCACGAGTGAGTGGGGCAAGAAGCGGGCGCAGATGGGCCACCCCAAGCCCTTCCACCTCACGCACCTCGAAGTCGGCAACGAGGAGAACCTGCCGAACGAGTTCTTCGCCCGCTTCAAGCAGTTCCGCGCCGCCATCGAGGCCAAGTACCCGGACGTCACGGTGATTTCGAACGCCGGTCCGGACGACTCCGGCACCACCTTCGACACGGCCTGGAAGCTCAACAAGGACGCGAACGTCGACATGGTCGACGAGCACTACTACAACAGCCCGCAGTGGTTCCTGCAGAACAACGACCGCTACGACTCGTACGACAGGAACGGTCCGAAGGTCTTCCTGGGGGAGTACGCGTCGGGCGGCAACACCTTCAAGAACGCCCTCTCCGAAGCCGCGTACATGACCGGCCTGGAGCGCAACGCGGACGTCGTGAAGCTCGCCTCGTACGCCCCGCTGCTCGCCAACGAGGACTACGTGCAGTGGCGTCCGGACATGATCTGGTTCAACAACCACGCCTCATGGGGTTCGGCCGACTACGAGGTGCAGAAGCTCTTCATGAGCAACGTCGGCGACCGGGTGGTGCCCAGCAGCGCCACCACCACGCCATCGCTGAGCGCGCCGATCTCGGGCGCCGTCGGACTGTCGACCTGGGCGACCACGGCGGCGTACGACGATGTCAAGGTCACCGGCGCGGACGGGACCACACTGCTGAGCGACGACTTCAGCGGTGACGCCTCGCAGTGGACCCACACGGGCGGCGGAAGCTGGAGTGTCCAGGACGGGCAGTACGTGCAGACCGACGTGGCCGCCGAGAACACCATGGTCTCGGCCGGTGACCCCGCCTGGCACGACTACGACCTGCGGGTGAAGGCCACCAAGAAGTCCGGCAAGGAGGGCTTCCTCGTCGCCTTCGGCGTCAAGGACACCGGCAACTACTACTGGTGGAACCTCGGCGGCTGGAACAACACCACCTCCGCGGTCGAACAGGCCGTGGACGGCGGCAAGTCGACGCTGATCTCCAAGGTCGGTTCGATCGAGACGGGCCGTGCCTACGACATCGACATCAAGGTGCGAGGCCGTCAGGTGACCCTCTACCTGGACGGCCAGGAGTGGGGGAGCTTCACGGACGACAAGCCCGCGGAGCCGTTCCGGCAGGTCGTCACGCGGGACGCGAAGACCGGTGACCTCATCGTCAAGGTCGTCAACGCCCAGTCCGCGGACGCCCGTACGGCGATCGACCTGGGTGGGGCGAAGGTGGGCCGCAAGGCCGCCGTCACCACACTGCAGGCCGCGCCGGACGCGGTGAACTCGGAGACGGCCACGGCGGTCGCCCCGGTGAGGTCCACCTTCGCAGGGGTCGCAGACCGCTTCACGTACACCTTCCCGGCGAACTCCGTGACCTTCCTGAGGATCAAGCAGAAGTAGCCCTTCAGGAAGGGTCGGCCGACGTCGTGGGCTGCTGTCCGACAGGCAGCAGCCCACGCTCGGCGAACACCTTCTTCGCCGCGAACGTGGCGTTCAGCGCCTTGGGCACGCCGCAGTACACCGCGGAGTGCAGCAGAGCCTCGACGATCTGCTCCGGCGTGAGGCCGACGTTCAGAGCGGCGTTGACGTGCACGTCGAGCTGGGCCTCGCAGCCGCCGAGCGCGGTGAGCATGCCGAGGGTCACCAACTGCCGGTCGCGCGGGGCGAGTCCGGGCCGGTCGTAGATGTCGCCGAAGGCCCAGGCGACGATCTGGTGGCCGAGTTCGGGGTTGATGTCGGCGAGCGCGTCGACGACCCGCTGCCCGGCCTCGCCGTCCACTCGCTGGAGGACCTCCAGGCCGTGCTCGAAGCGCTCCTCGCGGGTGGTGGCCTCGCTCAGGGTGGTGGCGTTGCTCATGAGAGGTCGTCCGATCCCGGCTGGTCGAGCAGCCGTTCGATGGGGGTCCCCCCGCGCCCTTCAGGCGTGGGGGAGGTCGATCTTGTCGTCGAGGGCGGCCGCGTTGCGGCGCAGTGCGCGGATGCGGTCCGCGAGGTCGGCGCGGTGCTCCCGGAGCATCGCGAGCCGGTCGGGGACCGTGGCGTCGCCCCGGGCCCGCAGCTGTGCGAACCGCTGCATGTCCGCGATCGACATGCCCGTCTCGCGCAGCCGGATCAGGAACTCCAGCCAGGCCAGGTCGGCCATCTCGTAACGCCGCTGGTTCCCGGTGGTCCGGCCGACCCGTTCGATCAGGCCGGCCTTCTCGTAGTACCGCAACGTGTCGTGCGAGAGTCCCGTGCGCTCGACGGCCTGGGCGATCGTGAGCGTCGGCTCCTGGCTGTGCGGGAGGGGCTGTCCGCTGGTCATGACAAGAACGGTAGAACCTGGAGCGCGCTCCAGGTCAAGCCCCGTCGGTGACCGCTCGGGCAAGAGCCTTCGGCCCTGTCGGCGATCAGCCCCCGAAGTACCGCTGAGCTGCGCGGACGCCTTCGGCCAGAGCGTCGACCTCCGCCGGGGTGTTGTAGACGTAGAAGCTCGCGCGAGTGGTCGCCGGGATCCCGTAGCGCCGCACGATCGGGCGGGCGCAGTGGTGGCCGACGCGCACGGCGACGCCCCGCTCGTCCAGGATCTGACCGACGTCGTGCGGGTGGATGCCGTCGACCGTGAACGACACCGCGGAGCCGCGGTCGGTGAGCCCGCCGGGGCCGACGATCCGTACCCCGGGAATCTCGCCGAGCAACTCCAGGGCGCGGGCGGTGAGTTGCTCCTCGTGCGCGGCAACCTCGGCCATGCCCAGCCGCTGGAGATAGTCCACCGCCGCCGCCAGGCCCACCGCCTGCGCCGTCATCGGGACGCCCGCCTCGAAGCGCTGGGGCGGCGGCAGAAACGTCGTACGGTCCATCTCGACGACCTCGATCATCGAACCGCCGGTGAGGAACGGCGGCAGATCCGCGAGGAGCCGACGCCGTCCCCACAGCACGCCGACACCGCTCGGTCCGAGCATCTTGTGGCCGGAGAACGCGAGGAAGTCGGCGCCCAACTCGTGTACGTCGACGGGCCGGTGGGGGACGGACTGGGCGCCGTCGACCACGACGAGCGTGCCGAACGCGTGGGCCCGGTCGGCGAGTTGGCGTACGGGGTTGAGTGTGCCCAGCACATTCGACTGGTGGGTGACGGCGAGGACCTTGGTGCGCTCGTCGAGCAGTTCGTCGATACGGGTGAGGTCGAGACGGCCCTCGTCGGTGAGCCCGAACCAGTCCAGCGTCGCACCGGTGCGCTCCGCGAGCTGCTGCCAGGGGACGAGGTTCGCGTGGTGCTCCATCTCCGTGACCACGATCCGGTCGCCCGGGCCGATGCGACGCGCGTTTTCGAGCGCGTAGGCGACGAGATTGATGCCCTCGGTCGTGTTCTTGGTGAAGACGATCTCGTCGTCCTCCGCGCCGATGAAGCCTGCGACGGTGTGCCGCGCGCCCTCGTACGCCTCGGTCGCCTCTCCGGCCAGCTGGTGCGCGCCGCGGTGCACGGCCGCGTTGTGCGTGAGGTAGAAGTCCCGCTCGGCGTCCAGGACGTGGAGGGGTTTCTGAGTGGTGGCGCCCGAGTCGAGATAGACGAGTCGGGCACCGCTCTCCATCGTCCTCTCCAGGATCGGAAAGTCCTTGCGGAGCGCGTCCACGTCGAAGGCCACGGTAGCTCACCTCTCACGGGTTCGTTGTACATTTACCGTGAGGGACGCTAGGCCTCCTCACGGAGAATCGCAAGTATTTCCATGAGAGCTGTGGATCGTTAGCATGAGAGGCGTGGAACACGAAGCCCCCCACTACCTGCACCAGCTGCCGGTCCCCGGCGAGGAGCGCTATGTCTCGCTGGCCCTGGTCAACACGCGTTTCGCGCTGAGCCACGGCCTGGTCGACCTGCTCGACGATGCCGAGGCCGCGCACCTCTGGCTCGTACGGCACGAACTGTTGCCGGACCGGGTGGCGCTGAACGGGCGGCAGTTCGGCCGGCTGCTCGGCCTGCGCGAAGCGCTGCGCTCGCTCTTCGAGGCACGCGAGGCCCGTTCCGTACCGTCCGACGAGAGCCTCGACACCCTCAACTCCGCGCTGGCCGCGGCTCCTTCGACGCCCCGGCTCGCCTGGACGGCGGACGGCCCGCACCGCGCCGACGCATCCGACACCGGCAATCCGGCGGGCGCCGCCCTGTCCCTCCTCGCCGACGACGCGACCGAACTCCTCACCGGTCCCGAGTCCCCGCAGCTCGCCCCCTGCGCGGCCGCAGGCTGCACCCGGTGGTTTCTCCGCTCGCACGCGGCCCGCCGGTGGTGCACCACGAAGTGCGGCAACCGGGTGCGGGCGGCGAGGGCCTACGCGGCCCGCAAGGCGCGGTAGTCCGCGAGGCGCGGTAGTCCGCAAGGCGCGGTAGTCCGCAAGGCGCGCGGACGCCCCCAGAAAATCCTTGCGGATCTCCGGCCGCGCTGTCACGATCCTTCGCATGATGAACCGAAAGGCGGACACCGCCACCCTCTGGTGAGCGCCGTGACCGACCCCCGAGGGGGATCTTCCCGTGGCGCGCGTGAGGTGCGCCGACTCTTTCCGCAGCCCGACTCATCCGCTGAACGCATCGCTCTGGCACGGCTGTTGAGCGAGAACTGGCTCAAGCATGGTCTGGCCGCACGTCCCGCGGACCGGCCCAGGGCAGAGGCTGCCGTCACCGAGCTGTATCGCCTGGTCGGGGAACCGGCGCCGCACTTCACATGGGTTCCGTCCCCGACGGCGGCGCTGTCGCTCGTACTCGACGACCCACGGGCCTTTCCGCCCGTGCGGTTGAGAGCCGCGTCCCTGCCCGCGGGTTCGTACGACCAGGGCGTGTCCACCCGACTCGCCTCCCTGGTCAGGGACTTGCGTTCCGAACTCGACGCGATCATCGGACACGTGAATTCGTGGGACGGTTCTCGCACGTCTCTCGCCGTGACCACCGAGGGCTGGTCGGTACGGGTCGCGGTCGACGCCGTCGCCCATGCCGCCCTGCGCGCGACCCTGCACAACTCCGTGCGTGCCCCGATGCGTACGGAACTGATGCCGGCGTCCGGCGGCATCGATGGCATCACCTGGTACGGCCAGCACGACGCCCACTGGATCGCCTACTACGACGTGTACGCCCGAGCCGGGCTGGCCGGCTACCCCGGCGCGGCGGTCGAGCGGCTCGGCCTCTGGGCCGAACTCGCCCGGACCACCGGCTGGTGGTGGCCCGGCGAGGGCACCTGCGTCATGGCCGAACGGCCCACCGAGATCCACACCGAACCCCAGCCCAACAGCGACCACGGCGAGCTGCGGCTGCACCGCGACGACGGCCCGGCCGTACGGTTCGCGGACGGCACGGCGGTCCACGTCCTGCACGGCACCCATGTCCCGGCCTGGGTCGTCACGGAACCCACGGTCGAGCGCATCCACGCCGAGCGCAACGTCGAGGTCCGCCGCACCGCCATCGAGCGCATCGGCTGGAGCGCCTACATCGATCAGGCAGGGCTCCGGCTCGTCGCCACCGCCGACGACCCCGGTAACCCCGGCTCCGACCTGCACCTCTACGACGTGCCCAGGGAACTCTGGGGCCGTCCCGCGCGCCTGCTGCTCGCCGTCAACGGCTCCGTCGAACCGGACGGGCGCCGCCGCCGCTACGGCCTGAGCGTGCCCGCCCACTTCGACGACCCGGTGGCCGCCGCCGGCTGGTCGTACGGACTGTCCGCGGAGCACTACGCGCAGCTCGTCCGCCGCACCTGACCCCGCCCCCGAAACCTTCAAGGTGATGCACACATGACCATGACCCTTGCCGAACTCACCACCCGCACCGGCCTCGACGTCCTCGACCACCTGGAGCGCCAGGTCACTGTCCCGGTCGTCGACGGGCTCCAGGCCCAGGGCGACCTGATCGTCATCCCGTACGGGCTCGTGGCACGGCATGTCGGAGTGTTTCCGCACGCCCGCTGGCAGGACGTCCCCGCTGCGGGGGTCGAACTGCTCCGCAGCGCCGCCGGCGGCAACCCGCACTCTCTCGTGGCCGACGCCGACGCCTGCCGTTGGACGACCTCCGTGCGCGACCCCGTGGGGCTCGCCCTAGGCATGATCGACGCCTCGGAGGTCGTGTACCTCATCCATCCCGAGCACGGCGGCACCGGCATCGCGCCCGGTCGTTACCTCGTACGCCGTCAGCGCGAGCGCGGCACGGAGCGCGGCGCGTGGCCGGGCAACCGGATGATCGCCGACTGAGGCACGGGAGTCAGGGGCGGCGGGGCTTGCCGCGCTTGGCTCCGCCCTTGGCCCCGCCCTTGGCCCCGCCCTTGGCTCCGCCCTTGGCGGATCCCGAACTGCCGCCGCGTGCGTTCTTGCCGCTCGACTTGCCCGCCGCGGGCTTCCGTCGGGCGCCGCCGCCCGTGTCGGAGCGCTTGGACGCGGGCTGGGACTTCGGCTGGGCGGCGGCCGGGGTACGACCGCGCGTGCTGTTGACCGTCCGGCCGCGGACGATCCCGATGAAGTCCTCCACCAGGTCGGTGGTCTCGTCCTGCGGCCAGGACAGGGCGACGCGCGACTCGGGGGCGTCCGTGACCGGCCGGTAGGTGAGGTCCTTGCGGTGGTGCAGGCGGGCGAGGGACTGCGGGACGACGAGGACTCCGATGCCCGCTGCCACGAGTTCGATCGCGTCCGCCGTGGTGGCGGGGCGCTCGAGCGCGGGTTTCCCCGGCAGGCGCTCCCAGTCGAGGGTGTCGTCGAGGGGGTGCAGCACGATGTCGTCGGCCAGATCCTCCGTGGAGACCTCGTCGACCGCCGCCACGACGTGGTCCTTCGGGACCACGACCACCGTCGTCTCGGTGTACAGGGGGATCGCGCTGAGGTCGGTCCGGTCGACCGGCAGCCGGACGAAGCCCGCGTCGGCGCCACCGCTCCGCAACAGGCCGAACGCCTCGGCGGCGGGCACCGCGACGAGGGTCAGCGGGATGGCGGGGAACCGCTCGTTCCAGGTCCGTACCCACTTGGCGGGCGTGACCCCCGGGACGTATGCGAGCCGGAACGAGGGGGGTGCTTCGGAGCCAGTCACTTCGTCAGGTTACCGGTCGTGGTCACCGGCACCTCACCGGTCATGGTCATGCGCGATACAGGTCGTGGTCATGAGCCTCCGGCCGGTCACGGTCGTGGGCGGTGCCGGTCGTGGTCATGAGCGTCCGGCCGGTCACGGTCGTGGGAGATACGGGTCGTGGTCATGAGCGCCCGGCCGGTCATGGTCATGCGCGGTGCCGGTCGTGGTCATGAGGGTCCGGCCGGTCACGGTCGTGGGCGGTGCACCGGCGAGGGTGGGGTGCCACGCTCGCGAGGGGCGGGCGCCGGGCTCGTGTGGTCGGCGGTGGCTCACATGCTCGATACCCTTGACACCATGAGTTCGCACCAGACCACCCAGACGATGAAGCCCGCGACTGCGGCGAAGAAGCTGGGTGTGTACCTCGAGGCCACCCCCGCCGAGTTCCAGGAGGGTGTCGTCTCGCGTGCCGAGCTGAATGCGCTGCAGGCCGACCCGCCCGAGTGGCTGCGGGAACTGCGCCGCGACGGCCCGCACCCCCGGCCCGTTGTCGCGGCCAAGCTGGGCGTCTCCATCGCGGGGCTTGCCCGGGGCGGGGTCACCGAGGCCCTCACCACCGAGCAGATCGAGGCACTGAAGACGGACAACCCCGAGTGGCTGCAGAAGGAGCGCGCCACGCAGGCCGAGGTCCGCAAGGAAGCCGTCCGCATCAAGGAGAAGAACGCGGAGCGTGCGGCTCGTTCCGGCGACCCGCGCTGACCCAGCCCTCACCGGCACGGCCCGGTGGCGCCCGTCCCACCGTCCCGCCACTCCGGTGATCCCGGGGCCCTGGGGCCGGTCGCCCGAGGTCCGCCCGCGGGGGAAGTTCATCGGTCGGCAGTGCGGCACCGCCGACGGCCTCCGCCTGAGAGACGTGAGCGTGGCGGCACCCCGGCGACCGCGACGCCTCGAGCCCCTGGCAGTCGGGCACGTCAAGCGCCTGACATCCGCGCACCCGCCGTGAGATCGTCCGCGGGTGACCGACTCTGCCGACGACGCGATCCCGGGACGCCCGGACGACCGCACCGCGTCCGCCCTGCGCTTCGCCGTGGAACTCGTCGCCTGGGTAGCGACTCCGTGGGCACTGGCCGACCGCTCATGGCTGCTCGCTGCCCTGTCCGTGGTGCTGCTGATCGGCCTTCCGACCTGCTTCTCCACTCCGGGTGACAAGGCGAACGTGATCATCGCGGTGCCGGGCCGGGTCACGATCCTGCTGGTGCTGCTCCAGCTCGCCGCGGCCGTGGTGTCCTCGTGGCTGGCCTGGCCCGCGTGGGCGGCGGTCCCGGTGACCCTCCTGGCCGCCGCCACCCTTGTCACGGAACGCCCACGCTGGCGGTGGCTGACCTCCGCGCAGCAGCTCGCCGACTGAGGCGCTGCCCTGCCCCCCCCGTCGACTGAGCGCTCGAGTCGGCCCGTCCGGCCGACTCGAGCGCACGCATGCGAATCGAGCGGAACCTCAGTTCCAGTTGTCGATCTTGACGTCGTGGGGATCCGGAGCACCCTTCCCGGTTTCGATCAGCGACTTCAGGCTCATCAGAAAGACCGCCCACTTGGTGCTGCAGTGGTGCATGAACTCCACCGGCTCCTTCCAGCCTTCGTGCTTGAAGAGCACGATGGTGTGGTCGTCGACCTGATTGAGATCCCAGTCCACGTGCGTGCCGATCCATTCTTCGGGTCCGTCGACCACCTCCCACAGCACGTGCTTGCCCGGGGTGAGTTCGAGGACCTTCATGTCGAATCCGCCGGCCCCGAACCGGAATTGGAGCACGCCGCCGAGATCGTTGTCTCCGCCCTGCGTGTTGGTCGTCCACCAGCCGGCAAGCCCCTCGACGGTGGTCAAGGCCGCGTAGACATCGGCCACCGACGATTTGATTCCGACCCTGTGCAGGATGTCCACCATTGTCGATTCCTCTTTCCCGTCCTGGTTCTCGCCCGAGTGTTGTGCATTCACTGCTGTGTGCCGTGCTCGTCCTTGCTGCGCTGAATCGCCTCGGCGATCTGCTTGATCCGCCGGAGCCTGGCGTCCCATGCCGCCCCCACCGAGGACAGCTGAGCGACCGCGCGAGCCAGTTGTGCCTCGTCCACCCGGTACCGCTTCTCTCGCCCGGCAGGCGTGGCGTGCACCAGGCCGACGCGGTCGAGCACACCGAGATGTTTCGCGATGGCCTGCCGGGTCACGGGCAGCTGCTCGCTGAGGCTGGTGGCGGTGCCATTGCCGTCGGACAGGAGCAGATCGAGCATCCGCCGACGGGTCGGATCGCCGACCGCGGACCACAGCGCGTCGTCGACGGCGGTGGTCATGGCGTTGACACCAGCCGCGCGAGGTACTCCCCGAGTCGGGGAACGAAGGTGTCCCAACCGACACCGTGTTCGCGGTACTGCTCCGCCAGTTTGGCGGCCTCCCAGCCCATCTCCCGGAACCCGGTCTCGGTGAGCCGAATCCTTGTGCCCGTGCCCGACGGGGTGAGCTCGAAGGTGACCAGCAGTGTGTTGGCCGAGTCGTCCACCTTGCCGTCGGGATAGCACCAGCGGAACGAGAACAATCGAGGCGGCTCGGCGTTCACCACGGTGATCGGGACGACCTCTGCTCTGTCGCCCCAGACCAGCTCACCGACAGCGCCGGGAGTCGCTTCGATGTCGGCGTCGTCGGACCACCATTCCGAGATGTGCTCGGGACGGCTGACGACCTCGAAGACCACCTCGGGCGAGGCGTCGACGTGGATCTCGCGTTCGATGCTGCCGTACTCCATGCTCTTCACCTCTTCCCCATGTGCAACGTTTGGTTGCGCATTACGCCAGCGCGTAATCAGGGGTTGCGCAACCATTGGTTGCGTAATCGCGAGTGGTCGGGCTTTCGAGGTCCAGCCCCGAAGTGACTCAGCGATTCAGTTGGCCCCTTCAGCGCTTGAGTTGGCCCCGCTCAGCGCCGTAGTGGTTGGCCCGGCCTGGTGGCGCGGCACTCAGCGGGAGGTGCGGCACCGGACCGCGCTCGCGCGCTCGGTCAAGCGCCGTCGCTGCGCTCGAGCAGCGCCCGAGCCTCGACGGTGCGGCGATGGTCCGGGCCGAAGGAGGCCAGGCAGGCATCGTGGGCGGCTGCGGCCCGGGCGCGGGCCTCGGTACCGCGGCCCAGCCCCAGGAGGGCGGTGGCCACGGCCAGCTCGACGGCGCCGGTCTCCGAGCGGCACTGCTCCTCGGGCAGGCTGCGGCGCAGTTCGTCGGCGCGCTCCGCCTCGGTGAGAGCCGCCTCGTGGCGGGCCTGGCCGTTGAGGCTGCGGGTCAGGCCGAGCCGCAGGACCAGGGTGAGCCGGTCCGGTACACGATGGGCGGCGAGGGCCTCGCGGGCGAGCGTCTCGGCCTCCGGGTGGCGTCCCTGCGCGTTGAGGGCGTAGATCAGTCCATTGCGGGCGGCCGCCGCTATGAGCGGCATCTCCGGCCCGGTGCCGCGGGTCGCTGCCCGGGCGACGGCCGCGCACTCCGCCTCGCATTCAGCGTGCCGGGCGAGCGCGGCCAGCGCCTGGGCTCGGTCCGAGCGCAGCTTCAGGGTCTGCGGGTGTTCGGCGCCGAAGATCCTGCCGAAGACCGGCAGCACTGTGTCGTAGGCGGCGAGTGCCTCGGCGTGGCGGCCCTGGGCGCCCGTCGCGAGCGCCGCGATGCTCAGCGCCAGCGGCGCGTACGGGTCGTCGCGCGGCCGGGACCGGGCCGCGGCAACGGCGCGAGCCTCGGCCTCCGCCTCGGCATAGCGTCCGGCCTGGTACAGGGCCATGGCCTGGGCCAAGGGGGATCTCGTCATCCGTCCGGCGTCGTCTTGGCCCCGTGGCCGGAAGGGTTTCATGCCCGGAGCATACGGATGCCGCGCACACCGGTTCGGCAATGAGACAAGAGTGGGTCGGCGGCTCCTGCCGCCCCGAGGTCAGGCGTCCGTGTGACCGAGATGTCTGGCGACGGTGCGGATGTCGTTGCAGAGCGGGTGCATAGGATCGCCGGCATGGCACTGCGACCTGTTCAGGTGAACATAAAGGCTCTTGATGGCCTGGCGGTCGGCCGGTTCTGGGCGGAGGCGCTCGGCTGGAGTGTTTTCAGACCCGGCGTGACCACCTACGTTGGACCCGTCGGCGGCTTCGTTTGGCCGGACCCGGTCGCCGTCTGCATCGACGTCGTTCCCGTCCCGGAACCCAAAACGACAACAAAGAACCGTGTGCACCTCGATCTTGCTACCACCTCGGCGGCCCATCAGGCGGAGTTGGTCGCGCGCCTCCAGGCTCTTGGTGCGACGCCCGCCCACGTGGGCCAGGGCGACGTGCCGTGGACGGTCCTCGCCGACCCGGAGGGCAACGAGTTCTGCGTGCTGGAGCCTCGGGAGATCTACCGGGACACCGGGCCGATTGCCGCGGTGGTGGTCGACTGCGCGGATCCGCGGGCCATGGCCCGGTTCTGGGACGAGGCGATGGACTGGACCCTGCACGAGGTGTCCGACGATCATGCGGTGTTGCGCTCCGCCAAGGGTGTCGGCCCGTATCTCGAGTTCCTCCGCACGCCCGACGTGAAGACCGTTCCGGACCGCGTCCATCTTGACCTGCTGCCGTACCCCGGTGACGACAAAGCAGCGGAGGTGGCCCGGCTGCGGGCCCTCGGCGCCACCGACCTCGACCTCGGCCAGGGCGACGTCCCGTGGACGTGCCTGGCCGACCCGGAGGGTCACGAGTTCTGCGTCCTCGCCCCGTCCTGACGCGGAGCCTTGACGACACCCCGACACGTGAGCCTTGCGTGCTCATACGCCATGACCCCGGGTGGGTTGGGCTGCGGCGTCTCGGTCGATTCCGGCGGCGAGAGCTTGCGTGTCGGGGGCGAGATCAGCTCGCTCGCCGACCACAACACTCAAGTCGCCGGCTGAAGCGCCAAGTCACAACACCTGTGACCGAGAACTTTAGTTGGCGAATCATGGACTGAGACGCGCAGGTCAGGAGCGCGTGGAGAATCCTTGTTGGCAAATCATGAGAGGCATAGTTGGCGAATCATGAGCTTGGATGCTCACTGTGAGTGAGTGACGGGGTGAGCCGGTTCCTCGTCGGCGATGCCGAGCGCCTGGTGAACTCGATCCCGTAGGCGCCGGACGTTCGACGGAGGAGGCCCCGGCGAGGTTTGGGGATCAAGCCGATCTGCTGGGTCACGTGCTCGCGCAGCCCGGCCGTGGACGCGTCGGTCTCCTCCGTGGCGCCGGGCAGGATGACGAAGGCGACGATGGCCTGGCCCGTGGTGGCGTCCGGGACGCCCGCCACGGCGGCTTCGGCGGCATCGGGGTGCGAGAGGAGCGCGGACTCCACCTCGGCGGTGGAGCTGCGGTGCCCAGAGACATTCATGACGTCGTCGATACACCCGAGGACCCAGGTGTCGCTGTCCTCGTCGTAGCGGACGAAGTGGTGCCTTTCGTTGCTGGAGGCGGCGGACGGGGGCGCTGTCCAAACAGACCGCGTCGCGAGCACCGATTCCGGTGATCGAGATGAAAACGGCACGACACGCTTCCCGCCGGGCTGGGACGATGCCGAGGTGAAACTGATTTCGTCGCCCGTGATCGGGTGCGCGGCGGACATCGCGAAGGATGTCTTCTCCAAGGCCGAGCTGGAGCTCCTCTTCATGAAGGCCGGCCTGGACGGCTTCATGCCATCCGACTCGTACGGTAAGGCCGAACTGGTGGTCCGGACGGTTCGAGGCGCACAGCAACAGGCCGCCGACGCCGATCTGGCGGCCCGTAAGGCGCTCTACGAGTTCGTCCGCCTGGTCGCGGAGCGGACGGCGCCCGCCGAGGACGGGGATGTTCCTGCCGGTACCCCGTTCTGGCAGCTGCGGGAGGCACTCAGGTCGGATGGCTTGGACCTCGTCGCGGAGTACGAGACCACCGAGGAGATGTGGGGCAGGTCCAGGTCGCGGCTGCTTGGTGCGCGTCTCCTGCCTCTCGACGAGCCGCGCGCGCCGCTTAGTGACGAGATCACAGCGCTGGAGCACGAATTCGGTCGGCTCGGGTTGACCGTCGCCAGGAACTGCTACCGCCAGGCCGTGGACAACCTGGTGGAGCAGCGTTTCGAGGCGGCGAACGGCCAGTTGAGAGCGATGTTCGAGGCTGTCGCCGTATACGTGGCCACTGCCCACGGATTTACCACCACGGTGCAGGGCGCGGGGGGAGCGGCCATTCGGTACCTCGTCGACCAGGGCCTGCTGCCCGACAACGACGGTGGCTCCTTCGTACGCGGCCTGTGGCAGATCACGCACACCAACGGACCGCATCCGGGTGCCTCGCACGCCGGCGAGGCACGCTTCCGCCTACAGGCTCTGACTGGTGTAGCCCGCTACCTGATCGACCGCTTCACTCCGGTTAAGTAGGCCTTCAGGCCGATCTCCCGTATCGGCTGTATCGACTCCCGCGTAGAACTTGGGCGTTGCGCAGCGGGAACGGGATGCCGAGGGCCTCGTGCATCGCGCCGCTGAGCTCGCGGAACGGCAGGATGTCCTCTTGGTCGCCCGTGGCGAGCCGTGTCACGAAGTCCGCCAGTCCTGCCACAGCTTCGAGGTCATCCGTCCAGCCGGAGACCAGGAGGTACCGGACCCATATCGGGACAGCGAGACGGCTGAGTCGTGTGGCGAATCTGAGGCGGGGGCGACATAGGCTGAGAAAACCCGAGTTCGGACTAGTCGTACATGGCTAGTGTGTCAACTGTGCGAGACGAGACGTGGGAGCCTGCTGTCACGGTTGACGAAGGACTCAGCCGCAGAGCGAAGGCGTTGGCATGTACCGCCCCGTTGCACGAGCTCGACGCCCGTAAGGGCATGATCGAGTGGGCCGAGGCGAAGACCTATCTGATGGCGGAGATCGCTCTGTACACCATCGACCAGGTCGCGATCACCATGGACTTCGACACGGGCGCCAGTCACCAGCACATCGTGGACCGAGTCCAGCGGTTCGTCGCGCGGCAGGCGTCGCAGCGCCCAGCCAAGGAGCACGCGCGGGTCACGTCCTGGGTACTGGAGAGTCTGATCAATGTCGGGGACGTGGATCGTGCGTTCCGCCGCCCGTACGGGGCAGTGGACGCCGACGGCGTCTACCGTGTGCACACGTTCGACTTCAAGCTCATCGAGGAGCGCAGGGACGCCACGGGCAAGCTGTACCTGCGTGCCTCGCACGAGGCTCTGAACGTCCTGGTCGGCGCCCTGGACACCGACGTCGAGTCCGCCCAGGTCGCCGCCGAGGTGAAACTCGACAACCTGATCAGGCGGGGCCAGCTGGCAGACGCCAAGCAGATCGCCGAGCAGGCGCGTATCCGTACGATCCAGTACGGGGAGATGATCCGGGTCCAGCTGGACGCCACCAAGCGCAACGTGCAGGCGGTGGACTGGCAGGAGAAGGTCCCGAAACTGCTCGACGACGCGCTCGCCCACGTCGAGGAACGGGTCAAGGCCGAGCGGGCGATCGCGAAGTACATGGCCGAGGCACGCGACGAGGCGGAGGAGCCCGTGCGCAAGAGTCGGGCGGCGGAACTCGTCGAAATCGTCGAGGACTGCGTACGACGCCACATCAAGCTCCACACCCACCTCATGGGAGCCCGGGACCTGTTCCGGGAGCAGCAGGATCGCCAGCAGTTCGCCGACACTCCCCAGCGCCAGACCCTCGACCTGTACGGCCACCTCCTCACGCCTGCTCTCGAACTGCCGGTCACTGATGTCTCCGGATTAGCCGACCGATACTTCACGGATTCCTCGGGCCCGGTCGTCCGCGATCTTCCGGACCTGGCCACCCTCGTTCCCCTGCTGCTGCGCCCGGCACCGGAGCGCACGCGGTTCGCGGGAGAAGTCCTCGAACCCGACCTGGAGACGTTGGAAGAGCAGAAGCGCTTCACTAACCGCCAGTGGGAACAGGCCAACGCGCTCCTCGACCTGCCGGACGAAGTACGCACGCTGTCCGGTCTTCTAGACGAAGCGGCAGCCCTCGACCCCGAGCTTCCCGAACTCGTAGCACTCCTGGCGTTGCACGCGTACGGTCCGCAAACCGGAACAGCCCTGCGCCGCGGAGATCCCCGGGTCTTGGTGGCCGTGCACGCCGACGCCGGCCTGGACAGCCAGGACTTCGAGGGAGACGACCTGCTCCTCACCACGGCACGGCTCGTGGACCCGGCCACTGCCGACGGCCCGGAACCGACCACGAAGAACACCGGAGGCGACAACCGATGAGCGGGGTCCTCGGCACCTACAGCGAGCACGACGCGGAGGAGGCGGCACGGCTCGTCGGATACGGCCTTCGCCCCAGGCTGCGTCCGCACCGGGACGCCGACTACGCGGCCCTCGTCCGCCGCTATGACGAGGAACCGGCGTTCGAGCAACTCGTGAGAAGGAGCGCGGCAGGCCTCGGGCTGCGGGTCATCGGAATCACCCAGCGTGCCGGTGCCGTCTTCGGGGCTCTGCCGGGCTCGGTGTTCGAGACCAAACTCGATCACTACGCACGGCAGGCGCGCCAGGCCCATCAGCGAGAGGCAGAGCGGGTGCTGCACGGCATCGCCCACCTGGCCATCGCCGCCTGCTGTTTCCCGCGGCCCGAGGACCTCGCCGACGACGGCTATGTCGGCCAGGCCACGGTTCCGACGGTGGACCAACTGGTACGTCACGCATGCCAGGAACTATCCGAGCGTGTGGCCGGATCGGAGGAGAACAGCGACCCCATGACCGACGCCCTCGAACTGGAGCGTGCCTGGCGCGTGTACTTGCGCAGACCCGAGGCCGGCTCGACCAGCGACGGCCGCGTCGCCCCGCCGTCCACCGAGGCCATCGTGGGCAAGGCCCTTCGCTACCTGGTCGACCAGGGCATGTTGACCGAGACCGAGGACGACGAGCGCTCGGTCAAGGTCTACCGCACGACCAGCCGCTACCAACTCCAGGTCCGCGAACTGGCAGGCGTCCAGGCGTACGACGAGTTGCTGCGCCTAGGTGCCCCCGCAGGACCGGTTGCCGCAGGCATCGTGCGGGTCTCCGATTCCGGCACGCTGTACTGACGGGCTCGGGCATGGAAAACACGATGAACTACGAGCTCTCCCGGATCCGCCTCTGCTCGGTCGGCCCCGCGGGCGCACGGTTCCAGGATGTGACTCTGGACCTCAGCGGTGCCGGCCGTCCGGTCGCCCAGGAGCAGGCAGATCTGTTCGATTCCGTGACGCAAACACTGCGTCCGTCGCCCGCCAGCGTGCTCTTCCTCGAGAACGGCGGCGGCAAGTCCGTGCTTCTCAAGCTGGTGTTCTCGGTGCTGCTCCCGGGGCGGGGCCTCGTTAAGGGGGCCGACGACCCCCGTCTCCTCGACAACTACGTGCTGGCCCAGGACGTCTCACACGTCGCTCTCGAATGGACGCACGCGGTGAACGGCCGGTCCCTTGTCACCGGCAAGGCGATGGCGTGGAAGAACCAGACGGTCTCCAAGGCCGCCGACAACCTCCAGGAGGGGTGGTACTACTTCTACCCCACCGAGACGCTGGCCCTGGACACTCTGCCGATCACCGACGGCGGACGCCGCTATTTGTCCTTCGACTCCTACCGCAATGAACTGCTCGAACTCAGTGATGCGGACCCCCGTCTCGGACTCGACTGGCCGAAGTCCCAAACCGACTGGACGGAGCGTCTGGCGAAGGTCGGCATCGATTCCGAACTCTTCCGCTACCAGCGGGTGATGAACAAGGGCGAGGGTGAGGCGGTACGCGCGTTCGACCTCGACTCGGACGCGAGCTTCGTCGACTTCCTGCTCAAAGCCGTGATCAAGCAGGACAGCCTGACCGAGTTGGCCAAGCTGGTGTCCCAGCACCTGGACAAGCTCGCCCGGAGGCGGAGCCTGTTGCTGGAGCAGGAGTTCGTGGAGCACACAGTCGAACTCCACGGACCGCTAATCGAGACGTCACGCGCGGAGGCCGAAGCACGGAAGCACGTCCAACAGGCCGAGGAGGGCCTGGTGAAGTTCGCCGGGCAGCTCAAGCGTCGCGTCCAGGACGACGACACCCGCCTGGGGAAACTGGAGCAGGAGGCGACCCGTCTCGCACGGGAACGTGACGACGCCGCGCGCTTGGCCAAGCGGTGGAGCGCGACCGTGGCCGAGCAGCGACTCAGCCTTGCCGCGATGCGTCTGGAGGAGGCCAGGGCTCTTGTCGCGCGGGCGTCCACTGAGCGGGACGATGCCAACGCCCTGACAGCAGGATGGCAGGCGACAGCCGTCGTACTGCGCCACCAGGAGAAGACCGGCGAGGCGACCCGGCTGCGTGAGCTGGTCAACGCAGGCGAGGAACAGGCCCGCCCTGCCTTCGAGGCGCGTGAGCAGGCCGCCAGGGCATTTGCCGCCGGGCTCTCGGCCCTCGTCCGCAAAGCCGGAACCCGGGCACGCGATGAGGAGGAGGCGGCGCGTCAACGTGACGAGGCCGAGGCGAAAGTCCGCGGCGAGCGAGAGGAGTCGCTCAAGGCCTCGACCGCAGCGGAGGCCGAGCGGCAGAGCCTCGTCCAGCGTATGGAGGCGGTCCGTGCAGACGCCCAGCAGGCCGTGGCCGACGGACTGGCAGCCGACACGGAGGCGCTGCCGCAGGCCGCCCAGGACGCACAGCACGCTCTCGAAGCCGCACGCAAAAAGGTCGACGCGCTGGCAGAGGAGGCGGAAGCGCTCGCCGAAGAACACCTCGAGGTCCAGCGGCTCCTGGACGACGCGAAGGAGAACGAGGGGAAGGCACGTCAGTCTGCCGAACGCCTCCAGGACAGGCTGGAACAGGCCATGGGTCCCAAGACGGCACTGGAATCCGAGCCACGGCTGACCGAGCTCCTCGACGGCGAACGAGTCGACCTCGACCAGGACGCGCACCTCCTGGTCGAGCGTCTTGCCGGAGCGATCGCCGAAGCCGAACGGGAACACGTTGCGCTGCGGATCGAGGACGCCCGCGACGAGCAAGCCCGGCTGGCCCTGGCCGATGGGCGGCTGCTGCCTCCGCCGGCCGTCGTGACCGAAGCCTGCCGGATCCTGAGGGACCGGCAGATCGACGCCTGGCCGGGCTGGGAACATCTTGCGGACTACCCCCAGCACAAGCGCGAGGAGTTCATAGCCAGGGCTCCCCATCTCGTCAGCGGCGTCTTGCTGAACTCCGGTGGTGATGTGAGTGAGGCCCGTGACATCCTCGCCGCGCTGACACCCCAGCCCACCGCTTACGTGGCCGTGGGCACCAGCGAGGCACTCGAATCCCTACAGGCCGGGCAACCGGACGGCGTCGCGTTCACGCTCCCCTTCCATCCCGCGCTGTACGACCACGACGCAGCCGAAACCGAACACCGGGCCGTTGAGGAGCGGTGCTCCCAACGGATACAGCGCCTCGCCGAGGTCGTGGCCTCCAAACGCAGGGACGAGGAACTCAGGCATCGGATCGCCACATGGCGGGAGAGCTACCCGCCTGGTGCCGTCGCAGCCCTATCCGAAAGGGCTGCTGTGGCCGCCGAGGATCTCGCCACGGCGGAGAAACTCACAGCCGACCGACGGCGCGGCGTCACCGAACTGGTCAAGCGGCAGACACAAAACCGGACAGCGCAACGCACGGCCGCGAGCGAGCGGGACCGTCTGAGGGCGGTGAGTGACAGACTCGACGACATCGCCCAACGACTGGCCCAGATCCCGGGATGGTCAGACCTGGCCCGTGCCGCCGAAGTACGACGAGATCAGCAGAACGAAGCGGCTGACCAAGCCCTGATTGCCGCGGACGAACACCGCCGTCTGGCGAAAGAACACAGGAACACAGCCGGTGAACAACTCCGGATCAAGGAAGACGCGCTCAAGGAACGGGCGGCACTGCCCGGCGCGCAAGGTGTCCCTGACGAGGCGGATGCTCCACACGAGCCCATTGCTCTGCTGCGTAACACCTACAAGACCGCATCCGACAACTACGAGAAAGCCAATGTGCCGGACGAGTTGCGCCGAAGTCTCATCCGGGCGGAGGCGGAGGAAACGGAGGCCAGCGACGAGTACTCCACGCTGGAAGATGCTCCTCGTGACCAGGCCCACCGACTCCTGCTGACTCCGGAGGCCTCCGACGCGACCACCCGCGCACAAGCCCTACGGCGCGCGGGCCGTAGGCAGAACGCGGCCGAAGAGGCGGTCGGAAAGGCTCAACTCGCCCAAGGACAGCAGGAGAACGCCCTCAAAGAACGGGAGAGCGAATTCCGGGTGTTCGTTTCGGAGAGCGTTGCCCCCATGCCCCTGGAGCGGCAGCCCCGCGACATCACCGCATGTCAGGAAGCGGTCGAGGAAGCCCGGTCGAAGCAGTCGGCCGCCGCGGACGCGGAGGCTTCGGTGACCTCCCTGCACACAGCGGCCGGCCTGGCATGGGAGGCGGCGAAGGACACCGCCAAGGAGTTCACCATCCTGGCGGAAACCCTCGCGGCTCTCACTCCCGAGGAAGCCGCCGACGAGCCGTTCGCGGATGACGCCGCTGCGGCACGCCACGAGCACCGCCGACTCGACCATGCCAGGAACACAGCCCGGGACGATCTGGCCAGACATGAGCGGAATCTGCGCAAGGCGATCGAGGGGCTGAAGAAGCACGCGGGCGCCGACAAGTACGACTCCCTGAACATCCCCGTCCGTCGCCAGATCCTGATCCTCCCGCCCGAGGAACTGACCGCCCAGGCACGCGGCTGGGACATCCCCCTCACCTCGCGGCTGCGGAGCCTCACCGACGACCTGAACCAGATCAGCAGACACCGGCAAGTGATCATCGATCACCTCAAGGGCGAGGTCGACAAGGCCCTGGCCGTCCTGCGGTCGGCACAGCGCCTGTCCGCGCTACCGCGCTCCCTCGCCGATGGGCTTGATCCGCTTTGACGGACATCAGAGATCAGGGGTTCTGCCCCGGGAGGATGTCCATCATGGAGAGCATGGGGAAGAAGAAGCCTCGGCCTCGCCGTTCGTTCACGCCGGAGTTCAAGGCCGAGATCGTCGAGTTGTGCCGGCGCGGTGACCGCTCGGTGGGCCAGGTCGCCAAGGACTTCGATCTGACGGAGACCGCGGTGCGGCTGTGGGTCAGCCAGGCCGAGGTCGACGCGGGCGAACGTGACGGGCTGACCAGCAGCGAACGCGAGGAGCTGGCCGCGCTGCGGCGGGAGAACCGCCGGCTGCGCGAGGACGTCGACATCCTCAAGCGGGCCACGGCTTTCTTCGCGAAGGAGACCCGGTGACGGTGCACCCGTTCATCGAGGCGGAGAAGCGAGACGGTCACAACGTCAAGCGCGCGTGTGAACTGCTGCAGGTCTCCCGAGCCGCCTTCTACACCCGCCGCACCGGCAGGCCCGGTCCGCGGGCGGTCCGCGACGCCGAGCTGACTGAGAAGATCACCGAGGTTCATGAGCGGTCCCGCGGGAGCTACGGCGTCCCACGAGTCCACGCCGTCCTGCAACGAGAGGGCGAGGAGTGCGGACGGCGCCGCATCGCGCGGCTGATGCGCAAGGCCGGGCTGCAGGGCCGGCACCGCAGACGGCGGCAGGTGACGACGATCCCCGACCCGCGGGCCGTGTCCCGGCCCGACCTCGTCGTCCGCGACTTCGCCCCCGCCCCGGACGCCCTCGACACTCGCTGGTGCGGTGACATCACCTACATCCCGACCGAGGAGGGCTGGCTCTATCTGGCCACCGTCATCGACATCGCCTCCCGCCGCGTGGTCGGCTGGTCCACCGCCGACCACCTGCGGACCGAACTGGTCGCGGACGCTCTCACATCCGCCTGCCGCGAGCGTCGTCCCGCCCAGCCAGTGATCTTCCACTCGGATCGCGGCTGCCAGTACACCAGTCAGCAATTCGCGTCTCTGGCAACGGAGTTCGCTATCCGCCTGTCCGTTGGCCGCACCGGTCAGTGCTGGGACAACGCGCTCGCCGAGTCGTTCTTCGCCACCATCAAACGGGAGTTGCTCGACACGAGAACCTGGCCCAGCCGGGCCGCAGCCCGCACCGCGATCTTCGACTTCATCGAGGGCTGGTACAACTTGCACCGACTGCACAGCAGCCTCGGCTACCGCAGTCCCGCCGAATACGAGACCGCACTCGCAGCCTGACCAGCACACCGATGGTGTCCGCCAAAGCGGAACAAGCTCATGACCACGCACTACCCCGATACTGCCGACAGGTCCTGCTCAACCTTGCCCTCAACCGCACCACGCGCTCGGCGCTCGGCCAGGCCGCGGCAACCCGGGGACAGAAGTCCGCAGACTTCATCGCGCGCACCGTCGTAGCGGTCATTGAACGAGACGAATGTGTCCGCGCCTGGCAACTGACCGCATGACTGCAAGGCCTCCTTGTCCATCATGCCCCTGACGAGGTGCTCGCCTGCGCGGCCCGCCTCATGCTCGACCGTCGCCGCCCTGCGTCGCCGCCCTGCGTCGCCACCTTCGAGCGACACGGATGATGGCCGCCCGAACAGCTGCCTCACAACCCCTTGACCCACCTCGACCGCGGAGCCCTTGTTGCACACCCCCACCGACGAACAGACCCACGCCGTCGACACCTTCCGCGACGGCCACCACCTGGTACTGCAGGCCGGGGCCGGCACTGGCAAAACCAGCACGCTGGGCCTGCTCGCCGCGAGTACCAAACACCGGGGCCGCTACCTCGCGTTCAACAAGGACATCGCCAACGACGCCGCCGCCCGATCCCGCGCTCTGTGCTGTGCAAGACACGCCGCGGTCTACGCGGCCATCGGCCACCGCTTCGCGCGCCGCCTCAACAGTCCACGTCAACCTGCATGGCCCATTGGACAGGCCCTCGGCATCAGCTCACCCGTCCGCATCGGTGATCACGAGATTAGCCCCAGGACCCTGTCCCACACCGTGCTCCGTGCGGTCACCCGCTTCTGCCAGTCCGCCGACGGAGCGCCTGCTCCCCACCACGTACCGGCGCTGCGCAGATTCGGAACACCGGATGAGCGCGCCCAACTCGCCGACGCCGTCGTGCCGTTCATCGAGAAGGCCTGGAATGACCTGCAGAATCCCGAGGACGGCGTGGTCCGCTTCGAGCACGACCACTATCTGAAGATGTGGGTTCTGACCGAACCGAAGATCGAGACCGACTTCCTCCTCCTCGACGAAGCTCAGGACACCAACCCTGTCCTCGAGCAGGTCTTCACCGCCCAACGCGCCCACGCCCAACTGGTGATGGTCGGTGACTCGGCCCAGGCCATCTACGGATGGCGTGGTGCCCGCGACGTCATGTCAGGCTTCCCGGATGGCAGCGGCCGGGTCGTCGACCTGCCCACAGGGCCGCCGCTGGGACTCGGCAGCCTGCCCTTCGAGGCCGTGGACCTCGACATTCCCGACGGGAGCGTGCTGGCTCTGTTCACCGACGGTCTCGTCACATCCAGGGAAGGCGACTTTGACGAAGACCTCTCCGACCTCCAACGGGCTCTGGCCCAGCCCGCCCGGTCACTGGACGCGCTGTGCGACAGCGTCCTGGCGTCCATGTGCACGCAGCCGCGCACCGACGACGTGGCCCTGCTGCTGGCCCGCACCAAGAGGCTCAGCGAGGATCAGGTGGCCGACTGGGCGGTGCCTCCTGATCCCGCAGCTGTGGCCACGATCCGCAGAGAGGTTGTGGACCGGCTGGCCGCGTGGCATCTGGAGGCCGCCGCCGTCGCGCCGAACACGCGGTCAGCGAGCTGGTGACCAATGCGATCCGCTACGGCACGGAGCCGATCCGGCTCCGGCTGATCAGGGAACGGAGTTTGATCTGCGAGGTCTCCGACGGCAGCAGCACCAGCCCTCACCTGCGCCGGGCCCGCACCTTCGACGAAGGCGGCCGTGGGCTCTTCATGATCGCCCAGCTCACTCGCCGCTGGGGCACCCGCTACTCCACGACAGGCAAGACGATCTGGGCGGAACAGCAGCTTGACGAACTGATCCCATGACGCGGTCGTCGAGGTGCGAAGTCGCCGAAGGAACATCGCGGACCTGCCGGAGTACCGAGACGGCTTGGCGTCAGAGCGTCGCCCCCAGTTCCGTGCCCTGGCGGATCGCCCCCTTGGCGTCGAGTTCCGCGGCGAGGTCCGCGCCACCGATGAGGTGTGCCGACAGCCCGGCCTCGCGCAGTTCCTCGTAGAGGCTTCGGTTGGGTTCCTGGCCCGTGCACAGGACAACCGTGTCGACCGGGATCACTCGCTCCTCGCCGTCGACCGTGACGTGCAGGCCCTGATCGTCGATGCGCCGGTACGTCACTCCCGCGACCATGGTGACCCCGCGATGCTTCAGCTCAGCCCGGTGGATCCACCCTGTGGTCGCGCCCAGACCGGCGCCGACCTTGCTGGTCTTGCGCTGGAGGAGGTGAACGGTTCGCGGCACCGTGGGTCGCTCAGGGCGGCACAGTCCGCCACGCGTGCGGTAGTCGACGTCGACGCCCCAGTGCCGGAAGTAGACGTCCGGACGGCGGCTGGCCTCGTCGCCCGGGTCGGTGAGGTAGAGCGCGGTGTCGAACCCGATACCGCCCGCCCCGAGGACCGCCACCCGCTCGCCCACCGGCATCCGGTCGCGCAGCACATCCAGGTAGCTGACGACATTCGGGCGATCCCAGCCCGGGATGTCGGGAATGCGGGGGGTGACGCCCGTCGCGACGACGACCTCGTCATAGGCGCCCTCTGCCAGCGCCTCAGCGGTGATCTTCGTGCCGAGGTGGACGTCCACGCCGTGTTCGTCGAGCTGGACGCGGAAGTAGCGCAGGGTCTCGTTGAACTCGTCCTTGCCCGGGACCTGCCGGGCGATGTTGAGCTGGCCGCCGATCTTGTCGTTGGCGTCGAACAACGTGACGTCGTGGCCGCGTTGGGCGGCCGTCACCGACGCCGCCAGCCCGGCCGGACCTGCCCCGACCACAGCCACGCGCTTGCGGCGGCGCGTCGGGGACAGCACCAGCTCCGTCTCATAACCGGCACGCGGGTTGACCAGACAGGAGATCGTCTTCTCGGTGAAACCGTGATCCAGGCACGCCTGGTTGCAGCCGATGCACGTGTTGATCGTGTCGGGGCGTCCGGCGCGTGCCTTGGCGACGAAGTCCGGGTCGGCGAGGAAGGGACGGGCCATCGAGACCATGTCCGCTCTGCCTTCAGCCAGCAGTTCCTCCGCGACCTCCGGGGTGTTGATGCGGTTGCTGGTCACCAGGGGGACGGAAACGACTCCCTTCAAGCGCTGAGTGACCCATGAGAACGCGCCGCGCGGCACTGAGGTCGCGATGGTGGGGACGCGTGCCTCGTGCCAGCCGATCCCGGTGTTGATGATCGTGGCGCCGGCCGCCTCCACCGCCTTGGCGAGCGTGACCACCTCGTCCAGGGTGCTGCCGTCCGGGACGAGGTCGAGCATGGACAGGCGGTAGATGAGGATGAAGTCGGGGCCGACCCGTTCGCGCACGCGACGGACGATCTCCAGGGGGAATCGGACCCGGTTCTCGTAGGTGCCACCCCAGCGGTCAGTGCGGTGGTTGGTGGCCGGGGCGATGAACTCGTTGATCAGGTAGCCCTCGGACCCCATGATCTCGACGCCGTCGTAGCCGGCTGTCCTGGCGAGCGCGGCCGCACGGACGAACGCCTCGATCGTCTCCTCGATCTCGTCATCGGTCAGCACATGCGGCACGTATCTGCTGATCGGCGCCTGGAGTGCGCTGGGGGCGACCAGATCGGGGTGGTAGGCGTACCGGCCGGTGTGCAGGATCTGCATCGCGATCCGGCCTCCCTCGCGGTGCACCGCCTCGGTGACGAGCGCGTGCTGCTCGGCCTCCGCCTCGGTGGTGAGCTTGGCGCTGCTGGGGAAGGCCCGACCTCGCTCATCCGGGGCGATCCCGCCCGTGACGATGAGCCCGACGCCGCCGCGGGCCCGCTCGGCGTAGAAGGCGGCCATCCGCTCGAAACCGTGCTCGGCCTCTTCCAGGCTCAGATGCATCGAGCCCATCAGGACACGGTTCGGCAGGGTCGTGAACCCCAGATCGAGGGGGCTCAGCAGGTGAGGGTAGGGGGACATCGGCGGGGCTCCTGCTCCTGAGTCGTGCTGCGACATGCGAGCAGTTGTATGACCCGGAGGACGTTTGTGCAATCAGTTGCAAAAGATCGCCGAAGTCTCGCGAATCAGGCTGTTCACCCCATTCACCAGCGGTTTCGCATCTGAACCGGGTCGCCGCAGCCGACCGTCCCGGCAGAAGACAGGTAGGGGATCAGGTATGCCATCAGGTATCCCTACCCGTAGCCCTCGCAACGTGCTGAACCCAGAGTCGGTACATGGACGAAACACATGTCGACGCAGTCATCGTGGGTGCCGGCTTCTCCGGCCTCTACGCCACCCACCGCCTCCGCAACCAGCAGGGCCTGTCGGTTCAGTCCTTCGAGGCGGCCTCGGGACCCGGCGGCGTCTGGCACTGGAACCAGTACCCCGGCGCGCGCTGCGACTTCGAGAGCATCTTCTACTCCTTCTCCTTCGACGAGGACCTGCAGCGGGAGTGGCGCTGGAAAGAGCGGTACGCCGCGCAGCCGGAGATCCTGGCCTACCTGGAGCATGTGGCCGACCGGTTCGACCTGCGCCGCAGCTACCGCTTCAGCACGCGCGTCACGTCTGCGGTCTGGGACGACGCCGCTCAGCGCTGGGTCATCGGCACGGACGACGGCGGCGTCACCATCGCGCGGTTCTTCATCAACGCGGCCGGCGCCTTCTCGGTGAACAAGCCGAACGACTTCCCGGGCCAGGAGACGTTCCGAGGCACGGTCGTCCACACCAGCCGGTGGCCGGCCGACGGCGTCGATCTGGCCGGCAAGCGTGTCGCCGTGATCGGCACCGGCTCGACCGGTATCCAGGTCATCCAGACGATCGCCCCGCAGGTCGCCGAACTGACCGTGTTCCAGCGGACCGCGAACTTCGCCTGTCCCCTCGGGAACCGTCCGCTCACCGATGAGGAGTTCGAGCAGACCGTCGCCGATTACCCGAGGCTGCGGGAGGAGTCGCGCAACAGCCTGGCCGGCGCCGCGTACCCGCGCGCCACGCGCTCCGCGATGGCGGACAGCCCCGAGGAACGCCGCAAGACGTACGACACGTACTACAACGGCGGCGGCTTCCGGATGCTCGCGTCCACCTACTTCGACCTGATCTTCAATCCGGCCGCCAACGAGACGGCGGCGGACTACATCCGGGACCGGATCCGGGAGCGGGTCAAGGACCCGAAGACCGCGGAACTGCTGACTCCGAAGGGGCACCCGTACGGCGCCAAGCGCGCCACGTTCGAGACGAAGTACTTCGAGACGTTCAACCTGTCGCACGTGCGTCTCGTCGACGCCAAGACGACCCCGATCGAGCGGATCACCGAGAAGGGCATCGCCACCACGGCCGAGGAGTACGAGTTCGACGTGATCGTGCTCGCCACGGGCTTCGACGTGGGCGCGGGCGCCCTGATGCGGATGGGCGTGGTGGGCCGCGACGGCCGGAAACTGACCGACCACTGGGCCGACGGGCAGCGCGCGTACATCGGAATGGCCAACCACGGCTTCCCGAACCTGTTCCACGTCAACGGGCCGCAGGGCGCGGCGGCCCTCTTCAACAACCCGATCGCCATCGAGGACAGCGTCGACTTCATCGCCGACCTCATCGCCTATACGGACGCGCACGGGCACCGGACGGCCGAGGTGACGGCCGCGGCCGAGGACCGGTACAACGAGGTGGTCCGGGAGGTCGCCGAGGTGACCCTGTTCCCCAAGGCGGTCACCTGGTACATGGGCGACAATATTCCGGGCAAGCCGCGGACTCCGCTCTCGCTGTTCACCGGTGCGCCGATGTACCGCGCAATCTGCGCCGAGGTCCAGGCGACCGAGTACGCCGGTTTCTCGCTCGACGGGGACGCGCGAGACCTGCCGAACTCGATCAAGATCGACGGTGCGGCCGTCTTCCTCCTCGCCGGCCTGATGAACATGGGTGCCAAGCCGCTCGAGGAGTCCTCCTTGGAGGAGATCCGAGGCGCCATCGAGACCTTCAAGCATCTGCAGCTGCCGGTTCCCTCGGATGTCGGTATCACCGACACGCAGTACCCGACGGACGGTGGTGAGCGGACGGTGCGCCTGTACCGGCCGCCGGTCGAGGGCCCGCTGCCGGTGGTCGTCTTCCTCCATGGCGGCGGCTGGGTCGCCGGCAGCCTGGACCTGTACGACGAGCCCTGCGCGTCCCTGGCCCGGCGCCTCGGCGCTCTCGTCGTGTCCCCGGACTACCGGCTCGCCCCCGAGCACCCGTTCCCGGCGGCGATCGACGACACGATGGCGGCTCTGCGCTGGGCGGCGGAGAACATCACCGCGTACGGCGGCGACCCGGAGCGAATCGCGGTGGGCGGCGAGAGCGCCGGTGCGAACCTCGCCGCGGTGGCCGCGCTGCGCACCCGGGACGAGGGCGGACCGCGCCTTGCCGCCCAGGTCCTCGTCACTCCGCCGACCGATTTCACCGCCGACACCGAGTCCCGCAGGATCTTCGCGCGCGGCCCGATCATCTCCACCGAGCTGGGCGGGCGCATGGCGGCCTGGTATCTCGGCGACCCTGCCCACGTGACGTCGTCCTGGGCCGCCCCGGCACACGCGCAGGACCTGTCGAACCTGCCGCCCGCACTCGTGGTCACCATGGAGATCGATCCGCTGCGTGACGAGGGCGAGGACTACGCGCGAGCGCTGACGGAAGCCGGTGTGCCGACCGTCTGCAAGCGCCTCGACGGTCTGATCCACACCACGTTCGTGCTCTCCGGCTCGATCCCTCGCGCCGCCGAGATCCAGGACGCCATCCGCGACTTCCTCGCGCCGCTGCTGTCGGCCGAGGCCGAGACGGTGAAGGCCGCGGCCACCCTCGGCTGAGCAGGCCCTGCGAGTTCACGGCCGGGCCTGTGCCCCGCGCGGCATCGATGGCTTGATGCCCACGGGGCACCGCTTCTGACGCTCGCTCAGCGCACGCCAGGGACACCTGCCACCGTCCGGCGTGCGATGGCGGGGCACCACAGCACGATCACCATCACGCAGACCGGAGAGGAAAACAGCATGACCGGAATTCTGGAGGGCAAGCGTGCGCTGCTGACCGGCGCGCACCGGGGCATCGGCCGGGCGGTCGCCGAAGCGTTCGTCGCCGCCGGCGCCCGCGTCGTGATCGCCGACATCGAGGGGGCCGACAAGGCAGCTCTGGAGATCGGCCACGACACCGTCGGCGTCACCTGCGACGTCCGCTCCGGCGACAGCGTGGCCGCGGCGGTCGCCGAGGCCACGCGTGCCCTGGGCGGACTCGACGTGCTGGTCAACAACGCCGGTGTCGAGTGCTTCGGTCTCCTCCACGAACTGACCGAGGACGAGTTCGATCGGATGTACTCGGTCAACCTGCGCGGTACATGGCTGGTCTACAAGCACGCGGTTCCCGCGCTGACGGACGGCGGTGGCGCGATCGTCAACCTCGCGTCGCTGGCCGGCGTCGTCGGGTTCCCTCTGCTCGGCGCCTACGCGGCGGTCAAGGCCGGTGTCGTGCGCATGACCGAGGTGATGGCGCTTGAGCTGCGCGACCTTGGCGTGCGCGCCAACGCCATCTGTCCCGGGTTCATCGACACCCCCATGATCGAGCGCGCCTTCACAGAGTTCGAGGCCGCCACCGGAACGCCGCTGAAGGATCTGATCACCCTGGGGCAGGGACGGCTCGGCACACCCGGGGAAGTGGCTTCGCTGGCCACCTACCTGGCCTCGGAGGGCGCCTCGTTCGTCAACGGCACCGCCACCGTGATCGACGGGGGAATGAACGTGCGGCGACTGTGAGAGGGCGGATCCGCCCATTTCGCCTTCGCCCAGCGCGGCCCGCTCCCGGCGCTCGTGCCGGTCTGGGACGAGGAAGGCGGACTCGTCCTCCGCGCGCGACGGCCCGCCTCTGGGCCTTGGGCCCGACTGCCACTCACCGCAGGCGCACCCACTCGGTGGGGCAACCGTGCTCACGGGCGGCGTCAGGCGCCGAGGCTCTTGGCGACCTTGCGGGCGGCGACCATCACCCATCGGACCGGGGCGGCCCACGTCCCTGGTGAACCCGACGTTCACGTCACAAGAGAGACGGCGGCACAGGCCCTGCCCGACCGGTCCGGCGCGCGGGCAGCCACTGCGGCGCCGACGATCGCCTCACCGAGGTTGGTGGCGTAACCGGTGCGGCGCACCTGGGCCGGCGCCTGCTCGAAGTCCGACGCGGTGCAGATGGTGGTGTCCGTGCGGGGCGGGAATCCGGCGGCCCTGCGGGCCGCCGCCAGGGCAGGGTCGAAGGCCGCGAGCACTTTGCCGGCGCTGGAGCAGTGCGTGGGCCGGCGCCGCTTCGCCTGGCGGGTGGCCGGCTTCTTTTCCGCGAGGCCGCGGCTGCACAGCATGGTCAGCAGCCGGTGCGCCGTGCTCTTGGCCGCGCCGAGGCGGCGGGCGATGTCGGACCGCCGACTCCCGGGTTGAGGCCGGGGACAAGATGGGTGTCGCGGGTGGATGCTGCGAGCAGGCTTTTGCTTGCTGGGGGTGGTCGCGAGAATTGATCAGACCCGCGAGGGTGTGGTGTTCGGGTTGGACTCGCCTAGGATCTCTGCATGACTAGCGCCCAGGCCTCTCAACGAGGAGGGAACCGGGTCGGTCCGTCTCTGAATCGCTTGATCGCGCGAAGGAGCGATCTCGACGTCGCACAGCGGACACTGTCGGAATCCAGGCTGCTGACCTTCGTCGGGGCAGGCGGTGTGGGTAAGACGCGGCTGGCCCTGGAACTGGCCTATCGAGCTCGCAACGGCTTCCCCGACGGCGCGTGGCTGGTCCGACTGGCCGATCTGAGCATCGGTGCAGGGGGCGCGGAGGTGGAGTCCGCGGTGGTCAGCGCCTTGGACATCAACGATCAGTCCGCCACGCAGCCACGTGAGAAGCTGCTGTCCTTCTTGAGCAACCGCAAACTGCTGCTGGTTCTGGACAACTGCGAGCACGTGCTGGATTCCGTGCGGGCGGCGGTGCCGGTCATGCTGCGCGAGGCTCCGCAGCTGCGCGTGGTGGCCACGAGCCGGGAACCCCTCGGTGTCGAGGGCGAGGTGCTGCGGCCGGTGCTGCCACTGAGCGTGCCGGAACCGGCCACCCCGGCTGCACAGCTGATCGCGGACGGGTCGGTGAGCCTGCTGGTGGAGCGGGCGCGTGCCGTCGATCCCGAGTTCGATGTCACCGAAGACAACGCTGAGGCCGTGGTCGAGCTGTGCCGACTACTGGAAGGCATACCGCTGGCCATCGAGCTGGCAGCAGCGAAGCTGCGCGCGCTGACCGTCGAGCAAGTGGTGGAACGGTTCGGCCGACGACTGGCATCGTTGACCGCGCCGGACGCCGAGTCCCGGCCGCGGCACGGATCACTGCGGGCGATGGTGGATTGGAGCCACCAGCTCTGCCCGCAGACCGCGCAGATCCTCTGGCGCCGTTTGTCGGTGTTTCCCGCAACCTTCGATCTTGAGCTCGTTGAAGAGGTCTGTGCTTTCGGCGAGCTCCACCCCGACGACGTCGTCGATTCCATCGAGCGTCTGGTCGGGCAGTCGATCCTGCTGGCCGAGCGCGATGTCGGCACCATGCGGTACCGCCTGCTCGCTCCCGTCCGTGAGATCGCGGCCGAACACGCCGAACAGGCCGGCGAAGCGGACGAGTTGCGGCGCAGACATCGCGACGTCATGCTGCGCCGGGCCCAGTGGGTCCTCGACCAGTGGTGCGGTCCCCAGCAGGAGGCCCTGCTGGAGCGGATGCGCCTGGAGCACGCGGACCATGTCGCAGCGGTGCAGTGGAGCCTCTCCACTCCGGGGGAGGAACGAGCCGCTCTGCGCCTGATGGCACGGCTGCGCTACCACTGGCTGTCCGGAGGGTTCCTCGCCGACGGCCGGACGCGCATGGAGGCGGCCCTCGCCGCGGTCACCGCGCCGTCGCCGGAGCGCGCCGAGGGCGTGTGGGTGATGATCTGGATCGCGTTGATCCAGGGGGACCACCACAGTGCCGCACGGTGGCTCAGCACACTTGCGGACCTCGCGGAGGAACTGGACGACCCCGGTGTGAAGCTGCGTGTCACCCACTGGGGGGCGCTGTGGGCGCTCTTCACCGGAGACGCAGACACCGCGGTGCAGGGCTTGCGGACCGCTGTCGACGGACACCGCGACCGCGGTGATCGTGAGTTGGAACTCGCCGCTCGCTATATGCTCGCCACCGCGCTCGCCTGCGCCGGCCGGGCAGCCGAGGCCGTGGAGATCAGCCGCAGCACGGTGGCGTTGTGCGAGACGTACCGAGACAGGTCCGGCCGCGCCTTCTCCCTCTGGGCTGCGGGCCTGGCCGAGTGGACGTTGGGCCACCTGGAGGAGGCGGAGCGATCGGCCCGTGCGGCACTTCGGGTTCAGCTCCCGTCCGAAGGGATCGGCGTCGCTCTGTGCACCGACCTGCTGGCCTGGGTGGCCTACGACCGTGGTGAGGTGGACCGCGCGGCCGCCCTGTGCGAGGCGGCACGGCGAGTGTGGCGTTCCCTCGGCACGTCGATCGCCGCCTTCGGGCCGCAGGTGTCGGAGTTCGCGGAACGCCACTGCGCCCACCAGCTCGATCTGCCGAGTTCCGGGGGTGGCGAGCCCTCCGTTCCGCTGTGGCGCCTGCGGGATGTGATCGATCTGGCCCTGGGCGCCGAGGGGAGCACGGCCGTGGCCCGGCGCGCCGATGCCACCGAGCCACTCACCAAGCGGGAGCTGGAGGTCGCCGCCCTGATCGAATCCGGCTTGTCCAACCGGGAGATCGCCCATCGGCTGGTGATCGCGAAGCGCACCGCCGACGGTCACGTCGAGCGGATCCTCGCCAAGCTCGGGTTCACCTCGCGGGCCCAGATCGCCGCGTGGATGGCCCGCCGACGCGCACAGTTCGCCGGGCGTACGGGCGGGATCGGATAGCGCCGACCGCACCCGGCTCCGACCGCTGTCGCCAGGCAGAAGTAAGGGCCTCCGAGCCGCCACAGCTGCTCGAAGGCCCTCAACCCTTGTCCTCAGACGCTGGATGCGGTGATCTCCCGCTTGAGGATCTTGCCGGTGGGCCCGGTCGGCAGGGAGTCGGTCAGCCACACGCGGCGCGGGTACTTGTACGCCGCCACCCGCTCCTTGACGAACTTCTGCAGTTCCCCCGGCGTGGCCTGCGCACCGGGGCGCAGGACGACCGCGGCGGCCACCTCCTCACCGAGCTTGTCGTCCGGCACACCCACGACGGCGGCCAGGGCGACGGCGGGGTGCTCGTGCAGGACCTCTTCGATCTCGCGCGGATAGACGTTGTAGCCGCCCCGGATGATCAGGTCCTTCTTGCGGTCGACGATGTACAGGTCACCGTCCTCGTCCCGCCGGGCCATGTCACCGGTGTGAAACCAACCGTCGGAAATGGCCGCCGCCGTCTCCTCGGGGCGGTTCCAGTAGCCCTTCATCACGTTCGGGCCGCGCACGACCAGCTCGCCCACCTCGCCCGTGGCCACTTCCTGTCCGTCGGCGTCCAGCAGCCGTACCTCGACGTCGCGGACGGGCGTCCCCACCGAACCGGGCTTGCGCATGCGGTCGGGGCGGCAGAAGGAGACGGCGGGGCTCGTCTCGGACAGGCCGTAGGCCTCCAACACCATGCAGCCGAAGTGGCGCTCGAAGCCGTGCAGGATCTCCACCGGCAGCGCGGCCCCGCCCGAGATGCAGGTGCGCAGGGCGGACACATCCACGTTCGCGGCAGCCGGGTGCTGCAGCAGCGCTGCGTACATGGTGGGGACGCCCTCGAACACGGTGGCGCCCTCGCGAGCGAGGATGTCGAGCACGGTCTCCGCGTCGAACCGGGGGACGATCACGAGCAGAGCGCCGCTCTTCACCGCGGCGTTGAGGGTGGCGGTCTGGCCGAAGATGTGGAAGAGCGGCAGGCAGCCCACCACCACGTCGTCCGAGACCATCCTGGCCAGGTCGGTGACGATGATCTCGGTGTTGTGGCGCAGGTTCGCATGGGTCAGCGAGGCGCCCTTGGGGCGGCCGGTGGTGCCGGAGGTGTAGAGCAGGACCGCGATGTCGTCCCCGTCGACCGCGGCGACCTGTCGATCGGGCTCGTGCCGCCCGAGACGCTCGGCGAAGTCGGCGGGCCCGACGACCAGATGCCGCACGCCGGCGGCGGCAGCGCCCTTGTCGCCCTCACCCGGCGCCTCGTGCCACTCGAAGAGCAGCACGGCACCGCAGTCGCCCAGGTGGTAGGCGACCTCCCGCTCCTTGAGCAGCGGGTTCAGCGGCAGGACTATGCCGCCGGCGCGCAGGATGCCGTAGTAGAGGATGACGAACTCGGGTGAGCTGGGCAGCATCAGGGCGACCCGGTCGCCGGGCCGGACCCCCTCGGCGCGCAGCAGTGCGGCGGCTCGGGCGCTCGCCTCGTCCAGCTCCGCGTAGCTGATGGTCGCCGTTCCCAGCCGCAGCGCCGGGCGCTCCGGCTGTCGGGCGGCCGTCGCCACCAGGAACTCCGCGAGATTGGGCATGCCTGTCTCCTCTTGCGACTACGTGCATCGCGCGTCCCAGCGATGCTTGGCGGCATGCTGCCGCCCGTAATGAGGAGCGTCTATGGCAGCACATACAGCATCGCTGTGGACTGCTTGTTCCCAGAAACAAGGACCCCGCCATAAGCTGCGGAGATGGACCTCTCCGGTGTCGCTTCGGTGCTGCAGGAGCGCCTTCACGAAATCAGTGAGGCGTTGGCGGTGCGCATTCGTGCCGAGGTTGATTCCTACGCCGATGATTCGGTTGTTCCCAGGGAATCGCTGCGGCTTTCCGTGGAGCGCAATGCCCGGGTCGTCCTGGCGTATTTCGCCGAGGGCAGCGAGCCCGACTCCCGCCCGGCGCGCGAGACCGGACGGATCCGCGCCGAGCAGGGCGTCCCGCTGGTGGACGCCCTGCACGCCTACCGGATCGCGTTCGACTCGCTCTGGGCGCACATCCTCGACGAGGCCCGGCGCCACCCCGAGGTGGCTGAGGCCCAGCTCGCAGCCGGATCCTCGGAGATCTGGATGCTGTTCGGCCGGTACGCGGAGGTGCTCGCCACCGCATACCGGGAGACCTCCACCGAGTTGAGCCGGCAGCGCGAGGCGAGACGTTCAGCACTGGTCGAGGCAGTGTGCAGGGGCGACATCACGGACCCTGCCGGCCTCGACGACGCGGCGCGCCACCTCGGGCTGCCCAAGGACGGACCGTATGCGGTGGTGGTGGCCGCGGGCCTCGGGGCGGGAGAGGAACCGTTGCCCGGGATCGAGGCGGCGTTGCGCGAGGCTCACGTGCCCTCGGCCTGGAGACTGCTGCTGGACCAGCAGATCGGTGTTCTCTCCCTCGCCGTGCCGGACGCCGAGACTCTGAGCCTCCGGACCCTGCGGCGGCGCCGCGCCCGGATGGGGATCAGCCCGCTGTTCGACTCCCTTGGCGACACCCCCCGGGCACTGCGCTTCGCACGGCTGGCGCTCGCCGGCTGGCCCGGGAGTCGGCGGGCGCGGCCTGCTTCGACGACCACCCGCTGGCCATGGTCGTCGCGGCGGCGCCCGAGGAGGCGACACGCCTGGTGCACGTCATCCTGAAACCCGTGCTCGTTCTGCCCCCGCAGGACCGGACGCGCCTCCTGGAGACTCTCCGCCACTGGTTCGCCGCAGGTGGCCGGGCACAGGACACCGCCGAGCGGATGTTCCTACATCCGAACACGGTCCGTTACCGGTTGCGCCGGATCGAGGAACTGACCGGTCGCTCCCTGTCCGACCCCCGCACCCTGGCCGATCTCGGGGCGGCGCTGGAGGCCCTGCGCGTCCTTCCCCACTGATCAGGCGGTACGGGCCCGGGAGCCGCGACCGGCCACCTTATGCTCCCCGCATGGAGCTACGGCACATCCGGTACTTCGTCGCCGTTGCCGAGGAGTGCCACTTCGGGCGCGCCGCGGAACGTCTGCACATCGCCCAACCTCCGCTGTCGCAGCAGATCAAACAGCTGGAGACGGAACTCGGCGTACAACTTCTGACCCGGTCGACCCGCCGGGTCGAACTCACACCCGCCGGTGCCCGGTTCCTGGAGCGGGCGCGCGGCATCCTCGCCGCGGTGGACGCCACCGCGGACGAGGCAGGGCTCGTCGCCTCCGGCTTGGTCGGCAAACTCGCCATCGGTTTCACCGGTTCGGCGACGTACGAGCTGCTGCCGACGGTGGCCCGTGCGCTGCGCGAGGAGTTCCGGGGGATCGAGCTGGAGCTCAAGGGGGAGATGCTGACACCACGCCAGGTGGAAGCGCTGCACGACCGGTCCCTGGACATCGCCTTCCTGCGCCCCCCGGTACGCGACCCCGAGCTGAACGTCCTGGTGTTCCGTCGGGAACCGCTCATCGCCGTGCTGCCGGAGGGGCACGAACTCGCCGACCGGGAGAGCGTGCCGCTGGCCGAGCTGCAGACCGAACCGTTCATCTGTTACCCCTCCCAGCATCGATCGGTGGTGTACGACGCCGTCTTCGATGCCTGCCAGCGAGCGGGCTTCCATCCTTCGGCAGTGCAGGAGGTGGCCGAGACCTCGACTCTCGTTGCTTTTGTCGCCGGCGGGCTCGGCGTCGCGCTCGTGCCCGCCTCGGTGCGGCACCTGCACATCACGGGGGCCACGTACCGGCCCCTGTCGGGCACGACCGAGGAGGTCGAGCTGGCCGTCGCGACCCGAGCGGGCGAGGACTCCGCGCTGCTTGCCCGGGTGATGCCCCGCCTGCGGTGGCTGCTGGGCGGCGGCCGACCTGCCGCCCGCTGACGCCTCGGACCTGCTCTGACGTGTCGTGCGTCTCTGTACTGCCACGACGGCCGGCCGGTAATCTCGAAAAAGCAAGCGCTTAGTCAGATGCTTGGTCCCCTCTGTGTGCTCGCCGGTCCGCTGGTCTCCGCCGGTCGCGAGCCTTGACGAAGGAGCATGTCCGTGCGCCGTACGGTATTCAACGAAGATCACGAGGCGTTCCGGGAGACCCTCCGCGCCTTCATCGCGGCCGAGGTCGTTCCGGTCCACGACGAATGGCTCGCCGCCGGCCAGGCGCCGCGCGAGTTCTACTACAAGCTCGCCGAGCTGGGCCTGTTCGGGATCAGCGTGCCGGAGGAGTACGGCGGCGCGGGCTTGGCCACCCACAAGTTCGAGGCCATCCAGTACGAGGAAACGGCCCGCGCAGGTATCACCTTCGGCGGGTCCGGCGTCCACGTCAACCTCTGCCTGCCGTACATCAAGATGCTCGCCACCGACGAGCAGAAGAAGCGCTACCTGCCCAAGTTCGTCTCCGGTGAGGAGATGTGGGCCATCGCGATGACCGAGCCGGGCACCGGCTCCGACCTCGCGGGCATGAAGACCACCGCCAAGCTCTCCGAGGACGGCACGCACTACGTCCTCAACGGCGCCAAGACCTTCATCACCGGTGGCGTGCACGCCGACCGTGTGATCGTCTGCGCCCGCACCGCCGCCCCGACGGCCGAGGACCGCCGCCACGGCATCTCCCTCCTCGTGGTGGACACCAAGTCCGAGGGCTACTCGGTCGGTCGCAAGCTCGACAAGCTTGGGATGAAGACCTCCGACACCGCCGAGCTGGCCTTCGTCGACGTCAAGGTGCCCGTCGAGAACCTCCTCGGTGAGGAGAACAAGGGCTTCTACTACCTCGGCCACAACCTCGCCTCCGAACGCTGGGGCATCGCCTACGGCGCGTACGCGCAGGCCAAGGCCGCGGTCCGGTTCACCCAGCAGTACGTGCAGGATCGGGTCGTCTTCGGCAAGCCGGTCGCCACGTTCCAGAACACCAAGTTCGAGCTGGCCGCCTGCAAGGCCGAGGTGGACGCGGCCGAGGCCGTGATCGACCGCGCCACGGAGGCCCTCGACGCCGGTGAGCTGACCCCGGCCGAGGCCGCCAGCACAAAGCTCTTCTGCACTGAGGTCGCCCACCGCGTGATCGACCGCTGCCTCCAGCTGCACGGCGGCTACGGCTACATGAACGAGTACCCGATCGCCCGCCTGTACGCCGACAACCGCGTCAACCGGATCGTCGGTGGCACCAGCGAGATCATGAAGACGATCATCGCCAAGGACATGGGTCTGTAGGCATCAGGCACTCCCGTCCCTGCTCGATCGGCTCGACGTCGGGTAGATCGAGCAGGACGTCTTCTGAACATGACGCCCCGGATATCAATCCATTAGTAACCGATATTTCACACGTCATTGCGGCGCTGTAACACTCAGAGCAACCGCAGGCCGCGGCAGTGGCGCACCGCCCGAGCGGCCCCGCGGACGTCGGCTCGGACCAAGGAGCGCCCGATGACGCCGTTCATGATTTCCGTGATGTCCCTGCTCGACGGGGCGCCACCGCCCGTGCCGGAGACCGAGCCGAGCCAGGCCGGCCCGGTGGCGGTCCTCACCGACACGCAGGTCGTCGTCCGGTCCCTCGCAGAGCAGTTGATCTGCGAGGCGAACACGGTCCTCCGGGACCACGGCACCGCCTTCACCCTGGTGGACGCGACCGGCCCCGGAAGCCTGTCATTCACCATCGGCTGCGGCGAAGCCGAAGCCCGGGTGGAGACCGCCGTGTCCGGCCGTACCGCCGTCGCCCGGCTCACCGCCCCCAGTCTCCCGGACGACGTACCGCGCCGGCTCACCAGCGAGGACGAGCTTCAGGCACTCCTGCTCGGCCTGATCGCCGCCTCCGTACGCCGCTGAAACAGCGCGGCAACCGTCCCTGATGCCGATGAAGCCCGTCAGGAGAAGCTCGTGCAATACGAACTGCGCTACCGGGTCCTCGAACCGAGGCGCCAGACCTACCAGAACGTGATCGACCGCCTCGGCGACCAGCCGGCGAGCCGCTATCTCGAAGCGACACTCGACGTCGAGCCGACGGAGAACTTCCACTACCGGCCCACCTGGGCGCAGGACCGAGAGCTGTACGACGAGCGGTTCTCCGCCCTGCGGCTGACGGATCCGTACAGCTACACCGATCCGCGCCAGTACTACTACACGCCGTACGTGACCCAACGGGCCGCGCTACACGACGAGTTCGGCAAGACGCTGGGCTACCTGGAGGCGCGCGACCTGCTCGCGAAGCTGCCCGAGGCGTGGCACACAGTGCTGACCTCGGTGGTCGTCCCGCTCAGGCACTACGAATCCGGGGCCCAGCTGGTGAGCGTCTCCGGCGCCCGCTTCGCCTACGGCACCTCCCTGGAGCAGTGCTGCACCTTCGCCGCGTTCGACCGGATCGGCAACGCGCAGATGCTCTCCCGGGCCGGGATCGCCGCCGGCGGCGGCACCGCCGAGGCGCTCAAGGAGGCCAAGCGGCAATGGCTTGACGGCGAGCACCTCCAGCCACTGCGCCGCCTGACCGAGGAGATCATGGTCGTCGAGGACTGGGCGGAGGGCCTGCTGGCCGTCGACCTCGTCGACTCACTCGTCTACCCGCTGCTGTACCAGCACCTCGACGAGACCGCGCTGCTCGGCGGGGCCGGCGCCTACAGCCTCGTCGCACAGCACCTGGCCACGTGGTACGCCGACCAGCGCAAGTGGCTGGACGCGCTGCTCACCTGCTGGGCGAACGACCCGGAACACGGCGAGGACAACCGCACCGCCCTGACCCGGATCGCCGCCACCTGGTCCGACCGGGCACGCGACGCGGTCGCGTCCCTCACCGAGGCGATCGACCAGGCGCTCCCGCAGGCGGCGAGCACCACTGTGCTCGGCGACCTCGCCGACGCCCACGCCACCGCATGGACCAAGACCACCGGAGGCGCCGCATGAGCACCGGAACACTGCGCCAGGTCGCCATCGACCTCCAGGAGTCCGAGGAGAACCGGGCCCTGATCGAGGCGATCAAGGACGACAACCCCGAACTGACCCTCCGTCACCTTCCTGGCCTGGTCAAGCTGCAGGCCGCGGGCCGGATCGTCATCAACCGCGAAAGCGTCGAGAACCGCCTTGGGCGGGAGTGGGAGACCGGCGAGTTCCAACTGGCCATCGTCTCCTACACCGGCACCTTCTCCGAGTGGGACGACGACCAGATCATCGTGAGTTGGGAGCACTGACATGAGCGTGCCCACGAAGAAAGCCGCCTCGAAGCCGGCCCGCAAGCTGCCGCTCAAGGAGCGCTACGCGCTGCTCACCCGCGACCTGGACTGGGAACCGGGATACGTCGACCGTGAGCAACTCTTTCCGCACACCCGCTACGAGGGCATCAAGATCCACGACTGGGACGGCTGGCAGGACCCCTTCCGGCTGACCGTGGACGCCTACTACAAGTACCAGGCCGAGAAGGACAAGCGGCTGTACGCCGTGCTGGACGGCTTCGCCCAGAGCCAGGGTCACCTGTCGCTGTCGGACGCCAGCTACCTGAACGCCATCAAGCTGTTCATCCAGGGCGTCACGCCCCTGGAGTACGCGGCACACCGGCACTTCGCCTACCTGGCCCGCCATCTGGAGGGCCCGGCCCCCCGGTTCGCGGCGCTGTGCCAGAGCGTGGACGAACTGCGTCATTGCCAGACGCAGATCCACACCATCAGCAACTACAACAAGTACTACGGCGGCTTCCACAGCTGGTCGAAGATGCACGACCGGGTCTGGTACCTGTCGGTGCCCAAGTCCCTCTTCGACGACGCGATGACCGCCGGGCCGTTCGAGTTCCTCATCTCCATCTCGTTCAGCTTCGAGTACCTGCTGACCAACCTGCTGTTCGTACCGTTCATGAGCGGCGCCAGCTTCAACGGCGACATGCCCACCATGTCGTTCGGCTTCTCCGCCCAGTCCGACGAGAGCCGGCACATGACCCTGGGCCTGGAGGCCATCAAGTTCCTGCTGGAGCAGGACGAGGGCAACGTGCCGATCATCCAGGACTGGATCGACAAATGGTTCTGGCGGGCGTACCGGATGTCCGCGCTGGTCGCGGGGATGATGGACTACATGCTGCCCAAGCCAGTGATGAGCTGGCGTGAGGCATTCGAGTTGTACTTCGAGGAGCAGATGCTCGGCGGGCTCTTCCCCGACCTGGAGTACTACGGCATCCAGCCGCCCCGGCACGTGAACGACGCGATCGCCGAGAAGGACCACCTCTCGCACCAGGTCTACAAGATCCTGCACAACTTCTCGTTCGCCGCCGCCTTCACCACCAAGACGCCCGACGAGGCCCACATGGCGTGGCTGGCGGAGCAGTACCCGGACTCCTTCGACCAGGTCTACCGGCCGGTCTGGGAGAAGCACCGGAAGATCGAGGCCGACGGCGGCCGGGTGTTCTTCCAAGGACTGCCGCAGCTGTGCCAGGTCTGCCAAGTTCCGATGGCCTTCACCGAGCCCGGAAATTCGGCCCAGATCTCCTTCCGGCGCAGCACCTTCCGCGACGAGACCTTCCACACCTGCAGCGACGGCTGTCAGTGGATCTTCGAACGGGAGCCGGAGAAGTACGTCCAGGCCTGGCTCCCCGTCCACCAGATCTACCAGGGCAACTGTGGCGGCCCCACCGTGCCCGATGTGCTCGCCTGGTACGGCATCCAGGAGGGCGACAACGGCGAGTACACCGGCTCGCCCGACCAGCTCGCCTGGGCCGCGTGGCACAGCGACGGCGACGACAAGGCGGTGTGAGATGACGGTCAAGGCGCTCTACGACTACGAGTTCCCGTCGGCCGACCGCGCCGAGGTGTTCGGCGACGACCAGCTGGTCTACGTGCACTGGCGGGGCAACCCGCTGTTCTGCTCGGCCGCCTGCTTCCGCGTACCGAAGAGCATGCCGTTCGCGGAATTCGTCGATTCGATGGTGCACGGCTGGGCCGCGTCCGACCCCGACTTCGACCCCGCGTCAGTCACCGACTGGCGGCTGTTCGACGAACCGCTCACCGGCGGGCAGGACAAGTCGCTGGCCGACCTCGGCATCGGACACAAGGCTCTGCTCAGCTTCGCGGCCTGAGCGGCCACCGCAATCCACCCGCGGGTGCAGGCGCTGCCCGAGAAGCCCCGCACCCGCGGGTCCGGCAAGGGAGAACCGCAGTGACCACTCACACCGTCCGCATCGAGCCGCTCGGCGCGGAGATCGAGTGCCGCGAGGACCAGACCGTGCTGGACGCCGCTCTGCGCGAGGGCATCTGGCTGCCACACGCGTGCACCCACGGCACCTGCGGCACCTGCAAGGCACAGATCCTCGAGGGCGACGCCGACCTCGGTGACGCCTCCCCGTACGCGCTGCTGGAGAGCGAACGTGAGGAGGGCTGCGCACTGCTGTGCGTGGCCTGCCCCCGCGGCGATCTCGTCGTGGAGGGCGAGGTGGACGTCGAGGAGGGCGTGGACATCCACCCGGTGCGGGACCGGGCGGGCCAGGTGACCGTCGTCGAGGACATCGCCCCGGACGTCCGGCGGGTCGTCATCACGCTGGACGAGCCGCTGGCGTTCAACCCGGGACAGTACGTCCTGCTGGACGTGCCCGGCGGCGAGCAGCGGCCGTACTCCATCGCCAGCAGCCCCGCCGACGGCGGTCGTATCGAACTGCACATCAAGCGTTCCGAGGGCGGGGTGTGCACCGACGGCTGGATCTTCAAGACTCTGAGTGCGGGGGAGCGGGTCGCACTCTCCGGTCCGTACGGCCAGTTCTCCTTCCGGCCGCTGCGCGAGGAACCCGTTCTGCTGCTGGCCGGCGGCACCGGTCTCGCACCGATGGTGTCGATGCTCCGGCACCTGGTCGAGACCGGCACCGAGCGCGAGGTGGTGCTCTACCACGGCGTCGCCGCCCAGGAGGACCTCTACGACGCGGAGTGGTTCGAGACGCTTCAGGCGGAGCACGACTGGTTCACCTACCGCCCCGCCCTCTCCCGCGACAGCTGGCAGGGCCGCAGCGGGCGAGTCCCCGCCCTGCTGGCCGAGGACTATCCCCGCGCCTCCGGCCACGTGGCCTACGTCTGCGGCAGTCCGGCAATGGTCGCCGACACGCTGAAGGCTCTGATGAAGGCGCGCCTCTTCCCACGTGACATCTATCGGGAGGACTTCTTCGACGCAGCCGACCGCGCTGCCGGCACTCACGTCGTGCGCAGTCCGCTCATCCGCCGATAAGGACCAGACGTGAAGATCACCAGGATCGAGACGATCCCGTTCGCCATCCCCTACCGCAAGGCGCTGCGCTTCGCGAGCGGAGAGGTGGGCACGGCCGAGCACGTACTCGTCCGCGTCCACACCGAGGACGGGATCACCGGCACGGCGGAGGCGCCACCCCGCCCCTTCACCTACGGCGAGACCCAGCCGTCGATCATCGCCGTCATCGACACCGTCTTCGCCCCGCAAATCCTGGGCGAGTCCGCGCTGCGCCGCGAGGCGATCTGGACCCGGCTGGCCAGGACGGTCGGCAACCCCACCGCCAAGGCCGCCCTCGACATGGCCCTCTGGGACGTCATAGGCCAGTCGCTGGGCGTGTCGGTGACCGAGCTCCTCGGCGGGTTCACCGACCGGATGCGGGTCGCCCACATGGTCGGCTTCGCCCCGGCGGCCGAGATGGTGGCCGAGGCCGAGAAACTGCGCGCCGAGTACGGCATCACCGCCTTCAAGGTGAAGGTCGGGCGCCGCCCCTACCGGGACGACGTCGAGGCCACCCGCGCCCTGCGGGAAGCCCTCGGCGAGGACGTGGAGCTCTACATCGACGGCAACCGGGGCTGGACCGCGGCCGAATCGGCACGCGCCCTGCGCGAGCTGGAGGACGTGGGCCTCACCTTCGCCGAAGAGCTGTGCCCGGCCGACGACGTCCTCGCCCGGCGCTGGCTCGCCGAGCACAGCAGCATCCCGCTGTACGCCGACGAGAGCGCCACCCGGCCCGCCGAGGTCACCCGCGAACTCCTCGCCGGAGCGGCGCACGGGGTGAGCGTGAAGACGGCACGCACGGGCTTCACCCAGTCCCAGCGCATCGTCCACCAGTGCGAGGGCCTGGGCGTCGACGTGGTGATGGGCAACCAGATCGACGGCCAGATCGGCTCCCTGTGCAGCGCCGCGTTCGGAGCCGCCTACCAGACCACCGCGCGGCGCCCCGCGGAACTGTCCAACTTCCTGGACATGACCGACGACCTGCTCGCCGAGCCGCTGCGGATCGAGAACGGCACGGTCCGCGTACGCGCGGCCGCCGGCCTCGGCATCGAGATCGACGACAACAAGCTGAAGCACTACCGCCAGGACATTTGAACCGCCCATACATCTGACTCGACGACCAGCTCGAAGGAGAGCCGGACATGACTGATGTCACCACACAGCAGAGCACGGAACAGAAGGCCACCGCCGCTGCCTCGGGAGCCTCGGCGACCGAGCGTTTCCAGGCCAAAGAGCGCAGCGAGGCCGCCAGCAGCAAGGAGCGGGTCAGCACGCTCGCCTCGGAAGTCCTGGCCGCGGTGCACGACGTGATCCGCCGTCACAAGGTCACCTACGCCGAGTACGACGCCCTCAAGGCCTGGCTGATCCAGGTCGGCCTCGACGGCGAGTGGCCGCTCTTCCTCGACGTGTGGGTGGAGCACGTGGTCGAGGAGGTCAACAACGAGGCCCGCCCCGGCAGCAAGGGCACCATCGAAGGGCCGTACTACGTGCCGGGCGCCCCGGCCCTGTCTGCGGACGCCACCCTGCCCATGCGTGAGGGCGAGAGCGGTACCCCCCTCGTCTTCCAGGGCCAGGTGCGCAGCGCCGACGGCACCCCGCTGCCCGGCGCCCTGGTCGACATCTGGCAGGCCGACGCCGACGGCCTGTACGCGCAGTTCGCGCCGAACCTCCCGGAGTGGAACCTGCGGGGCAGCGTCACGGTCGACGAGAAGGGCACCTTCCGTATCCGCACCGTCGAACCGGCCCCCTACCAGATTCCGACGGACGGCTCCTGCGGCAAGCTGATCGCCGCCGCCGGCTGGCACGCGTGGCGCCCCGCCCACCTCCACCTGAAGGTCAGCGCACCCGGCCACCAGCCGCTCACCACCCAGCTGTACTTCCGCGGCGGCGAGCACGTCACCGATGACATCGCCTCCGCCGTCAAGCCCGAGCTGGTCCTCGACCCCGCCCCGGCGGCGGACGGCAACGGGCACGAGGTCCACTACGACCTCGAGCTCGCGCCGCAACAGTGAAGGACCGGAGGAAACGCGATGCTGTTCGCGGTGCGCATGGACGTGGAGATTCCGCGGGACCTCGACCCCGAGGTACGCGCGGACCTGGTGGCCCGGGAGAAGGCCTACTGCCAGGAACTGCAGAAGACCGGTGAGTGGGTGCACATCTGGCGGTGCGTCGGCCAGTACGCCAACATCAGCGTCTTCGACGTCGCCGACAACGAGGCGCTGCACCGGATCCTGTGGAACCTGCCGCTCTTCCCCTACATGAGCGTCGAGGTCATCCCGTTGGCCCAGCACCCGTCCGACCTCGCGGCCGGCGTGGAAGTGGCCTGATGGACAAGACGGTGGCCACCGCCCACGAGGCGGTGGCCGACCTACCGGAGGGTGCCTCGCTGGCGGTGGGCGGGTTCGGGCTCAGCGGTGTGCCGAACGTGCTCATCCAGGCGTTGTACGAGCGCGGGGTCGGCGGGCTGAGCGTGGTGTCGAACAACTGCGGCGCCCTGGAATCCGGTCTCGCGGTCCTGCTGGCCGCGGGCCGGATCGCCCGGGTGACCGGCTCCTACATCGGCGCCAACAAGGAGTTCGCCCGCCAGTACCTGGCCGGGGAGCTGGAGGTGGAACTGATCCCCCAGGGCACGCTGGCCGAGCGGCTGCGTGCCGGGGGCGCCGGGATCCCCGCCTTCTACACCCCGGCCGGGGTGGGCACGCAGGTCGCCGAGGGTGGGCTGCCCTGGCGCTACGACGGTTCCGGCGGCGTCGCGCTGGCCTCGCCGCCGAAGGAGGTGCGGGAGTTCGACGGCGTGGAGTACGTCCTGGAGCGCGGCATCCGCACCGACTACGCCCTGGTGCGCGCGGCCCGCGGAGACCGGCACGGAAACCTGGTGTTCAACAAGTCCTCCCGCAACTTCAACCCGCTGGCGGCGATGGCCGGGCGCATCACCATCGCCGAGGTGGAGGAACTGGTCGAACCCGGCGCGATCGACCCCGATGCAGTGCATCTGCCGGGCATCTTCGTGCAGCGCATCGTCGCGCTCACCCCTCAGCAGGCGGCGGACAAGAAGATCGAGCAGCGGACGGTGAGCCCCTAGATGGCCTGGACTCGCGAACAGACGGCCGCTCGCGCCGCCCGCGACCTGAAGGACGGGCAGTACGTCAACCTCGGCATCGGACTGCCCACACTGATCCCCAACTACCTGCCCGATGACGTGGAGGTGGTGCTGGAGTCGGAGAACGGCATCCTGGGCACCGGCCCCTACCCCACCGAGGACCAGGTCGACCCGGATCTGATCAACGCCGGCAAGGAGACGGTCACCGTCCTGCCCGGCGCCTCCTTCTTCGACTCGGCGCTCTCCTTCGCCATGATCCGCGGCGGGCACATCGACGTCGCCGTGCTGGGCGCGATGCAGGTCTCCGAGCGCGGTGACCTGGCCAACTGGGCCATCCCGGGAAAGCTGGTGACCGGGATCGGCGGGGCGATGGACCTGGTCCACGGCGCCCGACAAGTGATCGTGGTGATGACCCACACCGCCAAGGACGGCAGCCCGAAGATCCTCACCGAATGCGCCCTGCCGCTCACCGGCAGGGCGTGCGTGAACCGGATCATCACCGACCTCGGCGTCCTCGACGTCACCGACGACGGACTGGTCCTCGTCGAAACCGCGCCGCGCATCTCCGTCGAGGAGATCACCGCCCGGACCGATGCCAAGCTGATCGTCCCGGAGGGCCTCGCCTGACATGAAGACCGTCTACATCGTGGACGCGGTGCGCACCCAGATCGGCCGCTACAACGGCGCCCTCGCCGCCGTCCGCCCCGACGACCTGGCCGCCCACGTCATCCGACAACTCCTGGGCCAAACCCCCGAGTTGGACCCGGCCGTCATAGGCGACGTGTATTTCGGCAACGCCAACGGCGCCGGCGAGGAGAACCGCAATGTCGCCCGCATGGCCGCCCTGCTCGCCGGACTGCCCACTTCCGTGCCGGGGGTGACCGTCAACCGGCTGTGCGCCTCCGGCCTCGAAGCCGTCATCCAGGGCTACCGGGCGATCGCGCTCGGAGACGCGAGCGTCATCGTGGTGGGCGGGGTGGAGTCCATGACCCGCGCGCCCTACGTGCTGCCCAAGTCCGACCGGCCCTTCCCGGCCGGGCACGCCGAGCTGTACTCCACCACCCTCGGCTGGCGCATGGTCAACCCGAGGATGGACCCGCAGTGGACCATCCCTCTGGGCGAGTCCGCCGAGCTCATCGCCGACAAGCACAAGATCAGCCGCGAGCAGCAGGACGAGTTCGCCCTGCACAGCCACCGCAAGGCCGCCGCAGCTCAGCGACAGGGCCTGTTCGACGCCGAGATCGTCCCCGTCACCATCCCGCAACGCAAGGGCGACCCGGTCTCCTTCGACCGCGACGAGGGCGTCCGGCCGGGCGCCTCGCTGGAGGCGATGGCCAAGCTCAAGCCGTCCTTCCGCGCCGAGAACGGCACGATCACCGCGGGCAACGCCTCACCCCTCAATGACGGCGCGGCAGCCCTACTGCTGGTCGACGAGGAGGGCCTGAAAGCCACCGGTCGCGAGCCGCTCGCCCGCGTGAGCGCCAGCGGCACATCGGCAATTGACCCGCACTACTTCGGACTTGCCCCAGTCGAGGCCGTCAACCGCGCCCTGGCCAAGGCCGGCAAGACCCTCGCCGACCTCGACGTCCTGGAACTCAACGAAGCCTACGCCGCCCAGGTCCTCGGCTGCCTCGCCGAATGGCCCGAGTTCGACCCGGCGGTCCTCAACCCCCAGGGCGGCGCCATCGCCCTCGGCCACCCCCTCGGCGCCTCTGGCGCCCGCCTCGCCGGCACGGTCGCTCACCAGCTCGCCCGCCGGGGCAGTGGCACCGGCATCGCAACCCTCTGCATCGGCGTAGGCCAGGGCCTCGCCCTCCTCCTCGAACGCTGAGAACCTCCACAGGAGCCGCAGTGAAACGCCGCCCTCTGCTGCATCACCGGGTGCTCGGTCCCGTCGACGCGCCGCTGCTCGTCCTGGGACCCTCGCTCGGCACGTCGACGACCGTATGGGAACCCCATGTGGCGGTGCTTGCCGAGAGCCACCGCGTGCTGTGCTACGACCTTCCAGGGCATGGCGGCTCGCCGAGCGATCTCGTCCGGGATCACAATCCCGGCCGTACGACAGTCGGCGACCTTGCCCACATGGTCCTGGACCTCGTCGCCCACCAGGGCCGGGACCGGTTCCACTACGCCGGCATCTCGCTCGGCGGCGGTGTGGGGGTGCACCTCGCACTGCATCAGCCGGACCACATCGCCTCGCTGGCGCTGGTCTGTTCCTCGGCGTACTTCGGCCCGCCGCAGTTCTGGCAGGAGCGCGCCGCTCTCGTACGACGCGAGGGAACCGGCGCCCTGCTCGAGGCCATGCCCGGCCGCTGGTTCGCCGATCCCGGCACAGCCGCGACCTCCCTCGGGAAGACGTTCCTGCAGGACCTCGCCACCGCCGACCCGATCGGCTACGCCGCCTGCTGCGACGCCCTTGCCGCCTACGACGTTCGGCGCGACCTGAGAAGGATCACCGCCCCCACGCTCGTGCTCAATGGCTCCCAGGACACCGCCACACCCCTGCCACATGCCAGGGAACTAGCCGAGGGGATTTCCGGGGCGAAGCTGGTGACGGTCGATACAGGTCATCTCGCCGTGGAAGAGCCACAGGCCGTCGGAGCGGCGCTGCTGGCCCATCTCCGAATGGCGGGCGGCGCGGAGGACGCCGACCGCAGCTCGTAGAGTGGCCGTGTGTCACAAGGAAACGCCGTAGTCGCGCGCAATGTGCGCCTTCTCAGGGAGCAGCGCGGCCTGTCCCTGGCCGAGCTGGCCCGCCGGGCGGGGCTGGCCAAACAGACGCTGTCGAATCTGGAACAGGGCACGGGCAACCCCACGGTCGACACCCTGTTCTCCATCGCCACGGCCCTCGGCGTGCCGGTAACCCGGCTGGTCGCCGAGCGGGAACAGGTCATCAACGTGCAGCGGGGCGACGAGGTCGTCTGGGAGCAGCACGGAAGGTACGAGTCACGGTCGCTCGACCACATCTACGGCTCAGGTGTCATCGAGAACTACGTGGTGCGCATCGGCCGGCACAGCGACGGTGCGGACATGCCGTCCGAACCGCACCCGGTGGGCACACTGGAGCACCTCTACGTCATCAGCGGCAAGGTACGCGTGGGGCCTGTCGACAGCCCGTTGGAGCTTGGCGAGGGGGATTTCGCGCGCTATCCGGGCGACCGGCCCCACGTGTACGAGTCACTGGCGGACGAGAGCCTGGTGCACATCGTGGTGAGCGTGCCGCGCGTCCAGCCCGGCACCGGCGGTACGAACCTGGCACGGACCCACGGGAACGAAAGACGCTGAGCTTCGCCGCACCTGGTGTGCCGCACCTCGGTACAACCGATTGGCCCACCCCCGGGACAGGGCGGAATCTGGGGTCGGCCGCTCGTCAGGGCGGTCCGGGGCCGCCAGGCGTGAGCGTCCGGGCATAAACCGTGGTGCTCTTGGACACACGCCTGGCCGGCCGCCGTTCTCCGCGTCCAGGGGTGGTCATGTCGGAGACCGGGATCCATCCACAAACGGGTGGGGCCGGACAGTCCGCGACGGCACGGCAGGCGGATCGGCCGGGTCGGCGTGTCCGATCCGCCTGCCCGGTGACCTCGGTGCCGCGCATGCCGGGGGCGCCGGCGGTCCGCTCAGGCCGCCGACGGCCTGCTCACGTCGTACGGCGCTGCCGCTTGGCGTCCCTTCGCCGCGGTGAGGGCGCGTGCCGCCTCGAAGGCCACGCGGCGCAGGGCCGGGGCGTATCGGGACGGCTCGAAGCGGTGGTGGGCGCCGGCGACCGAGAGCGCCGCCACCGGACGTCCGGAGGCACCCATGATCGGCACTGCGACGCAGGTCAGACCGGGGGCGGCTTCCTGCCGGTCGTAAGCGATGCCGTCCTGGCGGATGCGCCGCAGCTCCTCACGGAACCGTCGCGGGTCGGCGAGGGTGTACTGGGTGCGGGCCGGGAGGCCGGCCGAGGGCAGCCTCGGCCGCGTCGGGGTCGAAGGCGAGCAGGGCCTTGCCGACGCCGGTGCAGTAGGCGGGCAGGCGGGCGCCGATCCGGGAGGGGGAGCGGGTCGCCCGGTGGCCCTGGATCTTGTTGACGTACACGATGTCGGTGCCACGCAGGACCGCCAGGTGCACGGTCTCGTGCGTCAGCTCGTACAGGTCCGCGAGATGCGGCAGCAGCTGCTCGCGGAGCAGCACCGGCGTCGCACGGAACGGCCTCGGGGCGAAGAGGTCTCGGCTGAGTGTCGAGGGCGCTTGCCTGTCGGTGGGGGACGATCCGATGTTGGCGGCGCGGCGCCAAGCCTGAGGAGTGCAAACACCTACAGAGCGGGCGGGCGCGCGCCGATACGATCCGGGCAGTGACGATGTCGCGATCCAGGCGGCCCGCCGCCTGGCACAACGCCAGGTGGAGGGAGATCGCGAGTCATCCGGGCCGATGCTCCACGTCGCAGCCACCCGGGCTCATTGATCAGGCCCGTGCTCATGGGCAGACGTTGGAGCAGATTGCTGTCGCACTCGGCATGCCTGACCGCCGACAGGCTCAGACTCGCTTCAGTCGACTGTGCCGGCGGTGTCCCGAATACGAACCGGTATCGGCCGCATCGCGATAGTGCATTACGGCGACGACGGCGAGAAGCGCCCACCGTACGAGAGTGGCGCACGTCAGGTGGGGCGCGAGGGGCGCTGTGGCGCTGCACGACGCTTGTTGTGCTATACGCCGTTGTGCGGCGGTTCAGGCGCCGAGGGCGGGGAGGACAACGGCGTCGAGGTAATGGCTCACGAAGGCTCGATCGGCCGACTTATCCTCGATCAACTGACGGGCGATCAGGGCACCGAGGAGCATGTGTGGCACGTAGGTCAGGGTCGGCGAGGCCGCGCTGATCTCACCCCGCTCGACCGCCCGGGCGAGCGCTTTGTCGAGTCCCGTCAGCTCCGGGTGTACGAGCAGGTCACGCAGCGCTTGGAACAGATCGGGATGGGTGTGCACGGCCTGGACGAGGCCGCGCATGAGCGAGGCGTTCTTCATCATCTGCCGGTCGTCCAGTTGCGCCACCATCGCCCGGAAGTCACCTCGCAGGGATCCGGTGTCGACACGGGAAAGGGTGGCGGGCTTTTGATGGCGTAGCGCCATAGCGACCAGCTCCGGCTTGCCCGTCCACTGGCGGTAAAGGGTGGCCTTGCTGCACTGGGCCCGGGCGGCCACGGCGTCCATGGTCAGGGCCTCGTAACCGGATTCCCGCAGCACATCGAGCACGACCTCGCATATCTCTGCCTCGCGCTCGGGCGTTATCCGGCTACGCGGCCTCGCGCGGTCCGGCCCCTCCGAGGCTGCTGACGTCTTGCGCTCGGCCTCCGTCAACATCAGCGACTCCCTCGAACGGAACCGTTCCGTGCGAGGAAAATCTATCCCGAGGAAGCATGAATACGAAACCGTTTCGGTAGTGAAAAGGGACACGGGCGAAGCCCGGCACTGGCTTTCGATCTGGGCCACCTGAGAAACTGGACCGCGAGCAGACCTGGAAGGGACATGCATGGCAAGCACGTCACCGGCGGCGGCGAAGCCCGGACGGCCTCGCGACCCGGGTGCGGATGAGCGCATAATCCAGGCGGTCGTGGACGAACTCGCCGAGGTCGGCATCGCAGGCTTCCGTATCAACTCCATCGCCGCGCGTGCCAAGGTCGCCAAACGAACCCTCTACTCGCGCTGGCCCGAGCGCGACGATCTCATCCTGGCCGGCCTGGCCACCTTGTCCGTGCGGCTCGACCCGCCGTGTACGGGCAGCCTCGAAGAGGACATACGGCTTCTCTACGACGCCATGGCCGAGCATCTCGACAGCCCCCGCTGGCTGATCGGAGCTCGCTGCAGCTTCGAATTCCCCGACCACCCCGAGCTCTACGCGACGTTCCAGCGCGACTGCATCGACCAGCCGCTGGCCGTCATCGAGGACGTCCTCCGCGACGCCCAGGTGCGCGGCGAACTCCGCAGCGACATCGACCGCTCCGTGGCCGCGGAGACCTTCGCGGCGTCGATCGGCGGGTTCAGCACGCACATCGCCCGCCTCCGCGGCATGAACACGCACGCAGTCCGTGACCGGTTCCTCGACCTGTTCCTTCATGGGCTGCGCGCAGTCGGAGACGCCGGATCAGGCTGACCGCTCCCCTCTGCGGGATGACTGCCTGATCGCCCTTAGACGTCGTGCTCCGTGCGTGAGTTCGACTTACTGAGCCCTAGCCGTCCCGCACGCGCTCCCAGCCCTGAAGGGCCGTTACCGGTAACGGGGCGGGGCGGCGTCCGGCGCTGATCAGGATGCGCTGTGCCGTCTTCCGGCACGTGTTCTCGCCGCGGTAGGCGCCGACCCGGAATGCTGGCGTCAGCCGCCGGTGGACGTCGGGGGCGACATCGCCGCTGACCACTCCTGGCAAGGACAGCGGTGAACTTGGACGGGATCAGGCCACTCCGCTGGGCCCGGCCCGTCCGTGAGGCGACCTCGGTGCCGCACACCGGGGTCGCCGTCCAGGTGGGTGGCCTGTGGGCTCTCGTGCCAGGGTCAAGCCGCAGATAGATTGTCGAGCCGCGAGGGGGCCGCCTGCCGGCTTGCTGTGGCCGCGTTGACCGCGCGTGCCGCCTCGTAGGCCACCCGTCGCAGAGCCGGCGCGAACCGGGCGGGCTCGAAGCGGCGGTCGGCGCTCGCGACGGAGAAGGCGGCCACGGGTCGCCCGGCCGAACCCATGATCGGTACGGCGACGCAGGTGAGGCCGGGAACAGCTTCCTGGCGGTCGTAGGCGACGCCGTCCCGGCGGATGCGGCGCAGCTCGGACCGGAAACGGTCGGGATCGGTGCAGGTGTACTCAGTGCGTGCCGCGAGTCCGTCGGCGATCGCGGCGTCGATGGCGTCGTGGTCGAAGGCGAGGAGGGCCTTGCCGACGCCGGTGCAGTAGGCGGGCAGGCGGGCGCCGATCCGGGAGGGGGAGCGGGTCGCTCGGTGGCCCTGGATCTTGTTGACGTACACGATGTCGGTGTCGTGCAGTACGGCCAGGTGCACGGTCTCGTGGGTCATCTCGTACAGGTCCGCCAGATGCGGCATCAGGCATTCCTGCAGGAGCGGGGGATTGGGGCCGTAGACCCGTACGCCGATGTCGAAGAGCTGGGATCCCAGCCGGTAGTTGCTGCCGACACGTTCCACGAGGTCGTTGCGGTGGAGGATGCCCAGAAGTCGGAAGGTGGTCGACTTGGTCAGCCGTGTCCGCCGGGCCAGCTCGCTCACGCCGATTTCCCCGTCCAGTTCGGCGAGGGACTTCAGGAGGAAGAGCGCCTTGTCGACAGCGGTCTGCTGGTCGGGCTCGCCGGTCGCCGTGGCTGAGGGCTGCGCGGAAGGCGAGGAAGGGAGTGGCATGGCGGGCTCCGATGGGGATCCAGGGTGGCCATTAAAATGGACGCACGTCCAGCTTAATAGATCGTTTCGTCGTTGTAAAACACCGGGGACCCCGCTTGCCCCTGCGTGACGGATCCGATCGTCACCCCGTGCCGTATCTCGGCACGGTGGCTGGGCACGGCGGCCGGGAGCAGCGTCTGCTGTGGCCATGCAGCGACACGCCACAGTGGCCACGACCGCCGTCCTCGCCGCCCCGGCTTCCCCCGACGCACAGCTCGTCGAGGAGCTGGCGGCGTTGCTGCGGCGTGCCGAGGCCTGGGGGCACCTCCCGGCCGAAGGCTGGGGGAGGATTCCCGTCGCACCACTCACCGAGGAGTACGAGGACCTGGACCTGGCCGTCGCCTACGCCGCGCAGGAGGCCAACGTACGGATCCGTCTCGCGGCGGGTGAGCACCTCGCCGGACGCAAGGTGGGCCTCACGTCCTTGCCGATGCGCGAGCAACTCGGCCTGCCCGAAGCGAGCTTCGGGACCCTGTTCCAGTCGATGGTGATCCCGGACGGCGGCACCATCGACACGCGGGAGCTCATCACCCCGCGAGCCGAGGCAGAGGTCGGTCTGGTCCTCGGCCGGCGGCTGTCCGGACCCCGCGTGACGGACGCGGAGGTCCGGGCGGCCGTCTCCCAGGTGGCGCCGACCATGGAGATCATCGACAGCCGCATCACCGACTGGCGCGTCTCCCAGGCCGACACCGTCGACGACAACGCCTCCTCGGCGCGCGTCGCCGTCGGCCGTTCCGTCGACGCCACGGACGACCTGCTCACGGTGCTCCGGGACGAGTGCGTCGGGCTGTGCGCCGACGGGGAGCGCGTCACGCTTGGCCTGGGGGCCGAAGTCCTCGGCGATCCGCTTCGGGCCGTGGCCTGGCCGGCCCGGACGCTCCACGCGCACGGCAGCGCTCTCCATCCGGGCGAGCTGCTGCTTCACCGGGTCTGTGCACGCCGGCGTCCCCCTGACACCGGGCTCTCGGCTCGCCGTGCGGTCCGGCACCGGCCGCCTGCCCGAACCGGCCGTGACCGTCCGATGAACCACCACCAAGGATGCGGAGGAGCCGCCATGCCACCGCGTGAACCGGAGCGCTCCGACCCTTCGGGTGTGCACATGAACGCACGCCGCACCACCAGCCCACGATGGCGGCGCAGCGCGCGCCCGATCCGGCCCGAGGAGGCCCAGCGATGACAACCACGCCCGCCCGGTCGGCGGACCGCCTGGCTCGCGTACCCGAGCCGGCCGTCGACGTCAGCCCTTACTTCGACCTCGACCGCGGTCTGGTCGACCGCACGATCTTCAGCGACCAGGCCGTCTACCGGCAGGAGCTGCGCCGCCTTTTCGCGCCGAGCTGGCTGTTCCTCGCGCACGAGAGCCAGTTCACGAAGCCCGGTGACTTCTTCACCACCTACATGGGCGAGGACCCGGTCATCGTCACCATGGGCAAGGACCGGAAACTGCGTGCCTTCCTCAACGCCTGCCGCCACCGCGGCATGCGGGTGTGCCGCGCCGACGCGGGGGCGACGAAGGCGTTCACGTGCAGCTACCACGGCTGGTCCTACGACACCTCCGGGAAGCTGATCAACGTCCCCAACGGAGGGGACTACCCCGCCCACTTCGAGCAGGACCAGTGGGGACTGATCGAGGTCGCGCAACTCGACACGTACAAGGGACTCGTCTTCGCGACCTGGAACCCCGAGGCCCCGCCCCTGGTGGAGGCGCTGGGCGGACTGGCGTGGTACCTGGACGCGATGCTCGACCACGACCCGGAGGGCACCGAGGCCGTCGGCGGGGTGCACAAGTGGGTGTTGGAGGGCAACTGGAAGCTGGCCGCCGAGCAGTTCGCCTCCGACTGGTACCACGTCAACATCTCGCACGCCTCCGCGCTGATGGTCATGTCGCCCACCGGTAAGGGCCCCAAGACGGAGATCGTGCAGACGCCGGGCCGGCAGTACACCGACTCGCTGGGGCACGGGCACGGCTTTCCGACCCACCCCAAGAGCCGTTTCGACGACCGTGTCGTACACGAGTGGACCGACTACGAGGCGCTGCGCGAACGGCTCGGTGACGCCCGGGTCGAGGGGCCGATGACCACCGGGCACGGCACCGTCTTCCCGAACTTCTCCTACCTGCCCGTCAACGGCTCCATCCGCGTGTGGCACCCCAAGGGCCCGGACAAGATGGAGGTCTGGGCCTGGACCATCGTCGACAAATCGATGCCGGACGAGGTCAAGGACGCCCAACGCATCTACAACCTGCGCACGTTCGGGCCGAGCGGCATCTTCGAGCAGGACGACGGCGAGAACTGGAGCGAGGTGCAGGCCACCGCGCACGGCTTCGTGGCCGGCTCCATGACGCTCAACTACCAGATGGGACTGGGGCTTCAGGCCGAGGACGGCGTCCACCCCGGCAGCACCGGCCGCCTCTACAGCGACGGCGCCGCCCGCGGCTTCTACGCCCGCTGGCGCGACCTGATGAACACGCCCGCCTGGCACGAGAAGAACACCGAGAAGAACCCCGAGGACAGCCCATGAGCACCACCGGCACCGGCATCCGGGTCGCCGCCGTCGGCGACATCGAGGAGGGCGAGGCGCTGAAGGTGCCCGCCGAGACCACCGGCCATACCGACGCCATCGCCGTCTTCCACGAGGCCGGCGCCTACTACGCCCTCGACGACACCTGCACCCACGGCCAGGCATCGCTCGCCGACGGCTGGATCGAGGACGGCGAGGTCGAGTGCCCGCTGCACAGCGCCCGCTTCTGCCTCAAGTCCGGCGAACCGCAGTGCATGCCCGCCACCCTCGCCCAGCGCACCCACCGGGTCGAGGTGCGCGAGGGTGAGGTCTGGCTGCACCCCGGCGAGGAGGCCGAAGCATGAGCGCGCCACGGCGTATCGCCGTCGTCGGCGCGGGCCTGGCCGCCGTCTCGACCTGCGACGCGCTGCGCGCCCAGGGCTACGACGGCGAGCTCGTGCTGTACTCCTCCGAGCGGGGGCTGCCCTACGACCGCCCGCCACTCAGCAAGGACGTCCTGCTCGGCAAGTCCCGCCGCGAGAACGTCCTGCTGCGGCCCGAGCAGTGGTACGACGAGCAGGGCATCGAACTCCGCGATGGCGCCCCGGTCCGGGCGATCCGCCCGCACGAGGGCGGACTGGAGCTGGCCGACGGCGAGCTTGCCGCAGCCGACCGGATCGTGCTGGCCACCGGCGGCACCGCGCGCCCCCTGCCGGTGCCGGGCGGCGACGACCCGGCCGTACACCTGCTGCGCACCTGGGATGACGCCGAACGGCTGCGGGAGCGGCTGCTACCCGGCGCCCGGGTGGCGGTGATCGGTGCCGGGCTGATCGGCGCGGAGACCGCGGCCGTCGCCCACGCCCTGGGCTGCCGCGTCACCCTCATCGACCCGCTACCGGTGCCACTGACCGCAGCGGTCGGGGACGACATCGCGAACGCACTGCATCTGAGGCACTCCGCCGAAGGCATCGCCGTCCTGACCGCCGGCGTCGAATGCATCGAGCGCCGTCCAGGCAACCTTGGAGTCCTGCTGCACCTCACCGGCTACGGGGCACCCGTGCTCGCCGACACCGTGGTGGTCGGCATCGGCATGCGTCCGGCCACGGAACTGGCCGAGGCCGCGGGGCTGAACGTCGACAACGGTGTGGTCGTCCACCCCGGTCAGCGCACCTGCCACCCCAATGTCTTCGCCGTCGGCGACGTCGCCCGCCCCGAGGGGCACAAGGTCCGTCATGAGCACTGGGAGGCCGCCCAGCGCGACGGCGAGGCCGCCGCCCACGGCATCCTCGGCCGCCCCCTGCCGTCCTTCGGCGCTTCCTGGTTCTGGTCCGACCGGCACGGTTCCCGGCTGGAGGCGGTCGGCACCATGGCAGACGCCGAGCGCACCGTGCTGCGCGGGGCTCCGGACGACGGCGCCTTCACCGTCTTCGGGCTGCTGGGCGACCGGCTGGTGGCCGCGGCCGCCATCGACCGACCACGCGACATCAAGGCCGCCCGGCGGATCGTCGATCGCGGTGTCGCTGTCGACGCGGCCGTCCTGTCCGACGAGAGTGCGGATCTGCGCACGCTGCTGAAGCGCTGAACCGCCACGTGCCGCCTTGTGGCACACGCGCTCCCCGAACCGCCCCCTCCGCGCTGGAATGGCACCACCCGGCGCGGCCCGCAGGAGGACCCCCGATGAGCATCCACCCCCCGGAGACCCCCCGGACGACCGCACCCGCCGTCGACATGCGGCTCCACTTCGAGGTACAGCGCTTGTACGCCGTCGAGGCACAACTGCTCGACCAGCACCGCTACGCCGACTGGCTGGAGCTGTTCACCGACGACCTGCACTACTGGGCGCCGGTCCGCACCAACCGCCTGCGGCGCCAGCAGGCCCTGGCCGACGGCGCCCCGGGCGAAGTCGCGATCTTCGACGAGACCAAGGCGAGCCTGGCCTGGCGCATCCGCCGGTTCGACTCGGGCATGGCCTGGGCCGAGGACCCGCCGTCGCGGACCCGGCATCTGATCACCAACATCCTGGTCTGGCCGGCCGACGAGCCCGGCGAGTACGTCGCCGAGTCGTCATTCCTCTGCTACCGCAACCGCCTGGAACGTGAGGTCGACATCTACGCCGGCGGCCGCACCGACCAGCTGCGCCGCGACCCGGACGACGGACGGCTGCTGATCGCGCGCCGCACCATCCTGCTCGACCAGAACGTCCTGCTCGCCAAGAACATCAGCACCTTCCTGTAGGCCCTTGTGAACCGGAGCCCGCTCGTGACCACTGAACAGACCACAGAGGTGAAGCTCGTCGAGCACACCGTGCAGACCACGCTCGGCCCCATCGCGGTCAGCGAGGCCGGCGAGGGCCCGGTGTTGGTGATGCTGCACGGCGGCGGCCCCGGCGCGAGCGCGGTGGCCAACTACCGCCAGAACCTCCCCACGCTCACCGAGCACTTCCGCGTGCTCCTGCCCGACCAGCCCGGCTTCGGCGGCAGTTACCGCCCCACCGAGGCCGACCTCGACGCCCGCAGCATCACCGAGATCACCGTCGACGCCCTGCTGCAGACCCTGGACGCCCTCGGCATTGACCGTTTCCACCTGCTCGGCAACAGCCTCGGTGGGGCCGCCGCCATCGCCACCGCACTCGAAGTCCCAGGCCGAGTCGAGAAGTTGGTTCTGATGGCGCCGGGAGGAGGCTGGCTGCCCTTCGGACCGACCCCGACCGAGGGCCAGAAGGCCATGTTCCGCTACTACAACGGCGAGGGCCCCACCCTGAAGAAGATGCGGGACTTCATCGGCGTGATGACCGCCGAGCCCAAGCGTTGGGCCGACACCGCGCAGGCCCGCTACGAGGCGTCCCTCGACGAGTCCCACATCGCCTTCTACCACGCCTACAACGCCGCTTTCGCCAAGCGGCACGGCATGGACCCGCTGTGGCAGCGCGTTCACAAGATCAAGGCGCCCACCCTCCTGCTGTGGGGCCGCGACGACCGCACCATCACCCTCGACGGCGCCCAGCTCATGCTCAAGCAGATCCGCGACGTCCAGCTGCATGTCTTCGGCGGCTGCGGCCACTGGGTCCAGCTGGAGCGGCAGGCCGAGTTCGAGCGCCTGGTCACCGACTTCCTCGGGGAGCACTGAATCATGGGTTGGCTGGAGGGCGAGGTCGCCCTGATCACCGGCGGGGGCTCCGGCATCGGTCGCGCTGTTGCCCTGCGCTACCTCGCCGAAGGCGCGAGCGTCGCCGTCCTCGGCCGTGGGGCCGCGCAGTTGGAGGAGGTCGTCGCCGCGGCGGGCGACCGCTCCGACCGGGTGCTGCCCCTCACCGGCGACGTACGCTCCCCGGACGATCTGCACCGGGCGGTGGACGCGACCGTCGAGAGGTTCGGCAAGCTGGACATCCTCGTCCCCAACGCCGGGATCTGGGACTACCACCGCAGCGTCACCAAGCTCGACGGCAAGGAGCTGTCCGAGGCGTTCGACGAGGTCTTCGGCATCAACGTCAAGGGCTACGTCCTCGCCGTCGAGGCGGCCTGGCGGGAACTCGTCGCCACGCGCGGCAGCATCGTGATGACGCTGTCCAACGCCTCCTTCCACACCGACGGTGGCGGTCCCCTGTACACCGCCAGCAAGCACGCCTGCCTCGGCCTGCTCCGCCAGTTCGCCTACGAACTGGCGCCGCGGGTCCGCGTCAACGGCGTCGCCGTCGGCGGCATGCGCACCAAGCTGCGCGGCCCGCAGAGCCTGGGCCTTCAGGACCGCACGCTCGAAGCCTCCTTCGCCAAGAACGAGGCGTCCGGCCAGGAACAGCAACCGCTCATTCCGCTGTACGACTCCAGCGTCGAGCCGGAGGACTTCACCGGCCCGTACGTCCTGCTCGCCTCCCGCGCCAACAGCGGCACCGTCACCGGCGCCGTGATCCCCGCCGACGGCGGCATCGCCGTCCGCGGATTCCGTTCCCCGGCCGGTGGCGCCGGCCTCTGAACCGTCTCCCCTTCTCACTTCCGCACGACAGCCATCGAAGGAGCCGCCGCATGGCCGCCGTCGACATCAGCCCCGCCGCGGCACTGCACCGCAGAGCCCAGTACCCCACCGCCTGCGCACTCGTCTACGAGGGCCATGAGATCTCTGCCGCCCAACTCAGCCGCAGGACGGCCGAGTTGGCTGCCGGGCTGGCCGAACGTGGACTGCGGCGCGGCGACCGGGTCGCCTACCTCGGCCTCAACAGCGTGACCTTCTTCGAGACGCTGCTGGCCGCGGCCCACCTCGGGGCGGTCTTCGTGCCGGTCAACTTCCGGCTCGCGGCCGAGGAGGTGCGCCACATTCTCAGCGACAGCGGTGCGCACACCCTGGTCGTCGAGGAGGGCCATCGCGCACTCGTCGAGTCGGTGATGAGCGACATACCCGCCCGCTTCCACGTGCTGGTCGACACGGATCCGCGGTGCCCCGCGGCGACGGCGCCCGCCGCCGTCTGGACACCGCTCTCGGAGTTGCTCGGAGCCGACCGGCGTGGCACGGAGCCGGTGGCGCTGTACGACGACGACCTGGCGGCGCTCATGTACACGTCCGGCACGACCGGCCGACCCAAGGGTGTCATGCTCACCCACGGCAACCTCTGGTGGAACGCGGTCAACGTCGAAAGTGTCGTGGACACCCGCCCGGACGACGTGAACCTCGCCGTCGCCCCGCTCTTCCACATCGGCGGCCTCAACGCCCTCACCCTGCGCACCCTCGTGCGCGGCGGCACCGTCGTCGTGCGCCGCGGCTTCGACCCCGCCCAGTGCCTGGAGGACCTCGTCCAGCACCGCGTGACGACCCTGTTCGCGGTCCCCGCGATGTACAGCGCCCTGACCCGCGTGCCCGGCTTCGCCGCGGCCGACCTCTCCGCCCTGCGATCCGCGATCGTCGCGGGCGCCCCCGTCCCGGCTCAGCTGATCAGGAACTACGAAGAACGTGGCATCCTGCTCCAGCAGGCGTGGGGGCTGACCGAGACCGCGCCCTTCGCCACCTACCTCCCGGCCGGGCTCACGGCGGAGAAGGCCGGATCGGCCGGCGTACCCATGCCGTACACGCAGATCCGCATCGTCGACCCGGTCACCGGGGCCGGCGTGCGGGACGCGGACACGCGCGGGGAGATCTGCGTGCGCGGCCCGAACGTCACGCCCGGCTACTGGAACAACCCCGAGGCCACCCGTGCTGCCTTCGACGACGCGGGCTGGTTCCACAGCGGCGACATCGCGCATCGGGACAAGGACGGCTTCTACTACATCGTCGACCGCCTCAAGGACATGATCATCAGCGGTGGGGAGAATGTGTACCCGGCCGAGGTCGAGCGCGTTCTCGCCGCGTACCCGGGTGTCGTGGAGGCGGCCGTCATCGGCGTCCCGCATCCGAAGTGGGGCGAGACCGTGCTCGCCGTGCTGACCTGCGAGCCCGGGACCACGCCCACACTGGAGGAGGTGCGGGCCTTCACCGGCGGGCAGCTGGCCCGCTACAAGCTGCCCACCCAGGTGCTGATCGCCGAACAGCTGCCCCGCAACGGCAGCGGCAAGCTGGTCAAGTCCGCACTGCGGAGCTGGGTCGAGACCCAGCGGTCCGCCGAGACACCGTGAGCCGGCCATGAGCATCCACACCGCCGTCGTACCGGCACCGCCCGAACCCGTCCTGGGTACCGACTGGACGCTGCGCCCGCTCGACGAGCCCGCCACGGTAACTCCGCAGACGGCGCGCACGTATGCCGTCACCGAGGCCCAGGGCGGTCCGACGCTGCTCCTGCGCGTCCACCGCGTCGCGCACCACCCGCTGCACAGCTGCTATCCGTACGGCACCCACGACCTTGCCCTGGGCCTGGTCCTCCCCGACCACGGGCCGTCCGGCCGGGCGCTTGCCGCGAAACTGCTGTGCGCCCTCGTCCCCGCACTCTTCCTCGCCGACCCCCGCTGCCGCCGCATCGTCGCCGCACCGGACGAGAGCGACACCGTCACCCAGGCCGCCCTTGAGGCGGGCGGACTCCTCCGGGTCACCGAGGCCGACCTGCCCGACGCCAGCGTGGTCCTGTTCGCCACCGAACCGCCGGACCTCGCCGACATGTCCACCGCCCTCGACGACATGCCCCACTGACCACCGCCTCACCGCGTGGAGAGGTGGAGAGGAGCAAGCTCGGCCCAGATGGTCTTGCCGGTGCGGGTGTAGCGCGTACCCCATCTTCGGGTGAGCTCGGCGACCATGAACAGGCCGCGGCCGCCCTCGTCGAACACCCGGGCCCGGCGGAGGTGCGGACTGGTGCTGCTGCCGTCGGAGACTTCGCAGATCAGTGCCTCGTCCTTGATCAGCCTGAGGCGGATCGGGCCGCTGGCGTACCGGATGGCGTTCGTCACCAGCTCGCTGATGACCAGTTCCGTGACGAACGCGGTTTCCTCCAGGCCCCATGCGACCAACCGGTCACAGGCGCGGCGGCGGGTCTCGGCGACGACCGCGGGATCGACGGGAACGTCCCAGGAGGCGACGCGGTCCTCGCCGAAGAGACGGGTGCGGACCAGGAGAAGGGCGATGTCGTCGGTGCGCGCTTCGGGGCTCAGGGTGCCCAGGACGGTGTCGCACAGCGCTGGAAGCGAGGACGCGGGCCGGGCCAGAGTGTGGCGCAGGGCGTCGAGTCCCTCGTCGATGTCGCGATCGCCGGCCGAGAGGAGGCCGTCGGTGAACAGGGCGAGCAGACTTCCTTCGGGCACGGTGACCTCGGCCGCCTCGAAGGGCAGGCTGCCCAGCCCCAGAGGCGGGCCGGCGGGCAGGTCGATGACCGTGCTGGTGCCGTCCGGGTGGACCATAATCGGCGGGGGATGGCCGGCCCGGGCAAGGGAGCAGATGCCGGAGAGGGGGTCGTAGACCGCGTACAGGCAACCAGCTCCGATGGCGCCGGGGATCTCACCGGTGGCCACTGTGTCGTCCTCGGTGTGGGTGACGATGTCGTCGAGGTGGGTGAGGAGCTCATCCGGCGGGAGGTCGATGTCGGCGAGGGTGCGCACCGCCGTACGCAGGCGGCCCATGGTGGCTGAGGCGTTGATGCCGTGGCCGACGACATCGCCGACGACCAGGCCGACGCGGGCGCCGGGCAGCGGGATCACGTCGTACCAATCGCCGCCCGCCTGCGCGCCGCCGCCCGCAGGGAGATAACGGGAAGCCGTCTCCACGGCAGGATGCGTGGTCGGGCCGCGCGGCAGCAGGTTGCGTTGCAGCGCCAGCGAGATGCCGCGTTCGCGGGTGAACCGGCGGGCGTTGTCCAGGCAGACCGCGGCCCGCGCGACCAGGTCCTCGGTGACGGCCAGATCGTCAGGGCCGAATGGCTCGCGAGATGAGCATCTGACGAACATGACTGCTCCGAGGGTGGTGCCACGGGCGCGGATGGGTACTGCGATCAGCGAACGCACTCCGCACGCGCGGGCCTGCGCCGCCTGGACAGGGTCGTCGGCGAACCAGCGGACGACCTGGGAGTCGTTGACGTGGTGCCGTTCCGCCCGGCCGCTGGCCAGACACCGGGCGATCGGCGAAGAAGCAACATGGTCACTGATCTCGTCCGGGGCCGGATGCTCTCCGGACGTCGCGCACGCCACCCTGTATGCCGCCCGGCGCAGCGGGACGGGACCGGACAGGACAGGTGCGGGCACATCGCCCTGGAAGACGGGGTCGAGCAGGTCCACGCTGACGAGGTCGGCGAAGCGGGGTACGGCGACCTCGGTGAGCTCGCGTGCGGTGCCCACCACGTCCAGGCTGGCGCCGATGCGGGTCCGGGCCTCACTCACGAGGGCCAGCCGCTCCCGCGACTCGTACTGTTGGGAGTAGTCGTACGCCGACAGACCCGCCCCATGCACCTGGCCGGCTTCGTCCGTGAGCGGGAAGATGTCGAGAGCCCAGGGGTGCGCCTTCGGCTCGCCCGGAAGCCTCACGAAGAGCTCGGTGAATTCGGGCTTCCCGGTCTGAAGAACCCGGCGGATCCGCTGCTCGACTTCCTCGTATGCGGGGCCCTGAAGGAACTCGGCCAGGAACCGGCCGCGGACGTCGTGCTCGGAGAGGCCCGTCACCTGCTCCGTGACCTCGTTGCCGAACAGTATGCGGCCCTCGCGGTCAAAGATCGAAAGGGCGAGGGGCTGCTCCTGGAACATCCATCGCTTGAGTGAACACTCGTCCGGGGAGTCCGTCCCGGGTACGACAATCACCAGGCACCCGGTCGGCCGCTTGTCGGACGGCAGCGGATAGAGGCGCACCTGAGCATCCGACAGCCTGCCGTCCCGGTGCCTCAGCACTGCCCAGTCAGCGGTGAACAGATCGGCCAGAGGCTTGCCGATGACCTCCTCGGGGGCATAGCCCCACAGCGTCTGGGCGCCGCTGCTCCAATGGGTCACCCGGCCGTCCGGGTCCGTGACCGCGATGGCCGCAGCCGTGCCGAGGAAGGACCCTGTCGACGCCGGAGGGAGTCGGCTGGGCGGCTCGTCGGACGTCATCGTCGTGTCCTTGGTGGCCTTGTTGTCGTGTCCTCAGTGGCCTTGTTGCCGGACTTGCTGACCATGTTCACGATCCCCCTGAGGGTGGCAGGTTTCAAGCCGAGCGGCCACGCCGCGCGCTGGTCGGCGTGCCAGGCGCCCGAGGGGAGTGCAGGGGGCCGGGCACGGGCCGCCATCCGGCAGGAGCCCGGACGTGTGCTGCACCGTGGCACACGGGCTAGGTCCTGCCTCCGGGTGCGGGTGAACGTGGCTGCGTGCTTGCAGCAACCGCCATCTCCCAGAGCGCCGCCGACCCGCTGTCCGGGCTGGTGCTGCGCGACGTACCGGTACCTCACCCGAAGCCCGGCTGGTCCCGGGTACGGGTCGTGGCCTCTTCCCTGAACATGCACGACCTGTGGACGCTGCGTGGCGTGGGCCATCCCCCGGAGCGCCTTCCCATCGTGCTCGGCTGCGACGCGGCCGGACACGACGAGGACGGCAACGAGGTCATCGTGCATCCGGTGATCGGCGACCCGGACGCGGGCCGGGGCGACGAGACGCTCGACCCGAACCGTGCGCTGCTGTCCGAACAGCACGACGGGGCCTTCGCCGAGTACCTGACCGTGCCCACCCGCAACCTGGTGCCGAAGCCCGCGTGGCTGTCCTTCGACGAGGCGGCCTGCCTGCCGGTCGCCTGGGGCACCGCCTACCGCATGCTCTTCACCCAGGCCCGGATCACCGCCGGCGACCGGGTGCTCGTACAGGGTGCGGGCGGCGGGGTCGCCTCCGCCGCCATCCGGCTTGCGGTGGCCGCCGGGGCCGTCGTCTACGCCACCAGCCGCAGCGAGGCCAAGCGTGCCGAGGCCCTCACCTGGGGGGTGCGCGCCGCGATGGCCCCCGGTGCACGGCTGCCCGAGCGGGTGGACGTCGTGATCGAGACGGTCGGCGAGGCGACCTGGTCCCATTCGCTGAAGTCGCTGCGGCGCGGCGGCACGGTCGTGATCGCGGGAGCGACGAGCGGCGCCAACCCGCCCGCAGACCTGGCCCGCATCTTCTACCTCCAGGGACGTGTCCTCGGCTCCACCGGCTGCACCCGGGGCGAGCTCGTCGCGCTGCTCCGGCTGATGGAGGCCACCGGAGTCCGCCCTGTGATCGACCGCACCCTGCCCCTCACGGACATCCACAAGGGCTTCCAGCTCATGATCGACGGCGGTCTGACCGGGAAGCTCGTCATCCACCCGCCGGCCCCCCAGAGTTAAGGACCCTCTCCCATGACCGCAGCTGTCGTCGGGCTCTCGCACTCGCCCCTGATCGGCAGGAACGACCCCGAGCCCGAGGTTCTGGCCCGTGTCGACGAGGCCGTCGAGAGGGCCAGGGCCTTCGTCCGCCGCTTCGACCCGGAGCTCGTCGTCCTCTACGCGCCCGACCACTACAACGGCTTCTTCTACAAGGAGATGCCCCCGTTCTGCCTGGCCACCGAGGCCCACGCGGTGGGCGACTTCGGTTCCCAGGGCGGGCCGCTGTCGGTCGACACCGACGCCGCCAAGACGCTGGCCAAGGGGGTGCTCGACCGCGGCATCGATCTCACCGTCTCGGCCCGGATGACCGTGGACCACGGCTTCGCGCAGCCCCTGGAGGTACTCTTCGGCGGTATCGACCGCGTGCCGGTGGTGCCCGTCTTCGTCAACGGCGTGGCGACCCCGCTCGGCCCGGTCAGCCGTATCCGCGCTCTCGGCACCGCGGTCGGTCAGGCCGCGGCCGCCCTGGACAAGCGGGTGCTGTTCGTCGCCTCCGGTGGTCTGTCCCACGACCCGCCGGTGCCGGTGCTGGAGGGCGCACCGCCCCGGGTCGCCGACGCGCTCATCGAGGGAAACCCGCCCACCCCGGAGCAGCGTGCGAAGGGCGAGGAGCGGGTCGTCCAGGCCGGCCGCGACTACGCCGCCGGGTCGACGAAGATGATCCCGATCAACCCCGCCTGGGACAACCTCCTCCTCGACCACCTGGAGCGCGGCGACCTCGCGGAGTTCGACTCCTGGACCGTCGATGACATGGCCGTACAGGGCGGCGGCTCCGCCCACGAGGTCCGCACCTGGATCGCGGCGTACGCATCCCTCGCGGCCACCGGCAAGTACGAGATGACGTCTCGCTTCTACGAGGCCATCCCTGCCTGGATCGCCGGATTCGCCGTGACCACGGCGGAAGGGCGGTGACCGGCATGGCAGTCACACCCGTCGAGCTGGCGGCCGCCCGGCTCGCCGCCGCCTTCGCCGAGGGACGGCCCGTGGCCCCGGTACGCGATCTGCTCGGTACACAGGACATCGACGCCGCGTACGCCGTACAGCAGGAACTCACCCGCAGCAGAGTGGACAACGGTGCGGTCGTCGTCGGCCGCAAGATCGGCCTGACCTCCCCGGCCGTCCAGCGCCAACTCGGCGTCGACCAGCCTGACTTCGGGGTGCTCTTCGCCGACATGGACGTCTCCGCCGAGGCCGAGGTCCCCTCCGGCAGGCTGCTGCAGCCCAAGGCCGAGGCGGAGATCGCCTTCGTCATCATGGAGGACCTGGCCGACGGCAACCTGGACCCGGCGCAGGTGCACGCTGCGGTCGACTACGCCGTCGCCGCGCTGGAGATCGTCGACAGCCGTATCGCCGACTGGGACATCTCCCTCACCGACACGGTCGCCGACAACGCCTCCAGCGGACTGTTCGTGCTGGCGGAACGCCGCCTCACGCTGGACGAGTTCGAGCCCCGCGAGACCGTGATGCGGCTGTACGCCGACGACGTCCTCGTCTCCGAGGGCAACGGCGCCGCCTGCCTCGGCGACCCTCTGAACGCGCTGGCCTGGCTCGCCCGGACGGCCCGTGACCTGGGTGACCCGTTGCGGGCCGGACAGGTCGTCCTCTCCGGCGCGCTGGGCCCGATGGTCCCGGCCCCGCCCGGCACCCGGATCCGCGCCGAGATCAGCTCGCTCGGCGAGGTCACCGCCGCATTCTCCGAGAAGAGGGACGCATGACTTCCCCCAAGACGTCAAAGACCAAGGTCGCCATCATCGGGTCGGGCAACATCGGCACCGACCTGATGATCAAGATCCTCCGCCTGTCGGACACGCTCGAAGTGGCCGCCATGGTGGGCATCGACCCGGAGTCCGACGGCCTCGCCCGCGCCGCCCGGCTGAAGGTCCCCACGACCCACGAGGGCGTCGAGGGTCTGATCGCAATGGAGCACTTCGACGACATCGAGATCGTCTTCGACGCGACCTCGGCCAAGGCCCACCTGGCCAACGCCCACCGGCTCGCGCCCTTCCGAAAGCGGCTCATCGACCTCACCCCCGCCGCCATCGGCCCGTTCGTCGTCCCGCCCGTCAACCTCGACGAGCACCTGGCGGCCGGCGCGGACAACCTCAACATGGTCACCTGTGGCGGCCAGGCCACCATCCCCATGGTCGCGGCCATCTCCGCGGTGACCGACGTCCACTATGCGGAGATCGTCGCCTCCATCGCCTCCAAGTCGGCGGGGCCGGGCACGCGCGCCAACATCGACGAGTTCACCGAGACCACCTCCCACGCCATCGAGAACGTCGGCGGAGCGGCCCGCGGCAAGGCGGTCATCATCCTGAACCCTGCCGAACCCCCGCTAATCATGCGAGACACCGTCTTCTGCCTCATCGGGGACGCGGACCACGACGCCATCCGAGCCTCCGTCAAGGAGATGGCCGAGCGGGTCGCCCAGTACGTGCCGGGCTACCGCCTCAAGCAGGAGGTGCAGTTCACCCCGATCGCGGACGGCGAGCCCGTGCACACCCTGCTCCCCGAGGGCGCCGGCCCGGTGACCACCCGTGTCTCGGTGTTCCTCGAAGTCGAGGGCGCCGCCCACTACCTGCCCGCCTACGCCGGAAACCTCGACATCATGACCTCGGCCGCCCTGCGCACCGCCGAGTCGATCGCCCGGCACAGCACCACCGTCACCGCGGAGGCCAGCCGATGACTCATCAGCTCTACATACAGGACGTGACCCTGCGGGACGGCATGCACGCCATCCGGCACCGCATCGATCCTGCCGACGTGGGCCGCATCGCGGCCGCCCTCGACGCAGCCGGCGTCGACGCCATCGAGGTCGCCCACGGCGACGGACTCGCCGGCGGCTCCCTCAACTACGGCCCGGGCAGCCACACCGACTGGGAGTGGATCGAGGCCGCGGCGGACGCGATCGACAACGCCGTCCTCACCACCCTCCTCCTGCCCGGCATCGGCACCATCGCCGAACTGGAGCGCGCCTGTGCCCTCGGCGTCCGCTCGGTGCGCATCGCCACCCACTGCACCGAGGCCGACATCTCGGCCCAGCACATCGCCAAGGCGCGCGAGCTGGGCATGGACGTCTCGGGCTTCCTGATGATGAGCCACATGGCCGAGGCGCCCCAACTCGCCGCGCAGGCAAAGCTCATGGAGTCCTACGGCGCCCAGTGCGTCTACGTCACCGACTCCGGCGGCCGCCTCACCCTGGACGGCGTACGCGAACGGGTCCGCGCCTACCGCGACGTACTCGACGAGAGCACTCAGATCGGCATCCACGCGCACGAGAACCTCTCCCTGTCGGTCGCCAACAGTGTCGTCGCCGTCGAGGAGGGCGTCACCCGCGTCGACGCCTCCCTGGCCGGACAAGGAGCGGGTGCCGGAAACTGCCCCATCGAGGCGTTCATCGCCGTGGCGAACATCCAGGGCTGGAAGCACGGCTGCGACCTGTTCGACCTCCAGGACGCCGCCGACGACCTGGTCCGCCCCCTGCGCGACCGCCCCGTACAAGTCGACCGCGAGACGCTCACCCTCGGCTACGGCGGCGTCTACTCCTCCTTCCTGCGCCACGCGGAGATCGCCGCCGAGCGCTACGGCGTCGACGCCCGCACCCTCCTGCTGGAAGTCGGCCGGCGCGGCCTGGTCGGAGGCCAGGAGGACATGATCGTGGACATCGCACTCGACTTGATGTCCAACCCGGCTACCAGGTCCGTGAACTGACACACAGTAAGGAGAAAGCCCATGGGTGAACGTCTGCCCATACGGATCCCGATCGACGGAGACGAACTGGACGCCTGGTGGTACGCCCCCGAAGGCGTCGACGGACCCGCCCCCTGCGTCGTCCTGGCGCACGGTTTCGGCGGCATCAAGGAGATGCGGCTCGCAGCCTACGCCGAGCGGTTCGCCGCCGAGGGGCTCGGCGCCCTGGTCTTCGACTACCGGTCCTTCGGCGAATCCAGCGGGCGTCCGCGCAACCTGCTCGAGATCAAGCGGCTGGTCGCCGACTATCACGCCGCCGTCTCCGCGGCGAGGTCCCGTCCTGAGGTCGACTCCAGGCGTGTCGCCGTGTGGGGCAGCTCCATGTCCGGCGGCACCGTGGTGCTGGTCGCCGCGGAGGACCCGAGCATCGCCGCAGTGGTGTCGCAGGCGCCCCTCGCCGACGGCCGGGCCGCGCTGGTGCGCATGGTGAAGAGGTCGGCGACCCATGTGCTGGGCCTGGGCGTGGCGGGCGTCTGGGACGCCCTCGGGGCTCGCCTCGGCCGTGAGCCGTACACCGTGAAGGCCGTGGGGCGCCGCGGTGAGCATGGCGCCGTGCTGGCCACTGCGGACGCCTACGAGGGAATGCTGCGCCTCCTTCCGGCCGAAGTGCCCTACGACAACGAGGTCAGCGCGCGCGTGATCCTGTCGCTGCCCTTCTTCCGCGCCGTCGCGGCCGCCCCCCGGCTCACCTGCCCCCTGCTGGTCCAGGTGATGGACCACGACGACCTCACGCCGCCGGGCCCCGGTGCCGCTCTCGCGGCCGCGGCTCCGCACGGCGAGCTGCTCGCCTACCGCGGCGGCCATTGGGACCCCTACGTCGGAGAGGGCTTCGACCAGGTGGTTCCCGACCAGATCGCCTTCCTCAAGCGGACTCTCGGGGCTCCAGCCGCTCGGTGACGGTGCGGCGCACCCTCAGCTTGTCATTTATCCAGTTCGACGCGGTTTCGTGCCGACTTTGTGGTGAGCGGGACGACTGAACGCCTCGCCGGTGGCGAGGACTCCGCCCACGTCATGCCGGGTGGCCCGCGACGGTTCTTCGAGCCCGGCGGCCTGCCTGGCCCCGGCCGGGAAGGTTTCGGTGCACCGGCCGGAGACCCGGTCCTCGCGTGCAGGTTCCTGAACCCTCTGCGGACGCGGGCGGGTGTCAGTCTGTTCGGCTCGGTGGGCTTCTCCCAGGGCCTGCGGAGGTCGGTGGCCAGCGGTCGGGCGAGCCGGAGCTGGGCATAGGCGGCGATCACCAGCCAGGTCCACCGGGCCGGGGACCACCCGCTCCAGCAGTTGACGCCCTGCCTCGGCGTCCCGTGCCGCGGCAGGGCCGAGGTGATGCTCCTGCCCTTGGAATGCTTTCCGAGGCTCAGGCTGAGCTAGGAGGGGAGAGCAGCCGTGACATATCCCGAACGGCGCGCGAATTCGCTGAGCCCCAGCCGTTCCCGCTTCCCGAGGGAGAAGGCGAGGGCCCGGGTGAAGAAGTCCTGCAGCATCGGGGCGGTGAAGGGCTCCCAGACGGCCGCCCGGTCGGCAAGCTCGCGGGACTCACTCCGCGCGAGGCCGCGCGCGGCCAGCAGACTGCGGTGCACCATGCCGACGATGTCCGGCTGCCGCGCCGCTGTCTCCTTCCGTACCGCCCACACGGCCAGTACGAAAGGCAGCCCTGACCAGCGTCTCCACAGCTCACCCAGGTCGTAGGCCCGAACACCGGGAGAGACGGGCCGGTTCATCGTCGCCGCCAGGGCGGCGTCCCCGGTCACAACAGCGGCATCGGCAGAATCCAGCATGACCTCAAGATCAGGCGGCCGCGTCACATACCTCGGAGTGACCCCGTAGTGCTGCTCCAACAGCAGCCGGGACATCTGTGCGGAGGTGGGACTGGTCGTGGCGAGTGCGACCGTGCGGCAATCCAGCGCGCTCAGCGGCACTTTCGTGACGATCGCGCAGGACTGGATCGGCCCGTCACTTCCGACGGCGATGTCGGGCAGCATCACGAGGTCATCGCTGTGCCGCAGATACTCGACCAATGAGATCGAGCTGACGTCCAGGTCGCCGGAGAGCAACCGTCCCGTCAGCCGGTCGGGTGTGTCCTGGACAAGGTCGATGTCCAACAGGGCGGTGCTCCGCGCCAAGCCCCAGTACAGGGGCGTGCATGTCAGGAATGCACTGCGCCCGACCCGCGGTCGCCTCGTCGGTTGACGGATCTGGCTGGAGGACGTCATGCAGATCATCTTAAGTCCCGCTCCGAACGCCCGGCGGCCGTCTTCCTGCACCCCGGCTGCTAGTGCCCCGCACGTGCTGGACCGGTGTGTGGCCGAGGACCGCAGCGCCGCGAGGGCCAGCAGCGCCGCGGGCAGGGCGACGCCCGCCGTCAGCGCGATCACAACCGTCGACTTCTTCGTTCGTGGTGGCGGTCACAAGAACGCTGGCCGACGCCGCTCTTCGCTGCGGCGTACACACCGGGTTGAGCGAAGGCATCCGTCCGACGCCCACGTGACCGCCACCACGAACAGAGGATCGTCTGCCGCTCTATGAGAAGGCACCACGTGCCCGGGTGGGCGCAGGCATGACGAACCTGCCGTTCGAACAGTCCCGGGCCTCCTTCATCCGACTCTGACTGTGTGCGGCAATCGGCCCGAGCAGCTCGGCAGCCACGGGTCCTGGGCATGCCCCGCGGGACGGCGGCGGTCGCCGGCCGTCACGCCGCGGAACGCGTGTCTAGGAACGCAGGGTCCCGGCGGTCTCGATGAACAGTTCTGCGATGGCCTTGGCTGACGGTGTCGGTGGATTGTCGCGCAGCCGGGTGAGCAGGATGCGGCGAACGGGGGCCGAGGGGCCCAGGTCGATGGTGGTGACGTCGTCCCGCAGGCTGGCCAGGGCGAACCTGGGGGCGAGCGTGATGCCCAGGCCGACCGCCGCCATGGCCTGGGCTTCCTGGTAGTCGTGTGCCCGGTAGGCGATCTTCGGCTCGAAGCCGGCGGCACGGCAGCTACGGGTGAGCAGCTCGGCGACCGGGTGATCGCCCCGGACGATCCAGTTCTCCTCGGCCAGCTCCTCAAAACCGGCGGAGTGCCGGGCGGTGAGCGGGTGGCTGGTGGCGACGACCAGGCAGGTGTGGTCGTCCAGCAGATGGGTGACATCGAGGTTGGTCTCGTCCAGGCGCCGCCACGGGTAGTCCCACATCAAGGAAAGCTCGATCTCCCGGCTCTCGAGGAGGTCCATCAGGCCGGCGTTGCGGTCGCTGTGCACGGCCAGCTCAACCTGCGGGTACCGGGTGCGAAAGGCGCGCACGACGCGGGGCAGCAGGGATGCGGCGATGGTGGGGAAGGTACCGATGTGCAAGGTCCCGCTGTGCAGGCCCGCGATGTCATCGAGGGATCGGCGTGCGGCTCGCAACTGGCGATCGATCCGTGCGGCATGCTCGGCCAGAGTGCGGCCGGCCTCGGTGAGCGTGACGCCCCGGGGGTGCCGCGCGATCAGCGGCTGCCCGGCCTCCGCTTCCAGCCTGCTGATCTGCTGGGACACCGCCGAGGGCGTATAGCTCAGGGCGATCGAGGCCGCCGTGATGGAGCCCCGGCGAGCCACCTCGGCCAGCACCAGCATGCGGCGTACATCGAGGCTCATCGCGACCGCCTTAAGCATTTGTGAAAGCAGCTTCAATTTCTTTCGATTGTACTGATGGCGCTGCTGGCGCATCGTCGTACTGCCCGGCGGGCGGGCCGCGCAGCCGTCAACCCGCCTGCCGGGCCCTGGTGAAAGAGATTCAAGCTGCGGTCGCGTACGCACACAGTCCCTGATCCGTACGCCCCAGCCCCGAAAGGATCTCCGATCCGGGCATCTGCTGTCCGAACCCATGGGAGTACACATGACCGAGCAGTGGGACGTCGTCGTGGTCGGCGGCGGGAACGCCGGCTTCAGCGCGGCTCAGTCCGCCCGACAGCAGGGAGCACGGGTGCTGCTGCTGGAGAAGGCCCCCCGCCAGTGGGCCGGAGGCAACTCCTACTTCACTGCCGGGGCGATGCGCACCAGCCACGGCGGGCTCACCGACCTCACCTCGCTGGTCGAGCCACTTCCCGGGGACCGTGCAGGACGCGTTGACCTCGCCCCCTACACCGAGGACGACTTTCTCGCCGACCTGACCCAGGTAACCCAGGGAAGGACCGACCCCGAACTCGCCCGGATCCTGGTCGGTGAATCCCGCGAGACGATGACCTGGCTGCGCAGCCTCGGCCTGCGATTCGAGCTCATGTTCCACCGGCAGGCTTACGAGGTGGACGGGCGCTACCGGTTCTGGGGCGGACTGGCCGTCGGCGTGGTCGGCGGGGGCAAAGGAATGATCGACCAGCACCTTGCCGCCGCCGATCGCAGCGGCATCGAAGTCCGCTTCGACAGCCCCGTCACCGGCCTGGCCACCGCAGCCGACGGCTCCGTTGGCGGCGTGATGCTCGCCGACGGGCAGCGCATCGAGGCCGACGGCGTGGTACTCACCAGCGGCGGCTTCGAGGCCAACCTGCAGATGCGGGCCGGCTACCTGGGCGCGGGCTGGGACCTGGCCCTGGTGCGCGGAACCCCGTACAACACCGGCGAGGGCATCCGCATGGCCCTGGCGGCCGGCGCGCAACCCTACGGCCACTGGAGCGGCTGCCACGCGGTGGCCTGGGACAGCCAAGCCCGAGCGACCGGCGACCGGGAGCTGACCAACCAACTCACTCGCGGCGGCTACCCGTTCGGCATCGTAGTCAACGCCGAGGGCCGCCGGTTCGTCGACGAGGGAGCGGACTTCCGCAACTACACCTACGCCAAGTACGGTGCCGAGATCCTCAAGCAACCGGCAGGCGTCGCCTACCAGCTCTTCGACGCGACGTCCGCGCCGCTGCTGCGCCCCGAGGAGTACGCCTCTGCGGGCATCACCAGGGTGGAGTCCGACACCGTGGAGGGCCTGGCCAAGGAACTCGGCATAGACGAGGGCCGGCTGGCGGAGACGGTTGAGCGGTTCAACGCCGCCGTTGTCTCCGGTCGCTTCGACCCGACGGTCAAGGACGGCTGCCGGACCGAGGGCATCACCCCTCCCAAGTCCAACTGGGCCCAGCCGCTGACCACTCCTCCGTACGTCGCCTTCCCGGTGACCTGCGGCATCACCTTCACCTTCGGCGGGCTGCGGATCGACGCCGACGCGCGCGTGCTGGACCTGAGCGGCCGCCCCGTCCCTGGGCTGTACGCGGCCGGCGAACTCGTCGGCGGGCTCTTCTGGTTCAACTACCCTGGTGGCTCCGGCCTCACCGCCGGTTCGGTGCTCGGCAGGCGCGCCGGGCGCTCAGCAGCCGCCGCCAGGCGTTGACGGCGACGCCGCAACGGGTTGAATCACACGGTGTGTGGTAGATGCCGTGACCGCCTGCTTCGTCGATGAATTCGGCCCGCGCGCCCCAGCGGTTGCTGACGCACGGCTGTGGTGATGACGCACGAAGCCTTCCGAGGGGCCTGGATTCGTCCTTGAAAGCGCCTCTGAGCTGCATGTTTCCCGGGTGGGTCAGACTGCATACTTTCCCGATGACGCGTCACCCGGAGTGCGTGGCGATCCATGAGTCGACCGCCAAGGCCCCTGACCTGCGGTTTGGGGAATTGTCCCTCGGTTCGACGACCTACTTCGGGAGTTGCAACGGGTGGACGTGGAGGGCATGCCTGAGCTGCGGTTTCCGGAGCTTCGGCAGCGGTCCGCGCGCCGGCGTCGCCGGGCCATGGCGATTTCTTGACGCACGAATGACGCATGTTCCGAGTGGACGTTAAGTCCGATTCTGGTAGGGCCTCGTCCGGGCTCGGTGGGGAAGCCTTGACGAAGGAGGCGTCCGAGGCGAGCGCGGGTGACGTTGACCGATGCCTCGTCGATGGGCATGCCGAGGAGTTCGTACAGCTCACGGACCTGGAGGCCACCCGGCAAGTCATCGCCGAACTCGCACCGTCCCAAGAAGACTCCGATCGAGCACGGCCTGCTGCCGCTCGTTGAGGCCCCTGCGCATACGGTGCTCCCGTGGTTCCCTGGGCGTGCTGCCCCGGACACAATGCCCGTCGCTTTCGCAGGAATTCCGGGTGTCACGAGAGTACCTTCGTTCGGATGAGGCGTCCTGTGCGGCCCATTTACAGGTAGAACAGCTCCTCCTGGTGGTTCTCGACGATGTCGCGCCGCAGGATAGAAGAGACTGAGCAGCATGAACGTCCTGGGTCGTTTGGCGAGGCTGCCGACGAAGCAGTGAACGACGTGGTCCGGTGCGAGCATCCGGGTGAACCAGCGCTCGCACAGCTCGCTTTCAGCACGTCGACGACAAGGCCGGCGCGGTGGTGGTCGGCCATCGAGTAGCGACGCTCCATCGGGTAGCAGACCCCTGCTCATCTCAAACCGTGCTGGATTCGTGCTGGGAAAGACGAGAGCGCCCGTGCTGGGGCTTGCACTGTCCAGATTCCCGCGGCGGCAGGAAGCGCGTCGGCGAACGGCCTCCGCACCCCTTTCGTGACCGTGAGGTCGAAGTGGATCAGCCGCCACCCGGCGTTTTCGGGTCCCCGGGCCTCATGCCTCCTCGGCGCCTCGGGCCGGCATTGAGCCGTACTGGCTGCGCAGGCGGGCCTTGAGGATCTTGCCGGTGGCGTTGCGGGGCAGGGTGTCGACGAGGACGACCGATTTGGGGAGCTTGTACTTGGCGAGTCGGCCGGACAGGGAGTCCATGATGTCGTCGGGCGACACCTCGGCGCCCGCGCGGGGCACGACCAGCGCTCTGCCGACCTCGCCCCATCGTTCGTCGGGTACGCCGATCACCGCGCATTCGGCGACCGCGGGATGCTGGTAGAGGAGTTGCTCGACCTCTGCGGGATAGACGTTCTCCCCACCGGAGATGTACATGTCCTTGATCCGGTCGACGATCGTGACGTACCCCTCCTCGTCGACGGTGGCCGCGTCTCCGGAGCGGAACCAACTTCCTTCCACGAAGGCGTCCTTGGTCGCTTCGGGCCACTGCCAGTAGCCCTTCATCACGTTGAGGCCCTGGATGATCACCTCGCCGACCTCGCCCGGTGCGACATCGGTGAGGTCGGGCCCCACCACGCGTACGTCGGTGAAGAAGCAGGGCGTGCCGGCCGAGCCGGCCTTGCGGATGCTGTCCCGTGCGCGCAGGCCCAGTGCGGCGGGGGCGGTCTCGGTCAGGCCGTATGCCTGGAGGAAGGGCAGGCCACGGTCCTGGTACGTGTGGATGAGGGCCTTGGGGACGGGTGCCGCCGCGCACATCAGGATCCGGACCGACGACAGGTCGGCCGTCGCCCACCGCGACGACCGGGCCATGGCCTGGTACATCGCGGGCACGCCGAACATCCTCGTCACCCGGTGCTCGGCGATGACGTCGAGCACCCGGTCCGGGTCGAAGCCGCGCATCAGCACCGACGTCCCCCCTTTGAGGAAGCCCGGCAGGAAGACGGTGTTGAGGGCGGCGGTGTGGAACATCGGTGCTACCACCAGAGCGACGTCGTCGGAGGCGATGTCCCCGTCCAGCAGCATGTTGAAGCAGTTCCAGGCGATGTTGGCGTGAGTCAGCATGACGCCCTTGGGACGGCCGCTGGTGCCGGAGGTGTACTGGATCATGCACACCTCGTCGAGGCCGACCGTCTCGTCCAGGGGGTCGTCGGGTGCGTTCGCCAGTAGCTCCTCGTACGCGCTCCCCACCTCGACGTAGTGCTTCACCTCCGCGTCGTCCCTCAACGCGTCCACGACATCGGTGAGTTCGGCGCCGTACAGCAGTACCGCCGCCCCCGCGTCCCCCAGGATGAAGGCCAACTCAGGTGCCGCGAGGCGGGTGTTGAGCGGTACGAAGACGGCGCCCAGCGCGTTCGCGGCGAACAGGGTCTCCGCCAGGGCCGGATGGTTCGCGCCCAGGTAGGCCACCCGGTCGCCGTGGCCGACCCCCAGGGCACGCAGGGCGTGAGCGAGCCGCGTCACGCGGGCGGCCAGCTCTCCGTAGGACAGGGATCCACCGTCGTGCACGACGGCGGTGGCCTCCGGTGCCATGCGGGCGCGCCGCGCGGGCCACGAGCCGAGCCCTTGATTGCGCATGGTGCGTCTCTCTTCTCTCAGATCTCTCAGAGCCAGTCGGGCCATGTGTAGTCGGCCGAGTCGTCGTGGTCCCGGCGGGGCGGCAACGGGGCGAGCCGCCCCCGGGAGAAGACCAGCGGCGAGACGCCGGTCTTCTCCACCCCGAGTTCCCGTACGCGGCCGAGGACGAAGTAGTGGTCGCCGAGGGTCCACACGTCGGCGATGTCGCAGTCGATCCAGGCGGCGACGCCCGCCAGGACGGGGCTGCCCGAGGGCGCGCCGCGCCACGGGTGGCGGTCGAAGACGTCGGGGGCCTTGGCGCTGACATCCCGGCAGAGGCCCTCCTGGCCGGCGGCCAGCACGTTCACGCAGAAGGCGCCGCCGGCCATGATCCTTGGCCAGGTGGTGGAGGAGCGGCCGGGGAAGAACGCGACGAGCGGGGGGTCGAGGGACACCGAGGTGAACGAGCCGATGACCATGCCGACCGGGGTGCCGTCGGGTTCCTTCGCGGTGACCACCGTGACACCCGTCGGGTAGTGGCCGAGCACGTGCCGGAACCGGCCGGGGTCGTCCGCCGGGCCGCCGCCGGGCGTCGTCGCGGCGGACGTCGACCGGTTCACGCCGGGTTCTCCACGCCGAGCAGAGAGCGGGCGTATCCCGTGGCCCACCAGCCGTGCTGGGCGTTGATGTGCGTCTTGTACGTGGCGACGTCGCGCAGGTACCGCTGCATGCGCTCGCCGTTCGCCAGCGCGCTGGAGCCACTGGCCGAGGCCAGCATCTCGACGGCCTGACAGGCGAGTTGGCCGGACTGCCGGGCCGTGAGGGAGAGGGCCCGGTCGTCCAGTTCGGAGAAGGGCTCGCCCCCTGCCAGGCCCCGGGCCGCGTAGGCGGTGTAGTCGTCGGTGACCGACAGGATGATCCGCTGCGCGCTGTCGGCCAGGGCCGTGGCCAGGCCGAGGTTGCGCTGGTGTTCCGGATCGTGGCTGCGCGGCTTGAAGGGCGGCATCGGGCTGTTCTTGGTGGTGATGATCCGCCGGTACTCGTCGACCGCGGCCCAGGCGGTGCCCGCCACGACCGAACACAGCTGGATGTTGAAGAACGACATCAGCCGGCCCGCGTACATCGGGTTGCCGTGCAGTTCCACCCCCGGCCCGTCGGTGGCGTCGTTCGCCAGGAGGTGGGTCCTGGACACGTACTCGTACGGTACGAGGACGTCCTCGGCCACGACGCTGTTGGAGCCGCTGCCGCGGAAGCCCAGGATCTCCCCCCAGTTGTCGAGCATCCGCCAGCCGGAGGGCACGAGCACCATGCCCGGCGTGGGCATGCCGCCCTCTTCGTCGATGATGAGCACGCCACCCAGGAAGTGCGTGGAGACGTTGACTCCGGAGGAGTAGTCCCAGCGGCCGTTGACCCGGTACCCGTCGGGAGTCCTCGTCGCGCTGGCGCTCGGGGCGATCGGCAGCGGGGCCCGGAAGTCACCGTCCGGACCGAACACCTCGCGCTGGGTGCTCTCGGGGAAGCGGCCGGCCACCACCAGGCTGTGGGAGGCGGCCAGACACAGGTTCCAGCCGCTGGACGGGCAGCCGCGGGCCACCTCGGTGACCGTCCGGGAGTAGGTCCGCAGGTCGAACTCGTAGCCGCCGAAGCGGCGTGGCTGGAGGGACCGGTAGAAGCCCGCCTCCAGGAACGCCTTGTGCGTGTCCTCGGAGATACCGGTTCGCTGTTCGGTCTCGTCCTGATGATCACGTAGCCAGGTCCTCATGCCGGCGGCCCGGCGCACCAGTTCCTCCGGTGTCAGGTCCGGCTCCGGCTGCGGAATCTCGATGATTTTCTCGGCTGTCTCGGTTGTCTCGGACAATTCGCACCCCATCCGCTGCTGTTCTGGGTCGGCCTGAAGGGAGTGTCGGCAGCGCGGCGAAGGACGGTCCAATGCCGGTATCTGTGGGCTTGATGAGTGCCGTGCATCACAGCAGGTCGGAGGGGGTGGCGGGAATGCCGCACATTTCTGCCTGGTGACGTGCGGGGAAGCGCGCTGTAACCTGGCGCGGACCACAACGCCGTGGACCTCGCCTTTCTGGAGGGCGGAGTGGAACTCCGGAGCCTGCGCCATTTCTCGGCGCTCGCCGAGACCTTGAATTACCGGGTCGCCGCCGAGCGTCTGCACCTCACCCAGCCCGCGCTGACGCGATCGATCGCCGCCCTCGAGCGTGAGCTGGGCGTCCAACTGTTCGACCGCGACAAACGGCATGTGGCCCTTACCGCCGACGGCGCGGAACTGCTCGAACGGGCGGGCGAGGTGCTGGCCGACGCTGACCGGCTCGCCGCCGCCGCAGACGCCATCAGGGCCAGGCGACGGGACGAGGTGCGGGTCGCGCTCTACGGGGTGGCTCTCGCGGAGCTGACGCATCCGGTCATCGAGGCGTTCTGCGAGCGGTATCCCAGAGTCACGATCCGGGTGCACGAAGCGGACTTCCACCAGGGGCACGCCCCGCTGCTGGCCGGCGAGTGCGACGTGGCGCTGATGTGTCTGAGCGTCGACATGCCGGGCCTGACACGCGTACCGATCTTCACCGAGCCCGTCTCCCTCGCGCTGTGGAAGGGGCATCCGCTGGCCTCGGCCGCCGCGGTGGACATGGCCGAGGTCTACGACCAGCCCTGGGTCACCCCCCACCCGGGCGACGACTGGTGGGTGGGGGGACGCCACGGGGACCACGACGCCCCGACAGTGGGCTCCCACGCCCGCTCGGTCCTGGACATGTCCTCGAAGATCGCCTACCAGCACATGGTGGGATTGATGCCGCTGTCGGGCACCCGGATGTTTCCGCCACATCCGGGAGTGGAGGCCGTCGCTCCGAAAGAGCCCCTCCACGCGGTGGCCGCGGTCGCCTATCCGAAGACGGGCCACTCGCCCGCCGCCCCGGCGTTCGCCGAGGTCGCACGCCGGGTGGCCCGACGCGCGACCGGCGTTCCGTACGCCGAGATCTCCCGGTAGGCCGGACGGGGATTCGCGTACGGCGCCCCGAGAGCGACGTCGACCGCACCGTCCACGTCGGCGACGGTCAGGCCCAGGTCGGCGAGCGATCGCGGGATGCCCAGCCGCTCGCCCAGCTCGTGCAACTCCCGTACCGGATCCGCGGTGAAGCAGCACGAGCCCAAGCCCCGGGTCCTGACCGGCTTGATGGCCCTCGATGATCTCCTCGGTGGCGGGCGGCGGCCTGGACGACCGTGGTCGCTGCCCGTACCTCGATGGGCAAGTCCATGCTCGCCCTGACCATGGCCCGTAACTGTGCCTTCCGCCAGGGCCGTCCCGCTCAGGTCGCTTCTCTGGAGATGTCGAAGGAGGGACTCCTCGAGGGGACGCTCGCCGCGGAAACCGGCGTGCCGACCGAGAAGATCCGCCGCCGGACGCTGGATCCCTCCGAACTCGACCTCCTTCACGCAGTCGCTGCGGAGGCCGACAGCAAGGCGCTGTCGAGTTTCGGAGGTGACGGCACCACGCCTGCCGTCGCCGAGATCGAGCGCCGGTGCGCCGCCGTGGTGGGCCGGCACGGCCGCCTGGACTTTCTGGTTGTCGACTATCTCGGCCTGATGGACGGCGCGTTGCTGCAGTGTGCATCGGGGGACCGGAAGAAGGAGGTCGCCGATGTCGTGACAGATCTCCAGGAACAGGCGACCCGCTTGGAGGCCGCCGTGGTGATCGTGGAACAGCTCACCCGGGCACCGGAACTCCGGCACGATCACCGGCCCTGATCGACACAACCGGGTCTGGGCCCGCTTCCACGGCGACGAACTGATCGTCACCGCGGGCGGCGAGGACGGCTCGGCCCGCGAGGCCGCCCGCCACCGCCGCGGCCGGCCGAGCACCCCGGTCCTGGACGACGCCCGCTACCCGCCGCGGGAGAAACAGGACAACGAGCGTGCCCCGAAAGCCACTTCGGCAGAAGAGACTGCCTTCCTCCAGCTCGGTCCCGGGGCCGCGGCCTGGCTGGTCCAGGCCGCGGCCGGCGGGGTCCGCCGCATCAAGGCGAAGATGGCCGAGGCCGCCGCCCTGTCCAAGCTCCACTCCTTGGCCGAGGTCGAACGGGCCCTGGGCACCGCCGCGGTCACCGGACGCTTCGCAGACAAGGGCCTGCTGTCCATCGTCGACTACCAGGCCACCCGCGAGCACACCGAACCCGTCCGTCGCAGCGAGGAACCCTCCCTGCAGCCCAGCACCTCCGCCTGGGCCTCTTTCGGCCTGCCCACCCAGCCCGCCTCCGACGTCTACGAGTACGACGAAAGCGATCTCGCCTGATGGCCACCCCACTTCGCACCGTTCCCGGCACCAACGGCGATCCGCTCGCCGAGGCCATCGAGCTGACCCGGCGGCTCAAACTCCCGCACCTGCGGCGGGTGTTGGCCGACCTGATCCCCACCGCCAAGGCACAACGCTGGGACCCTGCCGAGGTCGTCCGCGTCCTGCTGGCCGAGGAGGTCGCTACGGTTCATGGCGCCGAGAAGCATGAACGCCGCCAGGCCTTCTCGTGACGTTCAGGTAGTGCCGGGGCGGAGGCCACGTGGTGTCGCGCAGGGTCAGGGCGCTGCCGGAGCGGCGACCGGCTCGCCGGGGGACGGGTCCAGCGGGTCGTGCTGGTGGCGCAGGCCCAGCAGGACCGTCGCGGCGAGCAGGGCTGCCGCGAGCGCCAGGACGAGCAGGGCCGGCTGGAGGCCTCCGGACGCGGCGCTCAGGCCCGCGACGACCAGGGGGCAGAAGAACTGCCCGAGGGTCAGCGCGCCGCTCCACCAGCCGGTGCCCCGGCCGCGCTGGGAGTAGTTCAGCCGGTGGATCGCCCAGACCAGCAGGGTCGGCAGTATGACCCCGGTGCTGAATCCGGTGATGATCGCGCCGGTCACGACGACGGGCAGCGCCCCGGTCGCGAAGACGGTGGCCAGGCCGACGGCCACACCCGCGAACTCGAGGGGAACCAGGACGCGCGCCGGTCTGGCGGCCAGCCGGGGGAAGAGTGCCGAACCGGTGGCCGTGGCCAGCGCCATGACGGCGGAGATGGTGCCCACGACGGCGGTCGAGTGGATCCCGATGCCGTCCAGGATGAACGGCAGTTCGACGACCAGGGTGAAGAAGTACAGCCCGCCGAACAGCGTGACCAGGCACGGGACCAGGACCTGACGGCGCGGCAGCGGCTCCAGCCGTGTGCCGACGCCCGGCGTAATGGTGCGGGGCGGCTGCCACAGCAGCCTGGCCATCGGCACCAGCAACAGCAGCGGAAGCACGTACATCCAGAACGGGGTCCGCCAGCCCGACACCCCGAGCACTCCGCCCACGGCCAGGAACGCCGTCGCGGCCAGTGACGTGGCCAGCGTCGATACGGAGAGGTACTTCGCCCGCCGCGCTCCCGTCCAGTAGTCGCCGATCAGAGACGTGCAACAGATCAGGATCACTCCCTCGCAGGCCCCCAGCAGCACCCTGCTGACGTCTATCGCCACCAGCGAGGCCAGGTAGAGCGGGGCGCTGCCGACCACGGCATAGAGCGCCATGGCGATCAGCAGGAGCGCCTTGCGGTTGGTCCGGTCGGCGACGGATCCGAGAAGTGGCGCGGACAGGGCGAGGAACAGTCCCGGCAGGGCGACCACCATCGGGACCAGGACGTCGCTGCCGGGTGTGCTGTGGAAATGCCGTTGCATGTGCGGCAGCACGGGCGCGATCAGGGCGGAGCCGAGCACGGGCATACAGATCCCCGCCACCAGCAGCGTCAGCTGGGCACGTCCTGCTGGGCGTTCGACTGCGCCGGGGACCGTTTGGTCCGGTGGGGTCGCCTGGTCCGGTACAGGCGTCAGGTGCGGTGCGGGCGCCAGGTTCAGTGCGGGCGGCGACGGCTCGGTCTGCGGCCGGTCGCGGTCGATGTCGTCGGTCACGATGACACACCTCCTTGTGATGTCACGAGCGCGGGACGTGGGGGGAGGTTCGGTGGCGGCCGTCATCGGCAGCAGGCGGGCGCCGGACGCCGGGCGCAGGATCGGGAAGAGCCCGTCCACGGCCGTACGACACTCACCGGATGCCATACGACCGTGGCGGCCCGCACTGCGACGGGACGCGGGGTCAGTTCTGGGCGGTGGGGGGAGGGAGCAGGCGCTGGTAGGCGGGGACGGCGACGGCGGCGACCACGAGGTGCATCACCACCAAGGCGACGACGGCCCCCCAACTCGTACCGGGCTGGCTGGCGGTGGCGCCGACCATGATGTCCGGGACCAAGCTGACGAGCACGACAGCTGGGACCAGGACGCGCAGCACTCGGGCGGGGCGGGTCGATCGTGCGCGGATGATCGCCCAGGCGGCAGCTGCGGCCAGGACGCCGAAGACGGTGAAGGGCACGTAGGCGGACGGCTGGAGCGGCTGGAAATCGTGCGAGGCGCCGAGGGCGTGGGCTGCTGTGGCGACAACGGCGTTGAGGACGGCGGCGACGGCCGCGGTGCCGATCAGACCGCCGGTGACGACGAGGCCGCGGGGGCGGGCCGGCTGGGTGGCGAGTTGTTCACTCATGGTGTTTCTCCGGATCAGGTGTCGGGTGGGGACAGGGAGCGGGTCGAGTCGGTCGGTGATGACGACGGGCCGGCGGCTGGCGGTGAGGGCAGTGAGCGTGATGGCGGCTCTGTCGGAGGCGTCACAGCGGGAACTGCGCATGAGCGCCCTCGCCGCGTTCGCCGAGGGTTCGCTCTCCCGTCTGTCCCAGGTCGTGGCCCGTCTGGAACGCAAGGGCTACGTCCGCCGCCACCCCGACCCGGCTGACGGCCGTCACACCGTTGCCACGCTCACCGACGAGGGGTACCGGAAGATGGTGAGCGCTGCTCGGCCGCATCGGCCGGCGCATCCTGTACGCCATCGCCCCCGAGCACGCCGACGCCGACCTGCACCGAGACTCCTCAGGCTGACCAGGCGCGCATGCACGGCCCCGGCTGTCTCGTTCATTCCGGGTCACCGAGCTTGAGGAGCAGCTTGCCGGGCTGTTTTCCGCTGAACATCGTCGGCAGCAGGGCGGGCGCGTTCTCGAAGCCGTCCACGACGTTCTCCTCGACGTGACGACCTGGCCGATGCCCATGGTCCGCATCGGCTCACCGACCTGGATCGGCGGCAGGCAGCCCCCGTCGTCGGTGAGCCGGATGCGCTGGCTGGCGTCGTAGGCGAAGTACAGGGTGCGGACCAGGATCTCCCCCTCTCCGGGGGCCGGCGGGTCCGACTCGGCGAATGGAAGTCGTCGGTGGTGACGGCGCCGACGGGGCGGCGGGCCGGCAGCCATTGACGGTTGACGGTGGGCATGGCCATGAGCGGTTCTCCCTCGGGGATTTCGGCGTGCGGCATTACAGGCCCAGGTCGCGGCCGATGACCTCTTTCATGATTTCGTTGGACCCGGCCCAGATCTTCGTCACGCGGGCGTCCCGCCAGGCGCGTGCGATGCGGTATTCGTTCATATAGCCGTAGCCGCCGTGCAGTTGGACGCACTCGTCCAGTACGGCGTTCTGCGTCTCGGCGGCCCACCACTTGGCCTTGGCCGCATCCACGGGGGTCAGTTCGCCTCGCGTGTGCGCGAGGACGCACTGGTCGACGTACGCCTGGGTCACCTCCACCCGGGTAACCAGTTCAGCTATCAGGAACTTGTTGTGCTGGAAGGAGCCGATGGTCTCTCCGAACGCGCGGCGCTCCTTGGCGTATTCGATGGTCTCGTGCAGGAGCCGCGCGACATGGCCGGTGTTGGTGACGGCGGTCGACAGCCGTTCCTGCGGCAGGAGCCGCATCATCGAGGCGAATCCCTGGCCAACCTCGCCGAGACGGTGGCTGTCGGGGACGCGGACGTCGGTGAAGAAGAGCTCGGCGGTGTCGGCCTCCTCCTGTCCGACCTTGTCCAGCTTGCGGCCGCGTTCGAAGCCTGGCATGCCGGCCTCGACGACGAAGAGGCTGATGCCCTTGGCCCGCTCGCCGGGGCCGGTGCGGGCGGCCACGATGACGAGGTCCGCCTGGTGGCCGTTGGTGATGAAGGTCTTGGAGCCGCTGACCAGCCAGTCCTCGCCGTGCCGGACCGCGGTGGTCTTCAACGCGGCGAGGTCGGAACCGCCGGAGGGTTCGGTCATGGCGATGGCGCTGATCAGGTCGCCCGAGGCGATGCCGGGCAGCCAGCGCTGTTTCTGTTCCTCTGTGCCGAGTTCCACGAGGTAGGGCGGGCAGGTGTCGGTGTGCAGGGCGAGACTGGCCCCGACGCCGAAACTGAAACCGGCGAGTTCCTCGTCCGCGACGGCGTTGAAGCGGAAGTCGCCCGCGCCTGTCCCGCCGTACTCCTCCGGGACGGACAGGCCGAGGATGCCGAGTGCGCCCGCCTCCTGCCAGATGTCCCGGGGGATGGACTTCCGCCTGAGCATCTCCTCGTGACGGGGCGCGAGAACGCGTTCGGTGAACTGGCGGACGGCATCGCGGAAACTGTCGTGATCCTTGTTGAAAAGGGTGCGGTGCATGTGGTGCTCCGATCCTCAGATCTGTCGCTCGTGACCGCGCCAGAACGGCTCGCGTACGTCCTTCTTGAGGACCTTTCCGTTGGCGCTGCGCGGGATTTCGGGCACGAACACGACCCGCTTAGGTGTCTTGATGCCGCCGAGTCGCGGACGGCAGTAGGCGATGAGTTCCATCTCGGTGAGTTCCTCGCCGTCGTTCAGCTCCACGTGTGATCCCGGGTGGGCACGAGGGTGCCGTCCACGACGACCACGGTGTCCTTTGAGAACCGCTTGCGGGGCTGGAGAGCGAGCATCCAACCTCGGAGATACCGGTTCGCTGTTCGGTCTCGTCCTGATGATCACGTAGCCAGGACCTCATGCGGGCGGCCCGGCGCACCAGTTCCTCCGGTGTCAGGTCCGGCTCCGGCTGCGGAATCTCGATGATTTTCTCGGCTGTCTCGGTTGTCTCGGACAATTCGCACCCCATCCGCTGCTGTTCTGGTCGGCCTGAAGGGAGTGTTGGCGGCGCGGCGGAGGACCGTCCAATGCCGGTGACTGTGGGCTTGATGAGTGCCGTGCATCACGGCAGGTCGGAGAGGGGACGGGAATGCCGCACATTTCTGCCTGGTGACGTGCGGGGAAGCGCGCTGTAACCTGGCGCGGACCACGACGCCGTGGACCTCGCCTTTCTGGAGGGCTTAAGACGGTGTCCTATGTGGTGATCGCTCGTTGGGCTGTCTATGGGGCGGGGTACGTGGAGTTGGATTGTTCCGGACGGGCTATGGGAGATCGCCGAGCCGCTGATCCCACCGTCGAAGGTGCGGCCGCAGGGCGGCGGAACGCAGGACACGCCTGATGAGACGCTGTTCGCGGCGATCATCTACGTGCTGGTCAGCGGTTGTGCCTGGCGGGCCCTACCGCCGTGTTTCGGGATATCGAAGTCGACCGCGCACCGCCGGTTCCTGATCTGGTCGCGGGCCGGCGTGTGGGGCCGGCTGCACGAAGCGGTGCTGCACCGCCTCGATGACGCCGGCCTCATCGACGTCTCGCGCGTGGTCCTCGACTCCGCTCACGTGCGGGCTAAAAAGGGGGCGAACTCACAGGTCCGAGCCCCGTGGACCGAGGTAAGCCGGGTTCCAAGATGCACGTCCTGTCGGACGCGAACGGACTGCCCCTTCTCGTCGGCGTCTCGGCCGCCAACACGCACGACAGCGAAGCGCTGAAGCCCATGGTCGAGGGCCACCAAACGAGACACGACCCCCACCGCGGCCGCCACTTCAAGCCCCAACGCCTGCACGCTGACAAGGCGTATGACATCCCCCACCTGCGGAAATGGTTACGAGGCAAGCGCATCGGCGTGCGCATCGCCCGCAAAGGCATCGAGTCCAGCGAACGGCTGGGCCGCCGAAGATGGGTGATCGAGCGGACGATCTCGTGGCTGTCCGGCTACCGCCGACTCAGTCACCGCTACGAACGCCACTCCCGCAACTACCTGGCCTTTCTCGGCCTCGCCGCAGCACTGTGCTGCTACAAGCGACTACTCCGCCTCACCACATAGGACACCGTCTAAGTGGATCTCCGGAGTTTGCGCCATTTCTCGGCGCTCGCCGAGACCTTGAATTACGGGTCGCCGCCGAGCGTCTGCACCTCACCCAGCCCGCGCTGACGCGCTCGATCGCCGCCCTCGAGCGTGAGCTGGGCGTCCAGCTGTTCGACCGCGACAAACGGCATGTGGCGCTCACCGCCGACGGCGGGGAACTGCTCGAACGGGCGGGCGAGGTGCTGGCCGACGCCGAGCGGCTCTCCGCCGCCGCGGGCGCCATCAGGGCCAGGCGGCGGGACGAGGTGCGGGTCGCGTGCTACGGCGTGGCTCTGGCCGAACTCACTCATCCGGTCATCGAGGCGTTCTGCGAGCGGTATCCCAGCGTCACGATCCGGGTGCACGAAGCGGACTTCCACCAGGGTCTGGCCCCGCTGCTGGCCGACGAGTACGACGTGGCGCTGGTGCCCCTGAACGTCGACATGCCGGGCCTGACACGCGTACCGATCTTCACCGAGCCCCTTTCTCTCGCGCTGTGGAAGGGGCATCCGCTGGCCTCGGCAGCCGCGGTGGACGTGACCGAGGTCTACGACCAGCCCTGGGTCACCCCCGAGCCGGGCCTCGACTTCTGGGTGAGCGGATGAAACGGGGACGACGACGCCCCGACGGTCGGCTCCCACGCCCGCTTGGCCCTGGACGTGTCCTTGAAGATCGCCTACCACTACATGGTGGGACTGATGCCGCTGTCGGCCACCCGGATGTTCCCGCACCCGGGAGTCGAGAACGTCGCTCCGAAGGAGCCCCTCGGCTTGGTGGCCGCCGTCGCCTTTCCGGAGGCGGGTCACTCGCCCGCCGCCCCGGCCTTCGCCGAGCTCGCACGCCGGGTGGCCCGACGTGCGAGCGGCGTTCCGTACGCCGAACTCGCCCGGTAGAAGCGGTCAGCCGCCGTACGGCGGCTCGCCCGCCCAGGCCGCGTGCAGGACGGCGCGCAGATCGTCGGCGGAGGCCGGGCGGGGATTCGCGTACGGCGCCCCGAGAGCGACGTCGACCGCACGGTCCACGTCGGCGGCGGTCAGGCCGAGGTCGGCGAGCGATCGCGGGATGCCCAGCCGCTCGCCCAGCTCGTGCAACTCCCGTACCGGATCCGGGACATCGAGCGCCCGGCGCAGCGCCGCCAGTGCCTCGGGAACCGCCGGCGCGTTGAAGGCCAGCACATGGGGCAGGACGACGGCGTGTGTCTCGGCGTGCGGCAGGTCGAAGGTGCCGCCGAGCACATGGCAGAGCTTGTGGTGCAGCCCCATGGTGGTGGCGCCGAGACAGGCACCGCACAGCCACGCCCCGTACAGCGCGCGGCCGCGCGCGTCATGCCCCGAGGGGTCGGCGACGATCTCGGGAAGGGCCGAGGCCAGCGCCCGCACACCCTCCTCCGCCATGAGGGAGACGATCGGAGTGCAGTCCGGGGCGTACAGAGCCTCGACGGCGTGCGCGATCGCGTTCATGCCGCTCGTCGCGGACCCCACGGGCGGCATGGTGAGCGTGAGCAGCGGGTCGTACACGACGCTACGCGGCAACACCTTCGGGTCGCGCCCGGTGCGTTTGACCGCGCCCTCGGTCAGGCCCCAGACGGGTGTCATCTCCGATCCGGCGTACGTCGTCGGGACGGCGACGATCGGCAGGCCGGTCCTGAGCGCGACGGCCTTGGCCAGGCCGGTCACGGAACCGCCGCCGACCGCCACGCAGCCGTCGGCCCTGGCCTCGCGAGCCGCCTCGACGGCCAGGTCGGCGACCTCCACCGGGACGTGCGTCACCGCCCCCGCGTGCAGCCCGGCGCAGGCGTCGCCGAGAGACGCGGCGACGGCACGGGCCGTGTCCAGGCCATGGTCGTCGCACAGCACGAGGACGCGGCGCAGGCCGAGAAGCGCGACCTCGTCGGGCACCGCGTCCGGGACGGCACCCGACCGGAACAGGACGCGCATCGGCTGGGCCTGATAGGTGAAGTCCAAGGCGCTTTCCCTCACGCGATCACCGGTTGCAGCACGATGTCGAAGCGCGCCCGGCGGAAGGGATTGGCCAGGCCCAACTCCGCGGCCTCCGCGCGGGAGTCCACCTCGACGAACTCCTCGACCAGGCTCTCCTTCACGGCGAAGACCGCGTCCGACTCCAGATAGTCGCTGCCCGCCACGAAGATGTGCGTCGTCACCGGGCTGTACCCCTCGGCGCCCACGATGAAGTGGACATGGGCCGGACGGTAGGGGTGACGGCCGGTCGCCTCCAGCAGCGAGCCGACCGGCCCGTCCGTCGGAATCGGATACGGGCTCGGAACGCACGAGCGGAACCAGAACCGCCCCTCCGCGTCCGCCGTGAACAGCCCGCGCCCATTGCCCGGCGGCTGCTTCTCCGGCTGCTGGACGTCGTAGAAGCCCTGGTCGTCGGCCTGCCACACGTCCAGCGTCGCACCGGGCAGCGGGGTGCCGTCGACGGAGACGACCCGTCCGCTGATCACACACGGCTCGCTGCCGCCGACCAGATCGATGTTCGCCCCGAGTTCACGGACCGGGGACTCGGTCATGTGGAAGGGGCCGAGCACCGTCGAGTCGGTCGCGGCGGCCGCCTTGTGGTCGTTGATCGTCTCGACGAGCATCGACACACCCAGGACGTCCGACAGCAGGATGAACTCCTGCCGGGTGTCGTCGCACATGTGCCCGGTTGCGGTGAGGAAGTCGATCGCCCGCTCCCACTCGGCCTGGGTCGGCTCGATGTCCCGTACGAAATCGTGCAGGTGACGCGTCAGGGAGGCCAGCACCTCGCGCAGTCGGGGATCGGAGGTGTGGGCGAAGCTTTCCAGCACCGCCGTCGTCGTCTCGGTCTCCGCGGGCTTCGCGGTCTTCGCCGTGAGGTCCATGGCCGCTCAGCCCCGCCCGAGGATCTGCCGCAGCGCGTCCCGCAGTGCGGCCGTGACGTCACCGGTGGCGTCCTGGCGGCGGAAGGCCACGTGGTTGTCCGGCCGCACCAGCAGCGCGCCCGAGTCGCCGATCTCCCGCAGCCGGGCCCAGTCCCCGTACGGGTCCTCGTGCTCCTGGCCGGGTCCGATGACCGCCGTGGCGATCTCCAGGCCGAACTCCTTGCCGAGGATGCGGGCGGCCTCCGTCCAGGGCTCGCCGCCGATGCCGGTGATCAGGGTGAACCGGCCGTTCCCGCCCAGGTCCAGGGTGGACAGATTGCGGGTGCCCGCGGAGAGCCAGGCGTGCGGGAGCTTGGCGCCGGGGCGGGTGCTCGGCTGGAAGTGCAGCTCGGGGTCGCGTGCGAAGCCGGGGTCCTCGGTGCCGTCCGGGGCGATCGCGGCGGAGGTGTAGCGCTGGTTGAGGTCCACGCCGTGGGCGTTGAACTCGTATGCCTTGAAGGCGATCGCCTCCCGCAGCCGCGCCCGCTGCTCCTCGGCCTCCGTAGTGGCGTCCTTGCGGGCGGCGATGTTCCGCCACAGCTGCTCGGGGGTCTGCGGCGCCAGGCCGCCGAGCGCCTCGAAGACGGGTGCCGTCTCACCGATGGACTGGTTGGCCCGGGTGACGACCTGCCTGCCGACCGGTGCCCGCTCGTCACTGTAGGTGTCCAGCAGGGACGGGGACGCGGTGCCGTCCAGGACGAGCTTCAGCTTCCACGCCAGGTTGTAGGAGTCCTGGATGGAGGTGTTGGAGCCCAGCCCGTTGGACGGTGGGTGCCGGTGGCAGGCGTCGCCCGCGCAGAACACCCGGCCGTTGGAGTACGTCTCGGCGTACATCTCGTTGACCGTCCACGCGGAGGACGACTTGATGGTCACCGGGATCTCGTCGTCGCCGATCAGCTTGCGGACGACGGACAGGGCGTACTCCTTGGTGAGGTCCGGCGGCCCGGCGTCGACGTCGTAGCCCCACACGATCAGCCACTCGTTCCACGTCCGTACGCAGCGCACCAGGCCGGCGCCGATGCCGCCCACGGTCGCGCCGGGCGCCAGCACCCAGTAGAGGGTGGCGGGGCGGTGCGCCACGTACTTGGTGAGGTCCGCGTCGAAGACGATGTTGATGCTGCCGGCCACGCCCATCTGGCCGCCCATCGGTAGCCCGGCGTCCTCGGCCACCTTGCTGCGGCCGCCGTCCGCGCCGATCAGGTACTTGGCGCGGATGGTGTACGTGTCGCCGCGCAGCCGGTCGCGGACCGTGGCGGTCACGCCGTCGGCGTCCTGCTCGTGCGACAGGTACTCGGTGTCGAACCGCAGTTGGCTTCCGCGCGCTATGGCCGCGTTCACGAGCACCGGCTCCATGAGGTGCTGCGGCATGTCGCACATGCGGGTGGGACTCGCCAGCTCGTGCGCGGCCTGCACGAGCGGTTCGTTGCCCCAGGACCTCAGCCGGCCGAGCTCCTCGCCCGCGATGGCGGTGCAGAAGACGGTGTTGCCCATCAGATGCTGCGGGGTGGCCTGGGCGATCACATCCTCTTCGACACCCAGGTCACGCAGCACTTCCATGGTGCGCTGGTTGGTGATGTGCGCCCGGGGCGTGTCCGCGAGGCGTGAATAGCGGGTGACTATGACGTTCGGCACGCCATAGGTGCTCAGCGCCAGTGCGGCGCTCGCTCCCGCGGGCCCGCTTCCCACGATGAGCACATCGGTCTCGACGCTCGGCACGGTCGGCACGGTTGTCATCGGGACGTTTCCTCCACATCGGCCAGTCGCTTGTTCAGCCAGGTCATCAGTGCCTCGGCCACGTCGTCGGAGTTCTTCTCGCCCATGGGCAGGTGACCGTTGCCCGTGAGCCCCAGGTCCGCCAGGCGCAGCAACTCGGCGTCCGCACCGGCCTGGGCGAGGTAGTCGGCGACACCGTGCTGGAACGGCGCGAACGGCGAGGTGTCGGCCGCGACCACGGCGATCGGGAAGCCCTGGAGCCCTGGCAGGGACCGCACGGGGCCGGCCTGTTCGTCCTGGACGAGGCAGTCCTGCAGTCCGTCGCCCCCGGCCTCGCGCAGCCGGAGGCGCAGTTCCTCCGGGGTCCGCGTCGGCGGCTCGTAAGTGATCGGGGCCGCGGTGAGCCCCCACTCCAGCTTTCCGAGGCCGGGCAGTTCGATGAACGGCGGCCCCATCGGCTCGATGGAGACAATGGCCTTGACCAGCCCAGGCCGGGCATCGGCGACCAGCCAGCCGAACGGCGCCCCCATGGAGTGGGTGATCAGCACGGCCGGTCCGATACGGTCCAGCAACTCGGCCCCGCAGCGCCGCATCTGCTCCTCGTTCTCGGCGAAGGTGGGCAGCGTCGGGCCCTGGCTCGCCATCAACTGGTCCAGCGCGGAGTCGTCGCCGACCTCGCCGCTGCCGGGCCACTGGCTGCCAGGTCGTCCCGCCCCGTCGCAGAACAGCCAGCGGATGAACTCGTACGTCGGCGCCGCGCCCTCGATGGGCCCGAGGACATCGGGGTGGTACGGGGAGCGCCCATGACCTGGACGGTCGACCACGTACACGGCGTAACCGGCCTGGAGGAACCGGGTGGCCCAGCCGGGGCGCCCGTCCGGCGTCGACAGGTAGTCCGTGCCCTGGCCGCCGCCCCCGTGGACCATCACCACGGGCAGCGGATGCCGGAGATCGGCCGGGATCTGGTACTGGACGTACATCGCGGCCTCGGCGGCGGTCCCAGCCTCGGTCGGCTTGCGCCCGACACCGACCCAGAACGCGCCTTGCTCGCTGATCGTCAACGGCGAGGCGGCACGGGCCGGCTCGGCGGTTCCGGGTGTTGGGGAGATGGTCATCGGCGAACCTCCGTCACGGCGTCTGCGCCCATGCCCAGCACTATTGGTGACCGGCTCCGGGCCGGTCCAATGCCGGTTGGGGACGCCGTGATGCATGGCGCTCATCAGCGTCCCCGAGGGCGGCTACTTCACCGGGAAGGTGCGCGTGGCGGCGACGGTGACCAGGGCGTCGGTGTAGAGCGCGGCCTCCAGCTGCTCGACGACCGGCAGTTTGTGCTGCGGGTCGCGGTCGGAGAGGCCGGTCAGGTCGATCGCGCGAGCGTGCTCGGCCCAGGCCGCGGGCATCTCAGCCGGAGCCGACTCATCCGCGATGGCTGGTGCGGCGGGGCGGTCGGCGGCCGCCGCCTGCGCTCGGGTTATCTCGCGGGCCTGGGCGACCCGCCGCTTCTTTCCGGCCTTCTTCTTGGCCTGGCTGGGCCATTGGTCGACGGGGGTGACCGAGCCGAGGATCTCGAGCAGATGTTCCAAGAGCTCGCTCTCGGAGTGGATCCTGATGTTGTTTGCTTTCACGCGTGTCAGGAGGGCGTCGGCGGTCTTGTCCGAGAACGCGGGGATCTCACCTTCGGGCGGCAGCCCTCGCCAGCGCAGGATGTGCCAGGTCTCGTGGTCGGCAGGGTCCTGGAAGAACACCTGCCTGCGGTCCCTTCGGTCACTGCGGACTACCCACGTGCCCGCGTGTTTGCCGCCTCGAGCGGAAGGGTGCAGGAAGCGCGGCTCGTCGAGGACCGGGTGGTGATACCAAAGCCCGAGGATCTTCACTCCCCGTCGCGGATGGATCTTCACGTGGTGCTTGCGTAGAACCTTGTAGTAGAAGCTCGGTTCGGGAAAGTCCAGGTCGAAGCCGCCCTGTTCCATGGCCGCGGCGAACAGGGTGTTGGGGCTGTGGTCCTCACCCGGTGCCCAGCTGGGGGCGTATTCGCCTAATTTGCGGTTCTGCCAGATCTGGACGATCCAGGTGGCGATGATGTGCTCGGCCTGCGCGAGCGTGAGGCTCGCGTCGCGTTCGGGGTCGGCCCCGCGGTCCGCGACGTCGCCGCCGGTGAAACCCAGCAGGTGCTCGAAGAGCATGGTCTGGATGGTGAGGAACTGGCGCTCGACCGCGTACTTGTCGGTCTGCCGCAGGACGCGAGCAGGCAGGATCCGGCAGCCGATCTCCCTTTCGGCTTCTACCAGGTGGTGGTTCTTGTAGGGGCCGCCGTGGTCGGTGGTGACCGTCTCCGGGGCGAAGAACGGCAGCGCGGCGACCCGGTGCCCGGTGAACTCGGCGATCACCTCTGCCGGGACCCCTGCGTAGGGCCATTCCATGTCCTCGCCCCAGCCGTCCCGCATCGGAAGCGGCAGCATCACGTCCCGCAGCAGCATCGCGATGTCGACCGAGGTGTCGGACTGGAGTGTGAGCCTGAAGGCCGGCAGTCCGTGCGTGTAGAGATCGAGTGCGAGGGTCAGTGTCGAGTTGATCGCGTCGCCGAACACGGTCTCGCGCAGCTTGACCGGCATGGGGGTCGAGTCCAGCACCAGAACCTGGCCCGGGCGGTGGACAACCATCCGGCCGGAGACACCGGCCTCCGCCGCGGCTTCGGCCGTCCGTCCGTAACGCGGTCGGGCTCCGTCGGGCGCGAACCACTCCTTCCAGACGGCCGCGAACGTCCAGCGGGAAGGGATCTTCTCGGTGGGAAACGTCGGGAACCGCTCACTCATGTACTGGTGCATCAACCGGTACTTGGCCGCCTGGCTCAGGCGGGCGCGTGGGCCGCACTCGGCCTTGACCGCGAAGATCGCCTCCCGGACCTCCTCCGTGATGCTGCGGTGCCCGCTGCGTCGCCGTGTCCAGCGCCCGTCCGCGCAGGCCAGCAAGAGACTCTCGCCCGCTAGTCCGGACAGACGTACGAGCGTCCGGTAGCTGAGGTGCTGTAGACCGCACCGGACCGCTTCCGGACGGGGCATAGCCTCCATCTCCGCAGCCTTCGTGTACCGACGCTGGGTCAGCGTCGTGCGGTCAGGGTCGTAGGCCGGCCGGGGCTCACCCTGCAGGGCCCGAGCCGGGTGGCCCTCCCGGAACCCCGTCTCGGCTTCCAGCACGTGCGCAGCACGCAGCCGGGCCTGCTCCAACTGGTCCCTGGTCAGGTCGGCGAGTGTCCTCGGCTGCCGGGCGACCGGCGGCGGGCGCCTCGATTCGACTGCGGGAAGAAGCTGCAGGTCAGCATGGTTGATGAGCCAGCGGAACGAGCGGGTCTCCGCGCGGCCGTCGTCATCGACGAGGGCGAGTCGGCCGAGCTGGGCGTGGACGTCTTCGATCGTCCACTCGACGCCATTGAGCGCGATCCGCCTGCCCGCCGCGATCTGCAAGAACCCCCTCGCTGCCATCACACCGCCCAGATCAGTGAGCTGTTGCGCAAGGGACTGCCCAGGTCAATGCCGAGCTCGCGTTGCCAGAGCAGCCGGACGATGTTCGCCCGGCCAACGGAAGGCACGCTGGTCGCGTCCGCGAGTTCTGAGAATGGCATCACTCGCCTGTCCTTGCCGCCGATAGCGGTGAGCAACTGGTCCCGCATGCCCAGCAGATCCCTCGTCGGTCGGCGGCGCGAGGACAGGTGATCAAGGACGCTCCAGACATGCGGGCGCCAACCCGCGACCACCGAATACCGCCACCCGCAGGCCGCTGCCACCTCCCTGGACGCCGAGAACTTCAGCGCGTCGGCATCCTTGACCAGATCAATCGGGCGGACGTCCAGCAGCCACATCCCTCCACCGAACACGGCCAGGTAGTCCGGGATGTGCCAGGACTGCCCGCCGACGTGCTCAAAGTCCAGCCGGAACGGCTGCGACAGCACCTCCGATGCGCCCAGGAAGTCCAACGCGACCAGCAGCCGCATTTCCTTCAGCGACTCAAAGCCATGCTTCCCGCCCGTTGACGTCATCATCTCGAGTCCGGGGCGATGTCCCTGCTTCGCCCGCCACGTGAACCCTCGCATCGGCCGGGACAACAGCGCCGGCACGTGAGCCATATCCCGGATCGGCCAGCAGACATCGTCGGCGCCTATCCGCCACGTCGAGCTCCACCGACGAGTCCAGTCGTCCCCGAGACGCAGTCGATCCCGGAACCCGGCGTCCCCGTCGTACGCCGTGACAAGCTGGTCCAGATGACTTGAATCCGACGGGATCTTCGCTCGCCCTGCCTCGTCCATTCATCCAGGGAAGCACCACGCGACCGGTGATCGGGGCGTTTCTTGTGTACTGCCCGCAACACAGTGTGACGGCCCCAAGATTTGCCAACTTGCGTACCCCATGTGCCAACTAAAATTCTCGGTCACAAACCGATCTCCGGACCACCGATGGCGGGATTGCATAAACGTGCAGCGAAACGTATAGTCATGCCATCCAAGAGGAGGGTTCCATGGCGGTACGTGCGGCAGTTGCGGGAGCGAGTGGGTACGCGGGCGGGGAACTGCTGCGTCTGCTCCTGGTGCACCCCGAGATCGAGATCGGCGCCCTGACCGGCAACTCCAACGCCGGCCAGCGCCTCGGCGCGCTGCAGCCGCACCTGCTGCCGCTCGCGGACCGTATCCTTCAGGAGACGACCCCCGACGTGCTGGCCGGGCACGACGTCGTCTTCCTCGCGTTGCCCCACGGGCAGTCCGCCGCCGTCGCCGAGCAGCTCGGCCCGGATGTCCTCGTGGTCGACATGGGCGCCGACTTCCGGCTGAAGGACCCGGCCGACTGGGAGAAGTTCTACGGCTCCGCGCATGCCGGGACCTGGCCGTACGGCCTCCCCGAACTGCCGGGTGCCCGCGCCGCGCTGGAGGGGTCCAAGCGCATCGCGGTACCCGGTTGCTATCCGACGGCCGCCTCGCTGGCCCTCTTCCCGGCGTACGCGGCCGGGCTCGCCGAGCCCGAGGCCGTGATCGTCGCCGCCTCCGGGACGTCAGGTGCGGGCAAGGCGCCCAAGGCGCACCTCCTCGGCAGCGAGGTCATGGGGTCGATGTCCCCGTACGGCGTCGGCGGCGTCCACCGGCACACGCCCGAGATGATCCAGAACCTCGGCGCGGCCGCCGGCGAGCCCGTCACCGTCTCCTTCACACCCACCCTCGCGCCGATGCCCCGCGGCATCCTCGCCACGTGCAGCGCCAAGGCGAAGGCCGGCGTCACCGCCGAATCCGTACGGGCCGCGTACGAGAAGGCGTTCGCCGACGAGCCGTTCGTGCATCTGCTGCCCGAGGGGCAGTGGCCCGCCACGGCGTCCGTCTACGGTTCCAACGCCGTTCAGGTCCAGGTCGCGTACGACGACGCCGCGCACCGCATCATCGCGATCAGCGCCATCGACAACCTGACCAAGGGCACCGCGGGCGGTGCCGTCCAGAGCATGAACCTCGCCCTCGGGCTTCCCGAGGAGCTGGGTCTTTCCACGATCGGAGTCGCACCGTGAGCTGGGGGTACCGCCCAGCGGTAGCTGGGGGAGCATGCGCAGCCACCGGGCCGCAGACAACGACGAAGACCGCACCTCTGCGCTGCACGGGCGACGGTGACATCAGCCGCTACCGCGGCGGGGCGAACAAGGAGATGCAGTGAGTGTCACGGCAGCACAGGGATTCACGGCGGCGGGGATCGCCGCCGGGATCAAGGAGAACGGCAACCCGGACCTGGCCCTCGTGGTCAACAACGGGCCCCGCCGCGCGGCCGCCGGCGTCTTCACCTCCAACCGCGTCAAGGCCGCGCCCGTCCTGTGGTCCGAGCAGGTCCTCAAGGGCGGCGAGCTGACTGCCGTCGTCCTCAATTCCGGTGGCGCCAACGCCTGTACGGGGCCCAAGGGCTTCCAGGACACCCACGCCACGGCGGAGAAGGTGGCCGAGTCCCTCGACGCCGCAGGGTTCGGCGAGATCGGCGCGGGCGCGGTCGCGGTGTGCTCGACGGGCCTCATCGGTGTGCTGCTGCCCATGGACAATTTGCTGCCGGGCGTCGATGCGGCAGTCGCCCAGCTCAGCCCGCACGGCGGCGAGAAGGCCGCCATCGCCATCAAGACCACCGACACGGTCCACAAGACGTCGGTTGCGACGAAGGGTGGCTGGACCGTCGGCGGCATGGCCAAGGGTGCCGGCATGCTCGCCCCCGGCCTCGCCACCATGCTCGTCGTGGTGACCACGGACGCCGACGTGGACAGCGAGACCCTCGACAAGGCACTGCGCGCGGCCACGAAGGTCACCTTCGACCGCGTCGACTCCGACGGCTGCATGTCCACCAACGACACCGTGCTGCTGCTCGCCTCCGGCGCCTCCGGCATCACCCCGGAATACGGGGAGTTCGCGGAGGCCGTACGGGCGGTCTGCGACGACCTCGGGCAGCAGCTCATCCGCGACGCCGAGGGTGCGAGCAAGGACATCAAGGTCGAGGTGATCAACGCTGCGACCGAGGACGACGCCGTCGAGGTGGGCCGCTCGATCGCCCGCAACAACCTCCTCAAGTGCGCGATCCACGGCGAGGACCCCAACTGGGGCCGTGTCCTCTCGGCCATCGGGACGACCCGGGCCGCCTTCGAACCCGACCAGCTCAACGTCGCCATCAACGGCGTATGGGTCTGCAAGAACGGCGGCGTCGGCGAGGACCGCGACCTCGTCGACATGCGCTACCGCGAGGTCCACATCGTCGCCGACCTCGCCGCGGGCGGCGAGACCGCCACGATCTGGACCAACGACCTCACTGCCGACTACGTCCACGAGAACAGCGCGTACTCCTCATGAGCAATGTCACCAGGAAACACACCGCTCTGCCCAAGGCGCAGATCCTCATCGAGGCGCTGCCCTGGCTGACCCGGCACAACGGCAAGACGGTCGTCGTCAAGTTCGGCGGCAACGCCATGATCGACGAGGAGCTGAAGGCGGCGTTCGCGCAGGACATCGTGTTCCTGCACCACGCCGGGCTGAAGCCCGTCGTCGTGCACGGCGGCGGCCCGCAGATCAGCGCCGCCCTCGACCGGCACGGCATCGTCAGCGAGTTCAAGGCCGGCCTGCGTGTCACGACCGAGGACGCCATCGACGTCGTACGCATGGTGCTGGCCGGACAGGTGCAGCGCGAGCTGGTCGGGCTGCTCAACCAGCACGGACCGCTCGCCGTCGGCCTGACCGGCGAGGACGCGCACACCATCACCGCCACCAAGCACCAACCCGAGATCGACGGCGAACTGGTCGACATCGGGCGGGTCGGCGAGATCACCGACATCGACACGGGCGCCATCGAGGCGCTGCTCTCCGACGGCCGGATCCCGGTCGTCTCCTCGATCGCCCGCTCCCAGGACGACGGACATGTCTACAACGTCAATGCTGATACGGCGGCTGCGGCACTCGCTGCGGCACTTGGGGCCGAAACCCTCATGGTCCTCACGGACGTCGAGGGCCTCTACGAGGACTGGCCCGACAGCGACGAGGTGATCAGCCGCCTCACCGCTTCCGAGCTGGAGAAACTGCTGCCCGAGCTGGCCAGCGGCATGGTGCCGAAAATGGAGGGCTGTCTGCACGCCGTGCGCAACGGCGTCACCACGGCCCGCGTCATCGACGGCCGGGTCCAGCACTCGATCCTGCTGGAGATCTTCACCGACGAGGGGATCGGCACGATGGTCGTGCCGGACGACGAGGAAACGGGGGACGCCGCATGACCGGCAACGAAGAGCTCACCCAGCGGTGGCAGGGCTCGCTCATGGACAACTACGGCACGCCGCGGCTGCCGCTCGTCCGGGGCGCCGGGACCAAGCTGTGGGACGCCGACGGCAAGGAGTACCTCGACTTCGTCGGCGGGATCGCGGTCAACGCGCTCGGCCATGCCCACCCCGCGATCGTCGAGGCCGTCGGCAAGCAGATCGGCTCCCTCGGCCATGTCTCCAACCTCTTCGTCGCCGAGCCGCCCGTCGCGCTCGCCGAACGGCTGCTGCAGCTCTTCGGGCGCGAGGGCCGGGTGTACTTCTGCAACTCGGGCGCCGAGGCCAACGAGGGCGCTTTCAAGATCGGCCGGCTCACCGGGCGGACGCACATGGTCGCCACCACCGGCGGCTTCCACGGCCGCACCATGGGCGCCCTCGCGCTCACCGGTCAGCTCGCCAAGCAGGAGCCGTTCCTGCCGCTCCCCGGCGACGTCACACATGTCCCGTACGGCGACGCGCAGGCCCTGGCCGAAGCGGTCACCGAGGACACCGCCCTGGTGATCATCGAGCCCATCCAGGGCGAGAACGGCGTGGTCGTGCCGCCCGCCGGCTACCTCAAGGCCGCCCGGGCGATCACCGCCGCCACCGGAGCCCTCCTCGTCCTCGACGAGGTGCAGACCGGAATCGGCCGGACCGGACACTGGTTCGAGTACCAGGCCCACGAGGGCGTCCTGCCGGACATCGTCACGCTCGCCAAGGGCCTCGGCGGTGGGCTGCCGCTAGGCGCCACCGTCGCCTTCGGCCGGGCCGCCGGGCTGCTGAAGCCCGGTCACCACGGCACGACCTTCGGTGGCAACCCGGTCGTCTGCGCCGCCGGACTGGCCGTACTCGACACGATCGAGTCCGAAGGACTCCTTGAAAACGTGAAGCGTACGAGCGAGAAGCTGTGGGACGGAATCGAGTCACTCGCGCACCCGTTGATCGGCCATGTCCGGGGTGCGGGGCTGCTCCTGGGTATCGTGCTCACCGAGCCGCTCGCGCCCCAGGTGCAGCAGGCGGCTCAGGACGCCGGTTTCCTGGTGAACGCGCCCGCCCCCGATGTCGTACGGCTGATGCCCCCGCTGAACCTCGGCGATGACGAAGTGGACGCGTTCCTCCAGGCCCTTCCCGGCGTCCTCGACGCAGCCAACGGGGACGGATGATCCTGAGAAATGGGACGACGACGATGAGTCAGGCGCAGGACCACGAGCACGCAGGGCCTGCCGTGCCGCAGACCCGCACCGCACGCCACCGCCGGATCGTGGACATTCTCAACCGGCAACCGGTGCGCTCCCAGAGTCAGTTGGCGAAGCTTCTCGCCGACGACGGGCTGAGCGTCACCCAGGCGACGCTCTCCCGGGACCTGGACGAGCTGAACGCGGTGAAGATCCGCAACAACGACGGCGACCTCATCTACGCGGTACCGAGCGAGGGCGGCTTCCGCACGCCGCGCGCGCCGCTGGGCGAGTCGGCGAAGGAGGAGCGGATGCGGCGGCTCTCCGCGGAGCTGCTGATCTCCGCGGAGGCCTCCGCGAATCTTGTGGTTCTGCGGACCCCGCCGGGGGCCGCGCAGTTTCTCGCCTCGGCCATCGATCAGGCCGAGCTGCATGACATTCTCGGCACGATCGCCGGGGACGACACGTTGCTGCTCATCAGTCGCAACCCGACCGGCGGTCAGGCGCTGGCCGATCACCTCTTGCGGTTGGCTCAGAACAATCACTGAGAGAGCGTCTGTGAGCTGGGTCAGCGGGTGAGGCGGTTGCTGAGCTGCCAGGTGGCGGCGGTCCAGATCATGGCTTCGTGGGTGGCTGGGAGGGTCTTGTAGTCGCGTACGAGGCGGCGGAACTTGGTCAGCCAGGCGAAGGAGCGTTCCACGCCCCAGCGGCGGTGGAGCAGGAGAAAGCCCTTGGCCTGGTCGGGGCGCTTGACGATCGCCACGGCCAGGTCCCAGATCTTGCGCGCGTCGCGGACGAACCGGCCTGTGTACCCGGCGTCGGCCCACACCAGGGTTGATCGTGGAGAACGCCTCGCGCAGCCGCGGTGATGCGGAACGCACCGTCGCGGTCCTGCAAGGAGACGGCCGTGACCACGACGGCCAGCAGCAGCCCGCCGGTGTCGACCGGCTCCCTGCCGCGCCGGGAGCGGCGGCGCCAGCGGCGCCAACCGCCCGTCGGTCATCGTCGAACCGGGGTAGGAGTGCCGCCACGAGGGACGATCACCACCCCGGCCATGACCAGGGCATGACGAGTACGGGCACTCGGACGATACGTGCACCCGGACTCCTGGTAGGACCGGCAAGCCTGGACGGCCCTCTCCTGCCAGGAGTCCTTCACCTTCCGGGCGAACCGCTCACCGATCGAGCACGCGGGGGCCGTTCGCATCGTCCGGAGGTTCCGCCCGGCACCCAACACCTTGTGCCGACGCCGTCGACGAAGGCGCGTCAGTGGTGGTGGCCGTGCCGGCCGAGGGTCTCCACGGGGGTCGCGCCGGGGCGGGTCCACTGCGGCACGGGCCGGCTGGTCGGCCCCCAGGTGGCGACGCCGTCGGCGTCCGAGCGCCAGTACCAGCAGGCCTGGCGGCCCTCGGACGGGTGCCCCTCGCGGACATCGCCGATCACGAGCCGGCCCTCGGGGTTGTCCTCCCACGCCTCGCCGCGGCCGTAGGGCGTCATGTCGAGCAGGCCGAGGGACCCGTTGACCGGCTCGTTGCCACGGCCCGTAGTGGAGTAGGTGAGGAACACGCGGTCGCCGGCGCGCAGGAAACAGACGATGTGCCCCATTCCTCCGCCGACCGGCGCCTCCACGCCCCGCACCGAGTACCAGGGCTGGGTGTAACCCATGAACTCGACGTAGGGAGCCACCTCGTCCCACGGACCCGAGGTCAGGACGGCGAACGAGACGCCCCGGGCGTTGAGGTAGACGGCGTCCTTCACGTGCCAGGCCGTGGTGGTGCAGCCCTCGCACTGCCCCTGGTGCGGCGCGCCGTCGTACCACATGTGCTTGTAGACCACGAGCTCGTCGCGACCCTGGAACAGGTTGAGGAACGGGACCGGCCCGTCAACGCCGGTGACCTCGACCGCGCCGTCGAGCTCGACCATCGGCAGCCGCCGCCGGGCCGCGGCGATCGCGTCGCCCTCACGGGTGTGCGCCTTCTCGCGGACCAGCAGCTCCTCGCGCGCCGCCTGCCAGGTGGCCAGGTCGACGACTGGCGGCTTGCCGGGGAGGTCGCTGCTCGCGTTGCCGGGCGTGGTCGTCATGGTGTCCTCCGTGGTGTCTCGTGCCGGGCAGCGTCGTACGACGTCCTATGACGCTCACCAGAACAGACTCGCGACCCGGCCGGAACTCATCGCGGCAGGGGGCGCCCTCGGCCGAGCCTGCACGGACCACGTCGGGCTGACAAGTTCACAGAAGCGCTCTGAGGTGTACGACAGTGGAGGCGCACCCCCGGTCGGGGTGCGCCTTTGTGTGTCCCGGTGCGGGCCCCGTGGTTGCTCGCGCCCACGCGGCGGAGCCGCACAATGTCACAGCCCCGCTCCCCTTACGGGGCTCAGCCCAGTCTTTGAGCCAGCCCCCCGGTGCACCTCACCTCGTCCCCCGCAGTGATCAGCAGGGCCTCGATGCCGGGGAGGGACTCCAGCCAGTCCAGAGCCTGGCGGGAGCCCATCGCGAAGGCCGCCGTCGCCCAGGCGTCGACCCAGGTCAGTCGGGGGCCCACCACAGTCACGGCGACCAGGTCGGTGACCGCGGACCGGCCGGTGCGGGGGTCGACGATGTGGGTGCCGCGCTCGGCGGTGCCGGAGGTGGCCACGGCGAGCTCGTCGACTCCGGCCGCGGAGACCACGGCGGCGAGCGAACCCGGGCGCAGCGGGTCCGACACGCCGACCCGCCAGGGCCGGTGCGACCCGGGCACACCGCACAGCTGGACGTCGCCGCCGCCGTTGACGCTCACTCCGCTCGCCCCGGCCGCCGCGATGAGCCGGGCGGCGCGCTCGGTCGCCCAGCCCTTCACGATCCCCGTCGGGTCGAACTCACCCTGGTACGTCGTGCTGAACCAGCCCTCGCTCAGCCGCTCCGCCTCCGCGCCCAGACCGAGCACCTCGGTGACTTCCGGAGCGCACTCCTCGACCGTCAGCTCACCGCGCGCGAGACGCGAGATCTGGCTGCCCTCGCGGTAGGTGCTGAACACCTCGTCCACGCAGTGGAGTTGAGCGATCGCCTCCTCCAACGCCGTCTGTACGACCGCCGGTTCCCCTCCCCGTACGTCGAAGGAGAAGACCGTACCCATGACCTCCTCTGCGTGGCGCAGCGCGGGCGGGGCCTCCGCGGACTCAGCCACCGGCCTTGTCCAGGGCCGACTGCAGGGACTCTTTGTATCCCCCGCTGGTGTAGGTGGCGCCGGAGACCGCGTCGACGTCGGCGCTCTGGGCGGTGACGGCTTCCTGGTTGAGTTTGGGTATGGCCAGGGCGGTCTTCTGGTCGCTGGTTCCGCCGCTGGGTGCCTGGACGGCCTCGGCCTTGGTGATCTTGTCGCCGGTGAGCGTGAGCCGTACCTGGACGGGCCCGTACTGGGTCTGGGCCACGTTTCCGGTGACGGAGCGGGCCTGCGTGACGGGCGCCTGCGGCGACGAGGACGACCCGGCCGCCCCGGAGGATCCCGCCGTACCGCCGGCCGCCTTCGCCTTGTCCAGGGCCGACTGCAGGGACTGCTTGTAGCCGCCGCTCGTGTAGGTCGCCCCCGAGACCACGTCGATGTCGGCGCTCTGGGCGGCGACGGCTTCCTGGTTGAGTTTGGGTATGGCCAGGGCGGTCTTCTGGTCGCTGGTTCCGCCCTTGGGGGCCTGGACCGCGTCCGCCTTGGTGATCTTGCCGCCGCTCATGGTCAGCTGTACCTGGACCGGCCCGTACTGGGTCTTCACCACGTCACCGGTGACGGTCTGCGTGCCCGTCTGCTGAGCGCTGCCGCCCTGGGGCGACTCCTGCCCGGCCGCCGTCTGCTGCGGGGCCGCTCCCGCGGCTGCGGCCGCCGGGTCCGAGGACGGCTTCAGCGACAGCAGCAGGACGATCCCGGACACGGTGGCGGCGGTGGCGAGCACGACGCGCCGAATGGGGTGGCTCTTCTTCATCGCTCCTGACTCCCGTCGCTCACATCTCGAACGACTCGTGATGGATGCGGCGGGCGGGGACCCCCGCGCCGCGCAGTGCTTCGTACACCTGCTGCGCGAAGCCGGGCGGCCCGCACATGAAGACGTCGTGGCGGTCGATGTCCGGCAGTTTCCGGCGCAGCGACTCCGCCGAGATGTCCGGGCGCTCCCCTTCGGGGCTGTTCACCGCGTACATCAGGCGGGCCCCGCGCTCCTTGGAGATCGCGGCGAGCTCGTCCCACAGGGCCAGGTCCTGGGTGCTGTTGGCCCGGTAGAGCAGCGTCAGGTCGCCGGACGCGCCGGGGAGCGTCTCGAAGAGCGCCCGCATCGGCGTGATGCCGACGCCACCCGCCACCAGGAGCACCTTGCCGCGGCTGCGCTTGCCCGCTGTCAGCGCCCCGTACGGGCCCTCCGCCCAGACCCGGGTGCCCGGCTCCAGGTCGCGCAGCGCGGCGCTGTGGTCGCCGATCGCCTTCACGGTGATGCGCAGCATGTTGGGGCGGGGCGCCGCCGACAGCGAGTACGGGTGGGAGCTGAGCCGCATCCCCGGCGCCAGGAAGCGCCAGCGGAAGAACTGCCCGGCCTCCGCGCCCATCCGGTGCAGCTTCTGCCCGCTGATCAGCACCGACACGATCCCGGGCGTCTCCTCGATCACTGCCTCGACCCGCATCCGGTGCTTCAGGTTGAGCCGGATCGGCGCGAGGATCCGGTACCAGATCACGAGCGCGGTCACCGACCCGTACAGCCCGTACCAGACCGTCTTCGCGACGGGCTCCACGGCGAAGTCGTTGCCGGTGGACAGCTGGTGCCAGAACGTCAGGAACACAGCTGCGTATGTCAGCAGATGGACGTGGTACCAGGTGTCGTACGGGATGAGGCGGCGGATGCCGCCGATGGAGATGAACCCGATGAGCACCAGCAGACCCGTGCCGATCGCGGCCTTGCCCATGTCGGGCAGCTGGTTGACCGAGTCGATGGTCTGCTGCACGATCCCGCCGAGCCCCTTGCCGGACTGCAGGGCGTAGCCCCACATGGTCAGGAAGAGGTGGGCCAGGACCAGACAGATCGTGTACCGGCCGCTCATGGCGTGCCAGCGCGCGACCCGGTCGGAGCCCACCCGGCGCTCCAGGGCGGGAACACGGGCCATCTGCAGCACCACGAGCGCCATCAGATAACCGGCGAGTAGTCCGGTGATCCGGCCCGCGTTGAGGATCTTGCTGTTGTCGTCCGCGATGGACGGGGTGTTGTTCCACCACAGCCAGATGACCCCGGCCGCCCCCGCCCAGACGGCGAGCAGCAACGGGACGGCGGGCGAGCGGCGTGGGCGGATACGGCGCATGGTCTGGCGCCGCGCGGCGCGGCCACCGGCGATCGTGGACACGGTTCCTCCGTGTTCGTCCGGGGGGACGGGGCAAGGGGAGTGGTCCCCTGGCCCAGAGATACGGTCCACGACTGCAGTGCGTTCAGAGGCCGGCCGAGTCCAGTGCCGACTGAAGGGACTGCCGGTAACCGTCGCTGGTGTACGTGGCTCCGGACACGGAGTCGATCTGGGCGCTCTGCGCGGCGAGCGCCTCGCGCCTGAGCTGGGGGATCGCGTAGCTGTTGATCTCCTGGTCCCTCGGATTGTCCGAAGGGTAGGCGACCGCGGTGACGTCAGTGATCTTTCCGTTCTTCAGCGTGATGCGCACCTGGACGGGGCCCCAACGGGTCTGGACCGTGTCACCGGTGACGGTCTTGGTGCCCGTGCTGCTCTTGGGGGAGCCGGCAGTACTTGTGGGAGAGGGAGACTGCGAGGACCGCGACGGGGACTGGCCGGCGGACGAGGACGCCTGGGCCACGGTCGGTGGTGTGTGCGGCTTCAGCGACAGCAGCAGGACGACGCCGGTGACGGTACTGGCGGCCGCCAGGACGACGCGGCGCAGCGGATGTTGCTTCTTCAGGGCGTGCAAGGCGGCCTCACAGCTCGAACGACTCGTGGTGGATACGGCGGTCGGGGACACCCGCCGCGCGCAGCGCCTCGTACAGGTCCCGCGCCATCGTGGGCGGGCCGCACAGATAGACGTCGTGCGCGGCGATGTCGGGCACGCTCGCCCGCAGGGTCTCGGCGGTGAACCGCGGGCGCGTTCCGTCGGCGCCGTTGACCGCGTACAGGACGCGCGCGCCGCGCCACTTCGCGATGGCCTCCAACTCGGTGCCCAGTGCGAGGTCTTCGGCCCTGCGCGCCCGGTAGAGGAGGGTGACCTGGCCCGGCAGGGTCTCGAACAGGGCGCGCAACGGCGTGATGCCGACGCCGCCCGCGATCAGCAGCGCCTTCGACGAGGTGCGCCGCTCGGCGGTCAGCGAGCCGTACGGGCCCTCCGCCCACACCCGGGTGCCGGGCCGCAGCAGCCCCACCGCGGCACTGTGGTCGCCGAGCGCTTTCACGGTGATCCGCATCCGGTCGGGCCGGGGCGGCGCCGACAGCGAGTACGGCGTGGAGGTCCACCGCATCCCGTCCGAGAGGAACCGCCAGCGGAAGAACTGCCCCGCCTGGGCGTTCAGCTCGTCCAGCCGCTCCCCGCGGACGACGATGGAGAAGATCCCCGGCGCCTCGCGGTACACGGACTCCACCCGCAGTCGGTGGCGCAGATTGAGCCGCACCGGGATGAGCAGCCGGAACCATACGACGAGTGCGGCCGTGCCCAGGTAGAGCACGTACCAGGCGGCCCGGGCGAGGCTGTTGCCGACGAAGTCGGATCCGAGCGCGAGCTGGTGGAAGAAGGCGAGGAAGACCGCCACGTACGTGAGCAGGTGCACGTAGTACCAGAACTCGTGGGGGATCCGACGGCGGGCCGCACGCGCCGAGGTGATCCCGACGGCGAAGAGGATGAGTGTGCCGATCGTGGCCTTGAGCATGTCCGGATAGTCGAACACCACGCTCAGCGTCTCGTGCGCGATGCCCGACCCGTCCTGGGCCGCGTACCCGAAGAGGATCAGCGTGATGTGCGCGAGAAGCAGGCAGATCGTGTACCGGCCTGCCATGGCGTGCCAGCGGGCCACCCGGTCGGAGCCTGTGCGCCGCTCCAGAAGGGGTACCCGGGCCACCAGCGCCACCAGCACCGCACAGCTGTAGCCGCAGAGCAGCCCGGCGATCCGCCCGGCGTCGGTCAGCCATCCGGCGAGGCCCACCACCGAGCGCGTGTCGGTCCACCACAGGGCGACGACGGCGGCGGCTCCGGCCCAGAGCAGGGCCAGCAGCGGCCCGGCGTGCGAGGGGTGGGGTCGCCTGCGTCCTCGAGTGGCGCGCGGGACCGCCGCCCGCTCGTACACCGTGGTCATCTGTCCGTCCTTCCGGCTGTCCGGGAGGAAACTGTGCGTCCGGAACTTCTGAGGAAGCTCTGAACAGGGGCGTTCAGCGCGGACTCACAGGAAACCGAGAGCGAGGAGGAGAGGTGACTCAGAGGAAGCCCAGAGCGACGACCAGAGGTGACTCAGAGGAAACTCAGAGGCGCCGGGGGAGGGTGCGGCCTCCGGGAAGAGCGATGCTGGAAGACGTCATGAACACTCCCCGCTCCCGAGGCAACGGCCGGCCCGCGCTCACCCGCCCCGACGGCACCCCTGTCCGCGTCCTCGTCGTCGACGACGACCCTGATCTGGCCGAGGTCCTCTCCGGGGCCCTGCGCTACGAGGGATGGGAGGTGCGCACGGCGGGCGACGGGGCCTCGGCGGTCGCCGGGGCGCGGGAGCTGCTGCCGGACGCCGTCGTCCTCGACGTGATGCTCCCGGACACCGACGGGTTCCACGTGCTGCGCGACCTGCACACGGTCAAGCCCGACGTCTGCGTCCTCTTCCTCACCGCGCGGGACGCCGTCGAGGACCGTATCGCCGGTATCACCGCGGGCGGCGACGACTATGTGACGAAGCCGTTCAGTCTGGAGGAGGTCGTCGCCCGGCTGCGCGGGCTGCTGCGCCGCGCGGGCATGGCCCGGCAACTGGACGAGGGACCACGGCTGGTCGTCGGTGACCTGGTCATGGACGAGGAGGCCCGTGAGGTGACCCGGGGCGGCGAGCTGGTCGAGCTGTCGCCGACCGAGTTCGAGCTCCTGCGCTTCCTGATGCGCAACCCGCGCCGGGTCCTCAGCAAGGCGCAGATCCTCGACCGCGTCTGGTCGTACGACTTCGGCGGCCGGGCCCATGTCGTCGAGCTCTACATCTCGTATCTGCGCAAGAAGGTGGACGCGGGCCGCGAGCCCATGATCCATACGGTGCGCGGCGCCGGATACGTGATCAAGCCGGTGGCGGGACGATGAGCCCGCGGGCGTGGCCCTGGGTGAGTCGGCGGTGGTCGTGGGCGAGGGGGCGGCGGGCGTGGCTGGCGGCGGGCGCGCGCGGGCTGCCGCGCCCGCGCACGATGCGGGCCCGGCTCACCGCCGGGCTTGTGGTGCTGCTCGCCGTCAGCTGCGCCGCCGTCGGGGTGGCCGCCGTGTACGAACTGAACGGCTTCCTCACCGGCCGCCTGGACCAGCAGCTGCACGACGTCGGGGCGCGATTTCCCGCGAGCCTGGAGCACGGCGCCGCGAAGCCGTCGGACCACGACGGCGACGAGCACGGCGACACACGCAACCAGAGCGCCGGGACGCTCGGCGCCCGGCTGGTGGGCCAGGACGTCACCAACGCGGCGGTCGTACCCTCCGGCGGCACGGCCACCGCCGTGAACGTGCCCGTGACAGCCGCCGACAAGAAGGCCCTCACCGGAGTGCCGCTCGACGGCGGGGGACACACCATCTGCCTGTCGGTGGCGGGCGAGTACCGGGTGACGGCGGTGCCGGGCCTCGACGGCGACGTCCTGATCACCGGGTTGCCGATGGAGCCGGTCACGGCCGCGGTCCACCGTCTGGAGCTGGTGGCTTCCGCCGTCTTCGGCGCTGCCCTAGCCGTCGCCGGGGTCACCGGCGCCCTCTGGGTGCGCTGGTCGCTGCGCCCGCTGAGCCGGGTCGCCGCGACCGCGACGCGGGTCAGTGAACTTCCGCTCGCCAGCGGCGAGGTGGCGCTGCCGCCGCGTGCTCCCGAGTCCGATCCGCGCAGCGAGGTGGGCCGGGTCGCCGGTGCCTTCAACCGCATGCTCGGCCATGTCGAGGACGCGCTGACCAAGCGGCACGCGAGCGAGGAACGGCTGCGCAGCTTCGCCGCCGACGCCAGCCATGAGCTGCGCACCCCGGTGGCCTCGGTCCGCGGCCATGCCGAGCTGGCGCTGTTGCACCCGGGCCCGGTGCCTCCCAAGGTGACCCGCGCACTGGAACGCATCGCCGCCGAGTCGGCCCGCATGGGGGAGATGGTGGACGACCTGCTGCTGCTCGCCCGGCTCGACGCCGGCCGCCCTCTGGAGAGGCTCCCCGTCGACCTCACCCACCTCGTCCTCGACGCCGTCACCGATGCCCGGGCCGCGGGCCCCGACCACCGCTGGACGCTGGAGCTGGCGGAGGAGCCGGTGACGGTGAACGGCGACGCGCACCGACTGCAACAGGTGTTGGCCAACTTGTTGGCCAACGCGCGTTTGCACACGCCCGTGGGCACCAAGGTGACGGTGTCGCTGGAGACCGACGACAGGACGGCCGTCCTCACGGTGCACGACGACGGACCGGGGGTGCCGGAGGACGTCCAGCCAGGCGTCTTCGAACGCTTCACCCGAGCCGACCGTCGCCGCACGGAGGGCGCGGGCGGTGGCGCGGGGCTGGGCTTGTCGATCGTGGCGGCGGTGGTGGAGGCGCACGGCGGCGGCGTGCGGTTGGAGAGCCGCCCGGGATCGACGACTTTCACGGTCCGCCTACGGATGGACGGGGCTGGCGGCGCCCCGTAAGGGGCGCGGGGAAATTCGCGACCAGCCACACACGACCGGTGGCCACGAGACGGCTCGCACCCCTACGGCGCAGTCGGACTCGGTGGCAGTGGGAGAGGCAGCCCCGGCAGACCATCCAGGCTCGTGGCGATGTGGTCCTTCTTGGCGAAGTACGCGTCGAGCGAGGTGTCGTCCTCGCGTGCGAACCGCTTGGCGTGCAGATCGCGATCCTCGTCGTACGACATGAAGGGCACCGCGTAACCGCAGGTGTCACGGACGAGTTCGGCGGTGACCACGACGATCGCGCGCAGTCCGTGCGGGGTCGGGTCGATGTCCGGGAAGTGGGTGAGCAGCTCCGGAAAGCGCGGATCGTCCCGGAAGACGGGCTCACCGCGGCCGTGCACCCGGACGATGTTGGGCGGGCCCTGGAAGGCGCACCACATGAGGGTGATCCGGCCGTTCTCCCGCAGATGCGCGATCGTTTCGGCGTTGCTTCCCGCGAAGTCCAGGTAGGCCACGGTCAGCTCGTCGAGCACGGCGAACGAGCCGGTGAGTCCCTTGGGGGAGAGGTTGATGGTGCCGTCCCCGGACAGGGGTGCGGTCGCGGTGAAGAAGAGGGGTTGTGCCTCGATGAACGTACGCAGGCGGCCGTCTATGCGCTCATAGGTCTTTCCCATGTCTAACGATTATTGAGGAAAGTCTTTCGCCTGTCTAATGAATTGATGGTTCCGGTCGGTCCATGGCCGCCCCGGCCGGCACTCCGCGGGGCGGCCACAGCACCTGTCATGTCACTTGGTGAGCGTGCAGGCGGCGAGGGAGTCCAGGCCCTGCGGCTTGGCCGCGGTGCGGCCGATGGAGATGGCGATGCGGTCGATGGTGGAGATCCGCTTGTCCTTCAGGGGGCCGAGGATCGCGTTCTGGACGAAGTTGGGTCCACCCTGTCCGACGGTGTTCGCCAGCCGTGTGTTCGCCTCGGAGATCTGCGTGTTCAGCAGCGCGAGATTGCGGTCGACCTCCGCCTTGGCGGAGGCGGGAACCGCGGGCAGCTTCGACGCGACGTCGGGGCAGGAGATGGTGCCCGCGGCGTTGGTGCTCCCCGCATTCCCGGTGTTGCGTGCGACCGATGGCCGTCGCGATGCGATTGATGGTGGCGACCCGCTTGTCCTTGAGCGGGCCGAGGATCGCGTTCTGGACGAAGTTCGGTCCTCCTTGGCCGACTGTGTCGACCAGCCGCTTGTCGGCCTCGGAGATTTGCGTGTTCAGCAGCGTGAGGTTGCGGTCCACCTCGGCCTTGGCGGAGGCGGGAACCGCGGGCAGGCTCGGTGCGACCGCCGGGCAGTTCACCGTTCCCGGGGACGCGGCCTTCGTCGTGGCGTTCTGGCCGCCGCTCCTGGGCGTCTCCCCGGCCAAGGCGGAGCCGGCGATCACCGCTCCGGACAACACCACCGCGGCGGCGCCGCCGATCATCACTACGCGGCGCTTGTGGTACTTCGGAAGAGCCCTGGACATGCGGAAGCCTCACTTGGTCAGGAGTGGGTGCACGGGAGTGGGTTTACAAACGCGGCGCCTGCGTTCGGAGTGAAGTACGAGAAAGCGGTTTCCCGCCTTCAATCACGCCCGAGATTTCCGAGTCGACGACCGCGGGATTGACGAATCATGCAGAGGGCTGCATACTCATGCACGTCAGCGAATGCAGTGTGAGGAGAACCCCGTGACTGAGCGCGTCGTACTCGCCTACTCGGGCGGTCTGGACACCTCCGTCGCCATCGGTTGGATCGCCGAGGAGACGGGCGCCGAGGTCATCGCCGTTGCCGTGGACGTCGGCCAGGGCGGCGAGGACCTGGACGTCATTCGCAAGCGCGCGCTCGCCTGCGGTGCTGTCGAGGCCGAGGTCGCGGACGCCAAGGACGAGTTCGCCGACGAGTACTGCCTCCCGGCGATCAAGGCCAACGCCCTCTACATGGACCGCTATCCGCTGGTCTCCGCCCTCTCCCGGCCGACGATCGTCAAGCACCTCGTCGCCGCCGCCCAGAAGCACGGCGCCACCACGGTCGCCCACGGCTGCACCGGCAAGGGCAACGACCAGGTGCGGTTCGAGGCCGGCATCGTCGCCCTCGCCCCCGACCTGAAGTGCATCGCCCCGGTCCGTGACTACGCGATGACTCGGGACAAGGCGATCGCCTTCTGCGAGGAGAAGCAGCTCCCGATCGCCACCACCAAGAAGTCCCCGTACTCCATCGACCAGAACGTCTTCGGGCGCGCCGTCGAGACGGGCTTCCTGGAGGACATCTGGAACGCGCCGATCGAGGACATCTACGAGTACACCTCCAACCCGGCCACCCCGCGCGACGCCGACGAGGTGATCATCTCCTTCCGGCAGGGCGTCCCGGTCGCCATCGACGGCAAGCCCGTCACTGTGCTCCAGGCCGTCCAACAGCTCAACGAGCGCGCCGGCGCCCAGGGCATCGGCCGGATCGACATGGTCGAGGACCGGCTCGTGGGCATCAAGTCCCGTGAGGTGTACGAGGCTCCGGGCGCGATCGCGCTGATCACGGCCCACCAGGAGCTGGAGAGCGTCACCGTCGAGCGTGAACTCGCCCGCTACAAGCGGCAGGTCGAGCAGCGCTGGGGCGAACTGGTCTACGACGGCCAGTGGTTCTCCCCGCTCAAGCGCGCCCTGGACGGCTTCATCGACGAGGCCAACCAGCACGTCAACGGCGACATCCGGATGACTCTGCACGGCGGCCGCGCCGTCGTCACCGGCCGCCGCTCCGACACGTCGCTCTACGACTTCAACCTGGCGACGTACGACACGGGCGACTCGTTCGACCAGGCCGCGGCCAAGGGCTTCATCGACATCTACAGCCTGTCGTCGAAGATCGCCGCCCAGCGGGACCTCGCCTGAGCAGCGAGACCTCGCCCAAGCAGTAGCGTGTTGGCCGCCTCCCCGTCCGCATTCGACGGGAAGGCGGTCGCACGGGGGTCTGGGGGTGTCCCCCGGACGACACAGCCACCACCTCCGAGGAGCACAGCAAGTGAGCAGCAACAGCGGTGACGTACGGCTCTGGGGCGGCCGTTTCGCCGACGGTCCCGCCGAGGCCCTGGCCAAGCTGTCCGCGTCGGTCCACTTCGACTGGCGCCTGGCGGCGTACGACATCGCCGGTTCGCGTGCCCACGCGCGCGTGCTGCACAAGGCGGGCCTGCTCACCGAGGACGAGCTGACGCGCATGCTCGCGGGTCTCGACCGGCTCGAAGCGGACGTTGCGTCCGGCGACTTCGTGGGCACCATCGCCGACGAGGACGTGCACACCGCCCTGGAGCGCGGCCTGCTCGAACGCCTCGGCCCCGACCTCGGTGGCAAGCTGCGCGCGGGACGGTCGAGGAACGACCAGGTCGCGACCCTCTTCCGGATGTACCTGCGCGACCACGCCCGCATCATCGGCGGCCTGATCGCCGAGCTCCAGGACGCCCTGATCGGGCTGGCCGAGGCCCACCCGGACGTCGCCATGCCCGGCCGAACGCACCTCCAGCACGCCCAGCCGGTGCTCTTCGCCCACCACGTGCTCGCGCACGTCCAGTCCCTGTCCCGGGACGCCGAACGCCTGCGCCAGTGGGACGAGCGGACGGCCGTGTCGCCGTACGGCTCGGGTGCGCTGGCCGGTTCCTCCCTCGGCCTCGACCCCGAGGCGGTCGCCAAGGACCTCGGCTTCGAGCACGGCAGCTCCGCCAACTCCATCGACGGCACGGCCTCCCGCGACTTCGTCGCCGAGTTCGCCTTCATCACCGCGATGATCGGCGTCAACCTCTCCCGGATCGCCGAAGAGGTCATCATCTGGAACACGAAGGAGTTCTCCTTCGTCACCCTCCACGACGCGTTCTCGACGGGCTCGTCGATCATGCCGCAGAAGAAGAACCCGGACATCGCCGAGCTGGCGCGCGGCAAGTCGGGCCGACTGATCGGCAACCTGACCGGCCTGATGGCGACACTCAAGGCGCTGCCCCTCGCGTACAACCGCGATCTCCAGGAGGACAAGGAGCCGGTCTTCGACTCCTGCGACCAGCTGGAGGTCCTGCTCCCCGCCTTCACCGGCATGATGGCCACGCTCACCGTCAACCGCGAGCGCATGGAGGAGCTGGCCCCGGCCGGCTTCTCGCTCGCCACCGACATCGCCGAGTGGCTGGTCAAGCAGGGCGTGCCGTTCCGTGTCGCGCACGAGGTCGCGGGCGAGTGCGTGAAGGTCGCCGAGGCCGAGGACAAGGAGCTCGACGGTCTGACCGACGAGCAGTTCGCGAAGATCTCCGCGCATCTGACGCCCGAGGTGCGGACCGTCCTCAACGTCCCCGGCGCCCTGGCCTCCCGCAACGGCCGCGGCGGTACGGCGCCCAGCGCGGTCGCCGTCCAGCTCGCCGAGGTCAAGGCGGACGTGGCAGCCCAGCACGCCTGGGCCACGGCCAAGCAGAAGAAGTAGCAGGTCGCGTACGCGAGGGGCATCGCGGGTTACGTTGGTCCGGAGCCGTAACGGAGCCGACCGAACGGAGCCCGCGATGCCCTTCGCCCGCCTGGCCGCAGCGACGACTCCCACCGCCCACATCGGCCTCGGCCTGGCCGCCGTCGGCCGCCCCGGCTACATCAATCTGGGCCGTGAACAGGACCTGCCGGCCGACCGCAGCGTCGACGCCCTGCGCGAGCGCACGCACGAACTCCTCGAAGCCGCCTACGCCCAGGGCGTGCGCTACTTCGACGTCGCCCGTTCCTACGGCCGCTCCGAGGAGTTCCTCGCCGACTGGCTGAACCACCGGCCCGACATCGACGACGTCGTGATCGGCAGCAAGTGGGGCTACACCTACACGGCGGACTGGCACATCGACGCCGAGGCGCACGAGGTCAAGGACCACAGCCTCGCCACGTACGAGCGGCAGCGCGCCGAGACGGCGGAGCTGCTCGGTGACCGGCTCGACCTCTACCAGATCCACTCGGTGACCCCGGAAAGCCCGGCCCTCACCGACAAGCAACTCCACGCGAAGCTCGCCGAAGCGACCGCGCAGGGTCTGTCGATCGGCTTCTCCACCAGCGGGCCCGCCCAGGCCGAGGCCATCCGCGCCGCGCTCGCGGTCACGGTCGAGGGCGAACCGCTCTTCCGCACGGTGCAGGCCACGTACAACGTGCTGGAGACCTCGGCCGCGCCCGCGCTCGCCGAGGCCCACGACGCCGGACTGACGGTGATCGTCAAGGAGGGCGTGGCCAACGGCCGGCTCGTGGAGCCGTACGCGCCGGAGGCCCTGAAATCCGTAGCCGCGGAGACTTCCCTGGGCTGTGACGCGGTGGCCCTGGCGCTGATCCTGCGGCAGCCCTGGGCCGGGGTCGTGCTCTCCGGGGCGGCCACCGCCAATCAGCTCGCCTCGAACCTGCACGCAGCGGTCGTCGACCTCGACGACGACCAGCTGTCCCGGCTCGCCGCGCTCGTGGAGGATCCGCGGGCGTACTGGGAGCGGCGCGGGCAGCTGCCCTGGCACTGAGCGCCTCCCGACCGACACCCGGCCGATGAGACTCGCGCGTATTCAATGAGACATGGATGTCTCATATGGGCTATCGTTGTCTCATGGCCGTCGACCGTGATCACGTGCTGCGCAGCGCAGCCGCCCTGCTCACCCGCAAATCCACCGCCACCATGGACGAGGTCGCCAAGGCGGCCGGGATCAGCCGGGCCACGCTGCACCGCCAGTTCGCGGGCCGCGACGCCCTCGTAAGGGCGCTGGAGTCGCTCGGCATCCAGGAGTGCGAGGCCGCTCTGGATGCAGCCCGCCTCGACGAGGGCACCGCTCAGGAGGCCGTGCGCCGCCTGGTGAAGGAGCTCGAAGCAGCGGCCGGGCTGCTCGCCTTCCTCTACACCGAGAACCAGCTGTTCGAGGGCGAGGAGCAGAACGAGGGCTGGGCCCGGCTGGACGCGCGGATGGCCGCCCTGTTCCGACGTGGCCAGGAGAGCGGCGAGTTCCGCATCGACCTCACCCCGGCCTGGCTCACCGAGGCGCTCTACGGACTGATGGCCTCCGGGGCGTGGGCCGTGACCGAGGGCCGGGTCGCCGCCAAGGACTTCCACTACATGATCGTCGAGCTGCTGCTCGGCGGCGCACTACGGAGAGAGGAATCATGACCAGCACCCTGCAGCCGGTAGCGACGGTGGCGGTGGAGCAGCGCCCGGGCCGCTGGGCCGCGCTCGCGGTGCTGATCCTTGCCGTGCTCCTTGTGGCCGTAGACGCGACCGTCCTCGGCCTCGCGACCCCGTACATCAGCGAGGACCTGAAGCCCTCGGGCACGCAGCTCCTGTGGATCGGTGACGTCTACTCGTTCGTCATCGCCGGCCTGCTCGTCTCCATGGGCAGCCTCGGCGACCGCATCGGCCGCAAGAAGCTGCTGCTCCTCGGCGCCGTGGCGTTCGGCCTGATATCGGTGCTCAACGCCTATGCCACGACGCCGGAGTTGATGATTCTGGCGCGGGCGCTGCTAGGCGTCGCGGGCGCGACGCTGATGCCCGCCACACTCGCCCTGATCCGCAACCTCTTCCATGACCCGCGCGAGCGCAGCCTCGCCATCGGCATCTGGGGCGCAACCGCCTCCGCCGGTACGGCAGTCGGCCCCGTGGCCGGCGGCTTCCTGCTCGAACACTTCTGGTGGGGTTCCGTCTTCCTCATCAACCTCCCGGTGATGATCGTCCTCGTCCTCGTCGGCAGCAAGCTGCTGCCCGAGTCGAAGAACCCGAACCCCGGGCCCTGGGACCTGGCCGGCGTCGCCCTCTCGCTCGTCGGCGTGATCGGTGTCGTGTACGGGGTGAAGGAGGCCGCCGCGCACGGTCTCGGCTGGCAGCCGGTGGCCACCGGCCTGCTCGGTGCCGCCGCCCTGTACTGGTTCGTGCGCCGTCAACTCACGCTGCCCGCACCACTGTTGGACGTACGGCTGTTTCGTAACCGGGGCTTCTCCGGAGCCGTCCTCGCCGACCTGCTCACCGTCCTCGGAATGTCCGGGCTCGTCTTCTTCCTCTCCCAGTACCTGCAACTCGTGCAGGGCAGGGGACCGTTCGAGGCCGGGCTCGCCGAAGTCCCCGCCGCCGTCGGCGCGGTGGCGGCGGGTCTGGTCGCGGGTACGTTCGCGCGGCGGTTCTCGGTGCGCGCCGTGGTCTCCGGCGGTCTCGCCGCGGTGGGTCTGGCGCTCGGTTCACTCACCCTGCTGAGTCAGAGCACCGGCTATCCGCTGCTCGGCGCCGCCCTGCTGGTCGTCGGCGTCGGCGCCGGCTTCTCGTTCACCGTCACTGCCGACGTGATCCTCTCCAGCGTGCCCAAGGAGCAGGCGGGCGCCGCGTCCGCGGTCTCCGAGACGGCGTACGAACTCGGCGCCGCCCTCGGCATCGCCCTGCTCGGTTCCGTTGTGACCGGCGTCTACGCGGGCTTCACCGGCCCCGCGGGCACACCGGCCGTGGCCCATGAGTCGCTGGGCGGTGCGGTGGAGGCGGCGCAGGGCCTCCCCGCCCACACCTCCGAGGCCCTGCTGAACGCGGCCCGCGAGTCCTTCGTCAACGGCCTCACGCTCGCGGCGGGCGGCGGCGCGGTGGTACTGCTCGCCACGGCGGTGGCGGCATGGTTCCTGCTGAGGGGACAGCGCCTGGAAAGCACGCCGTAGTGGAAGCGCCCCTCAGGGGCGCGGGGAACTGCGCGACCAGCCACAGCGCAGCGGCACCCGAAAAACGGCAGTCGGCCGGAGGCGCTACGCGGCCTTCGCCTTCGTGGCGTACATGTCCACGTACTCCTGCCCCGACAGCCGCATGACCTCGGTCATGACGGAGTCGGTCACGGCCCGCAGCACATACCGGTCACGGTCCATGCCCTCGTACCGCGAGAACTCCATCGCCTCACCGAAGCGAACCGTGACGCGGCCGGGCCGCGGCATCCCCGCCCCGCCCGGCTGCAGCTTGTCCGTGCCGATCATCGCGAACGGCACGACCGGGGCGCCGGTCATCAGGGTCAGCCGGGCGATGCCGGTGCGGCCGCGGTACAGACGGCCGTCGGGGGAGCGGGTGCCCTCGGGGTAGATCCCGAAGATCTTGCCCTCCTCCAGGACGCGGCGCCCGGTCATCAGTGCCGCGACACCGCCGTTCGCGCCGTCCCGGTCCACCGGGATCATGCCGACACCGGTGAAGAACCAGGCCATCAGACGGCCCTTGAAGCCCTTGCCGGTGACGTACTCGTCCTTGCCGATGAAGAACACCTGCCGGTCGCAGACCAGCGGAAGGATCATCGAGTCGATGAACGTGAGGTGGTTGCCGGCCAGGATGACGGGACCGTCGCCCGGGATGTGCTCCACGCCCTCCACCCGTGGGCGGAACATCAGGCGCATGATCGGTCCGAGCACTGCCTTGATGAGCGCGAAGCGGGACAACGGGCCCTCCGGTGTCAAGGGATCGGTATGAAGTCTGTGCAGGTGAGGACGATACTCGCGCCGCCCGGGGTATTGCACATCGGGCACATCGGGTTCACCGAGGTCTTACTCACTGTTGACGCAGCTTTACCTGCGGTGTCGCTCCGTCGGCCGCGCGTAACGTGACCGCCACGATGTGACGGACATCGCCCGTCAGGCCCAGTGGGCGCGACCCCGGCATCGCCCGGGGGCCCCACGGTCGCGTACCCGATCCGATCCACGTCAAGCCGACGGATCGTCAGATCTCGGTCCTCGCACGACATCCAGCGTCACCCCCGTGTTCCCGACGGCGTCTCCCGCCCGTCACGGGCGCGCCCCTACGATCGGCCCGCACTGGCGAAGACAGGACGACGGAGGCGCTCATGGGAACGCAGGAGTCGAACGAGCGGACACGCGGGACCGGACGGCGGGCGCTGCTCGGCGCGGCGGTGCTCGGCGCGGGCGCGGCGGCACTGGGGACGGCGGGCACGGCGAGAGCCGCGGACGCGCAGCACGGAGGCGGCGGCCTGAACAGCCTGCCCGTGCCGACGATCATCGGCCACCGCGGGGCCAGCGGCTACCGGCCGGAGCACACCTTCGGCTCGTACCAGCTGGCCCTCGACATGGGCGCGGACATCGTCGAGGCGGGCGACCTGGTGCCCACCAAGGACGGCCACCTCGTATGCCGTCACGAGCCGGAAATCGGCGGGACCACGGATGTCTCGGCGCACCCCGAGTTCGCCGACCGCAAGACCACCAAGACCCTCGACGGGGTCGCCACGACGGGCTGGTTCACCGAGGACTTCACGCTCGCCGAGCTGAAGACCCTGCGCGCTGTCGAGCGCATCCCGGCCAACCGCCCGCACAACACCCTCTACAACGGCCGCTGGGAGATCCCCACCTTCGAAGAGGTGCTCCGCTGGCAGGACGAGCAGACCCGCAAGCGCGGCAAGCAGGTCTGGATCTACCCCGAGACCAAGCACCCCACCTACTTCCGCAAGCTGGGCCTCGGCCTGGAGGAGCGGGTGGCCAAGCTGCTGCACAAGTACGGCAAGGACAAGCGGAACTCGCCGGTCATCCTCCAGTCGTTCGAGCCGACCAGCATCCAGCGGCTGAACGAGCTCGTCGACAACCCCCTGGTCGTCCTGCTCTCCACCGCGACCAGCCGCCCCTGGGACTTCGTCGAGGCGGGCGACCCGCGCACGGTCGCCGACCTGATCACCCCCAAGGGCCTCAGGGAGATCGCCGGCTACGCGCAGGGCATCGGCCCCACCCTCGACCTGATCATCCCGAAGGACGCGAGCGGCAACCTCACCACGCCGACCTCACTCGTGGCCGACGCGCACAAGCGGGGCCTGATCCTGCACCCGTACACGATGCGCAACGAGAACCCCTTCCTGGCGGCGAACTTCCGGAAGGGCACGGACCCGACCGCCTACGGTGACGCCTTCGGCGCGTTCCAGACCTACTTCGAGACGGGCATCGACGGCGTCTTCTCCGACAACGCGGACACCGCGCTGCTCGCCCGCGCGGACTTCCTGAACGGATGACCCGCGTCAACGGATGACCCCCTCACCCCGATTGGGGTGACAGTCGGCCGCCCCGGCAACCTCGTGCCGGGGCGGCCGCGTCGTGCCGCATATGACCCACGACATGGTGGCCATGTTGCGCCCACTCCTCGCCGCCGAGGCCTCGGCGGAGGCATATGCGTCCGGCGCCGAGCAGGGCGACCTGGAACAGGCCGTCTGGCTGCGCCTCCTGGAGCGACTCGACAACGACGGCCCACCCGTTGATCCGCAGGGCTGGCTGCGCCGCGCCGTGCGCCTGGAGGCCCGCCGCAGCCGCCGTACGGCCCGCATTGAACAGCCGTACGCCGCCGAACCCTCCGACGACTGCGATCCCGGCCCGGAGCAGGAGGCGATGACCGCCGACCGCCGGCGCGCGCTGCACGACGCCGTACGACGGCTGCCCGGTCGCTGCCCGAGCCTGATGGCGGCGCTCCTCTCCCCGCAGGACCTCACCTACCGGGAGATCGCGGGCGAGTTGGGTATCTCACAGGGCAGCCTTGGCCCGGAACGCTCCAGATGTCTGGGATGTCTGCGGCGATTGCTCACGGTGGAGGTTGCGGCCCGCTGACGGCGGGGATAGGAGTGAGGGACATCCGGTGGAACAGGTGAGCGGGAGGCATGCACACATGGGCATGAGCGTGACCATCTCGGCGGCGTCCGAGCAGGACGCAGAGCAGATCCTCAAGCTGCAGTACCTCTGCTACCAGAGTGAGGCCGAACTGTACGGCGACTACGGCATCGAGCCGCTCACCCAGCCGCTCGACTCCCTCAGGGCGGAGCTGGCGGGTGGCACCGTCCTGGTGGCCCGGCTCGGAGAAGAGGTGGTGGCCTCGGTCCGCGGCGCCGTCGACACCGATGGCACGGCCCGCATCAACAAGCTCATCGTCCACCCGCGCATGCAGCGCCACGGCCTCGGCGGACGCCTGCTCGCCGCGATCGAGGCCCGGCTCCGCGAGGACGGCGCGGCCAAGTCCTTCCAGCTCTTCACCGGCCACCGCAGTGACCGCAATCTCCGCCTCTACCGCAAGCACGGCTATGCCCCGGTCTCCCAGGAGCGCGTCGACGAGCGGCTCACGCTGGTGACCCTGGCGAAGGGCGTCGAGGCGGGCGCGTTCGTCGCCAGCGCGTAGCCGCTACCGAATGCGCGGTTACCGAACGGCGGTTGCCGAACCGGCGGTACGCGCTTTGCGCAGCCAATACATCGCCGACAGCGGCAGCAGCACCGGGATGAACAGATAGCCCATGCCGTAGTCCGACCACACCGTGGCGTCGGGGAAGGCGGACGGCTCCACCAGCGTCCAGGTCCCGACGGTCAGCACGCCCGCGAGCTCGGCGGCGCAGCACACCAGCGCCGCCTTGCGGGCCGTCTCACCGCCGCGCACGAGCGAGTACGTGATGAAGCCGTAGACGACGCCCGCGACCGCGGACAGCGAGTAGGCGAGCGGTGCCTTGTCGAACTCGGTCGAGATCTGCACCGCCGAGCGCGAGACGGCGCCGACGACCATCACGCCGTACAGCCAGAGCAGCAGCATGCCCGGGCCGGAGATGAGCCGCGTCCGCTTGTTCTTCGCCGGCTTGTCTTCCGTCGGCTTCTCCGCCACCGGATTCTCTTCCGTCGGCTTCTCCGCCACCGGCTTGTCTTCCGTCGGCTTCTTCTCCTGAGGCACGGTCCCGTTCTCCTCCGTGGCCGTCATCTCAGCCTCCCCAGATGTCATAGAGCCGCACCTCAAGGACGGCGAGGACGATGCCGCCGGCCGCCACCGTGACCGAACCCCAACGGGTGCGCTCCGCCAGCGACATGAAACCCGCGGCCGGAATGCAGGCGAAGGCGCCGAGCAGATACGCCACGAAGATCGTCGTGCCCTGCTCCGGCTTCTCGCCGCGCGCCAGTTGGACGATACCGATCACCAGCTGGACCACGGCGAGCAGCGACACCACGGCCATGCCGATGAAGTGCCAGTCCTTGGTGGGCTGATCACGGTAGGCGGCCCAGCCGCACCAGGCGGCGAGCGCGAGCGCGGCGACGGCAGTCGCGACCGTCAGGGCATCAAACATGCCGTGACCCTATTACGGGCCAAAAGACCCGATGCCCGCACCCCCGGGGTGCCCCGTAGGGTCGAGGGCATGAAGATCCACGCTGAAGCCCTGCTGTTCGACAACGATGGAACGCTCGTCTCATCCCTTGAGTCGGTCGACCGGTGCTGGACCCGATGGGCGCAGGAGTACGGCATCACGGCGGAGGACTTCGCCCGGATCGAACTGCACGGCCGCCCCGCCGTCGAGATAGCCGCCGACCTGCTGCCCGCCGACATCGTCCCCGAGGCCCTCGCGCGCATCGAGCAGCTGGAGGTCGAGGACGTACCGGGCGCGGTCGAGGCGCTGCCCGGCACCCTCGCGCTGCTCGACGCCCTTCCCGCCGAGCGCTGGGCCGTCGTCACCTCCGCCACCCGGCGGCTGGCCGAGGCCCGGCTCGACGAGGTCGGCATCCGCCCCAAGACGTTGATCGCCGCCGACGACATCACCCGCGGCAAGCCCGACCCAGAGCCCTACCTCCTGGCCGCCCGCGAACTGGGCGTCGACCCGGCCCGCTGCGTCGTCTTCGAGGACGCCCCCGCCGGTCTCCAGGCCGGCCGCGCCGCCGGCATGACCACCGTGGCGTTGGCCACAACCCACCAGGCCCACGAGCTGGACGCCGACCTGGTGGTCAAGGACCTCTCGGCCCTGTCCGTACTGGTCACGGCCCAGGGAGTGGAGATCTCCACCTGAGGCTGATGGGTGTCCACCGCTGTCCGCTATTCGGACAGCGGTGGCAGGCCTCTCCTGTGGGTCTGCTTTACTTGATCCCATGACCACGACGAGCAGCCGCACCCTTGCGACCGAGGCGACCATGACGCCCGGTGCTCGTTGTATGTGTCGAATGTGCGCCTTCTAGAGGGCCCCCGCACCACCGCCTGGTCTCGCGCCCCGAAGCGAGACCGCCGCGCCCTGTCCGTACCGCGTACGTGACTGAGGCTGCCCCGCGCACAAGTTCTCCCCCCGGTTCCCTCCGGTTCCATCGCCATCGCGAGAACCGTGCCGCGTTCCCGACCGAATGCACCCGTGCCCGGCGCACACCCACGCCCTGCACTCGACAGTGACGGAAACCCCAGTGATCACGACAACGGGCCTCACCAAGGTCTACCGCTCGCGCGGCCGTGAAGTGACCGCCCTCGACGGCGTCGATCTGCACGTCCGCGAAGGCGAGGTGTACGGCGTCATCGGCCAGTCCGGCGCCGGCAAGTCCTCGCTCATCCGCTGCGTCAACCTCCTGGAGCGTCCCACCTCCGGCACGGTCACCGTCGCCGGACAGGACCTCACCGCCCTCGCAGGCCGCGGCCCGCGCGCGGGCAGGGAGCTCCGCAAGGCGCGCAGCCGCATCGGGATGGTCTTCCAGCACTTCAATCTGCTGTCCTCGCGCACCGTCCAGGACAACGTCGAGCTGCCGCTCGAAATCCTCGGCGTCTCCGGCAAGGAGCGCTCGCGCAAGGCACTCGAACTCCTCGACCTGGTCGGCCTCTCCGACAAGGCGAAGGTCTACCCGGCCCAGCTCTCCGGCGGCCAGAAGCAGCGCGTCGGCATCGCCCGCGCCCTGGCCGGCGACCCGAAGGTGCTGCTCTCCGACGAGGCGACCAGCGCCCTCGACCCGGAGACCACCCGCTCCATCCTCCAGCTGCTGCGCGACCTGAACCGGCAGCTGGGACTGACCGTCCTGCTCATCACTCACGAGATGGACGTCGTCAAGACCATCTGCGACTCGGCCGCCCTGATGGAGAACGGCAGGATCGTCGAGTCCGGCACCGTCAGCGAACTGCTCGCGACGCCCGGCTCCGAACTGGCCTCCGCGCTCTTCCCGGTCAGCGGCGACGCCTCCGGCGACGACCGCACCGTCATCGACGTCACCTTCCACGGCGAGGCCGCCACCCAGCCCGTCATCTCGCAGCTCTCGCGCACCTACAACATCGACATCTCGATCCTGGGCGCCGCGATGGACACCGTCGCGGGCAAGCAGGTCGGCCGGATGCGCATCGAACTGCCCGGCCGCTACGAGGAGAACGTCGTGCCCATCGGCTTCCTCCGCGAACAGGGACTGCAGATCGACATCCAGGGCCAGGAGCCCGTACTGGTGAAGGAAGGTGCCAAGTGACCTGGTCCGAGATGCAGCCGCTGCTGTCCCAGGCGTGTTGGGACACGCTCTACATGGTCAGCTGGTCGACGCTCATCGCGATCGTCGGTGGCCTCCCGCTCGGCATCCTGCTCGTCCTCACCGACCGCGGCGGACTCCTCCAGAACGTCGTTGCGAACAAGGTCATCGGACAGGTCGTGAACATCGCCCGCTCGATGCCGTTCATCATCCTGATGGTCGCGCTGATGAGCTTCACGCGCACGATCACGGGGACGACGATCGGTCGCGAGGCGGCGATCGTGCCGCTCGCCATCGGCGCGATCCCCTTCTTCGCGCGGCTCGTCGAGACGGCTGTCCGCGAAGTGGACGGCGGGCTCGTCGAGGCCGTGCAGTCGATGGGCGGCAACATTTGGACCGTCGTCCGCAAGGTCCTCGTACCGGAGTCGCTGCCGTCGCTGATCTCCTCCGCGACCACCACGATCGTCGCGCTCATCGGCTACTCGGCGATGGCCGGCACGGTCGGCGCCGGAGGCCTCGGCGACATCGCGATCCGCTACGGCTACCAGCGCTTCGAGACCGGACTGATGTGGATCACGGTCGCCATCCTCGCGGTCGTCATCTCCGTCATCCAGTTCGCCGGCGACTACGCCGCCCGCGGGCTGCACCGGCGCGGCGGGCACTCCGGTGCCGCGCCGAAGCTGAGGCTGCTGAAGACCGAGGCGCCGACCGCCGAAGTCGCCACGGCCGAGGCCGGCAAGGTCTCCTGACCACCCCCCCGAACTCCCCGTACCACCCAAGACGGGGTCGCTCCACCCATAAGGAAAGGCACTTTTCGTGCGTAACACCGCCAAGATCACCACCGCTGTCCTCGCCGCCGGAGCCCTCACCTTCGGGCTCACCGCCTGCGGCTCGGACAAGGACTCCGCCTCCTCCGACACCAGCGGTCCGCTGGTCGTCGCCGCGAGCCCGACCCCGCACGCCGAGATCCTCAACTTCGTCAAGAAGAACCTGGCGAAGAAGGCGGGACTCGACCTGGAGGTCAAGGAGTTCACCGACTACGTGACGCCGAACACGGCGACCGAGGACGGCTCGGTGGGCGCCAACTACTTCCAGAACCAGCCGTACCTCGACGACTTCAACAAGAAGAACGGCACCCACATCGTGCCCGTCGTCACGGTGCACCTGGAGCCGCTCGGCCTCTACTCCCACAAGGTCAAGAGCGCCGACGCCCTGAAGAGCGGTGCGACGATCGCCGTCCCGAACGACAGCGTCAACGAGGCCCGTGCCCTCAAGCTGCTCGCAGCCAACGGACTCATCACGCTCAAGGACGGCGTGGGCAACGAAGCGACCCCCGCGGACATCACCAAGAACCCGAAGAACCTCAAGTTCAAGGAGCTGGAGGCGGCCCAGACCCCGCGTTCCCTGGACGACGTCGACGCCGCGGTGATCAACGGCAACTACGCCATCGAGGCCGACCTCAAGCCCGCCAAGGACGCCCTCGTCCTGGAGTCCGCGAAGAACAACCCGTACGGCAACTTCCTCGCCGTCAAGAAGGGCAACGAGAACGACCCGCGCGTGAAGAAGCTCGCCAAGCTCCTCGTCTCGCCCGAGGTCAAGAAGTTCATTGAGGACAAGTACGCCGGCTCCGTCATCCCGTCGTTCTAGTAGGTCCAGCCGTTTCACAGGGGGCGGACGCGATGCGCAAGCACGTCATCTCCGCGGCGGTCGCGCACCGGCCCTCGGGCTCACCGTGAGCGCCGGTGGCTCGGGTTCGATGCGATCCGTGGCCGTCCCGCCGTAGGGGGTGGCCGGAAGCGCGAATCGGTGAGGGCGGCGAGCAGGCTCAGGCGGACAAGTACAAGGGCTCGGTCCTGTCGGTCACTTCCGGCTGACGCGCCCCTCGTCACCGCACGGGGTCCACTCCATCACTTGGAGTGGACCCCATGGTGCAGTTCAGTGCTTTCATGCTGCATGCTGGGCAGTTCAGCGGGCCCGAAGGATTTCGAGGGCCCCAAGTCCCCGAAGGTTACGGAGCGGCGCATGACGAGCACCTTCCCCGACATCTCCATCAGCACGGAGCGGTTGGTCCTGCGTGCGCTCGACGAGGACGACGTACCCGCCCTGGCCGAGATGATGAACGACGAGATGGTGGCGGCCTGGACGTCGGTGCCGCAGCCCTTCACCGAGGACGGCGCCCGCACCTGGATCACCGAGTACGCGCCCACGGAACGCACGGAGGGCCGCGGACTCGACCTCGCCGTCACCGAGTTCCTCACCCAGCGCCTGGTCGGCATCATCCAGCTCGGCAAGACGAACTGGCATGTGCGGTCCACCGAACTCTCGTACATCATCGCCCCGTGGGCGCGCGGCGAGGGCTATGCCTCCGAGGCGGCGCTCGCCACCGCGCAATGGCTCTTCGGCGACCAGAAGTTCGAGCGGATCGAGCTGCGTACGGCGGCCGACAACACCGCCTCGCAGCAGGTCGCCCAGAAGATCGGCTGCATCAGCGAGGGCGTGCTGCGCAACGCCTGTATAGCGCGCACCCGCACCGAGGACGGAACCTGGGTCGATCTGCGCACCGACTTCATCGTGTGGAGCCTGCTGCCGGAGGACCTCGAGGGCGTCGGTGAGCAGCTCGCCGACACCGGTGGTTTCACGTCGTTCTCCGACTGGAACTGAGAACTACGGGAGCCGCGCCCCGGGACCCTGGAACCGCCTACCTGAATCCGCGGGACCGCTCCCACGCGCCGGAGCCCGAAGCGGCACTGCCCAGCCGTACCAGGTACCCTCACGGAGCCCGCTCTCGGGCTGCCCCCTGACGACCTGCGCAAACCTTCGGGAGACTGACGACGATGGCCGACCGGGTCACGGTGATCGGCTGGGACGGCTCGCCGCTGACCGCCGCGGCGCGCTCCGCACTCGGTGCCGCCACGCTGGTGGCCGGCGCGGCCCACCACCTCGCGCTGCCCGAGGTGCCCCAGGCCGCCGAGCGCATCCGCCTCGGCAGTGTCTCCCTCGCCGCACGCCGGATCGCGAACCACCGGGGCACCGCCGTCGTCCTCGCCGACGGGGACCCGGGCTTCTTCGGTGTCGTGCGCACCCTGCGGGGCCCCGAGTTCGGCCTGGAGGTCGAAGTGGTGCCCGCCGTCTCCTCGGTGGCCGCCGCCTTCGCCCGCGCCGGAATGCCCTGGGACGACGCACAGGTGGTCGTCGCACACCCCCGCACGCTGCGACGCGCGGTGAATGTGTGCCGCGCTCACACCAAGGTTGCTGTACTCACCTCGCCGGGCGCCGGCCCCGCCGAACTCGGTCTGCTCCTCGAGGGAGTGCACCGCACCTTCGTCATCTGCGAGGAACTCGGCACCGCCCGCGAACAGGTCACCGTCGTCACCTCCGACAAGGCCGCCGACCACACCTGGCGCGACCCCAACGTCGTCATCGTCATCGGCGCCTTCATGGCCGCGGCCGAGGGCGGCGGCTGGATCGCCGGACGCGACCCGGGCAACGGACCGCGCGGCTGGGCGCTGCCCGCCGAGGCGTACGGCGGTGCGCTCGGCGAAGGCGAAACGGATCTGCTGCGCGCCGCCCAACTCGCCCGCCTGGGCCCGCGCGTCGGCGACCTCGTGTGGGACATCGGCTCCGGCAGCGGCGCCTTCGCCACCGAGGCCGCGCGCACCGGCGCCGCCGTCATCGCGGTCGACCGCAACCCGGGCTGCTGCGCCCGCACCGAGGACTCCGCCCGTCGCTTCGGCGTCCAGATGCAGATCGTGAACGGCACCGCGCCGCACATTCTCGAGAACCTGCCCGAGCCCGATGTCGTACGCGTCGGAGGCGGGGGAGCGGCGGTGGTCTCGGCCGTCGCCGACCGCCGTCCGCAGCGCATCGTGACGCACGCCGCCACCCGCGACGCGGCCGAACTCATCGGCCGGGACCTGACGGAGCACGGCTACGAGGTCGAGTGCGCCCTCATTCAGTCCGTCGAACTCGATACAAGGGCCTGGACGGAGAAGGAACGGAGCGTCGCGTTCCTGCTCAGCGGCCGTCTGCCGGATCGCGCCCCGTGATCCTGTTGTCGTACTGCGCGCGGTAGGCTGGCCGATCGTTGTACCGCTCCCGGGTGATCGGCCTTTCGTCGGTCAATGTCCGGAAAGCGCGCCCGTTTTGAGGCGTGTGTGGTACGGCAGAACCGGAGGATGCGCAACGTGGCGCAGTCCACAGCGGGCCCTCGCGGATCAAGGTGTCGCGAAGGCGGGACGACCGGGACAATGCCAGTAAATGGCTTTGTCGTCTTTGTTGGCCGGTCGTTCGTGCCGCTGGGCACGCACGCTCGTTCTTCACAGTGGGGCGGTCGGTGCGCCGTTCCGGGCGAGCTGGACTTGGAAGCACTAACCGATGGGCGAGGGGTACGCATGACCGACACCGGCCAGGTCCCGGGCGAGGGACTGCCGGAGAACGCAGGCATGGTGGAGCAGCCGGGCGTCACCGCGCCGGGCGCGTACACCTTCCTCGACCCCTCCGAGAACCCCGCCGAGGACGACGATCTGCTGCTGATGCCGGGCGCGCCGGGAGCACAGGGCGCGTGGGGCAACGAGGTGCCGCCACCGGCCCCGATGCCGTTCGTCCACGAGACGGGCCCGCACGAGCCAGGTGCGCACGAGCCGGGTGCGCACGAGATGGCCGGACGCGACAGCGGCTCGGTCGACCTCGGCGGCGTCCGCATGCCGAACGTGGCGCCCGCCCCCCAGCCGACGCCGCCGCGCCGCCCGCTGCACCTCGGGCCGCCGACGCCGGACGGCTCCGCGAGCCCGGTGCGCTCGCTGGCCGACCGTGGCCCGGCGGGTGCGCCGGTCCCCGCCAATGCTCCTGTGGCCGCCGCTCCCGTAACTCCCGCACGGCACGGGGGTCCGCCGACGGTGGGGCCCGAGTACCTCGATGTGCCGCAGTTCGAGGAGACTCCGCCGCAGGGCGCGGTGCCGTGGGGCGCTCCGCCCGTGGCGTCCGAGGTGGGCGCTGCAGAAACGGTCGTCCCGGAGGCGGTGCAGACGCCCGAGGCCGTGCCGACCACCGAGTCCGACTCGGTGCCCGACGCGGCCCAGGTCGCGAATGCGCCGCAGTTCACGGACGCGCAGCAGGCTCTGGAGGCCGCTGAGGTCCCGGGGCTCGCGCACGCTCCCCAGATCCCTGAGGTTGCCGAGCCCGCGACGCAGCGACCCCAGGCCCCGGAGGGCTCGCTCGCCCTCCAGGAACCGGCGGGCGCCCAGGTGCCCGGGGCCACGGCCAGCACGGACGGCTCGCTGGACCCGCGGGTCCAGCGGACTACGGACGCGACGCCCTTCCCGGCGGCCCCGGAGATTCCGCACGCTCTCCAGGCGACGGACGACACCGGATTCGCCGGACACGCAGGCAACGCCCAGGCGCCCGCACACGACGCCGTACCGCCGCAGATCCCGTCGGACGGCGAGCACTTCACACCCGCGCAGCACCTCGCCCCGGTTCCCGACCTCGCCCCCGTGCCGGACCTCGTATCCGAGCAGGCCGCGCAGGCGGAGCACGTGACCCCACCGCAGATCGCCGACCAGGCCATCGTCGAACCGGTCGCACACGGAGCCGAACCGGCCGAGCCCGCGGCCCAGTTCTCCGCCCAGCCCGCACAGTTCGCGGACCCTGGTGCCCACATCCGTGAAACGGCCGCCCAGTTCACGGAAACGGGATCCCACGCGGAGGCTGCGCAACCGCTCGCGGCAGCCGCGGTTCCCGAGCCCGCGCCGGCCGTGCTCTCGGCGGACGCCTCGCACGGCCGGGCGGTCCCCGGCCTCGAAGCCTTCCCGGTCCAGCAGTTCGCGGACCCGGCCGCGTTCTCCGAGACCGGTGCCGCCGAGGCGTCGCACGGCGTCCGGGTAGGAGTGGCCGCCCACGCGGAGGCCCCCCAGGCGTCCGTGGGCCGACCCCACGGCGAGCAGCACTTCCCCGGTGCCGCCGGCGGCGACGCGGCAGGCGCTTCCGGGCTCCCGGGCACCCCCCTGGAGCCCCAGGCGGATCAGCCCCTGGGCCAGTTCGTGCCCGTCGAGGGCATGGTGCCGACGACCCCGCACCTGGCCCCGACCCCGCCGCACGCCATGACTGTGCCGCCCCTCCCGGCGGAGGAGCAGCCCACGGCCGAGCAGCCCGCGGTCGAGGAGCCCGCGGCCGAGGAGCCCGCGGAGGAGACGACCGTGGTGGCGCCCGCCCCGGTCGAGGAGGCCGCGGAGGAACCCTCGGAGACTCCCGTCGAGGAAGCGGAGCAGATCGCTCCGGCAGTCGTGCCGGCGCCCCGCGAACCTCACGGCGAAACCGGGACCCAGACACCCCCCGTACCGGAGCCACTCCCCGCGGACCCGGAACCCGTAGTCGCACAGCAAGCGGAGGACCTGCACACCCAGGTCGCCGACCAGGAAGAGAGCACGGCCGCAGTGGAAGACGTACGAGAGTCCACCGGCCCGGCGGCCGCCGGTTACGACGACGCCGAGCGCGAGGCGGTACTGCGCGTGATGCGCGAACGCCGCGACATCCGCAACGGCTTCCGCAGCGACCCGATCCCGCACGACGTGCTGCTCCGTGTCCTGGAGGCCGCGCACACCGCGCCGTCCGTCGGCCACTCCCAGCCCTGGGACTTCGTCGTCATCCGCTCCGCCGACACCCGTCGGAGCATGCACGAACTCGCCCAGCGTCAGCGCGAGGCGTACGCCAAGTCGCTGCCCAAGGGCCGCGCGAAGCAGTTCAAGGAACTGAAGATCGAGGCCATCCTCGACACCCCGGTGAACATCGTCGTCACCGCCGACCCGACCCGCGGCGGCCGCCACACCCTGGGACGCCACACCCAGCCGCAGATGGCCCCGTACTCCTCCGCGCTCGCGGTCGAGAACCTCTGGCTCGCGGCCCGCGCCGAGGGCCTCGGCGTCGGCTGGGTCAGCTTCTTCGACGAGCGTGAGATGGTCCGCGCCCTCGGCCTGCCCGAGCACCTGGAGGTCGTGGCGTACCTCTGCGTCGGCTACGTCGACGAGTTCCCGGACGAGCCCGAGCTGATGCAGGCCGGCTGGTCCAAGCGCCGCCCGCTGTCGTGGGTCGTGCACGAGGAGACGTACGGTCGTCGCGCGCTGCCCGGCGAGGAGCCGCACGACCTGCTCGCCGAGACGGTCTCCAACATCCGCCCGCTCGACGCCAAGGCGCTCGGCGAGGCGTGGGAGCGCCAGAAGCGGATGACCAAGCCCGCGGGCGCGCTCGGCATGCTGGAGATCATTTCCGCGCAGCTGTCGGGCCTGTCGCGGATGTGCCCGCCGCCGATCCCGGAGCCCGCCGCCGTCGCGATCTTCGCGGGCGACCACGGCGTGCACGCCCAGGGCGTCACCCCCTGGCCGCAGGAGGTCACCGCCCAGATGGTGGCCAACTTCCTGGGCGGCGGCGCGGTCTGCAACGCGTTCGCCAACCAGGTGGGCGCCGAGGTCTGCGTCATCGACGTGGGCGTCGCCTCCGACCTGCCCGCGACCCCGGGCCTCCTCCCGCGCAAGGTACGGGCGGGCACCGCCGACATGACGACGGGCCCCGCGATGACCCGCGAAGAGGTCACGGCTGCCATCGAGGTGGGCATCGAGACGGCCCGGGATCTGGTGGCGGCGGGCAACAAGGCCCTCCTGACGGGCGAGATGGGCATCGCCAACACCACGGCGTCGGCGGCCCTCATCTCGGTCTTCACAGACACCGACCCGTCCGAGGTGACGGGCCGGGGCACCGGCATCAACGACGAGACCCTGGCCCGCAAGACCGAGGTCGTCCGCCGCGCCATCGAAGTCCACCAGCCGGACCCCGCCGACCCCATCGGCGTCCTCGCGGCCATCGGCGGCCTCGAACACGCCGCCATGGTCGGCCTCCTCCTCGGTGGCGCCTCTCTCCGTACGCCGGTCATCCTGGACGGCGTCAGCGCGGGCGCCGCGGCCCTCGTGGCCCGCGCCATCGCCCCCGAGGTCCTCGCGGCCTGCATCGCCGGCCACCGCAGCGCGGAACCCGGCCACGTGGCAGCCCTGAACAAGCTGGGCCTGCGTCCCTTGGTCGACCTGGACCTCCGCCTGGGCGAGGGCACGGGCGCCCTCCTGGCCCTCCCGGTGGTCCAGAGCGCGGCAAGGGCGATGCACGAGGTGGCGACCTTCGATTCGGCAGGGGTAACGGAAAAGTAGGCGCCGCGGCAGTGGGCGGTCCCGCCACTGGTGCGGAACGGGTGGGCACAGCCGCCCACTGCCCGCAGACGAACGGGGGTCCGTGGGCGCAGCCCCCGGTTTCGGGAAGGGGCGGGCCTGGGGAAAGAAACCCCACCCAGCCCAGCCCCCCACGGGCCCCGCACCCTAAAATCCGCATGTCAGGGGCAACTCCAGAGCCGTAGGGGCCCCGCCCAGCAAAGCCCCGCACGAGGAGCCGCACCGCCATGGCCGAACACCCCGCCTACCCCGTAGGCCTCCGCCTCACCGGCCGCCGCGTAGTCGTCCTCGGCGGCGGCCAGGTGGCCCAACGCCGCCTCCCGGCGCTCATCGCTGCAGGCGCGGACATCCACCTCGTCTCACCGGAGGCCACCCCCTCCGTGGAGGCGATGGCGGACGCGGGCGAGATCACCTGGACGAGGCGCCTGTACGAAGAAGGCGACCTGGCCAACGCCTGGTACGCCCTGATCGCCACCAGCGACCACGAGGCGAACACCCAGGCCTCCGTGGAAGCGGAGCGCCACCGCGTCTGGTGCGTCCGCTCCGACGACGCCGACGCGGCGACGGCGTGGACCCCGGCGACGGGCCACAGCGAGGGCGTGACGGTCGCGGTCCTGACGACGGACGCCCGGGGCCGGGACCCCCGCCACACGGCGGCGATCCGCGACGCCGTGGTGGAGGGCCTCCGCGACGGCACCCTGGTGGCTCCGCACCACCGCTCTCGCACCCCCGGCGTCGCCCTTGTCGGCGGCGGACCCGGCGACCCGGACCTGATCACGGTCCGCGGCCGCCGCCTGCTCGCCGAGGCCGACGTGGTCATCGCGGATCGCCTCGGCCCGCGCGACCTGCTCGCCGAACTCCCGCCGCACGTCGAGGTGATCGACGCGGCGAAGATCCCGTACGGCCGTTACATGGCCCAGGAGGCCATCAACAACGCGCTGATCGAGCACGCCAAGCAGGGCAAGTCCGTCGTACGACTCAAGGGCGGCGACCCGTTCGTCTTCGGCCGGGGCATGGAGGAGGCGCAGGCACTGGCCGAGGCGGGCATCGCCTGCACCGTCGTGCCCGGCATCTCCAGCTCGATCTCGGTTCCGGGCGCCGCGGGCATCCCGGTCACGCACCGCGGGGTCGCCCACGAGTTCACGGTGGTCAGCGGCCATGTCGCCCCCGACGACGAGCGCTCCCTCGTCGACTGGCCGTCCCTCGCCAAGCTCCGCGGCACGCTCGTCGTCCTCATGGGCGTCGACAAGATCGGCAAGATCGCTGAAGCCCTCGTCGCGCACGGCAAGCCGGCCGACACCCCCGTCGCCCTGGTCCAGGAGGGAACGACCGCCGCACAGCGCCGCGTCGACGCGACCCTGGCGACGGTCGCCGAGACCGTACGGACGCAGGACGTGAAGCCGCCGGCGGTGATCGTCATCGGCGAGGTCGTGAACGTGGGCGTGCACAGCCCGACGAAGGCTTCTGAGTAACCACGGGTAACCCAACCCGTTCCCAGCCGTTGGCACCGCACCCAGGACAAGGCAGTATCACCCTGTGGCCGATCTCATCACCGTTGAGAACCCCGACGACCCGCGTCTGCGCGACTACACGGGCCTGACCGACGTGGAGCTGCGCCGCAAGCGCGAACCCGCCGAGGGCCTGTTCATCGCCGAGGGCGAGAAGGTCATCAGACGGGCCAAGGACGCCGGGTACGAGATGCGCTCGATGCTTCTGTCCGCGAAGTGGGTCGATGTCATGCGCGACGTCATCGACGAGCTCCCGGCCCCGGTCTACGCGGTCAGTCCGGAGCTCGCCGAGCAGGTCACCGGCTATCACGTGCACCGCGGCGCGCTCGCCTCGATGCAGCGCAAGCCGCTGCCGACGGCGGAGGAACTCCTGCAGTCGGCGCGCCGGGTCGTCGTCATGGAGTCGGTCAACGACCACACCAACATCGGTGCGATCTTCCGCTCCGCCGCCGCTCTCGGCATGGACGCGGTCCTGCTCTCCCCGGACTGCGCGGACCCGCTCTACCGCCGCTCCGTGAAGGTCTCCATGGGGGCGGTCTTCTCGGTCCCGTACGCGCGCCTCGACTCCTGGCCCAAGAGCCTGGAGACGGTCCGCGACGCCGGCTTCAACCTGCTCGCGCTCACCCCGGACGAGAAGGCGAAGTCCCTCGACGAGGCGGCCCCGCACCGCATGGACCGGGTCGCGTTGATGCTGGGTGCGGAGGGCGACGGCCTGTCGACGAAAGCCCTGATGGCGGCAGACGAGTGGGTTCGCATCCCCATGGCCCACGGCGTCGACTCGCTCAACGTGGGCGCCGCGGCCGCGGTCGCCTTCTACGCGGTGGCGACGGGCCGCCCGCAGCTCTGATGCCCTGACGGCGACCGTCAGGCCCTAGCCGTCCTGCCGGATCTCACTCCGGTACCGCTGGGACATCAGGTCCCCGGTGGGCAGTGGTGCGTACGACTGCTCCTGTCGTACGTCCTTGTGGGTGCCGCCGTCGTCCAGCCCGCGTGCCGGTCCCTGGCACCCCTGGGCCGCCGCGATGCCGAGCGCGACGAGCAGCGTCACCACGACGAACACGAAGAGCCGCTGGCGCAGCAGTCGCGGGTTGGCCGGCCGCCGGCCGGTCCCGGTGGTTCGGGACCCGGGACGCCCGGCACCACTGCGGGGCGTCGGCCTGTTGCCGGAGCGGCCGGTGTTCCGTGCGGGCGTGGGGCGCGAACCCGACTGCGCCGACCTCGTGCCGCCGTTCGTCCCGCCCGTGCGCGGCGGGGGAGTGCCCTGCGGACGCCGCTGGGTGCGCTGCTCGGCGTACTGCTCGGCCAGGCGCCCCGTCGGCCGGTCGGGATCCGTGCGCGGCGCCGGCGGCCGCACATCCGCCATGCCCTGTGCCTCGCGGGCCGCGATCTCCTTGAGCCGCAGGGACAGTTGGAGGGTGGTGGGCCGTTCCTCGGGGTCCTTCGCCAGACACGCGCGTACGAGCGGAGCCAGTGCGTCCGGAACGCCGTGCAGTTGGGGCTCCTCATGCACAACCCGGTAGAGCATCACTTCGGAACTGCCGTGCCCGAAGGGCGAGTCCTGAGTCGCCGCGTAGGCGAGCGTGGCCCCGAGCGCGAACACATCCGTGGCCGGCGTGACAGCGGCCCCGCGCACCTGCTCGGGCGCGAGGAAGCCGGGCGAGCCCACGGCCGTACCGACATGCGTGAGTGTCGAGGCCCCGGTCGCCCACGCGATGCCGAAGTCGATGATCCGCGGTCCCTTCGGGGACAGCAGGATGTTGGACGGCTTGAGATCACGGTGGACGACACCGGCCTCGTGCACGGCGACGAGCCCCTCGGAGAGGGCGGCACCGACGGCGGCGACATCGGCGGCCGACAGCGGGCCTTCCTCGGCGACCTTGTCGTGCAGGGAGGGCCCTGGCACGTACTGCGTGGCGAACCACGGCCGGTCCGCCTCCAGATCGGCGGCGACGAGCCGCGCCGTGCATCCGCCCCTGATGCGTCGGGCGGCCGAGACCTCGCGTGCGAACCGCGACCGGAACTCCTGATCCTCCGCCAGATCCGGTCGGATCACCTTCAGCGCGACCCGCTGGCCACGCCGGTCGGAGCCCAGGTAGACCACGCCCATCCCGCCGGCGCCAAGCCGTCTGTGAAGCCTGAACGAGCCGACGACACGCGGGTCCTCGCGCCTCAGGCGCATCATCGCCATGTCCATCCCCGCTGCCCGGTCCGTTTGACGAGCCACAGCTTACGTTTCCGCGGCCGAGCGCGCGCAGAGGCCGCGCCCTCTCGGCCCGATCGATTGTCAGTGCCGGGTGGGAAACTTGAAAGGTGGTCAGGGAGCGTGTGAACAGGACGACTTTGGGCTGCCTGTCATCCCAACCATCCGTCGCAGAAGGGGGATTGGGCCCGTGAAGGGTGACCGTGTGGAGATAGTCGTGGACGCCGGGGACACGACGCGTACGTACGAGGTGGTGGCGAGCAGGGCGGGCCGCCGGGTGGAAACGGCGGTACGCCGAGGTGTCGTGGAAGTGAGCGAAGTCACCCGAAGCGGATCAGTGGTGCGCACCGCCCGCTTCATGGCGACCCGGGTGCTGGCGCTGGTCGAGCAGCCGGTGCCCAGGGAGGACAGCTCGGAACAGTCGGGGCACACCGGGCGCCCCCTCCGGGAAGACCCTGAGACCTAGGTCCTCATCTCCACCCAGGGGAGTACTCCGCAGGTCATCGCTCATCCTCCGGGAGGCCCGCCAATCGGTACGAGGGCATGACGACCCACCGGCGCCGCGCGCCTAGATTTGAGGTCAAGCGGCGGGTGCAGCACTCGTCCCCCGAGGTCAGACACCCGCCGCTGCCAACCACAACAGAAGCTCGGTCAGGAGAGGGACCATGGCCCACACGGCACCGCGGACAGCGCTCCGCACGCAGGGACGCAAGGCGTACAGCGCCGCGTTCGGCACCCGCCGCCAGGGTCAGCGCCACCCGTTGGTGGCGACAGCGATGGTCCTTCCCCTGGCGGCCCTGCTCGTAGTCGTCTTCGGCGGCTGGGACGCGGTGGTCACACAAGCGTCGTCCGTGGGCGTGATGCTGGGGCGCTGAGCGGCGCCCCAGGCCCGGAAGAGCGGTCCGGGCGGGGACATCCGGCCATGAAACCCCGTGGGGACGGGGGTGCGGCGGACGGCACAAAATGCCCGCGCAGCTGGGGAGCTGCGCGGGCATTTTTCTGCACGGTCACAGCGAGAAGCTCGCCCACCGCCTCGTCCCGGCTGTGGGCAATGGCGCGGCGGGGCGGCGCCCCTGGGCATGCGTGCGGCGGCCCGGCGGCTCCCCTCTCGTCCCAGCTGCGGGCATGCGTGCGGCGGCCCGGCGGCCTCTCGTCCCAGCTGCGGGCATGCGTGCCGCTAGGGGCGGCACGGGTGGGCGCAGCGGCACCCCGCAAGCGCCGGGCAGCGCACCCCCCGAGCTCAGCACCCGCGCGGGGTACCCCTCACCGCGCCGGGCACCATTCACCTACGCCGGTACCCCTCACCCGCGCCGGGCACCGTTCACCTACGCCGGGTACCCCACCCCACGGCACCCCACCTGCGTACGCTCACCCCAGACGCCGTACACCCCAGGGGGACCCGTGACCGCAGACACCCTGCTGCCCGCACTCACCGCCAAGGTGCGGGGCGCGGTCCACCCCGTGCCGGGCCCCTGCCCCTGCGGGACCAAGGACACGGTCCTCGCCGACCGCGACGACGGCACCGTGGTCCGCCACGGCGACACCGTCGCCAAAGCGCACGCCCCCGACGCGGGCCCCGAGGAACTCGCCGCCCGCCTCTCCGCCGCCGCCGAACTCCCCGGCGTCCTCCTGCCCCCGCAGACCCCCACACCCGTCCACCTGCACGGCCGCCTGGTGACGTTCTGGCCGTACGGCAGCCCGGTCGACCCCGAGAACCCCGAAGCGGCCCCCTGGGAGGCCGCCGCCACCCTGCTGGCCCGCCTCCACCGGACCCCCGCGCCGCACGGCCTGCCGCCCATGCGCGGCCCCGCCAAGGCGGCCCGCGCGATTGCCCGGCTCCGAGCGGCGGGCCCGCACCCGGCCGCCGCCCCGGTCCTGCGCGCCTGGGCCGGTCTCCCGCCCTGGGCCCGCGCCGAGGCCCCGGTGCCGGACGCCACGACCCTGTGCCACGGCGACCTGCACCTCGGCCAGCTCGTCCGCCACCCCGCGCCGAACGGCCCCTGGCTCCTCATCGACGTCGACGACCTGGGCGTGGGCGCCCCGGCCTGGGACCTGGCCCGCCCCGCCGCCTGGTACGCCTGCGGCCTGCTCCCGCCCGACGAGTGGCTGCGCTTCCTGACCGCCTACCGGCGCGCCGGTGGCCCGGCCGTGCCCGTCACCGGCGACCCCTGGCCCGCCCTGGACGTCGTGGCCCGCGCCCTCACCGTGCAGACGGCGGCCCTGGCGATCGCCAAATCCGTCGCCGCCGGGCACCCGTTGGACGAGGTGCAGCAGGCCGTGATCGACGCCTGTGACCGAATGGGCACCGTCCCGCCCGAGTTGGCGCACGGTTTCGCGACGTAAGGTGCAACCGACCGAAGCCGGGCGGAGTCTGTCCTGGCGGAAGCAGTACCGACCGGCGAGGAGTTGAGCCGAGCATGCAGTGTCCGAAGTGCCATGCGCCGATGCACACGTACAACCGCAATGGCGTCCAGATCGAGCAGTGCAGCGGCTGCCGCGGGATATTTCTCGACTACGGCGAGCTGGAGGCGCTGACCCGCCTGGAGTCCCAGTGGCAGCAGCCCGGGCCGCCGCCCCCGGCCGGCCCGCAGGCGTACCCGTCCGCCCCCGCGCCCGCCTGGGGCGCCCCGCAGCATGGCGGTCACGGAGGCCACGGCGGTCACTACGGCGGCCACCACCGCCACAAGAGCTTCGGCCACATGCTCTTCTCGTCCTGACGAACTGAACGTGCTGAACGACCGAAGGGGCCCTCTTCCTCAGCGGAGGGGCCCCTTCGTCGTACGCACGGTCGCGGCCATACGACGAAGCCCCCGACCGTACGAGACGGCCGGGGGCTTCGGCTGGTGCGCGATACTGGGATTGAACCAGTGACCTCTTCCGTGTCAGGGAAGCGCTCTCCCGCTGAGCTAATCGCGCAGGTCACGCGGCCCAAGCCACGCGTACTGCCGGTACTGCGTGCGCGATACTGGGATTGAACCAGTGACCTCTTCCGTGTCAGGGAAGCGCTCTCCCGCTGAGCTAATCGCGCGGGTTCGGATCTTGCCGTACGTGCTGGAAGATCCAGTGGACGATACTGGGATTGAACCAGTGACCTCTTCCGTGTCAGGGAAGCGCTCTCCCGCTGAGCTAATCGTCCTTGGAGGTGGAGACGGGATTTGAACCCGTGTAGACGGCTTTGCAGGCCGTTGCCTCGCCTCTCGGCCACTCCACCAGGAGCGTAGGGGTTCGGGAAGATCCCCCACTTTCTGCGAGCGGACGACCAGGTTCGAACTGGCGACCTCAACCTTGGCAAGGTTGCGCTCTACCAACTGAGCTACGTCCGCTTGTCGTTTCCGTTCGGCTTGCGCGTCCCGGCGACGTGTTGAACTCTAGCGGATTCCGGGGCCAGCACAAAAACGCGTTTGTGCAGCGTGCTGCGGTCTGTCCGCCCAAGGACATGGTCAGGGCACCCGCAGGTCACCCACCATAGACTCGACTGCGTGCTCGACCTCCCTCCTCTCGCCCGCTTCGGTGGCCTCGTCGCCACCGGTCTCCTCGACGTCACCAGCGACCCCGCGGCCCTGGACTCGACCGGTTTCTGGGCCGTCTCGGCCGACTTCGAGGGCCGTCTGATCTGCGCCCGCTTCCGGGACGTACGAGAGGAACCCGTGCCCGCACCGGTGCCCGGGCAGTGGCGGGGACCGGCGCCCGACGACTGGAAGTCGTCCCTGGACCGCGCGGCGTACACCGAGGGCGTACGACGGATCCGCGAGCACATCGCGGCCGGCGAGGTCTATCAGGCGAACCTCTGCCGGGTGCTCTCCGCGCCGATCGCACCCGACGCGGACGTGGACGCGCTGACCTCGCTGCTGGCCCGGGGCAACCCGGCGCCCTACGCAGGAACGATCCGGCTGCCCGCGCACGGAGTGGAGACAGCCACGGCCTCCCCGGAACTCTTCCTGCGCCGCGACGGCCGGATCGTCGAGTCCGGCCCGATCAAGGGCACCGGACGCACCGAAGCGGACCTCCTGGAAAAGGACTACGCCGAGAACGTGATGATCGTGGACCTCGTCCGCAACGACATCGGCCGGGTCTGCGCCACCGGCACCGTGACCGTCCCCGACCTGTGCGTCGTCGAGAAGCATCCGGGCCTGGTCCATCTCGTCTCCACGGTCCACGGCGAGCTGCGCGAGGGCGCCGGCTGGCCCGAGCTGCTCGCCGCCGCATTCCCGCCCGGCTCCGTCACCGGCGCCCCCAAGTCCAGCGCCCTGCGGATCATCGAGGCCCTGGAGACCGCTCCCCGCGGCCCGTACTGCGGGGGCATCGGCTGGGTCGACGCCGACCGCGGCACCGGGCAGCTCGCCGTCGGTATCCGCACCTTCTGGATCGACCGGGACGAAGGGGTCCTGCGGTTCGGGACGGGCGCCGGCATCACCTGGGGTTCGGACCCCGAGGGGGAGTGGCGGGAGACCGAGCTGAAGGCCGCGCGACTGCTCGCGGTAGCGTCGGGAGGGTACGAGGCGAGTGGAGGGACCCTTACGTGAAGATCTGGCTCGACGGTGGGCTGCAGGACATCGAGACCGCCCGCGTCTCCGTCTTCGACCACGGACTGACCGTGGGTGACGGCATCTTCGAGACCGTGAAGGCGGTCGACGGGCGGCCGTTCGCGCTGACCCGCCACCTCGACCGGCTGGCCCGCTCGGCCCGCGGCCTCGGCCTGCCCGAGCCCGACCTCGACGAGGTGCGCCGCGCCTGCGCCGCGGTCATGGACGCCAACCCGATGCCGCTCGGCCGCCTGCGGATCACGTACACCGGCGGCCACGGGCCGCTCGGCTCCGACCGCGGCGAGCACGGCCCGACCTTGGTCGTCGCCCTTGGCGAGTCCTCCCGGCGCCCCGACTCCACCGCCGTCGTCACGGTCCCCTGGACCCGCAACGAGCGCGGCGCGCTGACCGGCCTCAAGACCACCTCGTACGCCGAGAACGTGGTCGCCCTGGCCCGCGCGCGCGAACACGGCGCGTCCGAGGCGCTGTTCGCCAACACGGTCGGTCAGCTCTGCGAGGGCACGGGGTCCAATGTCTTCGTCGTCCTCGACGGCGAGATCCACACGCCGCCGGTCGCCTCCGGCTGCCTCGCCGGCATCACACGCGCCCTGACCGTCGAGTGGACCGGTGCCAAGGAGACCGAACTGCCGCTGGAGGTCCTGCAGCGCGCCGATGAGGTCTTCCTGACCTCCACGCTGCGCGACGTGCAGGCCGTGCACCGGGTCGACACCCGTGAACTCCCGGGCGCGCCGGGCCCGGTGACCGCCAAGGCAATGCGGATCTTCGACGAGCGGGCCGGGGACGACCTCGATCCCTGATCGCTCGCTCGATTTCGCGGTCTGCCGATCGTTTGATCGCTTGACGGCTGAATAAATTCAGCTGACCTCGCACCCCGCAGCGGGTACAACACCCCTGATGACCACCACCCTGCGGCCGACCGAGCCGCTTCAGCACGCCGCTGACGGGACGCGTTCGCGCCGTTACCAAGTGTGTGTGAACAGCCGTCCCGTCGGTGTCGTACGCCTTGCGACCGACCGCAACTTCGGGGCGTCCGTCGCCCTGATCCGCGAGCTCCGCATCGATGAGCCGGACCGTGGGCGCGGGCGGGGCACCGTGGCGGCGCTGGCCGCCGAGGAGGTGGCACGCGGCTGGGGCTGCAAGCAGATCGAGCTGGCGGTCCCCGGCGACGCCGAAGCAGGGCTGAGGCTTGCCGAGGCGCTCGGCTACGTCACCCGCAACCGCGGGATGGAGAAACTGCTCGGCGACACCCCGCCCGGGGTGCCCGCCGGGAGCGTCGGCCGCCCGATGACACAGGCCGAGTACGAAGTCTGGGACCAGCATGGCCGGGAGGACTTCGCGCGGGACTGGATCCGGCGCGGCCTGGCGGAGGCGGAGGCCTACGCCAAGTCGAACCGGGACCACGACCAGTTGTTGCCGCGGGGCCTCGCCACGGAGAACATGTGGTTCACCATCCTGGAACACCAAGGCACCCGGGTCGGCGACCTGTGGCTGGGGGAGCACGGCGGCCGCGCCTTCGTCTACAACGTCCAGGTCGACGCGGCGCATCGAGGTCGGGGCCACGGCCGTACGCTCATGCTGCTCGCCGAGGTGCAGGCGGTGACCGCCGGGATGAACCGCATGGGTCTCAACGTCTTCTCGGGCAACGCCCCGGCCGAGCGGCTCTACGAGTCACTCGGCTACCGGACGACGGCGCGCTATCTGTACAAGGACCTGCTGTAAGCGGCCCCCTTGGGCGTCACGCCTCCTGCTCGGCCAGCAGCCGGTCGGCGATCTCCTCGATGCGCTCGCGCAGCGCCTCCTGGCTCTTGCCGCCGTCGAGGCGTTCGCCGCCGATGACGTACGTCGGGGTGCCGGTCACGCCGATGGCCTTCCCCTCGGCCTGGTCGGCGTCGACGATCAGGATGTGCCGGCCGTCGATCAGGGCCGTGTCGAACTCCTCGGCGTCCAGACCGAGTTCACGGGCGACCTCGACCAGGAAGGCTTCTCCCTTACGGTCCAGCTCCGCCACGCGGCCGAGCACCGCCTCTACGTACGGCCAGCCCTGGCCCTGCTCCGCGGCCTCCTCGGCGGCCTGCGCCGCGGCGAAGGCGTGCTTGTGCTTCTCCAGTGGGAAGTGCCGCAGTCGCAGCTCCAGACGGTCGCCGTAGCGGGCGCGCAGCGCGCGCAGGTCGGCGAGGGCGCTGTCACAGTCGGGGCACTGGAGTTCGCACCAGACGTCCAGGACGGCGGCGGCCGGGCGGGCGGGGGAGGAGTCGTTCATGGAGACAAGTCTCCCAGCCCCGGCGGGGGCGCCCCAACCGGGACCTGGGGAGGACGCCGACCCGGAGATGTCCCTGAGGTCCGCCCGGAGCATGGCATACCGGGCGTCGGGCGGTGCAGGATGGAAGGGACGAACCGACCCTGCCCGACCGAGCCCTGCCCTGGAGGACCGGATGATTGCCGAGACTGTCTGTTCCGCCGTCTCCGCGGCCGGCCTGGGCATCGCCGCGGTCACGGCCTACCGCAAGCGCTTCCTCGCGGCCGCCCGCATCGCCGCATACTCGCTCGTGCCGGTCGGCCTGGTGATGACCGGGGTGGTCGGCTGGCTGGCCGACACCGCGTTCAGCCCGACCGCGTGGGCCGGCTTCGTCGTGCTCGGCGGCGCCTGGCTGCTGTTCATGACCACGCGGGCCATAGAGCGGCGCGGCGGCGGGACGCGCAAGGAACGCAAGGCGGCGAAGGCCGCCGCCCAGCGCGAGGCGGTGGCCCCGGCGGCCTCGGCGCCCTCGCTGGGCCAGGGGGCACGCCCGGCCGCCAGCCCCGCGGCGACGCCCCGCGCCACCGGCTCCGGGGACGACTTCAGTGACATCGAGGCCATCCTGAAGAAGCACGGCATATGAGCCGCCCATGACCAGCTGAAACGACACAAAGCTTCACGGGGGCCTCATAGCGTGCGCGAAAGCGTTCATGTTCGAGCACGTCCGTCGCAAGATCTGGCGAACTCCCGCATTTTCTGGGCGTGTTGATCGCGCAACGGGTGTCAGCTGCGCCATCATCGCCGCGAGATGCTGGACACAACACAGAGCGACACCGCCGCCCCGCCCGAGGAGCGGCGTGGTTGTCTCTTCGCGCTCTCCCAGCCGCCGCTGATGATCTTCCTTGCGGTGATCGGCTGTCTGCTGCTCATGGCTTCGCTGCACGACCTGCTGCTGCTCTGAGCCGTACACGGAGCCCCTGGCGTCACCCGCCGAGGGCTCCGTCAGCCCGCCACCTCCTCGTGTCGAGCGTGGTGGGGATGCGTCCGTCAGCCCGCCGCTTCCTTCCGGCGTGCCCGGTAGGCGGCGACGTGGAGGCGGTTCCCGCAGGTGCGGCTGTCGCAGTAGCGGCGGGAGCGATTGCGGGAGAGGTCGACGAAGGCGTGCCGGCAGTCCGGGGCCTCGCAGCGGCGCAGCCGTTCCTGCTCCCCGGCGACCACGAAGAAGGCCAGCGCCATCCCGCAGTCGGCCGCGAGGTGGTCGGCGACGGAGGCGCCCGGCGCGAAGTAATGCACATGCCAGTCGTAGCCGTCGTGGTCGGTGAGCCGGGGGGTGGTGCCCGCGGCGGCGACCAGTTCGTTGATCAGCGCGGCGGCGGTCCGCGGGTCGTCGGCGGCGAAGATCCCGGCGAACCGGTCGCGGACCTTGCGCACGGCCGCGAGATCATGCTCGGACAGCACACCGACATCGCTGATTTCGTGCTTTCGTACGAAATCGGCGAGGAGCGCGACATCCGCGAGCCCGTCCGTCGTCCGGTCCTCCGGCGCGGTGTTCACCAGATCCACCACGGCGTCGAGGGCGCACCGGGTGTCGTGGGTGATCAGCACGTTTCGCTCCCTGGCCTGGGGGTCGGGCGGGCGCCCGCCCGATGCTGGCCGATGGTAGTGGCTCCGCGCCGCGAAGAGCGGTCGCGGGGGAGCGGCGTAGGGGCAACGGCGGGCCGGGCACGCACGCCGGCGCCGCCTCCGCGGTGGTCCGCGGCGACGGCGCCGGTGTTTTGTGCCCTATGCGGTCGTGCCCTATGCGGTTGTGCCCTATGCGGTTGTCTAGGCCCGAGCCGTCTCCCCGAGTGGACGGCGCCGGGCGGCTCTGTGATGCCTCGCTAGCTCTCGGCCAGGATGTGTGAGAGCTCCGTGTCGAGATCGAAGTGCCGGTGTTCCGTGCCGGGGGGCACGGCAGCGTCTGTTCGCTTGAGGAACGACTCCAGGGCCCGCGCCGGGGCCTCGAGCAGAGCCTCGCCCTCCGGGGAGCTCAGGGCGATGCATACGACGCCCTGTCCATGGCTACGGGACGGCCAGACTCGGACGTCGCCGGTACCGGTGGGCCGGTGCAGGCCCTCGGCGAGGAGGTCGCGGGCGAACACCCACTCGACGGTTTCCTCGGCTCCGGTGTGGAAGGTGGCGTGCACGGCGTAGGGATCGGCCGTGTCATACCGCAGTCCTGCGGGAACAGGCAGTGAGGACTCGCTCGACACAACGAGGCGCAGGTGCAGCTCGCAGCTGACCGTGGTGTTCATAAGCGCCAGGGCCTTTCGCTCAGTGTGCGCTCGGGGATTCGCACGTCGGCGAAATCGACATGCCACCTACGGTGCCGTTGTAAACCCCTCTGAGTGTTTTGCGTGCCTTTACGTAACTCATCCGGCCGAGAGAGCGTTCGCCGGATAGGGCCATTCCGGTGACTGGTTTCTCTCGGGTAGGGTTTGGTCGTATGAATACGGGGAGTGACGAGCCGGGCGAGGTCGCCATGGCCGAGGACGGGGCGAAGGGTGAGCGAGCGCTCGGTTCGCGAGCGCCGGATTTCATCAAGGCGCGCCGCGCGCTGCACCTGAGCTGGCAGGTGGGCGTTTTCATCGTGGGGCTCGCGGTGGTCGTCGCGGGCGTGATCATGCTTCCGCTGCCCGGGCCGGGCTGGCTGGTGATCTTCGGTGGCATGGCGATCTGGGCGACCGAGTTCGTCTGGGCGCAGCTGGTGCTCCGCTGGACGAAGCGCAAGGTCACGGAGGCGACTCAGGCGGCGCTCGACCCCAAGGTGCGGCGTCGCAACATCATCCTCACGACCGTCGGCCTGGTGATCGTCGCGGTCCTAGTCGGCGTCTACGTCTGGAAGTTCGGCCTTGCGATGCCCTGGAACATCAAGGAGTGAGGGAGCCCGCTCGGGTGCCGTCCTGAGGCACCTCGACTGGTCGAAGCCACCCCCTGACATGGGGTAATGTTCTCCCTGCGCCCGGGCGATTAGCTCAGCGGGAGAGCGCTTCGTTCACACCGAAGAGGTCACTGGTTCGATCCCAGTATCGCCCACGTACGCGGTAGGCGACCTGGGTCCACGGAATGCGTGGACCCAGGTCGCCTTCGTCGTTCCTGGGTGTGCGGCGGGGGCTTTGCCATGGGGAAGTTGAGGACGTGGGAGCGCCGGGGTGCGCGGGAGTGGGTTGACCCGCTGGGAGCACTGCAGTTGACGTTGCTTGGAGGCGTCGAGGGGTTGTCCAGGCCGCGGGGGTGCCGGTGCCGGGACGGTTGCCGACGTGGAACCCTGACGGTGCGCGTTGCTGAGACGCGGCGGTGTGACGGTGCGTGTTGCTGAGGCGTGGAACCCCGACGGTGCGCGTTGCTGAGATGTAGCAGCCTGACGGTGGGCCAAGGCGGCCGGTGCCGAGTCGGTGGGCGCCCGAAGGGGCACCGCAGCCGGCGCCGTCGCTTGACCTCCCGGCGGACGGGCTGCTGTCCGGCGCCGCATTCGATCGCCCGCTGACCTGCGCCGATCCGGGCCTGACCGGCGCGGGCCGACAGCGCTCCAGCATCCACTTTCGCACCTCGTGAACGACCCTTCCGGGTGCGGACCTTGAGCCCGCTCGGGCTATTCGGGGTGCCCTGGATCCTGCCTGGGGTGAGCCTTTAGGAGGTATCCCCGGCGCTGTTCAAGTTGGCCCCCGCACGGTGCCTCGCCCGCTGCTCGGGCCGAGCCTGGCAGGGTGTCCCGGCTCTGTCAGAGCCGAGCCTGTCACGCCGCTCGGCCCGGCTCCGTCCCAGCCCAGCAGCCCCCCACTCCTCACCCTCAGTTCGCCCCACCTCCGCCCAACCCCAGCGCCCCGCAGTACTTTTCGGCCCCGCCCCCACCCCACGCGACCCACCGCATCATGTCCGACAGGTCGACCACACGCCCCCGACCTGCACAGTCACGCCCCAACGGGCGAACCGCACCTCCGCCCCCGCCGCCCTGCAGGCAAACCGCATCCCATCAATTCCTGTCCGAATCATTGACGTGCCCGAAAGCCCTCCGTACCTTGTGCCAGCAAGCGCTTACTTGAAACGATTCATGCGGCGACGACGACGTTGCGGGGAGGCCCGACTGTGGGAAACAACGGGAGTGTTGAGAGGCGGACGGTCCTCAAGGCGGCCGGAGCTTCGCTGGCCACGCTGGGGCTGGCCGCGACGACGGGCTGCGGCGGGGACAGCGGCAGTTCCGGGGACGGGACGGTGACGATCCGTTACGCCTGGTGGGGTGCCGACGAGCGGGCGAAGAGGATCAATCAGTCCATCGCGCTCTTCGAGAAGAAGTACCCGAAGATCAAGGTGAAGACGGACTTCCAGGATTACGTGGCCTTTTGGGAGAAGTTCCAGACCCAGGCCGCCGGTGGAAATCCGCCGGACGTATTCCAGAACGCCGTCGGATTTCTTCGGAAGTACGACAAGAGGGGGGTACTCCTCGATCTCAAGTCCCAGATAGACGCGGGAAATCTGAGCCTGGAGAACTTCCGCGCCGGGGTCGAGAAGGTCGGTCAGGTCGACGGAAAGCAGCTCGGCATTCCCGTCGGATCCAACACCATGTCCCTTGTCATCGACGAGAAGGTGTTCAAGAAGGCGGGCATCACGCCCAAGCAGGGCTGGACCTGGGACGAGTACTTCGCGGCCCTCAAGAAGATCCATGACTCCCAGAAGGTGCCGGGCGACACCGGCTACTTCAGCATCATGTACCTGTACGACCTCTACCTCCGGCAGAACGGCAAGGCGTTCTTCACCAAGGACGGACTCGGCTTCGACGAGGCCGATCTGACGGAGTGGTGGACGGACGGCTACAACCGCGTCAAGGCCGGCATCATCACCGACCCCAAGCGGGTCGAGCAGGACAAGCCGAAGTCCTCGCTCTCGGCGGGGCACGCCGCCTCCGAGTTCACCTGGGACAACTTCACGGTCCGATACACCGCGGAGGGCGACAGCAGCTACGGCCTCGCTCCGATTCCGACGACCGACGGCAAGCAGACCGGGCAGTACCTCGCCTCACTGATGCTGAGCGCCTCCGCGCGCACCAAGCACCCCAAGGAAGTCGCCCAGTTCATCAACTTCATGGTCCACGACCCCGAGGTCGGCAAGATCATGGGCTACGACCGCGGCATCCTCGCCACCACCGAGCAGTTCGACGCGTACAAGCCGGCCGACGCCCCCAACAAGGCGATCGCGCAGTACGAGACGGATGTCGCCGCGGCCGGAGTGCTCGGCACCATCACCCCGCATCCGGCCGGCGCCGACACCGTCGAGGCCGCCTTCCTGCGCATCGGCGGTGACATGTCGCAGGGCACGACCAAGGTCTCCGACGCGGTGAAGCAGTTCTTCTCCGAGGCGAAGACCGCCCTCGCCGCCTGATGGGAACCGCCGTGACGCTCGTCAAGGACTCTCCGCCCGACGCCCCGGAGATACGCCCTTCGGCCCCCGCCACCGTAAAGCGGCGGGGGCGCCGGGAGAATCTCGCCGGTTATCTCTTCATGTCCCCGTGGATCGCGGGCTTCCTGCTGCTCACCGCGGGCCCGATGGTCGCTTCGCTCTACTTCGCGTTCACCGACTACAACCTCTTCAATTCACCGAAGTGGATCGGTTTCGACAACTTCACCAAGATGTTCGACGATCCCCGGTGGCAGAAGTCGGTCGAGGTGACGGCCAAGTACGTCGTCATCGGGACGCCGCTCAAGCTGCTGCTGGCGCTCGGGGTCGCCCTGCTGCTGGCGCAGAGCCGCCGCGGCCAGGCCTTCTACCGGGCCGCGTTCTACGCCCCGTCACTGATCGGCGCGAGCGTCTCCGTCGGCTTCGTCTGGCGCGCGCTCTTCTCCGACGACGCCATCGTGGACCGTACGCAGTCGTTCTTCGGCTTCCACACGGGCGGCTGGGTCGGCGACCCGAACTGGGTGCTCTACAGCCTGGTCGCGCTCACCGTCTGGCAGTTCGGCGCCCCCATGGTGATCTTCCTCGCCGGGCTCAAGCAGGTGCCGAAGGAGCTGTACGAGGCGGCCGAGGTGGACGGCGCGGGGCCGTTCCGCAGGTTCTGGAGCATCACGCTGCCGATGATCTCGCCGGTGCTCTTCTTCAACGTGCTCCTGGAGACCATCCACTCCTTCCAGATATTCGGCTCGGCGTATGTGGTCTCCAACGCCACCTGCGGACCGGCCGACGCCACGCTCGTCTACACCTGCTACCTGTACCAAAAGGGCTTCAAGGAGTCCCAGATGGGCTTCGCGTCCGCCATGGCCTGGATGCTGCTGCTCGCCGTCGCGCTGGTGACGGCCGTCCTCTTCTGGTCGCAGAAGCGGTGGGTGCACTACGAGGAGGACGCCCGATGAGCACCACCCTGCGCAAGCCCATGGAACTCGGTGGCCGCAAGCGCGCCGGCTCGCTGGGCTGGCACATCGGCGCCCTGCTGATCCTCGCGGTCGTCCTCTATCCCGTGATCTGGGTCATCGGCGCCTCGTTCAAGCCCAGCCGGGAGATCATCGGCAGTCTGGATCTGTTCCCGACCAGTCCCATCCTCGGCAACTTCAAGGGACTGGCCGACGGCATCGCCGACATCTCGATCGCCACCTTCTTCCAGAACTCCCTGATCTACGCGCTCGGCTCCGTCGTCGGCATCCTCATTTCCTGCTCGCTGACGGCGTACGCCTTCGCCAAGATCCGGTTCGCCGGGCGGAACCTGCTGTTCTCGCTGATGATCGGCACGCTGCTGCTGCCGTATCACGTGCTGCTCATCCCGCAGTACGTGATGTTCCAGAAGATGGAGCTGGTCAACACCTATGTGCCGCTGCTGATCGGCAAGTACCTGGCCACCGAGGCGTTCTTCGTCTTCCTCATGGTGCAGTTCATGCGGAACCTGCCCCGGGAGCTGGACGAGGCGGCCCGGCTCGACGGGTGCGGGCATCTGCGGATCTACTGGTCGATCGTGCTGCCGCTGTGCCGGCCTGCCCTCATCACCAGCGCGATCTTCACCTTCATCAACGCCTGGAACGACTTCATGGGCCCGCTGATCTACCTCAACGAGCCCAGCAAGTACACGGTCTCGCTGGGCATGATGATGTTCCGCGACCAGGAGGGAGTCGCCAACTACGGCGGCATGATCGCGATGTCGCTGGTCGCGCTGCTGCCCGTGCTCCTCTTCTTCCTCGCCTTCCAGCGGTATCTGATCGACGGTATGGCGACGTCAGGATTGAAGGGCTGACATGGCCACCACCCAGCCGCGGGCCAAGGCGCATCCACAAGCGCACGCGAAGGCGAAGTCCCGCAGGGCGCCCCGCGAATCCGTCTTCGCCGAGCGGTTCGCCGTGTTCGCGGAGTGTCTGCTCACCGGAGTCTGGATCGCGGTGGCCTCGCTGCCGTTGGTCACCTACCCCGCCGCGTTCGCGGCCGGCGCGCGGCATCTGCGGCGGCGTACGGCCCATGAGGCGGGCGGCCGACGGGAGTTCGTGGCCGACTTCCGGGCGGCCGTCCGGCGCGGCTGGATCGCCGGGCTCGCCGGTTGGGTCGCGGCGGCGGTGATCTGGGTGGACGTCCAGGCCGTACGGGCCGGCATCCCCGGTGGCCCGCTGGTCGGGGCCGTCGGCCTCTTCGCCCTGATCGGAGGGGCGGTCGCCGGGCTGCGCGCGACCGCGTCCTGGGAGCCGGGGGCGTCCTGGCGCGCGCTGCTGGCGGACGCCGGGCGGCGCACCGTTCTCGACCCGGCAGGTTCCTTCCTGCTGATCGGCGGAGTGGCCTTGGTGGCCTGTTCCGCACTGTTCATCGCGCCGCTGGCGGTCCCCGTCCTGGGGGCCGTCGCGGCGGCGGCCGTCGCCGTGGAGGAGCGGTACCGGCGCCGCTGACCTTCCCTCGCCCCGCACAGGTCGGCGCCCCGGCGTCGCACCTCTCCCTGTCATGCCCCTGACCATTCGTCCGGAAAAGCTTCCCGCACGGAAAGGAAGGCCATGTCTCCCATCCCCCGCAGGTCCCTTCTCAAGGCGGCCGCCGTCGCCGGAGCCGCCGCCCAGTTCAGCTGGGCGCTGGGCGGTACGCACGCGCAGGCCGCGCCCAGAGCCGAGGCCGCGGGCGCGGACCCCGTGACCCTGGACTGGCTGGAGGACGGCGGCCTCGGCGCCGCCCCCGGCTCCACGGTCGGCGTGCCGTGGCCGAAGGGCACATACCAGGAGGACCAGACCTTCGCGCTCACGGACGCCGACGGCAAGGCCGTGCCCGTGCAGTCCTGGCCGATCGCCTACTGGCCGGACGGCTCCCTCAAGTGGACGGCGCACGCGGTGAGTTCGGACTCGGGGAAGCTCACGCTCACCGCGGGGGATCCGGCCGCGCCCGACAAGAAGGTCACCGTCGACAAGAGCGGCGGCACCATCGACATATCGACCGGGGTCATCACCGCGAAGATCGGCAAGAGCGGCTCCACGCTGGTCAAGTCCGTGACGCGCGGCTCGACCGAGATCGCCAAGAACGGCCGGCTGGTCCTCATCCGCCAGCCGGAGATCGAGGACGAGGATCAGGGCGCGGAGAAGTCCGAGCGCTTCGAGAGCGCCATCTCCGAGGTCGACGTCGAGCAGGAGGGCCCGGTGCGTGCCGTCGTCCGCATCGACGGCAAACACCGCAAGGGCGACCGGAGTTGGCTGCCGTTCTCGATCCGGCTGTATTTCTACGCGGGCGCCGACTCCTTCCGCATGGTGCACACCATCACCTTCGACGGGAAGCAGGAGCCGGGGAAGGCGAGCGGCGACTTCATCCGCGGGCTCGGCGTCCGCTTCACCGTGCCGATGCGGGATGCCTCGTACGACCGCCACATCCGCGTCGGCGGCGACGGGACCGGTCTGCTGCGCGAGGCCGTCAAGGGCGTCACCGGGCTGCGGCGCGACCCGGGCGCGGCTGTGCAGGCGGCCCAGTTCGCGGGCGAGAAGCTGCCCGACCCGTCCACCTGGGACCAGCGGGTGACGACGCGGCTGCAGTACATCCCCGAGTGGGGCGACTACACCCTCGCCCAGCTCTCCGCCGACGGCTTCACGCTGCGCAAGCGCACGAAGAAGGGGTACGGCTGGATCGGCGCCGGGGGCGGGCAGCGCGCGTCGGGCTTCGGCTATGTCGGGGGGCCGAGCGGCGGATTCTCCTTCGGACTGCGGGACTTCTGGGAGAAGTTCCCCGCCCAGCTCGACATCCGCGACGCCCACACCGACGAGGCCGAGGTCACCCTCTGGCTCTGGTCGCCCGAGGCGCAGCCCATGGACCTGCGCTTCTACCACGACGGCATGGGCCAGGACACCTACGCCGAACAGCTGGAGGGCCTCAACATCACCTACGAGGACTACGAGCCGGGCTTCGGCACCCCGTACGGCATCGCACGCACCTCCGAACTCCTCTTCTGGGCCAACGAGTCGACGCCCACCCCCGGGAAGCTCGCCGAACAGGTCAAAGCCGTACGGGTGTTGCCGCAGCTCGCCGCCCCGCCCAAGCAGCTCATCAAGGCGAAGGTCTTCGGTCCCGGCCTCTACTCCGAGCCCGACCGTTCCACGGCCGCCAAGGCCAAGATCGAGGACCACCTCGACTTCCTCTTCACCTACTACAAGGACCAGGTGGAGATGCGCCGTTGGTACGGCTTCTGGGACTACGGCGACATCATGCACTCGTACGACCCGGTCAGGCACCAGTGGCGGTACGACGTCGGCGGCTACGCCTGGGACAACTCCGAGCTGTCGCCGGACCTTTGGCTGTGGTTCGCGTACATCCGAAGCGGTCGCGCCGACATCTTCCGCTTCGCCGAGGCGATGACCCGGCACACCGGCGAGGTCGACGTCTACCACCTCGGCCAGTGGGCGGGCCTCGGCACCCGGCACGGTGTCCAGCACTACGCCGACAGCGCCAAGCAGCAGCGCATCGCCAACACCACGTACCGCCGCTACTACTACTTCCTCACCGCGGACGAGCGGGTCGGCGACCTCATGCACGCCAATGTCGACTCCGACGAGACGTTCCTGGTCCTCGACCCGATCCGCAAGATCCGCACCGAGCCGTACACCCCGGACCGCCATGCGCTGTCGATCGGCTTCGGCACGGACTGGAGCGGGCTCGTCTCGGCGTGGCTGACGGAGTGGGAGCGCAAGGGCCCGAAGTGGGAGAAGGCCAAGGCGCGCGTGCTGTCGACAATGGAGTCCATCGCCGCCCAGCCCAATGGATTCGTGCAGGGCAGCGGGCTGTACGACCTCGACACGGGCAGGTTCGCGATCGCCTCGACGCCCGTGGTCGGAGTCTCGCATCTCTCGGCGGTCTTCGGCCTCAACGAGCTGTGCGCCGAGCTCATCGACCTCGTCGACATGCCCGATTTCAAGGACGCGTACCTCGACTACTGCCGTTACTTCAACGCCACCAAGGCCGAGCAGGCCGCCCGCTACGGCTCCAATTTCGGCACGCTGCTGCTCTTCCAGGGGCACTCGCGCCTCGACGCGTACGCCGCCGTACAGACCGGCGACGCGAAGCTCGCCACGCGCGCGTGGAGCAAGTTCTACAACTCCGACGGCTACACGGAGTCCTCGCCCTGGAAGACGGAGAAGCTGAACGGCCCGGTCACCCTGGTGCCGGGCAGCGAGGCCAACTGGGTCTACACGAACGACACCGCGCTGTACGGCCTCGCCGCCATCGAGAACCTAGCGCTGCTGGGCGACAAGATGCCGTAGCTGTACGCCCGTTGAGGACGCGCTAGTCCATCCTTCCCAGCACCTCCCGCACTCGCCGCGCGTCGCGGATCCGCTGCTCGTACGTCGCACCCAGTGCGAGCAACAGCAGACCGGCGAGTGCGGGAGGCACCCAACGGGGAAGCGCGTCGACCACCTGAACGATGTACGGGGCGAGTTCGTGCAGCCCGTCCAGCGCGAGCACCGTGCCGCCCAGTACGAGCGGCGCCTGGAGGCGGTTCCGGGCGCCCACGAGGGTGACCAGCAGCGCCGCCGCGCCGAGCAGCAGCGGGCGCGACCAGTGGGCGTCGCCCCACGCCGCGAACAGGCTCGGCACGAGCGTGGCGGACAGCCCCGGTCCGTACGCCGTCCACGACGAGACCCGGGGGTCCTCACGGCGCCTGACCACCCCCACCAGCAGCGCCGGGACGGTCACCGGGAGCGTGTACGCCTCCGGGGAGCCGACGCCCCAGGCCGCCAGACGGACCCAGGTGGCCGCCACGAACAGGCCGGCGGCCGCGTATCCGACGGAACGTCGGTCCTCCCGCACGGCCGTGCCCGCGGCGATCACGCCGCACAGCGCCAGCACCAGGGCCAGCATCGGGGGATCGGTGACCGAGAGCGCGATGGCGAGCAGACCCGCGACAGCTCCTGTCGCCTCCACCGGCACGGCCACGGACGAGTCGCTCAGGCGCGCCGCGAGGAGGGCCGCGCCGACCGGCACCACGAGGACGAGCAGCGCGGTGTGCTGCGGCTGCCAGCCGAGGGAGCTTCCTGCGGCGCAGGCCAGGGCGGTGGCGTACGCGAGGGACGCGGGCGCCGCGACCGGGCCGAGGCCGGGGCGCCACGCCGCGGCCGCGAACAGGACGGCGAGTGCGGCGAGGACGGTGAGGGTCGCACCCTCGGAGGCCAGCGACAGGAACGCGAGACCGAGGGAGGTGAGCAGGGCCAGCAGGAGCGGGTGCGCCTTGGGCTGTGCCGGGCGGGCGGCGTACGTCAGGGCGGCCACCGTCGTGAGGCCTTGCGCCAACAGTCCCGCCACGTAGGGGAGTTCGAGAGCCGCCGGAAGCGCGAGCGCCGTCGCCCAGGCCAGTGTCAGCGCGCAGATCAGGGCCTGCGGACGCCAGGCGGTGCCGCGGACCGCCACCACCAGGACTCCGGCGACGAGCGCGAGGACGATGGGTGCCGTGGCCGCGTGGGCGGGCCAGGGCACGTCCATGGTCACCGCGTCCCGGGCGGTCGTCGGCGCGCCCGACCAGATCTTCTCCGCCCAGCCGACCGGGCCCAGCAGGGCGATGGCGGCCGGGGGCAGCGCCCACACCACCGCCACGGCCTGCACGGAGCCGGAGGCCCAGGCCAGGCCGCGTCGCACCGGCTCGGGCCAGCGAGTGCGTACGGCGGCCAAGAGGGCGATGCCGCACACCAGATGGCCCGGGATCGTCCAGTCGTCGGGCAGCGACGAGCGCAGGACGCCGCCGAGTGCGGCGACGGTGATGAGACCGCCCGCCAGGGCGAGGCCGGTCGCGGCGTTCGGCTTCGGGGCGTGCCAGGCCGCCACCAGGGCGATCGCCGCGGCAAGGAGGAGGAGCGCCGCCGCACGGGCGGCGGCGCTCGGGCCGGAGGCCGTCCAGGACAGCCAACCGGCGGCAAAGGTGCCCCAGCCGCCCAGGCCGTACGCGCCGACGGCGGCGACCACACGGACGGACGTCACGGGGATCCGCAGCGCGAGAAGCGTGTCGGACGCGGCCGTCACCAGCAGCACTGCCGTGACGGTGCGGGCGCTCGCGTCGGCCGCCGCCGCCCAGAGGAGCAGCGGGAGCTGGGCCGCGGCCACGGCGGTGGGCAGGGGCAGCCGCAGGGGGAGCCGGGAGAGACGTACGCCGGTGGTGGCCTTGCCCTCTCCGGCGCCGGTGGTGTCCGTCCGCTCTCCCGCACGGGTGATGTCCGTCCGCTGTGCGGCCGGCCGGTGCAGCGCGCCTACGGCGAGACCGTACGCCGCCCACACCACGGCCAGCACCGCCGACGCGATGGACGCGTACCCGAGTCCGTCGGCGTCCGGCAGCGCGACCTCGTGCAGCGCGTAGACGTCGAGGACCGTCAGCGCGAGGCCGAGTCCCGCCACCGACTCGGCCGTCGAGCGCAGCCCGCGGCCGAGGAGGAGCACGGGTGCACCGAGCGCGGCCAGCGTCACCGCGCCGAGGACCAGTGCCCGCCCGGCGATTCCCAGGTGACCCCAGCTGACGACGGTGAACGCGACGGCGGCCACGGTCAGCAGGATGCCGCCGAGCAGCAGGAGCACGTTCTGGACGCCGGGTGCGGTGGTCTCGGGCCGACGTGCGGGGACGGCCCGGGGCGCAGACGGCACAGACGGCGCGGGCGACGCAGAGGGCGCGGAGGGCGGCTGAAGGGCCGCGACCAGCCAGGCGCGGCGCGCCAGCAACACGGCACGGCGGGAGTCGAGTTGCCGCAGCTCGGCGTCGAGGAGTCGCAACTCCTCGGCCGGGGGCGGGATGCGGGTCATGCTCCGGAGTGTGGTCCCGGTCACGTTCGCCGGCATGAGTGTGCGTACTCAGGACGTACTCAGATCCACGGACGAGCACACTCGGTACCGCGGCCGGGCACACTCGGTCCATGGACTGGAGCCTTTACCGCTTCCGCAGTGTGTGGGATCTGCCCGCGCCGCCCTCCGCCGTGTACGTGGTGCTGCAACAGGCCGAGGACTACCCCCGCTGGTGGCCCCAGGTGCGCGAGGTGATCCCTGTCGACGAGCGCAGCGGCGTCATCCGGATCCGCTCGGTCCTTCCGTATGACATGACGTTCACCGGGCGGGAGGTGCGGCGCGACGCGGCGGGCGGCGTCCTGGAGATCGCGATGTCCGGCGACATCGACGGCTGGGCGCGCTGGACGCTCACCGCGGACGGGCCGGGCACCCGTGCCCAGTACGACCAGGAGGTTGTGGTGAGCAAGCCGCTGCTGCGGCGGTTCGCCGTGCCGGGGCGGCCCGTCTTCCGCGCCAACCACGCGCTGATGATGCGGGCGGGGCGGCGCGGACTCAGGGCCTACCTGGAAGCGGTTTGAACGAGACCCGCCGGGACCTGTATGGTTCAGTGCGTTCCCGGGCGATTAGCTCAGTGGGAGAGCGCTTCGTTCACACCGAAGAGGTCACTGGTTCGAACCCAGTATCGCCCACCCGGAGAAGGCCGGTCCGTCACAGACGGACCGGTTTTTCTGTGCTCACGGACCGTTTCTCCGTGCCTTCAGGCCGCTGCCGCGGGCAGGTCCGGACGCAGCGGCCACGCCGGATCCACCGCCTCCTCCGAGCCGCTGCGCGCGAACCACGCCTGCAGTCCGCGTGCCTGTGCCGCGTGCCACACCGCCTGCAGCGTGTGCAGCTCGGCAGGCGTGAGCCGCTCCAGGCGGGCCGCGAAACGGCGCCCCACCGCGCGTACGACATCCATCGCGGCCAGCGCGTCGGCCGCCGCGTCGTGCGCGCCCTCCAGGACCACGTCGTAGTGCGCGCACAGGTCGGTGAGGGTGCGGCGGCCCTTGCGATAGCGGTCCAGATGTTTGTCGAGGACCCGGGGGTCGAGCACGCGCAGCGGCGTCGCCTCGAACCAGCGGTCGAGGGAGGAGGCGCGATGGCGGCGCAACTCCCGGTCAAGAAGCGTCAGATCGAAAGGCGCATTCATCACCACGAGCGGACGGCCCGCCGCGGCCTGTTCGCCCAGCTCCCGGGCTATCTCGTCCATCACCGGCGACGGCCAGCGGCCGTTGCGCTGCAGATGTTCGTCCGTGAGCCCGTGCACCGCCGTCGCCCCCGCGGGCACCGGCACTCCCGGGTTCACCAGCCATCGGGTCACCCGCGGACGGGAACCCGGGGCGTCCTGGACGACGACGGCGGCCGACACGATCCGGTCGGTCTCGACGTCCACGCCCGTGGTCTCCGTGTCGAACGCGGCCAAGGGCCCCTCGTACCAGCACGTCATACGTACACAACTCCTCGTTCACCCACGGCAGCTGACGTACCGTCTTCTGCCCGTTTGGTGATACCCGGGCTGTTTGCGCCGTACGCCGGGGGGAGACAACAGAGGTACGGGTCTTTGCAGTTCAGCGGCCCGTCGCGGGGAAACACTTGGTTTGGAAGGCTGTTGGACTCATGGCACTCGCGCAGCCCGAACGGGGCGGGCTGCTGCCCCAGCGGACGGCACCCCATCGCGGCACACTCGCCACCACCGCCTGCATGGAGACGTTGCAGGTCGGCTATCTGCACGCCGTCGCGGCGGCCGCAGGCTGCTCGCTGTCCCAGCCATTTCCGGACAACGGAATCGACTGGCACGTCAGCCACAGCGCCCCCGGGCACACGGTCGACGACGAAGTCACCATCAAGGTGCAGCTCAAGTGCACGTACCAGATCCCGCCGAACCCGCCGGGGCCCGCCTTCTCCTTCACGCTCGACAACGAGCACCTGGCGAAGCTCGCGCGCACCCCGGTCTCGGTGCACAAGATCCTGGTCGTGATGCTCGTGCCCAGGTCCCAGGACGACTGGCTGCGCGCCAGCCACGACCGACTCGACCTGCGGCACTGCTGCTACTGGACCAACCTCGCCGGACACGCCATCACCGGCCGGCGCAGGACCACCGTCCGAATACCGACGGCCCGGATCTTCGACGACCGGGCGCTCTGCGAGATCATGACGCGGGTCGGGACGGGAGGCAGACCATGACGCACCGCCCGATCGACGAAGCCCTGCGACCGGTCAGGCCGCATCCGGCCGAGGCCCTCTGGAGCGAGCCGCCCGCGCCCGGCCAGGTCGACCCCGCAGTGCTCAGCGCCCTGCTGCAGCGGCACGGCTGGCAGCGGCGCGGCGGCGCGCCGGGACGGTACGGCCGGTGGACCCCACCCGGGCCCGGTGGCGCCGGCACCAGCCTGCTGGTGCCGGAGAACCGGGCCTTCCCCGACAGCGACGACCTGCTCGGCGAAGCGCTCGTCGCGCTCTCCCGCAGCGGTTCGCCGTCCGCGCGCGACGTACTCGTCGCGCTCGCCGTGCCGAGCGACGAGATCCGCTGGTGGCGCGACGTCCCGACCGGGCCCGTGGGCGCCGCGCCCTGGACCGTCGAGGAGCAGCTGCGCGCGGCCGCCCGCCAGATGCTGCTCGCGGGGGCGCTCGCCACGCGCGCGCGTGCGGGCTATTACGGCGCCCGGCACCGCAGGTCGGCCTCCGCCTCCCTGGAGAACGTCCTGGTCGGCGCCGAACCCGGAGGGCGCAGGCTCACCGCCTTCGTGCCCGTCGACACCGGGCGGCCGCTCGCCATCCGCCTGCACCAGGCTCTGTACGCCGCCCGGGAGGCCATCGACTACCAGCGGGCCACCGGCGGCATGGACGCCTTCGACGCGGCGGTCGAGGCGGGCGTCAGCCACGAGCTCATGGAGGCCCTGGTGGCCCTCGTCCGCGGCACCGAGGGGGCCCGGATCGCCGTCGAGTGGGCGCCCGCCGCCGGTGTCCCCGAGGGCGGCGCGACACCCGCCGAGCCCGTCGAGTTCTCGCCCGGCGACCTGCCCGTCCTGCGCGAGGCCGGAGCCCGCTTTCTGCGCGAGGAGCCTTCCGTGCCGGTGCGCCTCACCGGCGCCGTGGTGCGGATGCGCAGGTCGGGGCCGCGCGGCGAGGGCACCGTACGGCTGCGGGTCATCGCCGGCGCCGAGGTCCCGCACGTACGCATGACGCTCGACGAGGAGGCGTACCGGATAGCGGGCCATGCCCATCTCGTCGGACTGCCGGTGCGGGTGCACGGACGGCTGGAGAGCCGCGGCGGCTTCCGCAGGCTCACGGATGCCTCCGGAGTCGTACCCGTGCAGGTGGATGAGGCCGAGCGGGACCGGCTGATGAAGTCGCTCCAGGAGAACCTGGACTTCTTCGAGGAGGCGTGCAGCGGAGACTGAGACGGGGCCGTGGTTATCCGTTTCGCGAACGGGACCCCGGGCTCGGTACGATTCCTGTCTGCGCACGCGAGTCGCGGCGCGCCCACCTTCAGGCAGGAGAGTCCGGTGTCAGACGTCCGTGTGATCATCCAACGCGATTCCGAGCGGGAAGAGCGCGTGGTGACGACGGGCACTACGGCCGCCGATCTCTTCGACGGCGAGCGCACCATCGTCGCGGCCCGTGTGGGCGGCGAGCTCAAGGACCTCGCGTACCAGCTCAAGGACGGCGAGACCGTCGAGGGTGTGGAGATCTCCTCCGAGGACGGCCTCAACATCCTGCGCCACTCCACCGCGCACGTGATGGCCCAGGCCGTGCAGGAACTGTTCCCCGAGGCCAAGCTGGGCATCGGCCCGCCGGTCAAGGACGGCTTCTACTACGACTTCGATGTCGCCGAGCCGTTCACGCCCGAGGACATCAAGCGCATCGAGAAGAAGATGCAGGAGATCCAGAAGCGCGGACAGAAGTTCTCGCGCCGGGTCACCTCCGACGACGCCGCCCGCGAGGAGCTGGCCGACGAGCCCTACAAGCTGGAGCTCATCGGCCTCAAGGGCAACGCCGCGCAGGCCGCCGAGGGTGCCGACGCCGAGGTCGGCGCCGGCGAGCTGACGATCTACGACAACCTCGACGCCAAGACCGGCGAGCTGTGCTGGAAGGACCTCTGCCGCGGTCCCCACCTGCCCACCACCCGGAACATCCCGGCGTTCAAGCTGATGCGCTCGGCCGCCGCGTACTGGCGCGGCAGCGAGAAGAACCCGCAGCTCCAGCGCATCTACGGCACCGCCTGGCCGACCAAGGACGAGCTGAAGGCGTACCTGGACTTCCTCGTCGAGGCCGAGAAGCGCGACCACCGCAAGCTCGGCGCCGAGCTGGACCTCTTCTCCATCCCGGAGGAGCTGGGCTCCGGCCTCGCGGTCTTCCACCCCAAGGGCGGCATCGTCCGCCGGGAGATGGAGACCTACTCGCGCCGGCGCCACGAGGACGCGGAATACGAGTTCGTCAACACCCCGCACATCTCAAAGGAAAACCTCTTCGTGACCTCGGGGCACCTGCCGAACTACGCGGACGCGATGTTCCCGCCGTTGGAGTTCGACGGGCAGAACTACCGCCTCAAGGCGATGAACTGCCCCATGCACAACCTGATCTTCAAGGCGCGCGGCCGCTCCTACCGCGAACTGCCGCTGCGGCTCTTCGAGTTCGGCACGGTCTACCGCTACGAGAAGTCGGGCGTCGTGCACGGCCTGACCCGCGCCCGCGGCTTCACGCAGGACGACTCGCACATCTACTGCACCAAGGACCAGATGGCCGGCGAGCTGGACTCGCTGCTCACCTTCGTCCTGGACCTGCTGCGCGACTACGGCCTGAACGACTTCGAGCTGGAGCTGTCCACCCGCGACGACTCCCCGAAGTTCATCGGCGAGGCCGCGGAGTGGGAGGAGGCCACCGACGCGCTGCGCCAGGCGGCCGAGAAGCAGGGCCTCCCGCTGGTTCCCGACCCGGGCGGCGCCGCGTACTACGGCCCGAAGATCTCCGTCCAGGCCAAGGACGCCATCGGCCGCTCCTGGCAGATGTCCACCATCCAGGTCGACTTCCAGCAGCCCAAGCGGTTCAACCTGGAGTACACGGCCGCGGACGGCACCAAGCAGCAGCCGGTCATGATCCACCGCGCGCTGTTCGGCTCGATCGAGCGCTTCTTCGCGGTGCTCCTGGAGCACTACGCGGGCGCGTTCCCGGCGTGGCTGGCGCCTGTCCAGGCGATCGGCATCCCGATCGGCGACGCGCACGTGCCGTACCTGGCGGAATTCGCCAAGAAGGCCAAGGCGGCCGGACTGCGCGTCGAGGTCGACGCGTCCTCCGACCGCATGCAGAAGAAGATCCGCAACGCGCAGAAGCAGAAGGTGCCCTTCATGGTCATCGCGGGCGACGAGGACATGACGGCCGGCGCCGTCTCCTTCCGCTACCGCGACGGCTCGCAGGAGAACGGCATCCCGGTCGACGAGGCGATCGCCAAGATCGTGCAGGTCGTCGAGGAGCGCGCGCAGGTCTGACGCCTACGGTTTCGACGCGTACGTATGTGAGGCATTCAGCGTTCTTCCGGCACGTACGTGAGGTGAGGCCCCCGGAGAGCTCAGCTCCCCGGGGGTCTTTCGTCGCCCTCACGGGCGAACACCTGCAGCAGCCACGACGAGAACGACCCCGTCACCGCGCCGAGCAGCGCGAGGCCGCACCCCATCAGCCCCACTGCGATCGCGCGCCCCTTCGGCGTCACCGGTGTCACATCCCCGTACCCCACCGTCGACAGCGTGGAGCAGGTCCACCACACCGAGTCCCCGAAGGTCCGGATCGTGGCGTGCGGCGCCGCGTGCTCCGCCTGGTAGACGGCGAGGGCGCCCGCGAAACCGATCAGCGTGACCGACAGACCCGAGTAGACGATCACGCGCACGTGCAGGGAGAGCCGGGGCTGCCCGTGGCGGCGCTGCACGGCGTCGTAAACCTTCACGATGCGCACGGGACGCAGCAGCGGCAGGACGAGCACCACGGTGTCCAGCCAGTGCGTCCGTACGAAGCGGAGGCGCTGCCCGCTCAGCCGCCAGCGCACCGCGTAGTCGACGCCGAACAACACCCAGGCGGCCACCATCGCCGCCAGGCAGCAGCTCAGCGCGGCGGCGGGCAGACCGTGACCCAGGACAAGGACCGCGTACGAGGCGAGAAACAGCAGCGAGGCCAGGGCGAGCGGGACCTCGGTGCGCCGCTCCCAGCGGACCTGTGGGCTGTCGTCGTCCATCGCCCCAGCTTGGCCGGGGGCCCTTTCCCGCGGCACCCGCCGACACGCCGCGAACGGGCGAAGTCATATGCTGCACAACATGACGAGTGAGCCGGAGCAGCAGATCGGAGTGGGAACGCAGGATGCGTTCCAGCGCTTGTGGACGCCCCATCGGATGGCTTACATCCAGGGCGAGAACAAGCCCACCGGTCCGGGGGCCGACGACGGCTGTCCCTTCTGCTCGATCCCGGCCAAGTCCGACGAGGACGGGCTGATCGTCAAGCGCGGCGAGCAGGTGTACGCCGTGCTCAACCTGTACCCGTACAACGGCGGCCACCTCATGGTCGTGCCCTACCGCCACGTCGCCGACTACACGGACCTGACGGACCCGGAGACCGCCGAACTGGGCGAGCTGACCAAGCAGGCCATGACCGCGCTGCGCACCGCCTCGGGCGCGCACGGCTTCAACATCGGCATGAACCAGGGCACGGTCGCGGGCGCCGGTATCGCCGCCCATCTCCACCAGCACATCGTCCCCCGCTGGGGCGGCGACACGAACTTCATGCCGGTCGTGGGCCACACCAAGGTCCTGCCCCAGCTCCTGGCGGACACCCGCAAGATGCTGGCGGAGGCTTGGCCGACGGCCGCCTAGTGCCTCTTCGATGGCGGGGCGACCTCGCGGTGCCCTGCCGCAGCCGCTGGGCGTCGTAGCGGTGCCCTGCCGCAGCAGGCGCTACGCGTCGTAGAGGTCCGCCTTCCGAGGCATCGGATCCTGGACCTGGGTGCTGAGGAACGACGAGCGCGTGCCGAACTTCTCGGTGTCGACGCCGTTCTCCTCCAGAACCCTGATCGCTGCGGCGTGCACCACGCGCAGCACCGGCGTCGCGGCCCGCAGCGCGTCGTCCGCCATGAAGCGGTGCCGCCACGGCTGATCGGCCCAGGCGTGCCGCAGCCCGAAGGGCTCGGGCAGCGTCAGGGTCCCGCCGAGCCAATTGAGGAACGGCGGATACCAGGTGAAGGGCGCCCGCGCCGCGAGCCGCACGACCTCGTCCGTGGTGACCAGCGGCAGATTCACCTTGCGGGTCTCCCAGAACTTGACGGCCTTCGCGACCTCCTTGGTCGGCGCCTCCGGCTTCGTCGTGAAGAGCGGGTTCACCGGACCCAGCGCGTGCCCCGTGACCTCGATGCGCAGTGTCTCGTGCAGCACGGTCACGGTGATCAGCATGGTGATGATCAACTGGCCGTCCCAGAGTGTCCATTGGACCCCGAGGTAGTGCCGGTCACCGCTGCCGAACTGCTGCTTGTTGCAGATGTCCTGGATGGCGTGGGTCTTGATCGTGTACGCGTCCACGTCCGTACCGGCCGGCCGGGACACCGCCTTCGCGTTCTCACCGATCGGCGTGACGACCCAGTGCTTTATCGAAGGGGCGGGGAAACCACCGGTGTTGAGGGGACCGCGCTCCAGCATGCGCAGCTGGTCGTGGATGGACCGGATGACGTCCCAGCTGCGGAACGGGTGGATCTCCTTGTCCGCGTCGCGCGGCACCAGGTCCTCGGCGAGCTGCCAGGAGCCCCAGCGGGTGCCCATGCCGAGTATGCCCTTGGGGCCCGCGTAGAAGACCGAGTTGGACTGCTGCTCGGCGGTGAGCCGAGCGAGGGACTGGCGCAGCCGCTCGGCCGCCGTCTCGCCGGGACTGCCGGGCACGGCCTCGGGGATCTTGGCGCCGATGCCGCCGCCGGACAGCAGACTGTCCCAGCGGTCGCGCAGGTCCTTGGCCGTGCGCTCGCAGATCTGCTTGGCCCAGAGCCAGCCGACGACGGGGAGCACGATCGCCGCACGCGCGTACCAGGCCCAGAAGCCGGTGAACGGCATGCGGACGAAGAAGAGCACGGCGAGGGCGCCGACGGCGACGAGGAGCGTGGTCCCGAGGGCGGAGGCGCGCTTGTCCTCGCGCTTGGCGATCTGCGTGCGGATCTGGAAGACGAGCAGCCAGACCAGCAGCCCGGGCAGGAAGAGCAGCCCGCACAGCACCATCACGGCCGACAGCCAGTTGTCCCGCTCCCTGCGGATGCGGTTCGCCGCCAGGCAGTGCTCCACGACGACCTGCGGCTCGGTGCCGAAGGACTGGATCAGCGGCTTGCGGCCCGCGCCCAGCATGCGATCCTGCACCGCTCGCGCGAAGGCCTCGCCCAGGTTCGGCGCGAACAGCTTGATCTTTCCGGACTTGACGGTGGACTTGTGCCAGTCGTTGTCGGCCTTGAGGATCTCCTCGACCCCGTTGTCCCGGTACGCCGCCGAGGCCAGGGCGAAGGTCGCCGCCGTCTGGCCCGCGGAGCCCGAGAGCGGCACCTGCGCCCCGGGAGTGAAATCGAAACCGTCGAATGCCACTTCCGCCCCCATCGCCGCCGCACCCGCTCCTGCGGCCTTTCCCGACTTCCGTGCCCCGCACACCTGTTGATCAGGTCATCGTCTTGATCAGGTTCTCAGAGTATCGGCCGGGACCGACATTCGTCGGCGGACGGCCGAAGCCGTCCGCCGACCGATGAGGCACCGAACCCTCAGGCGTCCTGGGCCTGTTCGCGGATCCTTTCGGCGATCTGCGGCGGCATCGGCTCGTGCCGCGCGTAACTGCGGTTGAAGCGCGCGGTGCCGTGCGAGAGAGAGCGCAGATCGACGGCGTACCGCCCGATCTCGATCTCCGGGACCTCGGCCCGTACGAGGGTGCGTCCGCCCCCAGTCTGCTCGGTGCCGACGACTCGGCCGCGGCGCCCCGACAGGTCGCTCATCACAGCGCCCACATAGTCGTCGCCGACCAGGACAGTCACCTCGGCCACCGGCTCCAGGAGATGGATCTTGGCGTCGGCGGCCGCCTCGCGCAGGGCGAGCGCGCCGGCCGTCTGGAACGCGGCGTCGGAGGAGTCCACGGAGTGCGCCTTGCCGTCGAGCAGCGTGATCCGTACGTCGATGAGGGGATAGCCCGCGGCCACGCCCTTGGCGGCCTGGGTGCGGACGCCCTTCTCGACGGACGGGATGAACTGCCGGGGCACGGCGCCGCCGACGACCTTGTCCACGAACTCGATGCCCGAGCCGTTCGGCAGCGGTTCGACCTCGATCTCGCAGATCGCGTACTGGCCGTGCCCGCCGGACTGCTTCACATGGCGCCCGCGCCCGGCGCACTTGTCCGCGAACGTCTCCCGTAGGGAGACCTTGTACGGAACGACGTCGACCTGGACGCCGTAGCGGTTGCGCAGCCGCTCCAGGGCGACGTCCGCGTGGGCCTCGCCCAGGCACCACAGGACGACCTGGTGGGTGTTCTGGTTCTGCTCCAGGCGCATGGTGGGGTCCTCGGCGACCAGCCGTCCCAGGCCCTGCGAGAGCTTGTCCTCGTCGGCCTTGCTGTGCGCCTGGATGGCGAGCGGAAGCAGCGGGTCGGGCATCTGCCACGGCTCCATGAGCAGGGGGTCGTCCTTGGCCGAGAGGGTGTCCCCGGTCTCGGCCCGGTTCAGCTTCGCCACGCACGCCAGATCGCCCGCGATGCAGTGCGTGAGGGCGCGCTGCTGTTTGCCGAACGGCCTGGACAGGGCGCCCACGCGCTCGTCGACGTCGTGGTCCTCGTGCCCCCGGTCGGTCAGCCCGTGCCCGGACACGTGCACCGTCTCGTCGGGACGCAGGGTGCCCGAGAAGACACGGACGAGCGAGACCCGGCCCACGTACGGGTCGGACGCCGTCTTCACGACCTCCGCGACCAGCGGCCCGTTCGGGTCGCAGGCCTTGACCGCGCGCGCCTCGCCGGCCGGCGTGGTCACCGTGGGGGCCTCGCGCTCCAGCGGGGTCGGGAAGCCGCCCGTGACGAGTTCGAGGAGTTCGACCGTGCCGAGGCCCTGGCGGGCGCCGTCGGCGGCCGGAGCGGCGGCCAGCACCGGGAAGAAGGTTCCCCGCGCAACAGCCCGCTCCAGGTCCTGCACCAGCGTCTTGAGATCGATCTCCTCGCCGCCGAGATAGCGGTCCATGAGGGTCTCGTCCTCGCTCTCGGCGATGATCCCCTCGATGAGCCGGTTGCGTGCCTCCTCGATCGACGGCAGCTGCTCGGGTCCCGGCTCCGCCTCCTTGCGCTCCCCGGAGGAGTAGTCGAACAGCCGCTGGGACAGCAGCCCGATCAGACCCGTCACGGGCGCGTGCCCGTCGGGGCCCTCCTCGCCGCGCAGCGGCAGATACAGGGGCAGTACGGCGTCGGGGTCGTCCGCTCCGAAGGCCTCCGCGCAGATCCGCGTCATCTCTTCGAAGTCCGCTCTGGCGGCTTCGAGATGGGTGATCACGATGGCCCGTGGCATGCCGACGGCCGCGCACTCCTCCCACACCATCCGGGTCGAGCCGTCCACGCCGTCCGAGGCCGAGACGACGAAAAGGGCCGCGTCCGCTGCTCGCAGACCGGCCCGCAGTTCCCCGACGAAGTCGGCGTATCCGGGGGTGTCCAGAATGTTGATCTTGTATCCGTCCCAGTCGACGGGTACCAGGGAGAGCTGCACCGAGCGCTGCTGCCGGTGCTCGATCTCGTCGTAGTCGGAGACGGTGCCGCCGTCCTCCACGCGGCCCGCCCGGTTCACTGCTCCCGCGGTGAGCGCGAGAGCTTCCACCAATGTCGTCTTGCCCGATCCGCTGTGGCCGACCAGCACCACATTCCGTACGGACGCGGGGTGGTCGGCCGCTGTAGCCCTGCCGGCGGCTCCGGGGTGTGCGTTCGCCTTGTCGCCCATGGCCTTGCCTCCCGTGCACGGTGAGGTCTCTTTGGGCGCGGGCAAGCGGATCCGCGTGCGGTGCGGCTCCGATGACGCCCGCGGTGTATTCGAGCTTTGCACTCACGTCACGGTGCGTCCATACGGCGGACTCGATCGCGCCGTGACACCGACGGCATCCCGTCATGACACGGGTGCGGGTGCCCGACCGTCGCACACGCGCGCGCGTGGCTACGATGGGCCAGCCGGTGGCCAGCAGGGGCCGCGCGGCGACACCGACCCTCGGGAAGGCCATGCTGAACAAGTACGCGCGTGCATTCTTCACGCGTGTCCTCACACCGTTCGCCGCGTTTCTCATCCGCCGGGGGGTAAGCCCCGACACGGTCACCCTCCTGGGCACGGCCGGAGTCATGGCGGGCGCGCTGGTCTTCTACCCCCGGGGCGAGTTCTTCTGGGGCACGATCGTCATCACGCTCTTCGTGTTCTCGGACCTCGTCGACGGCAACATGGCGCGCCAGCTCGGCCGCTCCAGCCGCTGGGGCGCCTTCCTCGACTCGACGCTCGACCGGGTCGCCGACGGCGCGATCTTCGGTGGCTTCGCGCTCTGGTACGCGGGCAACGGCGACAACAACGTCCTGTGCGCCGTCTCGATCTTCTGCCTGGCCAGCGGCCAGGTGGTCTCGTACACCAAGGCCCGCGGCGAGTCGATCGGGCTGCCGGTCGCGGTCAACGGACTGGTGGAGCGCGCCGAGCGGCTGGTGATCTCGCTGGTCGCGGCCGGCCTCGCGGGCCTGCACACATTCGGTGTGCCCGGCATCCAGGTGCTGTTGCCCATCGCTCTGTGGATCGTCGCGGTCGGCAGCCTCGTGACGCTGATCCAGCGCGTCGTCACGGTGCGCCGCGAGGCCGCGGAGGCGGACGCCGCGTCCGCGGCCCAGAACAGCGGGGCCACGTCGTGACGAGCCTCCAGGACCGGCTGGTCGACGGGGCGTACGCGCTCGGCTGGAGCACCGTCAAGAAGCTCCCCGAGCCGGTCGCCGTGCGGCTCGGCCGGACCATCGCCGACCTCGCCTGGAAGAAGCGCGGCAAGGGCGTACAGCGCCTGGAGAGCAACTACGCGCGCGTGGTGCCCGACGCGACGCCGGAGCGGCTCGCCGAGCTCTCCAAGGCGGGCATGCGCTCGTACCTGCGCTACTGGATGGAGTCCTTCCGGCTGCCCGCCTGGAGCGAGGAGCGCGTGAAGACGGGCTTCGAGGTCAAAGACGTGCACCGCCTGACGGACGGCATCGCCTCCGACCGGGGTGTCATCCTCGCCCTCCCGCACATGGGCAACTGGGATCTCGCGGGCGCCTGGGTCACCACCAAGCTGGAGACGCCCTTCACGACGGTCGCCGAGCGCCTCAAGCCCGAATCGCTGTACGACCGTTTCGTCGCCTATCGCGAGGGCCTCGGCATGGAGGTCCTGCCGCACAGCGGCGGCACCGCGTTCGGCACGCTGGCCCGGCGGCTGCGCGACGGCGGGCTGATCTGCCTCGTCGCCGAACGCGACCTGTCCTCGTCCGGCGTCGAGGTGAAGTTCTTCGGCGAGGCGACCCGGATGCCCGCGGGACCGGCCCTACTCGCTCAGCAGACCGGAGCCCTGCTCCTTCCGGTGACGCTCTGGTACGACGACTCGCCCGTGATGAAGGGGCGCGTGCATCCCCCCGTCGAGGTGCCCGAGACAGGTACCCGGGCGGAAAAGACGTCTGTCATGACACAGGCGATGGCCGACGCCTTCGCCACGGGGATCGCCGACCACCCGGAGGACTGGCACATGCTGCAGCGCTTGTGGCTCAAGGACCTCGACCCGGGGAAGGATCCTGACAACACCGGGAAAGTTTCCGAGAACTCCGAGAAGGACCCTGAGAAAGGGACCCCGTGAGGATCGGCATCGTCTGCCCGTACTCCTGGGACGTGCCGGGCGGCGTCCAGTTCCACATCCGCGACCTGGCCGAGCACCTCATCCGCCTCGGCCATGAGGTGTCCGTCCTCGCTCCCGCGGACGACGAGACACCCCTGCCTCCGTACGTCGTCTCGGCGGGCCGCGCGGTCCCCGTGCCGTACAACGGCTCCGTGGCGCGCCTGAACTTCGGCTTCCTGTCGGCGGCCCGGGTGCGGCGCTGGCTGCACGACGGCACCTTCGACGTGATCCACATCCACGAGCCCGCCTCGCCGTCACTCGGCCTGCTCGCGTGCTGGGCCGCGCAGGGCCCCATCGTCGCCACCTTCCACACCTCCAACCCGCGCTCCCGGGCGATGGTCGCCGCGTACTCGATCCTCCAGGCGGCCCTGGAGAAGATCAGCGCGCGGATCGCGGTGAGCGAGTACGCGCGCCGCACTCTCGTCGAGCACCTGGGCGGCGACGCGGTCGTCATCCCGAACGGTGTCGATGTCGACTTCTTCGCCCGCGCCAAGCCCAAGGCCGAGTGGCAGGGCGACACCCTCGGCTTCATCGGCCGGATCGACGAGCCCCGCAAGGGTCTGCCGGTGCTCATGAAGGCCCTGCCGAAGATCCTCGCCGAGCGCCCGCAGATCAGGCTCCTGGTCGCCGGGCGCGGTGACGAGGAGGAGGCGGTGGAGTCCCTGCCCGCCGAGATGCGCTCGCGCGTCGAGTTCCTCGGCATGATCAGCGACGAGGACAAGGCCCGCTTCCTGCGCAGCGTCGACGTGTACGTGGCGCCCAACACCGGCGGCGAGAGCTTCGGGATAATCCTCGTGGAGGCGATGTCGGCGGGAGCGCCCGTGCTCGCCTCCGATCTCGACGCGTTCGCCCAGGTCCTCGACCAGGGTGCGGCGGGCGAGCTGTTCGCCAACGAGGACGCCGATGCGCTGGCCGCTTCCGCGCTGCGGCTCCTCGGCGACCCGGAGCGCCGGGCCGAACTGCGCGAGCGGGGGAGCGCACACGTACGGCGCTTCGACTGGTCGACGGTCGGGGCGGACATCCTGTCCGTCTACGAGACGGTGACGGACGGGGCGGCGGCGGTGGCCACCGACGAACGTACCGGGTTCCGGGCGCGGTTCGGGCTGGCGCGGGACTGAGTGCCGGAGACCTCGGGCGGGGGAGCGTCGTGCTGCGCACCCGCGCGCGGGGAGGTCGGTCCGGTTGGTTGTCCGAGATGGGCGCCGGTCGGTTGTCTGCGGTGGATGTCGACCGGTTGTCCGGGGTGGGCGTCCGTCGGTTGTCCGGGGTGGGTGTCGGCCGGTTGTCTGCGGTGGGTGTCGGCCGGTTGTCCGGGGTGGGCGTCCGTCGGTTGTCCGGGGTGGGCGCCGGTCGGTTGTCTGCGGTGGGTGTCGGCCAGTTCTCCGGGGTGGGCGCCGGCCGGTTGTCTGCGGTGGGTGTCGGCCGGTTCTCCGGGGTGGACGCCGAACCGCGCGTGATCCGCGGCGGGTCCCATCTGTGCCACGCCTCACCGCAACTGCAACCGCTACCGCTACCGGGTCGCGGCGCGCTGCAAGAAGACGCCCGACTCCTTCGCCGGACACGGCGGTGTCCGTTGCGCCTGGGACCTCGAAGAGCGGTGACCGTACCCGGGTAGCCTTGCCGCCCGTGACCGCAACTCTCATCTGGATCCTCGTCGGCCTCGTCGCGATCGGCCTCTATCTGAGCTGGACCGCCGGGCGACTGGACCGGCTGCACGCCCGCATCGACGCCGCCCGCGCCGCTCTCGACGCGCAGTTGCTGCGCCGGGCCTCCGTGGCACAGGAGTTGGCCACGTCCGGGGTCCTCGATCCGGCCGCTTCGATCGTGCTGTACGAGGCGGCGCACGCGGCTCGGCAGGCCGAGGAGGAGCAGCGGGAGGTGGCCGAGAGCGAGCTGAGCCAGGCGTTGCGCGCCGTGTTCGGGGAGGTGGCCCAGGTCGAGGCCGTGCGGGAGGCTCCCGGCGGTGAGGAGGCGGCGAGTGAGCTGGCTCAGGCCGTGCGGCGGGTGCCGATGGCTCGGCGCTTCCACAACGACGCCGTACGCGCCGCCCGCGCGCTCCGCCGCCACCGCAAGGTCCGCTGGTTCCACCTCGCCGGCCATGCCCCGTTCCCCATGGCCTTCGAGATGGACGACGAGCCCCCGACGGCATTGGCGGACCGCCCGACGAGCTGAGGCCGGGTTTGTCAGCCCCCTCCGCCCCTGGATTGCGCGGTCCCCGTGCCCCTTCAGAGGCGTGGGGACCGGCGCGACAAGCCCCCACTCACCCGCAGCCGAAAAGCCACCCAGGGGTCTGGGGCGGAGCCCCAGGTGTCGGGAATGGGCAGGGGCGGCGGGGGCGAAAAGAATCCACCGGCTCCCCATTGGCCCTTGCTGTGGCCTGCTCCCCTCACGTTTCCTCGGTGCTGCACCAAACCCTCTTCCACCGAGTGAGGTCAACCCGTGTCCAGCACGCTCTCCAACTCCGCCCAGACTCCCGAGACCGGCACCGCCCGCGTGAAGCGCGGCATGGCCGAGCAGCTCAAGGGCGGTGTGATCATGGACGTGGTCAACGCCGAGCAGGCGAAGATCGCCGAGGACGCCGGCGCCGTGGCCGTCATGGCCCTGGAGCGGGTCCCCGCCGACATCCGCAAGGACGGCGGCGTGGCCCGTATGTCGGACCCGAACATGATCGAGGAGATCATCGACGCGGTCTCCATCCCCGTCATGGCCAAGTCGCGCATCGGCCACTTCGTCGAGGCCCAGGTCCTGCAGTCCCTCGGCGTCGACTACATCGACGAGTCCGAGGTCCTCACTCCGGCCGACGAGGTCAACCACTCCGACAAGTGGGCGTTCACGACCCCCTTCGTCTGTGGCGCCACCAACCTGGGCGAGGCCCTGCGCCGGATCGCCGAGGGCGCGGCCATGATCCGCTCCAAGGGCGAGGCCGGCACCGGCAACGTCGTCGAGGCCGTCCGCCACCTGCGCCAGATCAAGAACGAGATCGCCCGGCTGCGCGGCTACGACAACAACGAGCTGTACGCCGCCGCCAAGGAGCTGCGCGCCCCGTACGAGCTGGTCAAGGAGGTCGCCGAGCTCGGCAAGCTCCCGGTGGTGCTGTTCTCCGCCGGTGGCGTCGCCACCCCGGCCGACGCCGCCCTGATGCGCCAGCTCGGCGCCGAGGGCGTCTTCGTCGGCTCCGGCATCTTCAAGTCGGGCGACCCGGCCAAGCGCGCGGCCGCCATCGTGAAGGCGACCACCTTCTACGACGACCCCAAGATCATCGCGGACGCGTCCCGCAACCTGGGCGAGGCCATGGTCGGCATCAACTGCGACACCCTCCCCGAGGCCGAGCGCTACGCCAACCGCGGCTGGTAAGGCACACCACCCATGAACACCCCCGTCATAGGCGTCCTGGCACTCCAGGGCGACGTACGGGAGCACCTCATCGCGCTGGCCGCGGCTGATGCCGTGGCCAGGCCGGTGCGGCGCCCCGAGGAGCTCGCCGAGGTGGATGGCCTGGTCATCCCCGGCGGCGAGTCCACCACCATCTCCAAGCTGGCCGCACTCTTCGGAGTGATGGAGCCCCTCCGCGCGCGCGTGCGAGACGGCATGCCCGTCTACGGCACCTGCGCGGGCATGATCATGCTCGCCGACAAGATCCTCGACCCGCGCTCGGGCCAGGAGACCATCGGCGGCATCGACATGATCGTGCGCCGCAACGCCTTCGGACGTCAGAACGAGTCCTTCGAGGCGGCGGTCGACGTCCAGGGTGTCGAGGGCGATCCTGTAGAGGGCGTCTTCATCCGCGCCCCCTGGGTCGAGTCCGTGGGTGCCGAGGCCGAGGTGCTCGCCGAGCACGACGGCCACATCGTCGCCGTACGCCAGGGCAACGCGCTCGCCACGTCGTTCCACCCGGAACTGACCGGCGACCACCGCGTGCACGGCCTGTTCGTCGACATGGTGCGCGCGAACCGGACACCGGAGTCCTTGTAGGATCTGGGCGTCCCCCCAAGCTCTTGAAGTCTGGGGGAGTTCGTACCGGATGGGTTACGCGAAGGAGACAGGCAGATGTCCGGCCACTCTAAATGGGCCACGACGAAGCACAAGAAGGCCGTGATCGACGCCAAGCGCGGCAAGCTCTTCGCGAAGCTGATCAAGAACATCGAGGTCGCGGCGCGCATGGGTGGCGTGGACCTCGACGGAAATCCGACGCTGTACGACGCCGTGCAGAAGGCGAAGAAGTCGTCGGTTCCGAACAAGAACATCGACTCCGCGATCAAGCGGGGCGGCGGTCTCGAGGCCGGTGGCGCCGACTACGAGACGATCATGTACGAGGGTTACGGCCCGAACGGTGTCGCGGTGCTCATCGAGTGCCTCACCGACAACCGCAACCGCGCCGCCTCGGACGTCCGCGTCGCGATGACGCGCAACGGCGGCAACATGGCCGACCCGGGCTCCGTCTCGTACCTCTTCAACCGCAAGGGCGTCGTGATCGTCCCCAAGGGCGAGCTGACCGAGGACGACGTCCTGGGTGCCGTGCTCGACGCGGGTGCCGAGGAGGTCAACGACCTCGGTGAGTCCTTCGAGGTCATCTCCGAGGCCACCGACCTGGTCGCGGTGCGCACCGCCCTGCAGGAAGTCGGAATCGACTACGACTCCGCCGACGCCAACTTCGTCCCGACCATGCAGGTCGAGCTGGACGAGGAGGGCGCTCGGAAGATCTTCAAGCTGATCGACGCCCTCGAGGACAGCGACGACGTGCAGAACGTCTTCGCCAACTTCGACGTGAGCGACGACGTGATGGCGAAGGTCGACGCCTGAGGGCACAGACAGCGCGACGGGCCGACGGGACACACCCTGTCGGCCCGTCGCTTTGTCGGTGGCACCCGATAGCCTGCACAAACTGGGGGCACCTTCCAGCGGTAGCTGGCGGAGATCGAAGATGGGGGGCAGGGGTGCGGGTACTGGGCATTGACCCCGGGTTGACCCGGTGCGGAGTCGGTGTGGTCGAAGGAGTCGCGGGCCGGCCCCTGACCATGCGCGGCGTCGGTGTCGTACGGACCCCGGTGGACGCCGAGTTGGGCGTGCGTCTCGTCGCCATCGAGCAGGGCATCGAGCAGTGGCTCGACGAGCACGAGCCCGAATTCGTCGCCGTGGAGCGGGTGTTCAGCCAGCACAATGTGCGCACGGTGATGGGCACCGCCCAGGCCAGCGCCGTCGCCATGCTCTGCGCCGCCCGGCGCGGCATCCCCGTGGCGCTGCACACCCCGAGTGAGGTCAAGGCCGCCGTCACCGGCAATGGACGTGCGGACAAGGCCCAGGTGGGTGCCATGGTCACGCGTCTGCTGCGGCTCGACGCGCCGCCCAAGCCCGCCGATGCCGCCGACGCCCTCGCCCTGGCCATCTGTCACATCTGGCGCGCCCCCGCCCACAACAGACTTCAGCAGGCAGTCGCGCAGAACCGGCTCCAGCAGGCCGCCGCCCTGCACGCATCGAAACTCGCATCGAAAGGCCGTACCGCATGATCGCCTTCGTCAGCGGCCCGGTCGCCGCCCTCGCCCCCGACTCCGCGGTGGTCGAGGTCGGCGGTATCGGCATCGCGGTCCAGTGCACGCCCAACACACTCTCCGGGCTCCGCATGGGACAGCAGGCCAAGCTCGCCACCTCCCTCGTCGTCCGCGAGGACTCGCTGACCCTGTACGGCTTCGTGGACGACGACGAGCGGCAGACCTTCGAGCTGCTGCAGACCGCGAGCGGCGTCGGCCCGCGCCTCGCGCAGGCCATGCTCGCCGTGCACACCCCCGACGCCCTGCGCCGGGCGGTGTCCACCGGAGACGAGAAGGCGCTCACCGCTGTTCCCGGCATCGGGAAGAAGGGCGCCCAGAAGCTCCTCCTGGAGCTCAAGGACCGCCTCGGCGAACCCCTCGGCACCAGCACGGGCATCGGCGCTCCGGTCAGCAACGGCTGGCGCGACCAGCTGCACGCCGCACTCATCGGTCTCGGGTACGCGACGCGCGAGGCCGACGAGGCGGTCTCCGCGGTCGCCCCGCAGGCCGAGGCCGCCAAGGGCACTCCCCAGGTGGGCCAGCTCCTCAAGGCGGCCCTGCAGACCCTCAACAGAGCACGCTGAACCACCCGCAGCCCTGAGCCCCGATCGATCCACCACACCGCGAGGCACACGTAATGAACTGGGACGACACGACCGACGAGACCGCCGCCGAGCGGCTCGTCGGGGCGTCCGCCGACCGCGAGGACCAGGCCGTCGAGGCCGCCCTGCGTCCCAAGGACCTGGACGAGTTCATCGGCCAGGAGAAGGTCCGCGAGCAGCTCGACCTCGTCCTGCGTGCCGCACGCGCGCGCGGCGCCACCGCCGACCACGTGCTCCTCTCGGGCGCCCCCGGACTCGGCAAGACCACCCTCTCGATGATCATCGCCGCCGAGATGGGCGCCCCGATCCGCATCACCAGCGGCCCCGCGATCCAGCACGCCGGAGACCTCGCCGCGATCCTCTCCTCCCTCCAGGAGGGAGAGGTGCTGTTCCTCGACGAGATCCACCGGATGTCCCGGCCCGCCGAGGAGATGCTCTACATGGCGATGGAGGACTTCCGCGTCGACGTCATCGTCGGCAAGGGCCCCGGCGCCACCGCCATCCCGCTCGAACTGCCCCCGTTCACCCTGGTCGGCGCCACCACGCGCGCGGGACTGCTGCCGCCCCCACTGCGCGATCGCTTCGGCTTCACCGCGCACATGGAGTTCTACGAGCCCGCCGAGCTGGAGCGTGTCATCCACCGCTCCGCCAACCTGCTCGACGTCGAGATCGGCTCCGAAGGGGCCGCCGAGATCGCGGGCCGCTCCAGGGGCACCCCCCGTATCGCCAACCGCCTGCTGCGCCGCGTTCGCGACTACGCGCAGGTCAAGGCCGACGGGATCATCACCCGCGAGATCGCGGCGGCCGCGCTGAAGGTGTACGAGGTCGACGCCCGCGGCCTCGACCGTCTCGACCGGGGTGTCCTGGAAGCCCTGCTCAAGCTCTTCGGCGGCGGCCCGGTCGGCCTGTCCACGCTCGCCGTCGCGGTGGGGGAGGAGCGTGAGACCGTGGAGGAGGTCGCCGAGCCCTTCCTCGTACGGGAGGGACTGCTCGCGCGTACTCCCCGTGGCCGGGTGGCGACACCGGCGGCATGGGCGCATCTCGGCCTGACCCCGCCCCGCCAGGCGGCCGGTGGAAACGGACAACAGGACCTGTTCGGGACGTGACGGCGCGGGTACGTGCCGGGACAGGAACCCCGGTGCCATGCTGAGCGTTGTTCCATGCGTGCGGACTCGCTTAGACTCCGCCGATGCCGCCCTTGTGGGCGGCGCCGACCACCCCCATCCACCAGGCCGCTCTCATCCCGCGGTCGTGCGAAGGAAACTCCGTCCCGTGAATATCGTCACCCTCCTCCCGTTCATCGTGCTCATCGGGGCCATGTTCCTGATGACCCGCTCGGCCAAGCGCAAGCAGCAGCAGGCCGCGTCGATGCGTAATGAGATGCAGCCCGGCGCCGGCGTGCGCACGATCGGGGGCATGTACGCGACGGTGAAGGAGGTCAACGAGGACACGGTCCTCCTTGACGCTGCCCCGGGCGTGGACCTGCTCTTCGCGAAGAACGCGATTGGCGCCGTCCTGACCGACGACGAGTACAACCGCATCGTCCACGGCATCGAGCACGACCTGAAGTCCGACGGCACGGTCGTTCCGGACGACGCCTCCTCCCTCACCGAGACCGACGAGCCCGCCGCCGACGCCTCTTCCGACGCCTCCGACGACAAGCCCATCGACCTCGGCAAGAAGGACGCGGCGGACGAACCGGCCGACGAGCCCGCCGCGGCGAAGGCCGACGAGGTCGACGAAGCAGAGCCGAAGAAGACCGACGGCGAGGCCGACGCGAAGTAGTCACGACCCGGGAGCGCGGCGCGACCCGCTCGCGCCCCGTGCTTCCCGGGACGTGCTGTTCTCGCACGGAGTCCCGACACCATGTCATGGCTGCCCGCGCGCTCACCCGGCGCAGGGCGGCCCGAGAGGGAGTACGAGAAGGTGGCAGCACCGAAGAAGGGCCGGAGCGCGAGCGCCCAGAGCAGGCCGGGGCGCTCACTGGCCCTCATCCTGATCGCCATCGCGGCGCTCACCGGGGGGATGTTCGTCTCCGGGCACCCCACTCCGCGCCTCGGCATCGACCTCGCCGGCGGCACGAGCATCACGCTCACGGCGAAGAACGAGCCGGGCCAGCCCAACGCGATCAACAAGACCAACATGGACACCGCGGTCGACATCATGAACCGCCGTGTCAACGGTCTCGGCGTCTCCGAGGCCGAGGTGCAGACCCAGGGATCCGACAACATCATTGTCAACATCCCCAAGGGCACGAACTCCAAGCAGGCCCGGGAGCAGGTCGGCACCACCGCCAAGCTCTACTTCCGTCCGGTCCTGACCACCCAGGTCTCCGGGTCCGACGCGTCGGCCAGCCCCTCGCCCAGCGCCTCCGGCAAGGCCGGCGACAAGGCGAGCTCGTCGTCGTCCCCGTCGAGCTCCACGACGCCGTCGGCCACCGCCACCTCCCAGGGCCGCGCGGTCACCGACGCCCTGAAGGCCGACTCCACGCCGTCGGCGAGCAGCTCCGCGAGCTCCTCGGCCTCCTCCAGCGCCTCCCCGTCCCCGAGCAGCAGCGTGAACCCCGCGACCGCCAAGCTCGAGGCCGAGTACGCCGCGCTCGACTGCACCGACAAGGCCGCCCGTGCCAAGGCCGGTGACGGTGCCAAGCCCACCGACCCCACCGTGGCCTGTGGCAAGAACTCCTCCGGCCAGTGGCAGAAGTACATCCTGGGCCCGGCCGCGGTGTCCGGCACGGACATCAAGAAGGCCTCCGCCGTCTTCGACACGCAGAGCGCCGCGGGCTGGAAGGTCACCATGGACTTCACGTCCAGTGGCTCCAAGAAGTTCGCCAGCATCACCGGCGAGCTCGCGAAGAACCAGACCCCGCAGAACCAGTTCGCCATCGTCCTCGACGGTGAGGTCGTCTCGGACCCGTACGTCAGCCAGGCGCTGACCGGCGGCAACGCGGAGATCTCCGGCAGCTTCAGCCAGACCGAGGCCCAGGACCTGGCCAACATGCTGAAGTACGGCGCCCTGCCGCTCACCTTCAAGGAGTCGAGCGTCACCACGGTGACCGCCGCCCTCGGTGGCGAGCAGCTGCACGCCGGTCTGATCGCCGGTGCGATCGGCCTCGGCCTGGTCATCATCTACCTGGTGGTCTACTACCGGGGCCTGTCGCTCATCGCCATCGCCTCGCTGATGGTCTCCGCCGTCCTCACCTACGTGATCATGGCGCTGCTCGGCCCCACCATCGGCTTCGCGCTGAACCTGCCGGCCGTCTGCGGTGCGATCGTCGCGATCGGTATCACAGCGGACTCGTTCATCGTGTTCTTCGAACGCATCCGGGACGAGATCCGCGAGGGCCGCTCGCTCCGCCCCGCCGTCGAGCGGGCCTGGCCACGCGCCAGGCGCACCATCCTGGTCTCCGACTTCGTGTCGTTCCTCGCCGCCGCAGTGCTCTTCATCGTCACCGTCGGAAAGGTCCAGGGCTTCGCGTTCACGCTCGGCCTGACCACCCTGCTCGACGTGGTCGTCGTCTTCCTCTTCACCAAGCCGCTGATGACGATCCTCGCCCGCAAGCAGTTCTTCGCGAGCGGCCACAGCTGGTCCGGCCTCGACCCGAAGCGACTGGGCGCCAAGCCGCCGCTGCGCCGCACCCGTCGCCCCTCCGCCCCCGTCGACACGAAGGAGGCGTGAGATGTCGAAACTCGGCACCCTCGGCGCCCGACTGCACCGCGGCGAGATCGGCTACGACTTCGTCGGCAAGCGCAAGATCTGGTACGGCATCTCGATCCTGATCACCATCACGGCCATCCTCGGCCTGACGGTGCGCGGCCTGAACATGGGCATCGAGTTCCAGGGTGGAGCCGTCTTCACCACCCCGAAGCACATGAGTGTCTCGGTGACCCAGGCCGAGTCGTTCGCGCAGGACGCCTCCGGCCACGACGCGATCGTCCAGAAGCTCGGCGACGGCAGCCTGCGCATCCAGATCGCCGGCATCGACACCGACAAGTCCGACCAGATCAAGGAGACGCTCTCCAAGGATCTGAAGGTCGACTCGGAGAAGATCAACGCCGACCTGGTCGGCCCCAGCTGGGGTGACCAGATCGCCAACAAGGCCTGGGAGGGCCTGGCGATCTTCATGGTGCTCGTCGTGATCTACCTGGCGATCGCCTTCGAGTGGCGCATGGCCGTGGCCGCGCTCGTCGCGCTGATCCACGACATCACCATCACGGTCGGCATCTACGCCCTGGTCGGCTTCGAGGTCACACCGGGCACCGTGATCGGTCTGCTCACGATCCTCGGTTACTCGCTCTACGACACGGTCGTCGTCTTCGACAGCCTCAAGGAGCAGACGAAGGCCATCACCAAGCAGACCCGCTACACCTACAGCGAGGTCGCCGACCGCTCGATCAACGGCACCCTGGTCCGCTCCATCAACACCACGGTGGTCGCGCTGCTGCCGGTCGCGGGCCTGCTGTTCATCGGTGGCGGCGTGCTCGGCGCGGGCATGCTGAACGACATCTCGCTGTCGCTGTTCGTCGGCCTCGCGGCCGGTGCGTACTCCTCGATCTTCATCGCCACGCCGCTCGTCGCCGACCTCAAGGAGCGCGAGCCGCAGATGAAGGCCCTGCGCAAGCGCGTGCTCGCCAAGCGGGCCCAGGCCGCCGCGACGGGCGAGTCCCTGGAGCCCGGGGTCAGCGAGGAGTCGTACGGCGACGAGCCGGAGGACGCCGCGCCCGCGGTCGTCGGCCCGCGCAACCAGCCCGCGTCCCGCAACCGGGGCCGCGGCCGTCCCTCGGGGAAGCGCCGATGACCGGCATCGAGGAGCTGCTGCTCAGCCGTATCCGCGACGTGGCCGACTACCCGGAGCCGGGCGTGATGTTCAAGGACATCACCCCGCTCCTGGCGGACCCTTCGGCGTTCACCGCGCTCACCGACGCGCTGGCGGACATCGCCGTCCGCAACGAAGCGACGAAGATCGTCGGCCTGGAGGCCCGCGGCTTCATCCTCGGCGCCCCGGTCGCCGTCCGCGCCGGGCTCGGCTTCATCCCCGTACGCAAGGCGGGCAAGCTCCCCGGAGCGACCCTGTCGCAGGCGTACGACCTGGAGTACGGCTCCGCCGAGATCGAGGTGCACGCCGAGGACCTGGCCGCGGGCGACCGCATCCTGGTCGTCGACGACGTGCTCGCCACCGGCGGCACCGCCGAGGCCTCGCTGCAGCTCATCCGCCGGGCGGGCGCCGAGGTCGCGGGCGTCGCCGTGCTCATGGAGCTCGGCTTCCTGGGCGGCCGCGGCCGTCTGGAGCCGGCCCTGGAGGGCGCTCCGCTGGAGGCGCTGCTCAAGGTCTGAGGATCGAGTCTGAGGGTCGCGTCCGAGCACCCCGGGGAAAGCCCCGGGCAAGCCTCGGGAAAGGCCTGAGACACCCGCAGGACACCGCGGAGGCGGGCCCGGAGGAATCCGGCGCCCGCCTCTCGCGTTCCTCCTGTACGAGGCCGTCCCAGCGGCCGAAAGAGAGTCCGACACTCAGGATCGCTACCATGGGGTTTCCGGAGCCTGACCGGGGGACCCGGAACGCGCACGAGGAGCCCTCTTGCCAGACGAGGCCCAGCCACTCACCGCCGCCAAGCCCGAGCCTGTCTCGGCCCCGGCGAACAAGCCCGCGAAGAACGCCACGAGCGGGCCGGTCGAGCACGCCCAGTCCGCGCCCGACGACAAGGCGGCGGAGCAGCCACGGCCCAAGCCGGCTCCTCCCGAGCGACCCGCGAGCACCCCGGCGATCCGACCGGCGGCGGGCCTGCCCGCCCGCACCGGCGGCTCCTCCAACCGCGTGCGGGCCCGCCTCGCCCGTCTCGGCGTGCAGCGCTCCAACCCGTACAACCCGGTCCTGGAGCCGCTGCTGCGGATAGTGCGCAGCAACGACCCGAAGATCGAGACGGCGACGCTCCGGCAGATCGAGAAGGCCTACCAGGTCGCCGAGCGCTGGCACCGCGGTCAGAAGCGCAAGAGCGGCGACCCGTACATCACGCACCCGCTCGCCGTGACGACGATCCTCGCAGAGCTGGGCATGGACCCGGCCACGCTGATGGCGGGGCTGCTGCACGACACCGTCGAGGACACCGAGTACGGCCTCGACACCCTGCGCCGCGACTTCGGCGACCAGGTCGGCCTCCTCGTCGACGGCGTCACCAAGCTCGACAAGGTCAAGTTCGGCGAGGCCGCGCAGGCCGAGACCGTGCGCAAGATGGTCGTCGCCATGGCCAAGGACCCCCGCGTCCTGGTCATCAAGCTCGCCGACCGCCTGCACAACATGCGCACCATGCGCTACCTCAAGCGCGAGAAGCAGGAGAAGAAGGCGCGCGAGACCCTGGAGATCTACGCGCCGCTCGCCCACCGCCTGGGCATGAACACCATCAAGTGGGAACTGGAAGATCTCGCCTTCGCGATCCTCTACCCCAAGATGTACGACGAGATCGTCCGCCTGGTCGCCGAGCGCGCCCCCAAGCGCGACGAGTACCTCGCCATAGTGACCGACGAGGTCCAGTCCGACCTGCGCGCGGCCCGTATCAAGGCGACCGTCACCGGGCGCCCGAAGCACTACTACAGCGTCTACCAGAAGATGATCGTCCGCGGCCGCGACTTCGCGGAGATCTACGACCTGGTGGGCATCCGCGTCCTCGTCGACACCGTGCGGGACTGCTATGCCGCCCTCGGCACCGTGCACGCGCGATGGAATCCGGTCCCCGGCCGGTTCAAGGACTACATCGCGATGCCCAAGTTCAACATGTACCAGTCGCTGCACACGACGGTCATCGGCCCGAACGGCAAGCCGGTCGAACTGCAGATCCGTACGTTCGACATGCACCGCCGCGCCGAGTACGGCATCGCCGCGCACTGGAAGTACAAGCAGGAGACCGTCGCCGGTTCCTCCAAAATCCGTACGGACGTGCCCCGGGCGGCCAAGGGCAGCGCGGGCCAGGACACCGTCAACGACATGGCGTGGCTGCGCCAGTTGCTCGACTGGCAGAAGGAGACCGAGGACCCCAGCGAGTTCCTGGAGTCCCTGCGCTTCGACCTGTCGCGCAACGAGGTCTTCGTCTTCACACCCAAGGGCGACGTCATAGCGCTCCCGGCGGGCGCGACCCCGGTGGACTTCGCGTACGCGGTCCACACGGAGGTCGGCCACCGCACGATAGGAGCACGGGTCAACGGACGCCTCGTCCCGCTCGAATCCACCCTGGACAACGGGGACTTGGTGGAGGTCTTCACCTCCAAGGCGGCCGGCGCGGGCCCCTCCCGCGACTGGCTCGGCTTCGTGAAGTCGCCGCGCGCCCGCAACAAGATCCGCGCCTGGTTCTCCAAGGAGCGCCGCGACGAGGCGATCGAGCAGGGCAAGGACGCCATCGCCCGCGCGATGCGGAAGCAGAACCTGCCGATCCAGCGCATCCTCACCGGCGACTCCCTGGTCACCCTCGCGCACGAGATGCGCTACCCCGACATCTCGTCCCTGTACGCGGCGATCGGCGAGGGCCATGTCGCCGCGCAGAGCGTCGTGCAGAAGCTGGTGCAGGCACTCGGCGGCGAGGAGGCGGCCACCGAGGAGATCGACGAGAGCGTCCCGCCCGCGCGCGGCCGCGGCCGCAAACGCCGCTCCAACGCCGACCCGGGTGTCGTCGTCAAGGGCGTCGACGACGTCTGGGTCAAGCTCGCCCGCTGTTGTACGCCCGTACCGGGTGACCCGATCATCGGCTTCGTCACCCGCGGCAGCGGCGTTTCGGTTCACCGCAGCGACTGCGTCAACGTCGACTCGCTCTCCCGCGAACCCGAGCGCATCCTCGAGGTCGAGTGGGCGCCCACCCAGTCCTCGGTCTTCCTGGTCGCCATCCAGGTCGAGGCCCTGGACCGCTCCCGGCTGCTGTCGGACGTCACCCGCGTCCTGTCGGACCAGCACGTCAACATCCTGTCGGCGGCCGTCCAGACCTCCCGCGACCGCGTCGCCACCTCCCGCTTCACCTTCGAGATGGGCGACCCCAAGCACCTGGGGCACGTCCTGAAGGCGGTACGGGGCGTGGAGGGCGTGTACGACGTGTATCGCGTGACGTCGGCGCGCAGGCCCTGACCGGGCGACGGGGGACGAGATGGACGGTCGCGGAAGCGATGAATTAGCCGGCCCGGGGCTGGTCGCGGACCGCTACCGGCCGGTGCGGATACTCGGGCGCGGCGGCATGGGCGTCGTCTACGAGGCCGAGGACACGCTCCTGGGCCGCCGTGTCGCCGTGAAGCTGCTGACTGCCGTCGAGGGGCTGTCCGAACACAACGAAACCCTGAGCCGCTTCCGGCGCGAGGCCCGCGCCCTGGCCAGGATCGATCACCCCGGCGTGGTCACGCTGTACGACACCGGGGTGCACGAGGGCACGCCGTACCTCGTGATGCAGGTGCTCGACGGGATGAGCCTGGCGGATCTGGTCGCGGCGACGGGCCCGCTGGCGCCGGCCGCGGTGTGCGAGGTGGCGCTCGGTGTCGCAGGGGCGCTCGCCGCGGCGCACGAGGCCGGGGTGCTGCACCGCGACGTCAAACCCTCCAACGTCGGCATCGGCAGGGACGGACGGGTCGTCCTCCAGGACTTCGGGCTCGCCCGCCTCGCCGGTGAGTCGGCGATCACCCGCACCGGGGTACTGATGGGGACCCCGCAGTTCATCGCGCCGGAGACCATCCGCGGGGTGCTGCCGGGGCCGTCCGCCGACCTCTATGGTCTCGGGGCGTGCATGTACCTGATGATCACGGGCGAGCTGCCGTTCGGCGAAACCATGGACGTCGGTGCCGTGGTGGAGCGGGCGCTGGGAGTCGGCATCCCCCGGCTGAGCGGCCGTGATCTGCCGTATCCGGCCGACCTGCGACAGCTCGTGGACCGGCTGTGCGCGCAGGATCCCGGCGACCGCCCCGCCCTGGCATTCGCCCAGTCGCGGCTCGAACTCCTGGCGGGAGACGGCACGGACGCACTCGCCGACCTGTTGGCGCTGCACATCCGCGACGACGCCGTGCACAGCGCCCTTGAGCGGAACCCGAGCGTGATCGAGGTACCCGAGTACGACTGGGCCGAGGCACGCACCGGTTCACCGCCGGACGCCGCGCAGCCCGGTCCGTTCCGGCCGCCGACCCTCAGCGACGCCACCCGCCGTATCGTCCTGAGCAGCATGACCCCGCAGAACGCGCTGTCGAGGCAGCGGGAGGCGGTCAACCTGGTGCTGCGCGGCGAACTCCGGGAAGCGGCACAGATGTTGTCGGTGATCGTACCGGTCTGTCTGTCGTCGCTCGGCCCCGCACATCCCACCACCCTGACCAGCCAGTACTGGCAGGCGGTGTGCCTGGCCCGGCTCGGTGCCGGAGGCGAGGCACTGGAGCTTTTCTCCCAGGTGAACAGACATGTCGGCCCAAGAACGGACGGAACCGATGACTGACTTCGTCGCGGGGATCGCAGCGATCCCGGCGGCCACGGGGGCCGCGACGGCGCCGGGTGCCGAGGACGAACTCCGCTCCCTGCTGCGCTGGTTGCACGAGGACGAGACGCTCGACGTACGCGCCCGGATCATGGGCGAGCCGCTCTCCGCACACCACATGGGATCGGGCTTCGACCTGCTCCAACTCGCCGTCGGCAGCGGGCTGTCCACCGCCTCGCTGGTCGTCTCCGTGCTCCAATGGCAGACGTCGCGGCGCAGTGGCCCCGCCGTCACGCTGCGCCGCGGCGAGATCGAGGTGCTCCTGACACTGGACACGGCACGCGACGAGGAGGCGCTGCGCCGGATCGTCGAACTCCTCGACCGGGAGGAAGCCGGGCGTGACCTCGACGCTCCCTGACCCGACGCGTTCCCGGGCCGTCCTCATAGGAACCGCCTCGTACCGTCACCTGCCGCAACTGCCCGCCGTCGAGGCCAACGTGGTGGACCTGGCCGCCGAGCTGTGCGACGCCACGGTCTGGGGGCTCCCCGTCCAGCACTGCACCGTCGTCACCGACCCGCAGAGCCCCCCGGCCATGCTCGACCCCGTCCACCGGGCGGGCGAGGAGGCCACCGACACCCTGATCGTGTACTACGCCGGGCATGGCATGCGCGACTCCGAGTCCGCGGACCTGTACCTCGCGCTCGGCGACTCCCGCGACCACATGGGCTACACCGCCGTCGCCTACCAGCATCTGCGGACCGCCCTGCGTGCCTCCCGCGCCCGGCGCAAGGTCGTTGTCCTCGACTGCTGCTTCAGCGGCCGCGCCGCACGCACTCTTGTCGGCGGCGACGTGCTTGCCGCGCAGGCGGCCGTCGACGGCGCCTTCGTGCTCACCGCCTCGCCCCGCGACCGGGTGGCGCTGGCGCCCGACGGCGAGCGCTACACCGCATTCACCGGCGAGCTGCTGACCGTCCTGCGGCACGGCGTCCACGACGGACCCGAACTGATCGACCTCGACACCCTCTACCGCGTCCTGGAGGAACGCCTGCGCGCCAAGAACCGCCCGCTGCCGCAGCGCTCCCAGGAGAACGCCGTGGGGCGGCTGCCCCTCGCCCGCAACAAGGCCCGCGCCGGCCGCCACACGCCCGCGGGCCCCGTCCTCGCCGCCGACGTACACGCCGCCATGGTCGCCACCGGCCTCAACGTGGCCCGGGCCCTGCGCGCCGCCGGCAACACCCGCGACGCCCTCCCCGTGCTGCGGCTCGCTCTCCAGGAGCAGGCCGGCGACGGACAGGGCGACCTGCTCGCCGTACAACTGGAACTCTCCGAGCTGCTCGCCGAGTCCGGGCAGATCCGGGAGGCGATCGAGGTCCTGGAGCTCGCCTTCCAGCAGGTGCACAAGCTGTACGGGCCCGAAGCGATCCTCGTCTGCCGGCGGCTCGCCGATCTGCTGCAGGAGTCCGGCAATCACATCCAGGCGTGCGAGGTGCTCAAGCACGCCCTCGACATCGCCGAGCAGGGCGGTCGGCGAACCCCCTCATGAACGCGGAACGGCCCGGCGGTGGGAAACCCACCGCCGGGCCGTTGCGAAGGAAAACCGGGCCGCACCGCGGCGACCCACCGGTCGACCTGTCAGCCGCCGAACTCCTGCAGACCCTTCAGAGCCTGGTCGAGCAGCGCCTGGCGGCCTTCGAGCTCCTTCTGGAGCTTGTCTGCCTTGGACGTGTTGCCCGCGGAGCGAGCCGCCTCGATCTGGCTCTGGAGCTTGTCCACGGCGGCCTGGAGCTGACCGGTCAGCCCCTCGGCACGCGCGCGTGCCTCCGGGTTGGTCCGGCGCCACTCGGCCTCCTCGGACTCCTGGAGAGCGCGCTCCACCGCGTGCATCCGGCCCTCGACCTTCGGGCGGGCGTCGCGCGGCACATGGCCGATGGCCTCCCAGCGCTCGTTGATGGAGCGGAAGGCGGCGCGGGCGGCCTTGAGGTCCGTCACCGGGACGAGCTTCTCGGCCTCCTCGGCCAGCTCCTCCTTGAGCTTGAGGTTCTCCGACTGCTCCGCGTCTCGCTCGGCGAAGACGGAGCTGCGCGCTGCGAAGAACACGTCCTGGGCGCCGCGGAAACGGTTCCACAGGTCGTCCTCGTGCTCACGCTGGGCGCGGCCCGCGGCCTTCCAGTCGGCCATCAGCTCGCGGTAGCGCGCCGCCGTCGGACCCCAGTCGGCCGAGCCGGACAGCGACTCGGCCTCGGCGACCAGCTTCTCCTTGGTCTTGCGGGCCTCCTCGCGCTGCGCGTCCAGCGAGGCGAAGTGCGCCTTGCGGCGCTTGGAGAACGCCGAGCGCGCGTGCGAGAAGCGGTGCCACAGCTCGTCGTCCGACTTGCGGTCGAGTCGTGGCAGCCCCTTCCACGTGTCCACCAGGGAGCGCAGCCGCTCACCGGCCGCCCGCCACTGGTCACTCTGCGCCAGCTCCTCGGCCTCGACGACCAGCGCCTCCTTGGAGTGCCGCGCCTCGTCGGACTGCTTGGCCCGCTGGGCCTTGCGCTCCTCACGGCGCGCGTCGACCGTCTCGACGAGCTTGTCCAGCCGCTTCCGCAGCGCTTCCAGATCACCGACCGCGTGGTGGGCGTCCACCTGCTCGCGGATGTGGTCGATGGCGGTCTGGGCGTCCTTCGCCGACAGGTCGGTGGTCTTCACTCGCTTCTCGAGGAGGCCGATCTCGACAACCAGGCCTTCGTACTTGCGCTCGAAGTAGGCCAACGCCTCATCAGGAGAGCCGGCCTGCCAGGAACCGACGACCTGCTCGCCGTCGGCCGTACGCACGTACACGGTCCCCGTCTCGTCGACGCGGCCCCACGGGTCGCTGCTCACAGCGCCTCCTCCACATGATGCCTGTCAGGGGCGTCAGCGCCCCCTGGCATCGTCCACAGTTTCGTCACGGCCAACATAGGCGACCAGCGGGTTGCCTGTCCGCATCCCGCGCGACCGAAGTTCCGCAGTTGACGGTCAGGATTTCGTGACAGTCGCCTTGTTGATCACCACGGTCGCGTTCGGTGCGGTGTTGCCCGTCTGAGGATCGGCGGGCTGCGCACCGGCGGCAGCAATCTTCTTGAGGACCTTCATTCCCGCATCGGACACCGTTCCGAACGGTGTGTAGTCGGGCGGCAGCTGACTGTCCTGGTAGACGAGGAAGAACTGGCTGCCACCTGTGTGGCGTCCCTGCTTCGTCTGGGCGTTGTACTGGTTCGCCATCGCAACGGTGCCCGCCGGATACACGTTGCCTGTGAGGCTTTTGTCCTTCAGGTTCTCGTCCGGGATCGTGTAGCCGGGACCGCCGGCGCCGGTGCCCTGCGGGTCACCGCACTGCAGCACGTAGATGCCGTCGGTGGTGAGCCGGTGGCACTTGGTGTGGTCGAAGAAGCCCTTGGCCGCGAGGAAGTTGAACGAGTTCACGGTGTGCGGGGCGGCGGCCGTCTTGAGCGCGATGTCCATGTCACCGCACGTCGTCGCCATCTTCATCGTGTAGTCCGCGGACTTGTCGATGATGATCGCCGGCTCCTTCTTCCAGCTCAGCGACTTCACCTTGCCCGCCGCGGCCTTCTCGCACGGATCCGGCGCCTTGCTCGTCGGCGTGGCGCTCGGGGTCACCTCGGCGCCCGCGTTGGCCTTCTTGTCGTCGTTCTTGAAGACCCCGGTCGCGTACGACACGACACTGCCCACCACGACGATGCCGAGGACCGAGGCGACCACCGCGTTGCGTGCGTGTGTCTTGCGTCGCGCGGCCGTGCGCCGCTGCTGCTGTCGCAAGAACTTCTCCCGGGCGAGCTGACGCCGCCGCTGTTCCTGGCTGACCACCGGGTTTTCTCCTCATGCGTCTCGTACGTCAAGTGGGACGCGTGCGTCTTGTGAGCCGACCGCCTGCGTGTGCCCCGTACCGTATATGGGTTCGCTGAGGAATCGGCAGCGCCGGTAGGCTCTGATCCACAGCCGCCCACCTCGTACGAGACAACCGCGTACGCCACCACGAAGGACGATCGTGCTCATTGCCGGGTTCCCCGCCGGGGCCTGGGGGACCAACTGTTACCTGGTCGCCCCCGCCGCGGGTGAGGAGTGCGTGATCATCGACCCGGGCCATCAGGCCGCCCAGGGAGTCGAGGACGCACTCAAGAAGCATCGGCTCAAGCCCGTCGCGGTCATCCTCACCCACGGACACATCGACCACGTCGCCTCGGTCGTTCCGGTCTGCGGAGCGCACGACGTACCGGCGTGGATCCACCCCGAGGACCGGTACATGATGAGCGACCCGGAGAAGGCGCTCGGCCGGTCCATCGGAATGCCGCTGATGGGCGAGCTGACGGTGGGGGAGCCGGACGACGTGAAGGAGCTGACCGACGGCGCGAAGCTGGCGCTGGCCGGTCTGGAGCTGTCCGTCGCGCACGCGCCCGGTCATACCAAGGGGTCGGTGACCTTCCAGATGCCCGAGAGCGCGGACATCCCGTCCGTGTTCTTCTCCGGGGATCTGCTGTTCGCCGGCTCCATCGGACGCACCGACCTGCCGGGCGGCTCCCACGCCGAGATCCTCGACTCGCTGGCCCGTGTGTGCCTGCCGCTCGACGACTCGACCGTGGTGCTGTCCGGCCACGGCCCCCAGACGACCATCGGCCAGGAACGCGCCACCAATCCGTACGTGCGGCAGGTGGCCGCCGGCCTGGGAGCGGACCCGACCTCCGCTCCTCGACGAGGAATGTGACGAGAGACTTCCGTGAGCACCTTCAAGGCCCCCAAGGGCACGTACGACCTGATTCCGCCGGAGAGCGCGAAGTATCTCGCGGTGCGCGAGGCGATCGCCGCGCCGCTGCGCAACTCCGGCTACGGCTACATCGAGACCCCCGGCTTCGAGAACGTCGAGCTGTTCGCGCGCGGGGTCGGTGAGTCCACCGACATCGTGACCAAGGAGATGTACGCCTTCGAGACCAAGGGCGGCGACAAGCTGGCCCTGCGTCCGGAGGGCACGGCCTCCGTGCTGCGCGCGGCTCTGGAGGCCAACCTGCACAAGGCGGGCAACCTCCCCGTCAAGCTCTGGTACTCGGGCTCGTACTACCGCTACGAGCGTCCCCAGAAGGGCCGTTACCGCCACTTCTCCCAGGTGGGCGCCGAGGCGATCGGAGCCGAGGACCCGGCGCTGGACGCCGAGCTGATCATCCTGGCGGACCAGGCGTACCGCTCGCTGGGGCTGCGCAACTTCCGGATCCTGCTGAACTCCCTCGGCGACAAGGAGTGCCGCCCCGTCTACCGGGCCGCCCTGCAGGACTTCCTGCGCGGCCTGAATCTGGACGAGGACACCCTCCGCCGCGCCGAGATCAACCCCCTGCGCATCCTCGACGACAAGCGCGACGACGTCCAGAAGCAGCTGGTGGGAGTCCCGCTCCTGCGGGACTACCTGTGCGACGCGTGCAAGGCGTACCACGAGGAGGTGCGCGAGCTGATCACGGCTGCGGGTGTCTCCTTCGAGGACGACCCGAAGCTGGTGCGCGGTCTCGACTACTACACCCGTACGACCTTCGAGTTCATCCACGACGGTCTGGGCTCCCAGTCCGCGGTGGGTGGCGGCGGCCGTTACGACGGCCTGTCCGAGATGATCGGCGGTCCCGCGCTGCCCTCGGTGGGCTGGGCGCTGGGTGTCGACCGTACGGTCCTCGCCCTGGAAGCCGAAGGTGTCTCGCTCGAACTGCCCGCGTCCACCAGTGTGTTCGCGGTGCCGCTCGGGGAGGAGGCGCGGCGGCTGCTGTTCGGTGTGGTCACGGCGTTGCGCAAGGCCGGGGTCGCGGCGGACTTCTCCTACGGCGCGAAGGGGCTCAAGGGCGCGATGAAGAACGCGAACCGGTCGGGTGCGCGGTACACCATCGTCGCCGGTGAGCGGGATCTCGCCGAGGGCGTGGTGCAGCTCAAGGACATGGAGTCCGGCGAGCAGACCGCGGTGTCCGTCGACGGGATCGTGGCGGAGCTGGAGTCGAGGCTGGGCTGAGGGGCGCGGGCGGGCGCCGGAGCGGTGTTTCGCCCCCTCCGCCCCTGCCCGTCCCGTACCAGCCCTAAAAAGGGGCGCGGGGAACCGCGCAGTCTTTTGCGGGTCTGGGGGCGCAGCCCCCAGGTACGGGACAGGCAGGGGCGGAGGGGGCGACTGCATCCGTCAGCGGCTCCGCCGCGGGCCTCACTCCAGCAACCCGAACCGCATCGCACTGGTCACCGCAGCCGTCCGGTCATCCACCCCCAACTTCCCGAAGACCCGCAGCAGATGGGTCTTCACGGTGGACTCCCCGATGAAGAGCCGACGCCCGATCTCGGCGTTGGTGCACCCCTCGGCGACCAGCCGAAGCACCGCGGTCTCACGCTCCGACAACCGCGGCCGCTCAGGCTTCGTACGCAGCTGGTCCACGAGACGCGCGGCCACGGACGGCGCCAAGACGGTCTCCCCACGGGCAGCGGCGCGAACCGCGTCCGCGAGTTCGGCCCGCGGCAGGTCCTTCAGCAGATAGCCCGCGGCCCCCGCCTCCACCGCCCGCAGAATGTCCCGGTCCGTCTCGTACGTCGTCAGCACGATGACCCGGCACGACAATCCCGCCTGCGTCATACGGACGATCGAGTCGACGCCCCCGCCCTCCGGCATCCGCAGGTCCATGAGGACGATGTCGGGCCGGAGTTCGGCGGCCAGCGCCTCCGCCTGCGGTCCGCTGGACGCGTCGGCGATCACATCGAGGTCGGGCTCGGCGCTGAGCATGGCGCGCAGCCCTTCGCGTACGACGGGATGGTCGTCGGCGAGGATGATCCGGATCACGAGTCGCTCCTGGGGACGGGCAGGCACACGGTGACGGTCGTGCCGGTGCCGGGCGTACTGCGTACCTGCGCCGTACCGCCCACCTCGGCGGCCCGTGCGCGCAACCCCGCCAGACCGTAGCCGTCGACCGGTGCGGCGGGGTCGAAGCCGCAGCCGTCGTCGCGCACGGAGACGGCCAGCGAATCGTCGGCGTAGGCCAGCACGACCGCGACCGCGGCCGAACTCCCCGCGTGCTTAAGGGCGTTCGCCAGCGCCTCCTGGCAGGAGCGCAGGACGACGACCTCGGGCCCGGCGGGCAGCGCGCGCACCGCGCCGGTCACGTCGACCGTCGCGTCATGGCGGGCGGCGAGCCGGCGCAGCGCGTCGGGCAGCGAGGCGCCGTCGAGGTCGGCGGGCGCGCCGCCCGTGACCAGGGCCCGTGCCTCGGCGAGGTTCTGCCGGGCGGTCTCGGCCATCAGGGCCAGGTGACGGCGGGCCTGGGGCACGTCGTGGTCCAGCTCGGCGTCGACGGCCTGGACCAGCATCAGCAGACTGGTGAAGCCCTGCGCGAGGGTGTCGTGGATCTCCCGGGAGAACCGCTCCCGCTCGGCCAGCGCGCCGTGTGCGGCCGAGAGACGGGAGATCTCGTGGCGGCTGGCGTCCAACTCGGCGATCAGCTCGGCCCGTTCCTGGCTCTGCTCGATGATGCGGATGATCCAGCTGCCGAGGGCCGCGGAGAAGACGAGGGTGACCACGGCGAAGACGGTGTTGAAGAAGACGTCCTGGTCACTGGGCCACCAGAGCAGCGCCCAGCCCACCACCGGCGCGATGTTGATGACGGTCACGGCCGTCAGCGCCCGGCGAAGGCGGAGGCCGATGAAGCACTGCGGAACCAGTGCGAACGTCATCAAGCGGGTCTCGCCGACCAGGACGCCGGGCGGCAGGAACAGCACGACCGCGCCCGCGATGTAGCCGAGGGCGCGATGCTCGTCCGGGCTCTCGGCCGTGAGGACGGGGCGTCCGACCGCCAGATACCAGGGAATCAGCAGCAGAAGCAGTGCGCCGGCGGCGACGCGGATGTGCCACCCCGGATGGCTCGTGCCCAGCACGAACACCAGGGTGGCCACCCAAACGATCGCGAAGTACGAGTCCCACAGCCGGAACGAGCGGTCCCAGGTGTTCGACTCGCGTGCTCCGGCCGGACCCGTCATCCGTCGCGCCGGTTCTTCCACCGGAAAGTCAGCAGGCACAGCAGCAATCCTCCGACGCACCAGGCCCCGAGCACCAGGGCGATCCGCCCGAACTCCCAGCCACCCGCCTGTTCGAGGACCTTCGCCGACTCGGGCAGGAAGACCCCGCGCAGCCCCTGGCACATCCACTTCAGCGGGAACAGCGCGCCGATGTTCAGCATCCAGTCCGGGATGGTGTCGATGGCGATGTACACCCCGGAGATGAACTGGAGGACCAGGAAGGGCAGTACGACCACCGACGTGGCGCTCTTGCCGGATTTCGGGACCGAGCTGATCGCGATGCCGAGCAGGGCGCAGGACGTGAGGCCCAGGACGAAGATCCAGGCGAAGTCCGCCCACGTGCCGAGGTCCGAGGGCAGGTCCACGTCGTAGAGCGTCGTGCCGACGAGGAGCAGGATCGCGGTCTCCAGGGCGCCGGTCACCAGAACCAGCCAGATCTTGCCGAGGAAGTACGCGGCCGGTGGCATGGGTGTGCCGCGCAGCCGGCGCAGCACCTTCTCGTCCCGTTCGATCGCGATCGAGATCCCGAGGGACTGGAAGCTCGTGGACATGATGCCCGCCGCCATCATGGCGGGGACGTACAGCTGGGAGGCGGTGATGCCGGCTCCCCGGACGTCGTCGCTGAAGATCGAGGCGAAGAGGAAGAGGAAGACGACCGGGAAAGCGAAGGTGAACACCACCTGGTCGCGCTGGCGGAAGAACTGCTTGATCTCCAGGGCGCCCCGCTGGAGGCCGAGCCCCCAGGCGCCTGGCAGCCTGCCCGATGAGGTCTCGCTGTGCGCGCGTACGGCGGTCGTGGTCATCGCGCGTCCTCCTGCCCGGTCAGCCGCAGATAGACGTCCTCCAAGGTGGGGCGGCTCACCCGCAGCCCCGGGATCTCGCCGTCGAAGCGGTGCATGAGCTCGGCGACGGTCCTGGTGGGCGTGTCCGTGCGCTCCTCGCGCGGGGTGCCGTCGGGCTCCGTCCACTCGACGGTCGCCTCGGTGCCGAAGCGCTCGCGCAGCGCGGACGGCTCGCCCTCGGCGACCACCCGGCCCTTCGCGATGACCGCGAGACGGTGCGCGAGCGCCTCCGCCTCCTCCAGGTAGTGCGTGGTGAGCAGGATCGTCGTGCCCTCGTCGGCGAGCTTCCGGATCAGTTCCCAGAACTGCCGCCGCGCGGCAGGGTCGAAGCCGGTCGTCGGTTCGTCCAGGAGCAGCAGCTCGGGACCGCCGATCACACCGAGCGCCACGTCCAGGCGCCTGCGCTGGCCACCGGAGAGCGCCTTGACTCGGCTGCCCGCCTTCTCCTCCAGACCGACCAGGCCGATGACTTCCTCCGGGTCGCGGGGCTTCGGGTAATAGCGGGCGAAGTGCCGCACGGTCTCGCGCACCGTCAACTCGGCGGGCGCGGATTCGTCCTGCCAGACGATGCCGACGCGCGAGCGCCACGCGCGCGTGCCCGTCGCCGGATCCGCGCCGAGCACCGAGACCTCGCCCGCGTCCCGGCCGCGGTTGCCCTGGAGGATCTCCACCGTGGTGCTCTTGCCCGCTCCATTGGGCCCGAGCAGGCCGAACACCTCGCCCTGCCGTATGCCGAGATCGATGCCGTCGACGGCGGTCACGTCTCCGTACTGCTTGCGCAGCCCCCGTACGTCCACCGCGAGTTGGTTCGCGTGTGTTGTCATGCCGACGAGCCTCCCGCCGAACCGAACGCTCCGGGACGACCGTGCGTACCTCCTTATGTCCATCGAACGGTGGACACGAGGGCGCGTGCGGCACAATGGCCCTGCCCGAAGGCCCCTTCGAAGCTACGGAAACGGCGTGATGAGCAAGACGACAGTCAAGGACGTCCCGACCGACCAGGAACGCGTCGCCGCTCCCCGGACGGTCGGCGGCAGCCGTGCCCTCGCCCTGCTGCTGGTGATCACGGGTGCGGCCGGTCTCCTTGCCGCGTGGGTCATCACGATCGACAAGTTCAAGCTGCTGGAGAACCCGAACTTCGTGCCCGGGTGCAGCCTGAACCCGGTCGTCTCCTGCGGCAACATCATGAAGAGCGACCAGGCCTCGGCCTTCGGGTTCCCCAACCCCATGCTGGGCCTGGTGGCCTACGGCATCGTCATCTGCGTCGGCATGAGCCTGCTCGCCCGGGCCACCTTCCCGCGCTGGTACTGGCTGACCTTCAACTTCGGCACACTCTTCGGCGTCGGATTCTGCACCTGGCTGCAGTTCCAGTCGCTGTACCGCATCAACTCGCTGTGCCTGTGGTGCTCCCTCGCCTGGGTCGCCACGATCATCATGTTCTGGTACGTGACCTCGTCCAACATCCGCAACAACTTCCTGCCCGCCCCGCGCTGGCTGAAGAGCTTCTTCGGCGAGTTCACCTGGGTCCTGCCGGTGCTGCACATCGGGATCATCGGGATGCTGATCCTGACCCGCTGGTGGGACTTCTGGACCAGCTGAGCCTCCCTGTTCTCCCGGGCCCGGCGGCGTTGTCAGTGGCGTGACATAGGGTTTTGCACGTGGAGCCCGACCTGTTCACCGCCGCAGCAGAAGAACGCCAGGAGAAGGACCCGTCCGCCAGTCCCCTGGCGGTACGGATGCGCCCGCGCACCCTCGACGAAGTCGTGGGCCAGCAGCATCTGCTGAAGCCGGGATCGCCCCTGCGCAGACTCGTCGGCGAGGGGAACGGCGGCCCGGCCGGACCGTCCTCGGTGATCCTCTGGGGCCCGCCCGGCACCGGCAAGACGACCCTCGCCTATGTGGTGTCCAAGGCCACCAACAAGCGCTTCGTGGAGCTGTCGGCGATCACCGCGGGCGTCAAGGAAGTACGCGCGGTGATCGACGGAGCACGCCGTGCCACCGGAGGCTTCGGCAAGGAGACCGTCCTCTTCCTCGACGAGATCCACCGCTTCAGCAAGGCCCAGCAGGACTCCCTGCTGCCCGCGGTCGAGAACCGCTGGGTGACCCTGATCGCGGCGACCACCGAGAACCCGTACTTCTCGGTGATCTCCCCACTGCTCTCCCGCTCCCTCCTGCTCACCCTCGAACCGCTCACGGACGAGGACCTGCGCGGCCTCGTCAAGCGCGCGCTCACCGACGAGCGCGGCCTCAAGGACGCCGTCGCGCTTCCCGAGGACACCGAGGAGCACCTGCTGCGGATCGCCGGCGGGGACGCCCGCCGCGCCCTGACCGCCCTGGAGGCCGCGGCCGGCGCCGCGCTCGACAAGGGCGAGACGGAGATCAGCCTCCAGACCCTGGAGGAGACCGTCGACCGCGCCGCCGTGAAGTACGACCGCGACGGCGACCAGCACTACGACGTGGCGAGCGCGCTCATCAAGTCCATCCGCGGCTCGGACGTGGACGCGGCACTGCACTACCTGGCCCGGATGATCGAGGCCGGTGAGGACCCCCGTTTCATCGCCCGTCGCCTGATGATCTCCGCCAGCGAGGACATCGGCCTCGCCGATCCGAACGCGCTGCCCATAGCGGTGGCCGCCGCCCAGGCCGTCGCCATGATCGGCTTCCCCGAGGCCGCGCTCACCCTCAGCCATGCCACCATCGCCCTCGCACTGGCCCCCAAGTCCAATGCCGCGACGATGGCGATCGGCGCCGCCATGGAGGACGTACGCAAGGGACACGCGGGACCCGTGCCGCTCCATCTGCGCGACGGGCACTACAAGGGCGCGGCCAAACTGGGGCACGCCCAGGGGTACGTGTATCCGCACGACCTGCCCGAAGGCATCGCCGCCCAGCAGTACGCCCCGGAGGAGCTCAAGGACCGCGAGTACTACACGCCGACCCGGCACGGCGCCGAGGCACGGTACGCGGACGCGGTGGAGTGGACCAGGAAGCACCTCGGCCGGGGAAAGCCCTGATGGCTCCGGGCAGGGTCGCCGATGGCCTCTGGTCGAAAGCGCTCCTGATCCCCCTGTAGGATGACCAGAAGCGCTGCGTCCCGTGTCCGGCTCCGGTCGGCACCACCAGAACGGGACATCCAGCCGGAGCCCCTGCCTCCACGGAGGGATTCCAGGAGCGTCGCGCACCGTCGAAGGTGTCGCGGGCAGCCCACCACCACCCGGTCTTCCGGAACGGTCGGTGGGCCACTCGCGTGCTGCACGTATGTGCCCAGACCAGGGAGCGGCTGCCCAGCAGGTCCGTAAGGGCCCGCGGGGTTTCCCAGGCTGCGGATTGCGACCTCCCTTAACTCTGGTGAGCCGAAATCAAGGAAAGAGAAAAAGTGGCGAATCAGTCCCGCCCCAAGGTCAAGAAGTCGCGTGCCCTCGGTATCGCGCTGACCCCGAAGGCCGTCAAGTACTTCGAGGCCCGCCCCTACCCGCCGGGTGAGCACGGCCGTGGCCGCAAGCAGAACTCGGACTACAAGGTCCGTCTGCTCGAGAAGCAGCGTCTGCGCGCGCAGTACGACGTGTCCGAGCGCCAGCTCGTCCGCGCCTACGAGCGTGCCTCCAAGGTCCAGGGCAAGACCGGTGAGGCCCTGATCATCGAGCTGGAGCGTCGTCTCGACGCGCTGGTCCTGCGTTCGGGCATCGCCCGCACGATCTACCAGGCCCGCCAGATGGTCGTTCACGGCCACATCGAGGTCAACGGTCAGAAGGTCGACAAGCCGTCCTTCCGCGTCAAGCCCGACGACGTCGTGATGGTCCGCGAGCGCAGCCGCGAGAAGACCCTGTTCCAGGTTTCCCGCGAGGGCGGCTTCGCCCCCGACGGCGAGACCCCGCGCTACCTCCAGGTGAACCTCCGCGCCCTGGCCTTCCGCCTGGACCGTGAGCCGAACCGCAAGGAGATCCCGGTGATCTGCGACGAGCAGCTCGTCGTCGAGTACTACGCCCGCTGATCCTCCAGCGGACGTAGCACCACCTGCGCGTCAGCCCGTCGTCTCCCCGCCCTTCGAGGTGGGGGAGACGACGGGTTCTCGCTTTTCCGGGGGAACGCTGCGCGGCGAGGGCACCGCACCGAGCGTGCGCCCGCCGCGGGCCGGCCCCAACGCCCGGGCCACCGCCGCCTCCTGCCCGAGCCGCGTTCCCGCGCCGACGCACTCCGCGTACCGCTCGTCGCCCATCCGCTCCCGGGCCATGGCCTCGCACCGCTCGTGCGGCGCGTTGTAGTACGCCGAGCCGAACAGCGGCAGACCCACCGACGGCCACATCCGGGACGCGGCCCCCTGCAGCACCGCGGCCTCGGCCGGATCGCCCTCCACCGCCGTGACCAGCGCGAGCAGCTCCACCGAGAGGACCGTGCCGAGCAGATCGTGAAAGGTGTGCGAGATGCCGAGGCACTCCTCCAGGAGGTCCCGGGTCCGCGCCGTATCCCCCTCGGCCAAGGCCTCGTACGCCAGGACGTACAGCGCATACGCCAGCGCCCAGCGCTCTCCGTGGTCCTCGCAGACCCGGCGGACGTCCTCGCACAGCCTCACCGCGCCCCGCAGATCGCCCTGGAACGCCAGGGTCATCGCCAGCTCGACCTGGCCCATCAGCACATTGCTGTTGAGCTCGCCGATCTCGTGATAGCGGTCCAGCGCCGAGCGCAGCAAGGACTCGGCACGCGTCATGTCGTCCGTGACCAGCGCGAGACAGCCGGTGCGGTGCTCCGCGTACGCCACGGCGGTCGTGTTGCCCCTGCGTTCCGCCTCCTCGCGGCACTCCAGAAGCGCGGACAGCGCGGGCACCGTGTCGCCCTGGAGAACCGCCACATAGCCGAGCACCCACAACGCCTTCAGCCGCGACTTTTCCTGCGTCCCGTCCTTCGCGCACAGCTCGAGGCTGCGCTCCAGCCAATGCCGGCCCTCGGACAGCCGACCGCAGCCGACCCAGTAGAACCACAGGCTGCCGGCCAGGTACTGGCCCAGATGGACCTCGCCCGGCTCGGTCAGACAGTGCTCCAGCGCGCGGCGCAGATTCGGCAGCTCCGTGTCGACGCGCGTGGCGACCTCGCCCTGCCGCGGCGAGAACCAGTCCAGCTCGCACCAGGTGGCCAGGCCCATGTACCAGTCGCGATGACGGCGGCGCAGCCGGTCCGCGTCGCCCGTCGCCTCCAGCCAGTCCGCCCCATAGGCCCGGACCGTGTCCAGCATCCGGTAGCGCACGCCCGCCGCCGTCTCCTCGCGGGACAGCACCGACTGCGCGAGCAGTTCGCCCAGCACGTCGAGGACGTCGTCGGAGTGCAGCCCGCCCCCACTGCACACGTACTCGGCGGCCTCCAGGTCGAACGGCCCGGCGAACACCGAGAGCCGCGCCCACAGCAGCCGCTCCTCGGGCGTGCAGAGCTCGTGGCTCCAGCCGATCGCCGTACGCAAGGTCCGGTGTCGTGGCAGCGCGTCACGCGCGCCGCCGGTCAGCAGCCGGAACCGGTCCTTCAGCCGGGACAGCAGTTGCGCGGGGGAGAGGGTGCTCAGCCGCCCCGCCGCCAGTTCGACCGCGAGCGGGATCCCGTCCAGGCGCCGACACAGCTCCCCTACGTCGGACCGGTTGCCCTCGTGCAGGGCGAACCCGGGGACCCGGGCCGCCGCCCGCTCCTCGAAGAGCTGCGCCGCCTCCGGCTCGGACAGCGGCGCCAGCGGGAACAGCCGCTCGCCAGCGACCTCCAGTGGTCTGCGCCCCACGGCCAGCACGCGAAGCCCGGGCGCGCTGCGCAGCAGCTCGCCCACGAGCGAGGCGCACACGTCCGCCAGATGCTCGAACCCGTCCAGGACGAGGAGGAGTTGACGCTCGGCGAGATGGTCGAGCAGGACCTGGCGCGGCGGCCGCGGCGTCTGATCCGTCAGACCGAGGGCCTCGACGGCCGCGTACTCGACGAGGTCCGGATCGCGCACCGCGGACAGTTCCACGCGCCACGCCCCGTCGCGCGCGTCCGTCCGCGCCGCGGCGTGCGCCGCCATCCGCGACTTGCCCACGCCGCCCATGCCCGTCACGGTCACCAGGCGAGCCGTCTCCAGTGCCCCGGTCAGCCGCGCGAGTTCGGCCGAGCGCCCCACGAACGCGTCGAGTTCCAAGGGCAGATTGCCGGGCGCCGCAGGGGCGGAGCGCTGAGAACCTCGCATGGGATACGGAGCGTACTGGCCCGTAAGCGGTCCGTACCATCACTTCGCGCAACTCGGCTGCGAGCAGCCGTTAATGCGGTACGGAGCCGCGGCCCCGGCGCGATAGGCTCGGGGGACGACTTTTCGATGTTCAGGCACGCATGAGGGAGCGGGTGCACAGTGTCCGGTGGAGAGGTGGCCGGGATCCTGGTGGCCGTCTTCTGGGCGATCCTGGTCTCCTTCCTCGCCGTCGCGCTGGCGAGGCTGGCCCAGACGCTCAGGGCGACCACCAAGCTCGTCGCGGACGTGACCGACCAGGCCGTCCCGCTGCTCGCCGACGCCTCCGCGGCCGTGCGCTCCGCACAGACGCAGATCGAGCGGGTCGACGCCATCGCCTCGGACGTCCAGGAGGTCACGTCGAACGCGTCGGCGTTGTCGTCCACCGTCGCCTCCACCTTCGGCGGCCCCCTGGTGAAGGTCGCGGCGTTCGGCTACGGCGTGCGCCGGGCCATCGGAGGCCGTCGTGAGAATGTGCCCGACAAGGCGTCCCGGCGTACCGTGATCGTGGGCCGCACCGTCCCGTCCGCGCGACGGGGAAAGCGGAAGAAGGACTGACGCAGCGATGTTCCGCCGTACGTTCTGGTTCACCGCCGGCGCAGCCGCGGGTGTGTGGGCCACCACCAAGGTCAACCGCAAGCTCAAGCAGCTGACCCCCGAAAGCCTCGCGGCACAGGCCGCGAACAAGGCGATCGAGGCAGGCCACCGGCTCAAGGACTTCGCGCTCGACGTCCGCGACGGCATGGCCCAGCGGGAGGCCGAACTCGACGAGGCGCTCGGGCTCAACACCCATCCCGAACTGCCCGCCCCCCGGCGCGTCGCCGCCATCGAGAACAGCGACCACCCGAAGTACAGCAAGAACCCGACGTATGTCGAGAGGTCGACGTACTCGTACAACCGGAATGAGGACCACTGATGGAGTCGGCTGAAATCCGCCGCCGCTGGTTGAGCTTCTACGAGGAGCGCGGTCACACCGTCGTCCCTTCGGCGTCGCTCATCGCGGACGACCCGACTCTGCTCCTGGTCCCCGCCGGCATGGTCCCCTTCAAGCCGTACTTCCTCGGCGAGGTCAAGCCGCCGTGGTCGCGTGCCACCAGTGTCCAGAAGTGCGTGCGCACGCCCGACATCGAAGAGGTCGGCAAGACCACCCGGCACGGCACGTTCTTCCAGATGTGCGGCAACTTCTCCTTCGGCGACTACTTCAAGGAAGGCGCCATCACCTACGCCTGGGAGCTGCTCACCACGCCCCAGGACAAGGGTGGTTACGGGCTCGACCCCGAACGCCTGTGGATCACGGTCTACCTGGAGGACGACGAGGCCGAGGCCATCTGGCGCGACAAGATCGGCGTCCCCGCCGAGCGCATCCAGCGCCTCGGCAAGAAGGACAACTACTGGTCCATGGGCGTCCCGGGCCCCTGCGGCCCGTGTTCCGAGATCAACTACGACCGCGGCCCGGAGTTCGGCGTCGAGGGCGGCCCGGCCGTCAACGACGAGCGGTACGTGGAGATCTGGAACCTGGTCTTCATGCAGTACGAGCGCGGCGAGGGCACCTCGAAGGAGGACTTCGAGATCCTCGGCGAGCTGCCCAGCAAGAACATCGACACCGGCCTCGGTATGGAACGCCTCGCCATGATTCTGCAGGGCGTGCAGAACATGTACGAGATCGACACCTCCATGGCCGTCATCAAGAAGGCCACCGAGCTGACGGGTGTCGAGTACGGCGCCGCCCACGACTCCGACGTCTCGCTGCGTGTGGTCACCGACCACATGCGTACGTCCGTCATGCTCATCGGCGACGGGGTGACCCCCGGCAACGAGGGCCGCGGCTACGTGCTGCGCCGCATCATGCGCCGCGCCATCCGCAACATGCGGCTGCTCGGCGCCACCGGTCCGGTCGTCAAGGACCTCATCGATGTCGTGATCGAGATGATGGGCCAGCAGTACCCGGAACTCGTCTCCGACCGCAAGCGCATCGAGACCGTGGCCCTCTCCGAGGAGGCCGCCTTCCTCAAGACGCTGAGGGCCGGCACGAACATCCTCGACTCGGCCATCACCGAGACCAAGGAGTCCGGCGGCACGGTCCTCGCCGGCGACAAGGCCTTCCTGCTCCACGACACCTGGGGCTTCCCGATCGACCTCACCCTCGAAATGGCCGCCGAACAGGGCCTTTCGGTGGACGAGGACGGCTTCAGGCGCCTGATGAAGCAGCAGCGGGACCAGGCCAAGGCCGACGCCCGGGCCAAGAAGACCGGCCACGCCGACCTCGGCGCCTACCGCCAGATCGCCGACGCCGCCGGCGAGACCGACTTCATCGGCTACGACCGCACCGAGGGCGAGTCGACGATCGTCGGCATCCTGGTCGACGGTGTCTCGTCGCCCGCCGCCACCGAGGGCGACGAGGTCGAGATCGTCCTCGACCGCACCCCGTTCTACGCCGAGGGCGGCGGTCAGATCGGCGACACCGGTCGCATCAAGGTGGACACCGGTGCCATCGTCGAGGTCCGCGACTGTCAGAAGCCGGTCCCGGGGGTGTACGTCCACAAGGGCGTCGTCCAGGTCGGCGAGGTCACCGTCGGCGCCAAGGCCCAGGCCTCCATCGACGAACGCCGTCGCAAGGCCATCGCCCGCGCCCACTCGGCCACGCACCTCACACACCAGGCCCTGCGCGACGCCCTCGGGCCGACGGCCGCCCAGGCCGGTTCGGAGAACCAGCCCGGCCGCTTCCGCTTCGACTTCGGCTCCCCGTCCGCCGTACCGACGACCGTGATGACCGACGTCGAGCAGCAGATCAACGAGGTGCTCGCCCGCGACCTGGACGTCCAGGCCGAGATCATGAGCATCGACGAGGCCAAGAAGCAGGGCGCCATCGCCGAGTTCGGCGAGAAGTACGGCGAGCGCGTCCGCGTCGTCACCATCGGCGACTTCTCCAAGGAGCTGTGCGGCGGCACGCACGTCCACAACACCGCCCAGCTGGGCCTGGTGAAGCTGCTCGGCGAGTCGTCGATCGGCTCCGGCGTCCGTCGCATCGAGGCCCTGGTCGGCGTCGACGCCTACAACTTCCTGGCCCGCGAGCACACGGTCGTCGCCCAGCTCCAGGAGCTGGTCAAGGGCCGTCCGGAGGAGCTCCCGGAGAAGATCTCCGCCATGCTCGGCAAGCTGAAGGACGCCGAGAAGGAGATCGAGAAGTTCCGAGCGGAGAAGGTCCTGCAGGCCGCCGCCGGTCTCGTCGAGTCCGCCAAGGACGTGCACGGCGTCGCCCTGGTCACCGGCCAGGTCCCCGACGGCACCACCGCCGACGACCTGCGCAAGCTGGTCCTCGACGTGCGCGGCCGCATCCAGGGCGGCCGGGCCGCTGTGGTCGCCCTGTTCACCGTGGCGGGCGGCAAGCCGCTGACGGTCATCGCCAGCAACGAGGCCGCCCGCGAGCGCGGCCTCAAGGCCGGTGACCTGGTCCGCACCGCCGCCAAGACCCTCGGCGGCGGCGGTGGCGGCAAGCCGGACGTCGCCCAGGGCGGCGGCCAGAACGCGGCCGCCATCGGCGAGGCCATCGACGCGGTCGAGCGCCTGGTCGCCGAGACGGCCAAGTAAGGCACAGGGACATGCGTAGAGGACGTCGTCTCGCCATCGATGTCGGGGACGCCCGCATCGGGGTCGCCTCGTGCGACCCCGACGGGATCCTCGCGACACCGGTGGAGACGGTCCCGGGGCGTGACATCCCGGCCGCCCATCGCCGGCTCAGGCAACTCGTCGAGGAGTACGAGCCGATCGAGGTCGTCGTCGGACTCCCTCGCTCCCTCAAGGGGGGCGAGGGCCCGGCCGCGGTCAAGGTCCGCGCCTTCGCCCAGGAGCTCGCCCGGGGGATCGCCCCCGTTCCGGTGCGGCTCATGGACGAGAGGATGACCACAGTGACGGCCAGTCAGGGCCTGCGCGCTTCGGGCGTGAAGTCCAAAAAGGGCAGGTCGGTGATCGACCAGGCGGCCGCCGTCATCATTCTGCAGCAGGCGCTGGAATCCGAACGGGTGTCAGGTACGTCTCCCGGCGAGGGCGTCGAAGTCACCGCCTGATTCTCGTGATTGGCCTTCATCTCAGAAAGAATGCCCTTAGCGTGTGAGATGTGAAGACCAAGCATGTACGGCGGGCTTTCAAGTTCCGCTTCTACCCGACTGATGCGCAGGCGGCACAGCTGTCACGCACCTTCGGGTGCGTGCGCAAGGTCTACAACCTGGCTCTTCAGGAGCGCACTGAGGCCTGGTATCAGAGGCAAGAGCGAGTCAACTACGTTCAGACGTCAGCCATGCTGACCGAGTGGAAGAAGTCCGAGGAGTACGCGTATCTCGCAGCCGTCTCGTCCGTTCCGCTCCAGCAGACGCTTCGTCACCTTCAGACAGCCTTCGTCAACTTCTGGGAGGGCCGGGCGAAGTACCCCCGCTTCAAGGTGAAGAAGAGGTCGCGTGCGTCTGCGGAGTACACGCGCTCGGCGTTTCGATGGCGGGATGGCCGATTGACCCTGGCCATGATGGACCAACCCCTCAACATCACCTGGTCCAGGCTATTGCCCGATGGGGCCGAGCCATCGAGTGTGACCGTTTCACGGGATCCGTCAGGACGATGGTTTGTTTCGCTCCTGGTCGAGGATCCAACCGTCCAGCCGTTGACGGACTCGGCGCATGAGGCGGTCGCCTTAGATGCTGGCCTGACGTCGCTGGTGACGCTCTCTACCGGGGAGAAGGTCACCAACCCAAAGCACGAACGTCGTGATCGTGGGCGCCTGGCGCGAGCGCAACGTGGCATGGCGCGCAAGGAGAAAGGCTCCAAGAACTGGGAGAAGGCGCGCAGGAGCGTAGCTAAGATCCACGCCCGTATTACCGACCGTCGGAAAGATCATCTCCACAAGCTGACGACTCGACTCGTTCGTGAGAACCAAGCGATCGTGATCGAGGACCTCAATGTGCGCGGCATGCTGAAGAACCGCTCGCTGGCACGAGCGATCTCAGACGCAGCGTGGACTGAGCTGCGGCGCATGTTGGAGTACAAGTGCAACTGGTACGGGCGCCAGCTGGTGGTTGTAGACCAGTGGTACCCGTCGAGCAAGACTTGCTCAACATGCGGGCACCACCTGGGGAAGCTTCCCCTGAATGTGCGCGAGTGGACATGTCCCGCGTGCAGCACCCGCCACGACAGGGACGTGAACGGGGCGAAGAACCTTCTGGCCGTCGGGCAGGCGGTCACAGCCTGTGGAGCTGGTGTAAGACCTCAACGGGATGCTTCTCGGACGGGGCTGTCGGCTGTGAAGCAGGAAGCCAAGCAGGCGACTGCTGGACACTCCGGACCGGAGAAATGAATGTCAACTGATCGCGATACGGTAACGTTCCGCGCGACGTGGCAGTGTTCGAACAGCTGCCGCACAGCAGGAGAGGCGAAGTAGGATGCCGGGCCACGGGCGCTCAGCACCCACCGCCTCGCGGCTCGTAGGGGATCGATGACTGAGTATGGCCGGGGCGCAGGCTCCGAACCGTGGCATCCGGAGGACCCGTTGTACGGGGACGGCGGATGGGGAGGACAGGCTGCCGACGGCCAGTCCCCCTACGGCGGCCAGCCGCAGCACTATCCGCAGCAGCCGCAGCCGCAGCCGCAGCAGCCGCAACAGCAGCAGGCGCAGTACGGCGACTGGGGTCCGGGCCCTCAGGGCGCCTACGGCCACGACCAGCAGCAGTTCCCTACGCAGGGACACCCGCAGTACGCGGACCAGGTGCAGCACCAGCACAACGGCCAAGCGCAGCAGCAGTACGTCGACCAGGGGCAACAGCAGTACGGCGGGCAGGGACAGCAGCAGTACAGCGACGGCGGCTGGAGCACGGGGACGCACCCGCACGTCCCGTACGCCGCCGATCCGGCCGACCCCTACGCGAGCCAGTACAACGGGGAGCAGCCCGACTTCTACGGCACCCCCGACGCCTACCCGCCGCCGGAGCCGCCGGCTCGTCGGCGCGCCGAACCCGAGCCGCAGACGGACTGGGATCCGGGTCCCGACCAGGGCGAACACGCCTTCTTCGCCGGTCGTGGCGACGATGACGACGACTTCGACGGCGACGATCCGAAGGGCGGCCGTGCCCGCGGTGACCGGAAGGGGCGGAGCGGCGGCAAGGGCAAGAAGCGCCGTAGCGGCTGTGCTTGCCTGGTGGTCGCCCTGGTCTTCGGTGGCGGGCTCGCCGGCGTCGGGTTTTACGGCTACCAGTTCTACCAAGACCGTTTCGGGCCAACGCCGGACTATGTGGGGGAGGGCGCCGGGCAGGTGACCGTCACCATCCCCAAGGGTGCGGGCGGTTCTGACATCGGCCGACTGCTCAAAGAGAACGGTGTCGTCAAGAGCATCGACGCTTTTGTTGCGGCCCAAGGGCGGAATCCCCAGGGTAAATTCATTCAGGCGGGCACCTACACGCTGAAGAAGGAAATGTCGGCGGAAAACGCCGTGGCGTTGATGCTCAGCAACGAGAGCCATAATAACCTGATCATCGCTGAAGGAACGCGCAATACCGAGATCTACAAGATGATCGACAGTCGTCTCGGGCTCAAATCGGGCACGACCAATGACGTAGCCGAGAAGGAATGGCGGGCTCTCGGTCTCCCTGACTGGGCCAATACGAGCAAGGACATCAAAGACCCGCTGGAAGGATTCCTCTATCCGTCCAGTTATCCGGTGTCCAAGGGCATGAAGCCCAAGGACGTCCTGAAGCAGATGGTCGACATGGCGAATGAGAAGTACGCCGGTTTCGGGCTTCAGGCCAAGGCCAAGGGACTGAACCTGAAGGACCCGCTGCAGCTGCTGACGGTGGCGAGCCTCGTTCAAAAGGAAGGCAAGTACAAGCACGACTTCGAAAGGGTCGCAAGGGTCGTCTACAACCGACTGAAGCCGGACAATACTGAGACCTATGGCCTGCTCGACTTCGACTCGACGGTGAACTACCTGAGGGGCGAATCGAAGTTGGCCACCGGATCGGTGGACGCTCTGCGGAAGATCAACGACCCGTACAACACCTACAAGATCAAGGGTCTGCCCCCTGGGCCGATCAGCAATCCTGGTGACGAGGCGATTGAGGCTGCTCTCAAGCCCGCCGAGGGAAACTGGTATTACTTCGTCTCGGTGAGCGAGGACAAGACGCTCTTCGCTGAGACGAACGAGGAGCAGAACCGCAATCGTGAGAAGTACCTCGAAGAACAGAACGGCCAGTGAGGGGTAACCGACAGCAGGCGCCGAGCTGGCGTACTCGGTTCGATCGCCAACTTTCTGATTTCCTGTGCTGTACCGAGCCGCGTACAAGGAACTGCGTCTCGGCGATTGGTTGTACGACCGCAGCGGGTGGACGAGACCTCTAAAGATCACGGTACGGGCGCCACGAGTTCAAGCTTGTTTATGCTTGCCTGGAAGAGGCGGCGGATCGTTTCGTGATTCCCCTGCGTATGAATGAGGGGTTTGATGAGCAGGCGCTCGTTCATCTGCAGGAGGAGATCGATCGCTGCGGGACGGCGTGGCAGGGAGGAACCCATGTACCGAAGGGTGCGGCGTTGAGGTTCCCCCGCTGCGCGGGAGGTGCTGACTAGCCTTGCGCTTTCACGTGGGCCAGCGTCCGAGGTGTGATCGAAAACGAGAGAAGTGCTCTTGACCTGCAACGATAGGGCTTGTCGACGGTCCTGTCGGTTGCGAGGAAAGAAGCACTTCCCAGGTGAAGAAGCGTATCGGGTCCTATCCGCGTGTCCGCGTCGAGGGCGGTGGCCGTGGAGTGGTCAGCCAGGCGGGTGGCGTGCTGCTGATGGAGACCGTCCGCAAGACCGGGCTGGATCAGGCGATATCGACCGCGCTGGCGCCCTGGCGCAAGCCGCGGACAGTGCACGACCCGGGCAAGATTCTGCTGATCTTGGCCCTGGCGGTCGCGCTGGGTGGGGGCTGCCTCGCGGACGTCGGTGTGCTGCGGGCCGAGCCGGGCGTGTTCGGGCCGGTGGCCTCCGACCCGACGGTCTCCCGCCTCGTCGACGCCCTGGCCTCGGCTGGGCCGAAGGCCCTTGAGGCGATCAGGACGGCACGGGCTGAAGTCCGTGAGCAGGTGTGGAAGTTGGCTGGCCCGTCGGCTCCGGACGCGGGCGGACAGCTGATCGTGGACCTCGACGGAGTGCTCGTCATCGCTCACTCCGGCAAGCAGGACGCCCCCGCGACCTGGAAGAAGACCTTCGGGCACCACCCGCTGATGGGCTTCGTCGACCATGGCCCAGCGGCAGCGGGGAGCCGGTCGCCGGTCTGCTGCGGCCGGGCAACGCGGGCAGCAATACCGCCGCCGACCACATCGACGCCGCGAAGCTGGCCCTGGCCCAGCTGCCCAAGAAGTATCGACGCGGGCGACAGACACTGATCCGTACCGACTCCGGCGGCGGCACCCACGAGTTCGTTGCCTGGCTGGCCCGGCGCGGCCGGTGGCTGTCGTACTCGGTCGGCATGACCATCACCGACGCCATCCACGCCGCAGTGCTCCGCATCCCGGCCACCGCCTGGACGGTCGCGGTCGAGCCGGGCGGCGAGATCCGCGACGGAGCCTGGGTGGCCGAACTCGACGGCGGCTGCCTCAAGGGCTGGCCAGCGGGGATGCGGCTGATCGTGCGCAAGGAACGGCCGCATCCAGGCGCCCAGTTGCGCTTCAGCGACGCCGACGGGATGCGACTGACCTGCTTCGCCACCAACACCCAGGACCTGCCGATCGCCGCACTCGAACTGCGCCACCGCCAGCGCGCCAGAGCCGAGGACCGCATCCGAGCCGCCCGCGCCACCGGCCTGCGCAACCTCCCCCTCCATGACACGGCTCAGAACCGGATCTGGCTGGAGATCGTCCAGATCGCCCTCGACCTGCTGGCCTGGATGCCGATGCTCGCCCTGACCGGCAAGCCCCGGTTGTGGGAGCCCCGCCGGCTCCGCCTGCGGCTGTTCTCCACCGCCGCTCAGCTCGCCACCACCGGCCGCCGCCGCTACCTCCGCCTCGCCCACCACTGGCCCTGGACCCACCTGATCACGGAAGCCCGGGCCCGGCTCGACACCCTCCCTGACCCCGGCTGACCAGCACTTTCCCGTCCCTACGAGCAGCACCACCCCGCCGGAGCCGTGGAACCCGGCGCCCACCCGACGCGACAGCCGGGCCCCCTGCCCATCACCAGCCCGACAAGCCGAAACGGCCCGCCAGTTGAACTGACGAGCCGTCACGAAATGCCGAGGCTAGTCGCTCCGGATTCCACACTCTCGATTCAGCAGCCCCTGGTCTGCTTTCGAGCCAAAGACTCAGCGCACACGACCGCAGCCATTATCGAAGAAGCGAAGTAGATCGCGCGCGCCCGGGGGCGAGTTTACTTCTGTAGCGGGATGATCCTTTAGCTACAGTAACCGGTATAAAAGATAGAAGACGGTCCGCCGTAGAAACCGGCGGACCGTCAAGTGTGCTGCATTAGGTGCGGTCGGACCTGCCATTGCAGGTGCTCGTCCAGATGTCCCTGGCGCCATATTCGCCAATACAGGCTTCGAAGTAGATGGAGGTATTTTCCGCTATGATGCTCTCGTCCAACTTCACGCAAGTGTGAGCCCCGTTTGGGTTCCACTCGGTGGTGTAGTAGGAGCCGTTGACCCAAAGTCTAAGCACCGCGGAGTGGCCGTCCGCTTTTTCGTCGCAGATGCTGAACTCGTCTCCCAGTGACTTAAAGCCAACGTATGCTCCTCCTTCTGTCGAATAGGTGACGCCGTCGGCGTGGGCTGGTACTGCTGCCAGACCGACGGCAGCGAGCCCCATGGCTGCAATGGATCCAAGGCGGGCGATCCTCATACTTTGTCCTCCTGTGTTTGGATATAGAACATCAAGGTTGCCTGTCACCTGTCAGGTGATCATTTTCGGGGGGGGTGCCTCTATGTCTTTCGTCAAGCGAGGCGTGGGGTTCTGGGTTCGTAGAAGGTGCCGTCGCGGAGCATCGCGAACAGCACGCTGATGCGGTGTCGGGCCAGGCGGAGAAGAGCCTGTGTGTGGGTCTTCCCGCGGGCCCGACATCGGTCGTAGTAGGAACGGGAGGCGGGATCGTGCAGGGCGGCGAACGCGGACAGGAACATCGCGCGCTTGAGCTGCCGGTTGCCGCCTCTGGG